>NZ_LBGU01000029.1:0-119744 GCF_000988325.1 Sphingobacterium sp. Ag1 | reverse complement strand
ACAAAGGCTTTTTTATTTCATTTTGGAAATTACTTCACTAAATAGTTCCATCCGAATGGATCTTCTACTTTACCATAACGCAAGTCGTTGAGGTAATTCAAAACACGATTTGAAAACTCGCGGCCCTCTACTGGCGGCAAGTGATAATCTTGTCCTTCAAAACCAATACGGCTGATATCCGTAATTGTGGCTGCAGTACCAGCTGCAAAAGCTTCCGTTACTGTACCGGCTTTAATACCGTCGATGAGTTCTTGAATAGATACCTTTCTCTGCTCGGCTTTGTAACCCCATTTCTCCGCCAATTCCATAATTGTACGGCGTGTTACACCGTGTAAGATTGTATCACCATGTGGTGTGATAATCGTATCTCCAATGCGGAAAATAAGGTTTGCCGTACCTGCTTCTTCAATGTATTTATGTTCAGAAGCATCTGTCCACATAATTTGATCATAACCTTCGTCATTGGCCAATTGTGTTGGGTAAAGCGATAGGGCGTAGTTACCTGCATTTTTAGAAAAACCAACACCACCCTCTGCTGCACGTGTATAGTAGGTCTCCACTTTTAAGCTGATCGCTTTGCTGTAATATGCGCCTACAGGGCCGGTGATAATGATAAATTTGTATGACTTAGAAGGATGTACACCTAAAGCCGCTTCTGTTGCGAACATAAAAGGACGGATGTACAATGATGAACCTTCTTTTGCCGGGATCCAGTTACGGTCGATGTCCAATAGTTTGCTTAGGCCATCCATAAAAATCTCCTCTGGCACCTCCGGCATTTGAAGACGTGCGGCAGATTTGTTAAATCTTTCCCAGTTTCTGTCCGGACGGAAGATACTCACTGTTCCATCTGCAAATTTATAAGCTTTGATTCCTTCAAAGATCGCTTGACCATAATGTAAAGCGGACATCGAAGGACTGATACTGATATCTCCATAAGGGACGATGCTGACATCTTTCCATTCACCGTCATCATAGTTTGCGACCAGCATGTGGTCGGATAAAATCTTTCCGAATTTTAGATTGTCGAAATCTACTTGCGAGAGTCTTGAATTTTGAGTTGGCTCTACGCGAATTGAATAGTTCTCTGTCGCGTTCATCTTATTTTTTAATTACTTAGGCTAAGTTAGGAAAAAAATGAAATATAAGTTGCACGTATAACTGTATAATTTACCTGCTTGGCTATGCCTTTTATTTCGGACAGTTGTTCCCTATTTTACTACACTTTTTTTTGAAATGGAAGAATTTCACTTCATATCTCTCGATTAGTCTGTATTAATAATTAAATGTGTTAATTTTTTATTAATTAATACGATCCTTTCATATTATGGCATAAAGTTTGGCTGTAAAGAATGCGGTCCTTTAGATGGGCATTTTGGTCCGCAGTAACGCTATAAAATCACTTATCATAAAAATAAACTTAGTATGGAATTGACGCACAGTCTAAACAAAAGTAACGAAGTAGCAGCAGGCGATAATCGCTCCTTGTTACAGGGTGATGTTGAAGTTCAGAAGAAAGGTATTTCTATGAATTTTATTCTTGGTTTTTTTGTTTTTTTATATAAAACGGCAATTAAACCTTAACAAACCTCCATTATAGTCTAAGCTTTCTTGAGCTTATCAACCAGACGAACTCACAGCAGTTCTTTAAAACAACAAAATTCAGCAATACGAGATTAGCCAAAATAAGAGAATCCAAAAATTTTGGCTAATCTCCAGCCGGAGACCGCGCTATTATTCGGTCTGTATGCCGTATTTTCAGTCAGTACGTGGTATTATTCGGCGAGTATTTTCAGGAGCGGCTCGAGATATTCGCGGCTGTTACTCAATCTTGGAACCTTATTTTGTCCACCTAGCTTACCTCTTGATTTCATCCATTTATAGAATGTATCTTCGGGCGCATTGTGTACAATAGGCGGCCGAAGCGCCATATTCTTAAAACGTTTGGCGTCATAATCCGAATTGATTTCACGGAGTTTAGCATCCAATATTTCACAAAAACGCTTAAAATCATTGGGTTGTTGCTCAAATTCGATCACCCATTCGTGTGCTCCGGCCTCGGCATCTTTAAAATAGACCGGTCCAGCGGTATAATCTCTGATTCGTGCCTGTGTCAATTTGCTCGCTTCGGCCAAGGCTTGTTCGGCGTTGTCAACAATAACCTCTTCGCCAAAGGTGTTAATATATTGTTTGGTTCGTCCGGAGATCTGAAAGCGATAGGGAGACAATGACGTAAACCTGATGGTATCTCCAATTTTATAACGCCACAAACCCGCGTTGGTTGAAATGATCAATGCATAGTTTTTTCCGAGCTCCACCTGATCCAAACGTAAGGTTGACAGATTTTCTTCGTGCATTCGTTCAGTAGGTAAGAATTCGTAATAAATACCATAATCTAGCATGAGCAGAAGATCTTCCGAATCAGATTGATCCTGTAAGCCAAAATATCCTTCTGAGGCATTATAATTCTCGAGATAATACATGTTGTCCGAAGGGATCAATTTTTGGAATTGCTCGCGGTAAGGTTTGAAGCTCACTCCGCCATGTCCATAAAATTCTAGATTTGGCCATACCTCAAGCAAGTTGTCTTTGCCTGTAATCTCAAGAATCCGCTTGGCCATAACAATATTCCATGTCGGTACGCCAGCTAAGCTCGTTACATTTTCTTTGAGTGTAATTTGGGCAATCTGCTCAATTTTCTCTTCAAAGTTTGGGTTTAAAGTAACCTCCATATTGGGCGTTCGCTTAAATTCGGCCCAGAAAGGAAGGTTACGGATGAGGATTGATGAAAGATCACCGTAGTAGGAATCCGGACTGAAATTGTTGATCTGTGAAGAACCGCCAATAACAACAGATTTTCCCGTAAATACGCGGTTTTCGGGTCTATTATGGCAGTATATTGTGAGCATATCTTTACCGCCCTGGAAGTGACACTCTTCGAGTGCTTCCTCACTAACGGGAATAAATTTGCTACGGTCAGATGTGGTGCCTGAGGACTTGGCAAACCATTTGATATCAGAAGGCCACAGGATATTCTGTTCTCCTTTTATCATACGATCAACGTAGCCCTTGATATCATCATAGTCCTGTATCGGGACGCGTTCTTTGAAGATCTCTGGCGTTAATATACTTGTATAATCGTATTTTTTTCCCCATTCCGTCGCTTCAGCAGTGGCAATTAAACTCTGAAACCATTCTTCTTGTACATCGTGTGGGTATTTCATGAAAAGTTCAATCTGGTGAATTCTTTTTTTCATGAACCAAGTAAAAATGGAGTTTAATAAGGCCATAGGGGAGGGATTCTTTAATCTTTAAAATTTTTTCCTTCTTAATTCAAAATGTCGACCGAGATAAAATTTACGGGCAAGCTCATTATCTGCAATTTCCTCAGGGGTACCCGTCAGCATGATCTTTCCTTCGGTTAGGAGGTAGGCCCTGTCCGTAATAGATAGGGTTTCCTGTACGTTGTGGTCGGTAATTAAGATGCCGATGTTACGGGTTTTGAGCTTGGCTACAATCGTCTGAATTTCTTCTACGGCGATCGGGTCAACCCCTGCAAAAGGTTCATCCAGAAGAATAAAGGATGGATTAGCAGCTAATGCTCGCGCAATTTCGGTACGTCGACGCTCACCACCGGACAACAAATCACCTCTGTTTTTACGGACACGGTGTAAGCTGAATTCTGTGAGTAGTTCTTCCAATTTTGCCAAACGTTCTTCTTTATTCGGATAATGGATTTCTAATACTGCCAGGATGTTGTTTTCTACGGAGAGCTTCCGAAAAACCGATGCTTCCTGAGCGAGATAACCTATCCCACGTTGTGCGCGTTGATACATCGCATCCTGCGTAATCTCCTGATCGTCGAGAAATACTTTCCCTTCATTGGGCTTGATAAGACCAACAATCATATAGAATGAGGTCGTTTTTCCTGCCCCATTAGGACCCAATAACCCGACAATCTCGCCTTGTTCCACATGGAAGGAAACATTGTTGACAACGGTACGCTGCTTATATTTTTTTATGAGATGTTCTGCCTTTAAAATCATCTTCGTGGAATGTCTTGTGTTGTATGTATCTGTTCAATAGGACTAATTAAAACCCTCGCCATTCTTTCATGCCTGGTATCTAATCCAGTATGAGGGTTTTATGCCTGACCAAATCTTGTGTAAATATATTTAATATCTTCTTACTAATGCAATACTAATACTTAATCCCTTTGATGTTGAGCTGTAAGTTTCTTTTGTTGCGCCACACATTCTCTTCAATGCTGTAGCAGATGTCGAAACTTTGCCCAGAATTGATGTGTGTGATATGCTCTGCCAGTCCAAAACCGATACAGTCAAATGAAGGAGAGTCTTCTTGAATAACCGTCATCTTGAGGTGATTGGTGCCCACAATAAAAGCCTGTCCTACTGCATTTACCTTTTTACTGAGGAAAATAGGGGATTCATTTTGGGGGCCGAAAGGTTCAAACTGCTGGAGAATACGGAAGAACTTAGCATCGATATCTTTCAATGCCAACTTTGCATCGATCAAAATTTCTTGGGTCAGCATTTCAGGACTGATACGTCGCGATACCACTTCCTCAAAACGATCCTGGAATAGCGTGACATTATCTAAGGACATCGTTAGTCCGGCAGCATATTTATGACCACCAAATTGCTCCAACAAGTCAGCGCATTCGCTTAAGGCTTCATACAAGTCAAAACCCAGTACCGAACGGCAGGAACCTGCAATATGACCATTTGTTTCGGTCAATATAATCGTCGGACGGTAATATTTTTCGGTCAGACGGGAAGCGACAATACCAATGACACCTTTGTGCCAGTCGGCTTTATACAATACCGTGGATTTTCGGCTTTTAAGAAGAACATTATCCTCAATCAGTGCAAGCGCTTCTTCTGTTATTTTGAGATCAAAGTCTTTCCGTACATTGTTTTGATCGTCTATGCTCGAACTGAAATCTTTGGCTTCCTGTAGCGATTTGGAGATCAAAAGTTTGACGGCGTCCTTGGCATGGTCTATTCTGCCCGCAGCATTAATGCGTGGGCCGATCTGGAACACGATGTCATTCACTGTAAAGATCTTCGTTCGATTGTTTGATAAATCAATCAGTGCCTTTAGTCCGACGCAGGGATTCGTATTGAGTTTAATGAGGCCAAAGTGGCTGAGTATTCTATTTTCACCGGTTATAGGAACAATGTCCGAAGCGATACTCACGGCTACAAGGTCCAAAAACTGGTAGCAGGCATTGATATCCATACCATTGGTCAGTATAAAAGCCTGAATAATCTTAAAGCCTATTCCACAACCTGAAAGTTCTTTGTAGGGATATTCACAGTCTGCACGCTTGGGATCTAATACGGCATAGGCTTTGGGAAGTTCCTCACCGGGAAGGTGGTGATCGCCAATGATAAAATCAATTCCTTTACTGTTTGCGTAATCGATTTTATCGATTGCCTTGATACCGCAGTCCAATGCAATAATTAAGCTGAAACCATTTGCTGCGGCATAATCAATACCCTGTGTGGAGATTCCATAGCCTTCGGCATAGCGGTCTGGAATATAAAACTCCAGTTGGCTATGAAATTCCCTGAAAAAACTATAAACAACGGCAACAGCTGTTGTACCATCTACATCATAGTCTCCATAGATGAGTATTTTTTCTTTGTTGCCAATGGCTTGGATGATCCGGGTGATGGCTTTTTCCATGTCCCGCATCAAAAATGGATCGTGCAAATCCGATAATTGAGGCCTAAAAAACTGCTTTGATTCGTCAAAAGTCTCCACTCCTCTGCTCACGAGCAACTCTGCCAATACAGTGTTGATGTTTAATTCCTCGCGCAGTTTGTTGGTTATTTTGACATCAGTTTTAGATTTTAGTACCCACCTTTTTTGCATATCTTTGCACAATATTTTAAGTGTAAATATACGTTTTAAGGCTGGACTTACCTAATTCCTAAACCCGGTATTGATCCGCTGTTGCTTAACGTGCATATTCCCAATGTTTTAAATATGGTGCAGGCTTATTCTTTATATGAAGGTTCTTTTTCCGTAGATAAGAGTAGAAAATTTATTCCCTTTGACCCCCTGATAGATGACCCTAAGGACCGACCCGGTGCGATGTTTATCCATGTCCATCCCTTCTTGATCCAAACGAATGCCGGACTTGTGCTCTGTGATACCGGTCTTGGCTATACCGATGACAGTGGCGTGCTACAACTGCATCATAATATCCGTAAGGCTGGCTTTGAACCGGAAGATGTAAAATATGTACTGATGTCTCATCTTCATAAGGATCATGCTGGAGGGATGGTCACATTTGAAAACGGAATGGGACGCATCGCATTTCCCGAAGCCGAATATATTGTTCAACGTGGCGAATGGGAAGATGCCTATTCAGGTATCTCCAGTTCATACAGGACCGAGATTTTTGATGTGATTCAACGCAGTGGAAATTTAGTTCTGGTGGAAGGTGAAGGAAGAATAAATGCAGAAATCAGCTATGCGCTCAATGGAGGACATACAGCGCATCATCAGGCATTTCATATTCAAACAGGCGATCAGCACTATTTCTTTGGCGGAGATGTATTACCTGAGCCCGAAGAAATTTTCCATAATTATGTCGCCAAATATGATTTTGATGGTCGGCGCTCCAAAGCGTTGCGTCAGGAGTATTGGGCTGAAGGTGCAGCAGCAGGCTGGTTTTTTTTATTTTACCATTCAAAAAATATCGCCATTGGTCGTAGTCAGATCCGGGAAGATGGCACCTATAAACTGATTGAAGCAAAGTCGTAAAAGAAAAAACCTCCATGGCCTTTGGGCTCATGAAGGTTTTTTGGAAGGTTTAGTATCCCGGATTTTGTGGGAAGGCTGCACCAGTGTTACTGTCGATAACTTCTTGTGGAATAGGCCAAAGAATAAATTCTTTTTTCACCACATTTTTTGATTGTGTGTTTAATGTTTGCACGCGGCGTAAAAATACATCCTCACCAAAACGGGCAAGGGTCATGCGACGCATTTCCTCACCAATAAGCTCGCGGGCGCGTTCGTCGAGAATCAAATCCGCATTGATCGCTGCGGCATCGATTAATGACGCTTTTGCACGGGCACGGACAGCGTTGATGGCATCCTTAGCTTGTACCGGTTTATTGGCACGCCAGTATGCTTCTGCCAATAGTAGGTAAGTTTCGGCCAAACGTACTTTCACACGGTCCTTCATATTTCCTTCAAATGCAGGGTCAACAGCTGTCTTCCCGTAGAAAAATTTGGTTGTTGTCGGGAATACATTGCCTGATTCTTTGATCGCGTCGGTAAGTACGATCTTCTTTCCATAAAGCTCAGGTACGGAGGGATCGTTATAATACCAATCGCGTTTGATATTGAAAGATGAATTTCTGACATCCTGTTTTTCATAGCTATCCAGCCACCATTGGTAAGGGCGTACGTGCCCAAGACCTCTTCCTCCAAGTGAGTCGGCCAAGGCAAATCCTTTTTGTTGCGAATAGAAAGGCACCCAGGCACGTTTGCTCCAATCGGTGTACCGGTCGCCGCCCCCTTGTGTATTGTATTCCAATTGGATGGCCCAGATGGTTTCTTGATTGCCGGAACCGCGATTTTGGTTGTTTTCAATAAACATATCGTGGAAATAATCCCCGGGTTTATCTTTTTCGGCACCAAAACGTTGATCGTTCAATTTAAAGTAGCCACTTTGAACCACTTTGTTGGCAGCCTCTACAGCTAAATCTGGCTGTCCAGCTTCGATATATGCTTCTGCCAGGTAATGTAAAGCAGCCCATTTCGTCAATTTACCTTCCTGAATTGTGCCTGGATTGTCAGGTAGATTTTCGCTCGCGTATTTAAGGTCTTCAATCATGTGCGTCAAGATTTCAGCTTTCGGTGTGCGGGTGAAATCGCGACGTGGTGTTTCGGATACTTTGTCTACCCAAGGCACATCTCCATACAGATTGATTAAGTAACGATAGCTATAGGCGCGGAAGAAACGGGCCGTTGCTTCCACACGTTTTGGATCGTTGTCTTTGTCTGTCCAGCTGATACCATCCTTTTTTAGGGCCTCTAGGATCGTGTTGGTATTACCGATAAAACCGTAGGCATATTTCCAGTAATTGCGCACATAAGATGATGCGGCATCGAGTTTGTAGTTGCTAAATGGGGCCAATGATCCGTCGGTGCCCGTGGTTTTGATGGCAACAATATCTGTTCCAACCTGTAGTGCCTCTTGCGGAGTTGCTCCCTGGGAAAAAATACTTCCGTTCCATGTCAGGAACTCCATGCGGGCATAAGAATATAAGCCATTTAGACCAGTTTCGAATCCTTTTGTATTAATATAAGTATTATCTGGCGACTGAAAACTGCTGGTGTCTTCATTTAAGAAGTTTTTGCTGCAGCCCGTGAAAAGTAAACTTAGGCCAGTTAGTATTGCATATAAAGTTGTATTTCTTTTCTTCATGATCTTGATGTGTTTAGAATTGGACATTTACTCCCACTGAGAATGTTCTTGCAACAGGATAAGGACTAGCGATGTTGGTCGTCGTTGGATTACCTGTCGTCGAACTTACGCTCAATGCCTCTACGTTGTAACCTTTGATCTTAGAGAATGTATAGAGGTTGCGTGCATTGATAAATGCTTTAATGGAAGAGAGATTTAGTTTTTTTAGAAAATCTCCGTCAAAGGTATAGCCCAAGCTAAAGTCTCTAATTCGCCAATAGGATGAATTGATGTAATAGGTATGTCCCCCAACCGGAGTATACCCTGGCGATGGAATATCCGTATTTGTACGTTCTGGCGTCCAGTAAGGCATATCAGCAAGATAATTGGCGCCGTTGTTAGGCAAGAAACGTTCGATATTTTTGAAATCATCTACTTTCGTTCCTCCAAATGCTCCATTCATAAAGAATGATAGGGAGAAATTCTTGTAGGTGAAATCATTACCAATGCCGAGTGTATAAGGGGATATTTTGTTCCCCATCATAGTCCGGTCTTTGGCATCGATTTTACCATCCCCATTTAAGTCGGCTAGTTTTGCATCGCCTGGTTTTGGTTTCACAGTGTAACTATCAGGAATTTTATCACCTTCCTGCCATACACCAATGACTTTATAATCGTAGAAAATACGAATAGGCTTTCCGATTAACCAGGCATTGGTCAAATCGTCTTTTCCATCAGCGCGCAGTTTCGTGATTTTATTGTTGTTATAGGCAAAAGTCGTATTGACATTCCATTGGAAATTGTCATTTTTGACCGGTATGGCATTCAAGGTAACTTCGATCCCTTTATTGGAAGTTTCGCCGATGTTGGTTAAAATGGTATTATAACCATTCATGACAGGGACCTGTTCGCTTAATAAAAGATCCGATGTTTTGGATGAGTAGTAGTCGATCGTTCCGGAAAGTCTATTTTTAAGGATACCGAAGTCTAAACCAAGGTTCAAAGAAGCCGTTGTTTCCCAGGTTAGGTTACCGCCTCGGCCATTGAAATTCATCACAAGTCCTTTGACCGGGTCAAGCCCATAGATATAATCGACGTTGGTCAGACGGTCGTAAGTTTGATAAGGCGATACGGCCTGGTTTCCATTTTTACCATAAGAAACACGAAGTTTTAACAGATCGAAATAGTCCTGCAAATTTCCTTCTTTAGAAATTACCCAGGCTCCTGCAACTGAAGGAAAAAATGCATATCTATTGTTGACAGAGAATGCGCTATAACCATCCGAACGACCGGTCAAAGTTAATAGGTAACGATCCTTAAAAGCATAGTTGATTCTTCCCATGTAGGAAATCATGGCTGTATTTTGGAGGTTGGATTCGATCTTAAGATTTTTAGAGGCAGAGGCCATGTTGTTATATCCGGCATCTGATACAAAATCGTCTCCATTCATTCTTGAAGTTTTCAAATTTGTTTTCTGCGAGGAATAGAGACCCACGACATTGATCTTGTGGTCACCAAAGGTACGGTCATAGGTCAAGAGATTTTCCCAGGTCCAATCCCAGAAATGCTCATTGTAAATTGAACCGGTACCATTCACGCCACGTCCTGTAACCGTATTTGAACCGTAATAGGAGTTTTCGTTAATATTTCGGTAGTTGGTTCCGAATGTGGTTTTGAAACTTAATCCTTCAATAGGGAGTTTCACATCAAGCCAAGTATTCGCATAGACTGTTCTTCTGGTCTGATCCCATTGGCCTTTTTCGTCTGCGAAAGGATGTGCCCATAGTGTTTGTGCGTACATCGGGTACGTTACAGCAGTACCATCGGCATCGCGGTTTTTACTGTAAGGGGAAAGTTTTACAACACTCTCGAGGTTGGGCTGTACGCCGTCGCGGTTCCCTTGAGAAGCCTGCATGGTCATTCCTAGCTTTAACCAAGAGCTTAAACTTTGATTGAGGTTCAGATTGACATTGTATCTTTCGTATGGCGTGTTTTTTACAACTCCATCTTGATTTAGGTAGCTCACAGAGGCATAATAATCGGATTTATCCGTTCCGCCTGAAAAACTGAGCTGGTGTTCCTGAACCGGCGCTCCGCTATTGAATACTTCATCCTGCCAATTGACTTCTTCCCCTTTTTTGTACTGTTCCAATACGTTGGCAAAAAGATAATTTTCCGGATTAAGCTTATCTCCGGTTTTTCCTGTTGCAGCCTGGTAATCACGCATAAATTGAATGTATTGCGGGCCGTTCATTAATTTAAGACGACGTTCTACACTTTGTACCCCAAAATAACCGTTATAATTGATGCGTGCTTTTCCGGCTGCACCCTTTTTTGAGGTGATGAGGATAACGCCATTTGCAGCTCTTGAACCATAGATTGCGGTAGATGAGGCATCTTTCAATACCGAGATACTGGCAATTGTATTGGAAGAGATATCGCCTAGGGAACCACTAAAAGGAATTCCATCCAGGATAATTAGGGGTGCATTGGACGCGGAGATCGAGTTCTCACCGCGGATATTGATAGAAGCTGTTTCACCAGGTTTGGCTGAACCGGAATTGATCGCTAGACCAGAAATCTTACCTTGAAGTTTATCGACAACATTCGGTGAATTTATTCGTTCTAGGGATTTTGCTTCCACTGTAGCGATACTTCCTGTCAAATCGCTCTTTTTCTGTTTACCATAACCTACGACCACAACTTCATCCAAAACATCCTCGGATTTTGTCAAGGTTATTTGTGCTGCTTGTGCCGCGGAGACTTCTTTCGCGGTAAATCCGATCGAGTTAAATGTTAGGATGGCACTTTTTGAACTGACGTTCAGTGAGAAGATTCCGTCTTGATTGGTTGTCGTTGCTGCCGCTTTACCTTTTTCAGAAACGGTAACCCCGCTTATTGGTTTCCCGGTTTCATCAAGGACCTTTCCAGAGACGACCTGCTGAAAGGGTGAAAGACTGGTTATTGCAACCAAATTACGTGGGTTCGCTACCCCGTAAATAGGTGCCGCTAATGACAAGATTGATAATGGTGTCAGAAGGATGAGATGACTCTTTTTGACCATAGGTGTGTAATTTAGATTCAGTAAGTGTTTAATGCGGCAATTATAAAGAAATAAACCTTTGGCAATTCTATTGCTTCTTGGAACAAACGATTGCATGAACTACGAAAACGTTATAGAAATGGGTATTTGTAATGAAAATTGGAGCTAATAAAAGCTGATTTGTTCTGTTAGGAACTCGGATCGTTAATAGCATGTGTACCTCGAGCGCTTTTAGTGTTGTTCAGCTGTGTCATCACGAAGCCATACGTCGAAAAAAGGGATGAAATCGGTTAAAAGAGTCGTTTTTCTGCTCTTTTTTTAGTATTTTGGGGTAATTTGCTCTTTGTGGCCCATCCCGTTAGATGTCAGCGGATTCGTTTAAGATTGATTTTTTAGGTAAATTTGTGTTTTAGTGGCTAAGGGCTGATGCTGTTTTTTCTGAAAGTCTTTGTTTTTGTAGTAAGAACCTTCAGCTTGCTTTTGTAATTGTTGGATACAACGTTATGAAGCTTATATTATTAGTATTTATTTAAATAGAAGATTATGTCTATTGTAAGAGAGTCCGATCTGATTGGAATTGGAAAAAAATTTCAAATTGAAACCGATGCGGGAGACAATATGGTTGTTGTTATCCATGACGATGGTAGACGGGAACTTTATCGCTATGATGACGAGGAGCATGAGTCACGTTGCGTCATGACACTCAATGACGATGAATCTCGGCAGATTGCGGGTATTATCGGTGGCTTGTCCTATAAGCCTAAAGCATTGGAGACAATTGAAGTTGCTTTGGACGATTTACGCATTGAATGGTACAAAGTGGAAGGCAAAAATGAGGGTGCTGGTAAGACAATTGGAGAGCTGGAAGTTCGTCAACGTACAGGTGCATCGATTATTGCTGGGATACGGGATGATGATACGGTTATCAATCCAGGACCGTCTTATTTGATTAGCCCAGGTACCACACTTGTCATTGCTGGAAAGAAGAATAATATTAAACTTTTGAAGGAAATTTTACTGTAATTTATGCTATCACATACCTTAATTCTGGAAATTGGAATCGCTGTAGGACTTGTTGCCATTGTTGGCCTCATCGCCAATAAGCTTAAGTTTTCTGTTATTCCATTTTTCATTATTATAGGAATGGTTTTGGGACAGCACGCTCCGCAGGTTGGTCTGGTGGATTTAACATTTACAGAGAGTAAACCTTTTATCGATTTCATGGGACGGTTGGGCGTATTGTTCCTGTTGTTCTACCTTGGTCTTGAGTTTTCGGTCAATCGGCTGATTAAATCCGGTAAAGCAATCGTCACCGGTGGAACAATTTACGTCTTACTGAACTTTACTTCAGGGTTGTTGATTGGTTGGTTGATGGATATGCCATTTAAGGAGATGATGGTGTTATGTGGTATCATGACGAGTTCATCCACGGCGATTGTTGCAAAGGTGCTGACAGATCTCAAACGTACAGCCAACCCGGAGACGGAGGTGATCATGGGAATGATTATGTTCGATGACCTGTTTATAGCGATGCATATTTCTTTCCTTTCGGGCCTGATACTGACAGGAAGCAGTTCGTTTTGGACGGTAGCTGGAACTTCCTTACTGGCCTTGGGATTTATATTGGCCTTTTTGATTTTGGGCAGAAAACTGGTGCCTGCGATCGATCGCTTATTGAAGGAGAAAACTTCTGAATTATTTATATTGATCATCTTTGCCTTACTTTTTATTGTGGCAGGTTTCTCCGAAACCATCCATGTTGCGGAGGCTATCGGGGCATTGATGGCCGGCTTAGTGTTGGCGGATTCGCAATACATCAAAAAGATTGAATCGATGGTGCTGCCCTATAAGGACTTTTTTGGGGCCATGTTTTTCTTTAGTTTCGGATTGTCTATTGACATTATGTCCCTTGGAGGAGCTGTCTTTTGGGCTTCGATTGCAGCGCTGGTGACGGTGATGGGGAATCTTGCTTCGGGCTATTTTGCAGCTAAATTTTCGGGTATGAAACCTAAAACGTCCTTTGATATTGGCTTTACCTTGTCTGCACGGGGGGAGTTTTCCATTATCATGGCAAATATTGGTAAAGCAGGGGCTTTATTACCCGTTATTCAATCCTTTGTGGTCGTATATGTGCTCATTCTTTCCATTGTATCCCCACTATTGACCAAAGAGTCACGTAAGCTTTGGAAATTACTTTTCGGTGCGGATGCCAATAGTGCCAAGCCTTTGAAAAAGTTGAGCGATTTGGAAAACAATCAGGGCAGATAGACCTGCGGATAGGGTACAGCTCAAACGATGTTTTAGGAGAGGCATATAGCATATACAAACAAAACAGGGCTTTCCAATATTCTTGGATAGCCCTGTTTTGTTTGATTAGTCGGTGAATTTTACAAAAAACCCAGCTCCAGTTTTGCTTCTTCCGACATCATGTCTTTTGTCCATGGTGGATCAAATGTCAATTCGACCAATGCTTCTTTGACACCTGCTACAGCAGCAACTTTTTCTTGAACTTCATTCATGATTTCGCCTGCCACGGGACAGCCAGGAGCAGTCAGCGTCATTACAATCTTTGCAATACCCTCTTCCTTCGTAATGATTTCATATACAAGCCCCAAATCCACAATATTTGCGGGTTTCAGTTCAGGATCATAAATTGTTTCCAGTACAGCTTGGATTTGTGGCGCCAGACCCAGTTTATCTAATACAATGATACTCATTTATTCCGTTTTTTATCGTGAATAGCGTCCTGATAGATCGCTAATAATTTCGCTTCATTTATTTCAGGCGTAAAATTACTAAAATAGTAAGCAATACAGGTCTTTCTTATCTCATCTTTTTCATTTGTTGTTTTTGTGCTCCACTCCCTCAAACATTGGATGATATCGTTTTTGTTGTGGGGATCGAACGTTTGTCCTGTTTTGCCGGGGATAATCAGTTCGGGGAGCGGGCCTAAATTGGAGCAAAGCACAGCTGTTCCGACTGAATAAGCCTCAAGAATCGTAATCGGCATCCCTTCAAAACAAATCGATGGTACAAGTAAAGCCTGTGCTTTGGCTATCAAGGGAAGTATTTCTGATCTCTTTTTAAAACCGAGGTAGGAAATATTCGCCTGGTGTTTAATGCTTCTCAAAACCTCATTTTCGAGCGGACCGCCGCCAATAATTGCTAGTTGAAAATCTGTGCCGATGAAAGCATCGATCAGCTGTAGTATCCCCTTTTCATCTGAAAGACGGCCGACATATACAAAGTGAGCCTGCGGACCCTCTGGTGCTATTGTCGTAGGAAAGACAAAATTCGGTTTGATCGCGAATTTAGTAGGCGGAAGGTGTAATGTCGATTCAACGAATATGTTCTTTGCGAACAGGCTTAAATTGATGTAGCGATTGACCTTTCTCCAGGTTCCAATTTTACGGTGAAACCAATAATTCAGTGCGAGAAGAAATGTTTTTACGATAGAGTTGTTAAAGGCTTTTTGTCGCACGGCTGTCCACGGAAACTCCTCTTGGAGTGAGCCCAGAAAGAGACGGTTGTGATGGTACAGTGTCGCCGAAGGGCATAGTAAACGAAAATTGTGCAGGGTCATGACCTGGGGGACGCCGAGTTTGGCAATGGTACGCACGATAATCGGGCCTGCTGCATAATGCGTGTTGTGAACGTGAACGATGTCTGGTTTAAACGCCCGAATTATTTTTTTGACACGTTGAGCAGCGCAAATATTCCAAAAAGATCCTATTGTCTGTAGTGCACCCTGCAACCCCTTTTTATTTTGAAAGGTTAGCGTTTGGACCTCATGTCCTTGCGCGAGGAGGGAAGATTCCTGCTGAAATACAGTGTCTTCACCACCAGGATCTTGATAAAATGTATGGATAATCAGTATGCGCATAATAAAAGACTTATACAAATGTACAATTTTGAGGTGACTTCCTTTAAAGGGACAAAATTGCCATTTCTATATGATTATTGCTATATTCGCAAGATTCGATCGTAAAGATATATGCAACATTTACAACAACTCGTGATAGAGGCGATAGAGACAAGTCAATTTCCTGAAACACCATCAAATTTATATGATCCGATACGGTATATATTGACTTTGGGCGGAAAGAGGGTTCGACCTGTGCTGACATTGATGGCCGCCGAATTATTCGGCATGCAAGAGATGGAGGAAATTATCCCTGCTGCCAAAGCAGTGGAGTTTTTTCATAACTTTTCACTGATCCACGATGATCTGATGGATAAGGCTCCTTTAAGAAGAGGTAAAACGACGGTTCACGAAAAGTGGGATGCTAATATTGCCATATTGTCTGGAGACGGCTTGTTGGTCAAAGCGTATGAGGAAATTTCAAAGTGTAATCCTATTTACTTGCCTGCAACTTTGAAAATTTTGAGTAAAGTGGCTATGGAGGTATGTGAAGGCCAGCAATTAGATATGGATTATGAGAGCCGGGATTCGCTGACAATGCCTGAATATCTTGAGATGATCCGTCTTAAAACTTCGGTGTTATTGGGCGGAGCATTACAGTTGGGGGCTATTCTGTCGGGAGCAGATGAACAGCAACAGCAGCTGATCTACGATTTTGGAGAGAACGTAGGCTTAGCATTTCAATTACAGGACGATATCTTGGATGCATATGGAGATCCAGATACCTTTGGAAAGATTGTTGGTGGTGATATCATGATCAATAAAAAAACTTTTTTATTGGTGAAGTTGATGGCGGTAATTTCGGAGGATGATAAGACGGTTTTACAAGCCCTATTAAATGCCACTATAGAGACTGCTCCATCAAAAGTAGCGGATATGCTTGCCTTATACGACAAGTATGCGATTAAAACTGCGGCCGACGAATTGAAAGATAGCTATACGCAACGGGCATTTGAAAAAATGGAAGCATTGAATGTACCAAATGATCGCAAAGAAGCGTTATTAGTGTTAGCAAATAACCTTTTGGTAAGACAGCAATAAGTATAAATTCTATTAAAATTCGTATCTTGCCATTAAATGTTTTTTTTGTAAGAAAATAATTAAATAAATTTTTAGATTACGTTCATGGAGCCTTTAAAAATCACCGTATTTCAAGCATATTTATTCTGGGAAAATATTGAGAAGAATCTAAATAATCTGGCCTTGAGACTTTCCTCATTGCGTGAGAAAACGGATGTTATTATTCTCCCCGAAATGTTTAATACAGGCTTCACGAATAATGTCGAGAAATGTGCAGAACCTGCAAATGGACCTACGACAAGATGGCTATTTGAAATGGCAAGCTCACTTAACTGTGTTGTTGCCGGTTCTTTGATTATCGAAGAAGGTGGGAAATACTATAATCGCTTTGTATGGATGTTTCCAGACGGTAAATATGTAAAATATGATAAACGTCATCTTTTCGGATTATCCAAAGAAAGCGAGTACTTTGAGCCAGGAAATGAACGTATCCTGGTTGATATCAAAGGATGGAAAATCTGCCCGATGATCTGTTATGACCTGAGATTCCCAGTCTGGTCTAAAAATCAAAACGGAGCATATGATATTTTAGTGTATACCGCCAGCTGGCCAGACAAGCGCTCAGCACATTGGAGAGCCCTTATTCCGGCACGTGCGATAGAAAACCAAGCTTATGTGGTGGGCGTAAACCGTGTAGGGCACGACGGTAATGATATTTACTATTCTGGCGGCTCTATGTGTATATCGCCCCTTGGTGACGTGGTATATTATAAACCGGAAGATGAGGACTTGTATACCTTTACCTTAAATCCGAACGATCTGTTGGAAGCACGTGAGAAATTTCCTTTCTTAAAAGATTCCGATTCTTTTACTATCGGATAACATCCTCTAAATTAGGTACAATTGCAAGCATTTATTTTGTTTGTATCCTTTTTATTTATTAAATTCAGTCTAGTATAAATCAAATTGTTATGATTTATCAACATCTGCTTATGATATGTTGATAAAATTTTGTTTGAGACAGCTATATTAAAGCGTAATTTAGGCTAACTATTAGCCAAAATACGTTTAGCTTTTTCTCAAATTGAATGAAAGACGACGTTTTATTATTAAAATAAGTTGCGTAAACAACCATAACCATTATTCATATGTTAGACCAAGATTTAGTATCACAAGAGTATTTTTATAATTTCTTAACAGGGAAATACTCAATTGCAGTTATGCGGAGATTACAACGTAATCTCAAGGAGGCAGGGTTAAACATTACTTCTGAACAATGGAGTATCATGTATAACCTGTGGGTAGAAGAGGGGCTTACCCAGCAGGAGCTTGCTGTGCGCACATTTCGAGATAAACCCAGTGTTACTCGATTAATTAATAACCTAGAACGGGTAAATCTGGTTATCCGTGTTAATGATAAAAACGACAGACGGTCCAATCTGATCTATTTAACAAAAATCGGGCGGAAGATGAAGGATGAAGGAATGAAGCAGGCAAAAAATACAATTGAACAGGCCTTAGGGGGATTGGCCGACGATCAAATTACTTTATCAAATACGATTCTGCACCGCGTATTGTTTAATTTGAAATAAAGATAATTAGTGGGTTTTATTCTGTAAGGGAACTATCAAGGTATAAAAAAGGTCCCCTATGTGGAATACATGGGGGACCTTTTTTTATGAATTGCTAGCAATTAATCTTCGAAAAGTTTGCTTTCGAAATCGGTGTGGCTATTGACCAATTTGCCTTCAGTACCGAAATAGATTTCCTGAAAACTTAGTGTCCGGATAGCATCGACCTTACGATAGAATTTGTCTGCCGATACATCCGAAAGAGTTTTGAAACCACAAGCTTCCATAATTTCGACTGTAGCACGTAATGTGTTGCGGTGGAATTGCGCGACGCGTACATATTTATCGTTTACATCGAGTCCTTTGTATAAATGCGGCTGTTGTGTGGCGACCCCAACTGGACAGACGTCTTCATTACATTTAAGTGCTTGAATACACCCTAAAGCGAACATCATACCGCGAGCACTATAACATGCGTCTGCACCTAAGGCAATGACTTTCAAGATATCGAAGCCTGTTACAATACGGCTTGATACAATTACTTTAATGTGCTTTTTTAAACCAAAAGCAATTAAGGTTTTCGTTACAAATGCCAATGCATCGTATAGTGGCATCCCTAGGTTATCTGTAAACTCCAGTGGAGCAGCTCCTGTACCGCCTTCAGATCCATCTACGGAGATAAAATCCGGGAAGATTTGCGTGTTTTGCATGGCATGACAGATGTCGATAAACTCATGTTTATCGCCGATACAAATTTTGAAGCCAATAGGCTTTCCACCGGATAGCTCGCGCAGCTGTTGTATGAAGTGCATCATTTCAGTCGGTGAAGAGAAAGCACTATGTGCTGGTGGCGACATCACGTCCGTTCCAGGAATGACGTGACGGATAGCAGCGACTTCAGGGGTGTTTTTTGCCGCCGGAAGTATACCGCCATGACCAGGTTTAGCGCCTTGCGAGAGTTTCAATTCGACCATCTTCACGTTTTCACGGTTGGATTTTTCTCTGAAAAGTTCGGGATCAAATTTTCCCTCCTTATTGCGGCAGCCAAAATAACCTGTACCGACCTGCCAGATTAAATCACCTCCATTGTTGTGGTAATCGCTGATCCCCCCTTCGCCGGTATTGTGTGCAAAGTTTTGAAGGGCAGCACCTTTATTTAACGCCGTTATCGCTGTTTTACTCAACGCACCATAACTCATAGCCGAGATGTTGAACACACTTAAGCTATAAGGTTTCTTACAGGCTGCATTTCCTACGGTGGTACGCAGATCGTGGTTTTCGATATGGCAAGGGAAAACAGAGTGCGCAGCCCATTCGTTCCCCACAGCCTGTGGATCTGTCTGCATACCAAATGCTACAGTTTCACGCTGATTTTTTGCACGTTGGTATACGATCGAACGTTGTCTTCTGTTAAAAGGACGTCCATCCATATCTGATTCCCAAAAATATTGTCTCAACTCAGGACGAATAGATTCGAAGATATAACGGAAATATCCAACTAAAGGATAATTGCGTAGGATGGCATGTTTGGTCTGGAAACTATGATATAACGCGATCAATAGCAAGGGAAATGGGATGATAAGCAGCCAAAACCAGCTTGATGTAAATATAAATCCAAATGATACAATGATTAAATTAATCACAATCATTATTGAAAGAATGAGTTTTCTAACTTCCATAGAAAATACGATTGTTTAGTTTTAATTCGCTATTTTAATGTTTAGCCCAACTGATTATTTTATTACTCAATTAGCATTCCAAAATGCGCTTTTGGACGAAGCAAATGTACTAAAGTTCCTGAAGTAAATGGATATATTTACCCCCTGTAGGTAAGTTTTGATAAGTTTATAACCGTTTCTAACAAACTATTTTCTTTTAGTAATCTCCTGCGACAAAAGTTGATAGATTTGCTGTAAATCTGGTTTATTGCTAATAAATTGCAAATGTTTTTGCATTGTTGTGCTGTCCTGTCTGATCGCCGGACCTGTCTGAACTGTTATTGGAATATGATTTTGCACCTTTTCTGCCGTCTCCAGGATAATTGGTTTGATTAAATCAAAGGGCAAGTTGTTTTCTTCCAATAACTCATAAGCCATCTGATAGAGGATATTGGAGAAATTATTGACCATGACCGAGGCTAGGTGAATGGCTAAGCGTTGCGGTGAGTTACAATAGATACTTTGCGGTGCAAATGTCTGTGCAAGCTGAAGTAGCGCGGCACTATTTTCATCTGTGTTACCTTCAATGCAAAGTGGCACCGTCGAGAAATCGACTGCTTTATTTTTGGATAACGATTGTGGTGGATAGATTACGCCTGCGTTTTTAAATCCAGCCAGGGCAGCAAGATCGGTTGCTCCTGAACAGTGGACAACAATGCCTGTTAAATCCTTTGGTAATGCTTCCACCAGCGGCAAAATGGCTTGATCCGAAACAGCAACAAGGTACAGATCGGCATGGAGGTCGAGTTCAGACAGTAGGTCAGTTGCCGTGCAATGAAGCGCAAAAGCCAATGCGTCTGCATTGGCTTTTGTTTTACTGTAGATCTGAACGATATGCTGTCCTGTTTTTTGAAACTGTTGTCCAAAATGCGTCGCGGCATTACCGCTTCCTAAGATCACAATGTTCATTATTTAAGTGCTTTTCGTTTCTCCTCTTTATTTCTTCTCACAATGGACATGATAAAACCGATGGTCATGACAATTGTTCCACACCAGAAAAAGTTGATGTATGGGAATTTAATGGCTTTAAATACCACCCATTTCTTTTCCGGAAGTGGCTTCTGATAAACCATGATTTCCAGTTTATCCTTGTCAGGTTTAATTCCCGTAAATCTGAATTTGAGTCCTTGCTCGGTAACATCCTTGTTGAAGTCGTAAACACCACCGTCTTTAATTAAGTAAATCGGCTGTACCTCATACTGTTTGTTGTCGGCCGAAAATACTTTTATTTTCAATCCAACCATGACATCACTGGGCCCCTTTGGAATTTTCTCCAGGTGGGCCTCTTTGTTTAAGCCTTCAATGACGTAATATCCATTGCGGTAGCGTAAGGTATCGCCAATATTTACCTGATATGTTGCCGGCTCCTCGTAGTCCTCGAAACCAGTTTTATCTTCAGCAGGAACTTTGGCGTGTGTTGCTTGACTTTCAGCTGCGGCAGCTGTAATCAGTGTATATACATCATGCGTAACATAATGTTTGGTCGCTGGAGTACCTATCAAACCACCCATTTTCGCGTTGTTTTGTGCAAAAGGTTGCAGCACAAAATGCTCCTTCACTTTGCCTGTTTCTTCGTCGATCCGCTCGTATTTTATTTTATAGAACGTATTTGGAGCAACAATGCTATCGCCGATATAGGTAATTTTGTATTCACCCATTTGTACAGGTTCACCCTCGGTCAGGAATAAGTTGTCGCCAGGCTTTTCTACTTTGTCGAATCCCGATACAGCGATGTAACCCGTGTTGTTGACAGAGATGACTTCGTTGGTTGCCGCGGCCACCATGGCACCGATAAGTAATAAACCAAAACCGATATGGGCTACCGAAGAGCCAGCCAGTTTCCATTTACCTTTGACAGCGTCACCCAATACGCGGATATTTGCCAGAATACAGAAAATACTTGCGAAGGTGATCAAAATGTAGATCAGGTTGGTATACGTCTTCGTAAAATAGACGACAGCAGCCGTTAGGATTAAAGACACAACCAACGATGCTACAGTGGAAGCCAAAAACTTGCGGCTATCAGTACGTTTGTATTTTAAGAATTGCGTAAATCCGGTTAAGATCATCACGATGACGGCAAAACCCGATTGCCATTTGTTATAATGTTGGATCGGATCCAAAGGTGGAGCTACCTTGGTGCCAAAGATCTTGTTGAACACTGGAATTGATGTTGAAGCAATGATCTGTGCACAGGCAACAGTCAATACCAAGGCGCCAATAAACATCCAGAATTCTCTTGAATAGATATCCTCATCCTTTTCTGTGATGGGCATCTCTTTCTTTTTGACGGTAAGAAAGACCACCATGATAACCAAAAAGACAACATTGAATAAGATCAATTGTCCGCTCATGCCCAGGTCGGTAAAGGAGTGTACCGAAGTCTCTCCGAGGACGCCACTACGTGTCAGGTAAGATGCGTAGATCACAAGCACAAAGCTGATCATCGCCAAAAAAGTAGCGGTGAAGTAGGAGTGGCCTGAATTCTTGTAAGCAATCATGACGTGAACAGCGGCAATCAAGGTAAACCAAGGAATAATAGATGCATTTTCTACCGGATCCCATGCCCAGAATCCACCGAAGTTAAGTGCTTCGTAAGCCCAGAATGAGCCCATGATAATACCTGCGCCTAAAATCATCACGGCAAATAAAGCCCAAGGAAGTGCTGCATTGATCCATTCTTTGTAACGTTTGGTCCAAAGAGCACCTGTTGCATAAGCAAAAGGAACAATCATCGACGCAAAGCCAAGGAATAGTGTCGGTGGGTGAATAACCATCCAGTAATTTTGAAGTAAAGGGTTCAAACCATTACCGTCGGTGATAAGTGAAAGATAATTTGCTTCTCTAAAGATTGGAATATCCATTGCTTCACGCAATAAGATAAAAGGAGAGCTACCGATCCGCAGGCCGAAGATTTCCACACCAATAATCATGGATGCTAAAAATGCTTGACATAACATGACGAAAGTCATGACAGACGATTCCCAGCTTTTTGCTTTGAAGAGCAAAACAGCGCCTAATACCGTTTGCCAGAACATCCAGAGCCAAAAACTACCCTCCTGACCTTCCCAAAAACTGGAGATGATGTAGTAGGTAGGGAGTGTCTTGGACGAGTGCGCCCAAGCATAATTATATTCAAAAAGATGATTGTATATAATATAAAATAAAGTTGCACCAATCGCTACGACGGAGACCGCATTAACCCAAAAGGCAATACGAGCAATTTTTTTCCATGAATGCTCTTCAGGGTATTTTGTTGCAAAAAAGTAACTGATACAAGATAGAAGTGCAGCACCAAAAGAAAGTACAATGAAAAATTGTCCGATCTGCCCTGGCAGCAGGTGCTCACCAACGTAATTAACGTCCATTGAAAATTGATTTTACGAATTAATTATTGAAAGCAGTAGCATTGATCTCGGTGACGACCGATTTATCGTTATATTTTGACGGACATTTCATCAATATCTTACTCGCCCTAAACACATTCCCGTCCATTTTTCCTGTCAATACAATCTGCTCTGAACGTTCAATATCTTGAGGTTTGGCCCCTCTAAAAATCACTTCACATTCTGTACCATCGTTGTCGCGCATGAAAAACGAAAATTTGTTGGCGTCAGTCTTGGGATCATAATGAAGTGCTTTGTCTTTATTCAATTGACCTACCACATATAGTTCGGTTTTCTTTTCTTTAGCTTCGGTAAATGTCGAATACGTACTTGAATCGGTATAGATAACAAGTATCATGGCAATTGCGACAGCAATGATAGCGATTAGAATAATTGAACTTTTTTTCATTTGTATTTACTTATTTATAAGTGTCCGAACTCATCGTATCAATGAGCTCGTTTCACTCGGTTTGTTTTTTACCAGTTAATGGCTGTTCCGATCTGTCCGATATCTTCCTATTTTTTTCGAAAGATTATTACCCAAACCTGACAACGTTATGCGCGCTAAAATCCCAAATTGTTTACATTTGACACCTAATCGAATGCAAAATTACAAATAGATTCGCTAAGAAAGGAATAATGCAACTTTTCCATATTATTTATATCTATTCTAAATAGTTTGAATTAATTGGAAAAATAAGCTAGATTCAAATGCTTTTGAATAATTTGAAGTGAAATTTGCTATTTTGGATCTAATGATATCGCATGAATTTTACAATTGCCTGTTAATATGAGTGTTGCTTTGCGATTTTTAGGCCTCTTTTGGGCTGTTATATTTCCCTGTTTTTTTGTTTTTGGACAGGTAAAATTCTGTAATCAGGAAATTGCTGTCCAAAATGACAATGACGTCTATCTCCTGACCGGTCAGGACCGCTATTATACCAATGGTATCAATATAAACTATAGGATTGCGTTGCCGAGGAAACTGGATAAACAGTCTTCAAATACGGTATTGGATTTTGAAATAGGCCAGCGTATTTATAACGGTATCAGTATCATTGACTATAGACGGCAGGAAAAGAAATACGATAGACCGTTTGCAGGTTACCTTTATTTTAGTGCTGGGGTAACGCGATTTTTACCGCAGGATCAGGTCGTCGAGTTCAAGACCGAATTGGCCCAGATCGGTCCTAAATCCTACGGTGAAGAAGCCCAGAAATTTATCCATCATCTATTTGGCATGTATGAGGCAACGGGTTGGGATACGCAGCTTGGAAATTCCTTCGGTATTGATCTAAGTGCAACCTATAAAAAAGGACTATATCGCAGTCAAAACCAGCAATTTGATGTGGGAATTATAGGTGAAGGGACTATTGGACTAAATAATACCAATCTGGGGATTGCGGCTCCACTTCGTTTGGGGAAGCTGAAATCCTATCAGGCATCCACCTTTACACATGGGCATTTGACACAAGGAAGGGCGGACACTGATAAAGAATGGTATTTTGTCTATCAGCCAAGCGTATCCCGTATTTTTTACAGTGCAACCGTAGAAGGAGGGAGAGGTCAAAATGATCCCACAGGCAAGCTATACACTATTCAGCCTTGGATGCTTAGTCACCGCATAGGTTTCAACTGGTCGAATCACAAGATCAATTACGGTATCAATTATATATTCAATTCGAAAGAGCTCAAATCAGTTTTTCATCGGCATCAATATGGCGAGCTGTTTTTTGCCTACCGTTTTTGATCTGCCAGCCATAGATATGACCCATATTGATCCGCTGCGCATTGGTAGAGTCTCCGTTGATCCGCTATCCTTGAAATGCTTGCCGTTTGTAGCCTGTTTAACCTGGATTTTCGGGAATAGGATCGGCCAGTTTTTGCCCGATCAATCTGCTGGTGAGCATAGCGGCTACGGTGTCTCCGGTGGCATTGAGCATTGTTGCGAGGGGATCGACCAAGGTTGCGATAATCATAATGGATGGGATTACCTCGGTTGGCATCTGATAAACCGATATAATCAGCATTTCTCCGATATAGCCACCATTAGGAATGCCGCCGGCCACAATACTGACCAATAAAGTAATTCCTACCGCCATAATCAAATTCGACGGATCAAAAAATTCCTTTCCACTTAATAAAAGTGCGATATAGATTTTAAAGATACAGGCGATTGCAGAACCATGTTTGTGCAGTGTGGTGCCTAACGGAATGACGACACTAGCAACGCTGTCGGGGATGCCAATTTGTGTGGCCGCAAGTAAGTTGGCTGGCATGGTGGCGAGGCTGCTGCAGCTGCTCAATGCAGTTAAGGAAGGTAATATGTTGTTTTGCCAATACCGTTTGACCCCCTTAAGCCCGAATGCTAAAAAAGCGAATAGACTGAATACCGTAAAAAAATACAAGATTCCAAAAAAGTAGTATAGACCGATAGGTTTGGCATAAAAACCAAAGAGCTGCGGGCCCAATGTTCCAACCTGATAGGCAAAATATGCCCCCAAACCAATGGGAGCTAGGTTCATGACCATCACGAGCAGATTTCCCATCACAACGTTGCCTGCGTTTATAAATTTGCGGAAAGTCTCTGCAGATGTTCCCGATTTGCGTGTAGCAATGCCAACGAGGAACGAAAAGATGACAAAGGCCAGCATATTTTGACGTGATAATAAACTTGAAAATTCGCTAACAGTTAAAAAGCGGACCATTTTTTCACCCCAAGAATCATGAGCAACCGTTTCGACGATCTCAGTTGCTTGCTCGATAGGTAATGGAGCATCTACTGGAAAGAGGTAAAGGAAGCAGATGCTTGACAGTCCAGCGACGACAATACCCAACACAAATACGAACGACATCATACCGATGATTCTTCCCAGTACACTGTCGCCATCGATATTGGCAACAGATGAGGATATGGCAAAAAATACCAAGGGTATGACGCTGACAAAGAGTAGGTTTAGGAAAATGTCGCCGATCGGTTTAAGATTGTTGACGATAGGAGGAAAAAAGATGCCGATCAAACTTCCAATACTGATTCCAAGGAGTAGAAGTAAGATACTGCCGTAGTTCTGTACAAAAGTTTTTGTAGCGTATTTCATAGGTGTATGATTAGTTATTTAAAAGGAGTTCATTCGCATGCAAGAACTGCTTATATTGTTTTTGTAATTTGGTCATATTGAGAATATCCAATTCTCCGGCGTTATATGTGCGTGTAAGGTCTGGATATTTCATTAGGTTTTGTGAATATTTCGTGTTTAGATTGCTAAAATACTGTTTTTCTCGAATAGCGCTATTAAAATGAGCTGAATTTATGCGTGTTTGTTCATTTTTGTTTTCCCTTGCTGAAAAAATCCGCTTTTTGTCGGCTGGGCTGTTTTTATTGAAAGCATTTTTTTATAGCGGTACCCATGCCTACTATAGGTTCAGTATTGATATATTTTCATTTGGAAGTCGATGTACTGGTCAATTGCTCGACATCACCTTCAATCTACGCTGATGGATGGTCGTGCTTCTTAAACCATGAGGATTTTGATACGGGCATTGGCTTTTTTATCTTTGGAAAGTAACGGTGAACAGCGTCATGTGGAGGAAGTAGGCCATTTGTTTTGGCAACAACTTCTTTGTTTGAACTTCATGTGTGAAAATTAGAACTTAACGTATTTGTATAAAAATGGAATTTGTAACGACAGGAGATGGTTCGAAAACTTTGTTTAATGCTGAAATAGGTGAATGTTATCATTCGAAACACGGCGCGGTACAGGAAAGCAGGCATGTTTTTATAAAAACAGGGCTTGACCACTATGTACAAACGACAGGAGCCGCCGACGTTGGTATCTTGGAGGTTGGCTTTGGTACCGGTTTGAATTTTCTACAAACAGCCGACTTTCTTAGGGATAAATCTTTTCAGGTGGAATACGTCGGAATTGAAGGATTTCCCCTGCCTTTGTCTACTATTGCTGCAACGGGCTATGATGCGACGGTACACCCAACTGTTTGGACAAGCTATTTGAATGCATACGAGCTGGCTTTGACGGGAAACGTGCAGATTAACGAACAATTAAAACTTCATATTGATCATACCCTGTTGATGAATTTTCAATCGGACCGCTTATTTGACGTCGTTTATTTTGATGCCTTTGCTGCTGTGCATCAGCCTGAGATGTGGAATGATGCTGCCTTGGGGCATATTGCACAGTTTGTTAAACCGGGTGGCGTCTTTGTGACTTATGCGATTACCGGGAACCTCAAACGCAGTATGAAAGCATTGGGATTTACCATAGAAAAGGCACCTGGCGCACCAGGCAAGCGAGAAATGCTGCGTGCCACAAAATTGTAGCGGATGATTCTTTTATAATAGCATCGGAAAAAGTTAATCATACGTTGTTTAGAGTTTACATGTGCGATAACCTAGTCTGTGCTCAGCACGCTGATGTAATTATCGATGTAGTGCAGTTTGTCTTTGGATTTATATTGTTGTATATAGCGCGGGTGGTCTAGAACGGTCATTTTTCCAAACAACTTTTCTTCTTTGTTGATCTTAGCGAGAAAAGCTGCATTTTTCTTTCCGAGCACAAAGACCTCCTCCGTCGCTAGGCCCATAGCGATGTGTTGTTTCAATGAATCAAGCATAAAAGGGCTGACCATGTCGAAGAGTGTTTTATCATCATAGTAGTTTGCATTGATCCAGTTGTTGGGTTTCGTTTCTCGGACAATCGCCAGGGGAAAGGGTGAATTGATATAAAATTGTTTGTAGAAAATATCGGGGCCACCATAGGCTTCGATCATATCGTACATGAACACCGAAGATATTTCATGGGTATATGCAGAATGCATTTGTATGCCACATGCGCTAGCTAGTCTTTTGGTATCCGTAAAAGGAACTCCCGTTACACCTGCCCCGTGTCTGCTCGGATTAATGCCAATAATGAATTTTCTTGTTAGGTTATCATTGTAGTATTTGTGGTAGAACTGTTCCATCACGACCAATGTCTCGGGGTTATCAAGATAGGGGTTAATTACATTGAATGCTGGGGGAAGACTTCCCTGATAATGTAGATGTTTATTGAATAAAACTACTTTTTCCGCAAATGTTAGCATCTTTCGTCTGTTTAAAATAAGATACGATTTTTAAAGAAGTAAAAAACAAAGCCGGGTGTCAATTAACACCCGGCTTTGTTTTTTAGTATTCTGGGTCCGTATTAGTGACCTTGCGTACCGTCTACACCATGCGAGTGTCCGTGAGACAACTCTTCTTCAGTAGCAGGACGTACAGTTAAGATTTCAATATCGAAATTTAATGTTTTACCAGCCATTGGGTGGTTTAAGTCAGCAACAACTACTTCTGGAGTAACCTCAGCTACTACAGCGCGGAATTGGTTTCCTTGGTTGTCTTGTAGAGGCAATACTTCTCCTACTGGAGGTAAACCTGTTTCTTTGAACATATCTACTGGCAATTGTGCGAATGCTCTGTCGTCTTTTTGACCGTAAGCATCATCCGGTGCCAATTCAAATGAAATCTTATCACCAACGTTTAAGTCTGCGATGTTTTCTTCAAATTTAGGTAACATCATACCTACACCATATAAGAAATCTAAAGGTTGTTCTGCAGTTGTTTCTTCAACGAAAACTTTTTCACCGTTTTCTACTGTGTGAAGTCTGTACGTCAATGCTACGACGTCGTTTGCTTTTATAGCCATCTGATTTTGATTTTTGGAAGCCCGAGGCTACCGTTTATTAAATATAATTTATTAACGCTTCTATGGAGTCCTGTGGTAGACTGCAGGTCCTGTTTTTACAAAGATATGCTTTTGTCTCCTTTCCGACTCTATGTTCTAGCAATGGAAGATTTTCTTCCGTACCGCCAAGAACAATTTTGTTAGGAATATAATATTTGCCGAGTTCATTTTTGAAAGCCATCGCTTTATCCCCCGTCAATGCAATTTCATTGATTCCATATATTTCTTCTAGCAATAATATTGCCCAATTTGAATAGGCCGAACCATAAGTCTTGATTTGCGGGAATACATTCGCCAGCAATTGGTCTGTAATGGCGATGTAATTTTCATCGTCAAAAAGTAAACCTAATCGTTTCAATTGGCGAACCATTGTCGACGAAGAGGAAGGGATTACGTTATCCATAATTTCGCTTTTCCGTGCAATAAGTTCCTCCGCCTCCGACGATGTGTAGTAGAATGTTTTTTGTGATCCATCGTAAAACAATGCAATGGCACTATCAGCGAGCTGTCTTGCTTTTGTGAGCCAATTGAGGTCAAATGTGGCCTCATATAAGGCTATAAAGGCTTCAATAGTGAATGCATAGTCGTCTAGGAAACCTGCGATCGCTCTGTTGTTATCTTTTGGTTGGTGCAATAACTGAAGATTGTCTTGAATAAGATGCGTACAGATAAAGTGGGCATTGTTTAAAGCGAGTTCAAGAAAATGGCTGTTCCCAAGACTGTGATAGGCATCTAGGAGTCCTTTTAGAAATAAAGCATTCCAGGTGGTCAGCTGCTTATGGTCGAGTCCCGGACGGATCCGTTGTTCACGATAGTTGTATAATTTTTTCTTTGAAATTTTTAGAAAATCTGCCCATTCGTCAGCTGACATATTGACCTTTACGGCTAACTGGTCTGCATTAATGGCGCAAATTGGGATGTTAGTTTTCTCTTCCGTCCAGTTCCCTGCTTCGGTGATGTTAAAATATTGGCCAAGGAGGGCAGCATCATCGCCCAATACCTCGTTAAATTCAGCCTTAGTGAATGAATAATATTTTCCTTCAATCCCTTCGCTATCTGCATCTAAAGCGCTATAGAAACCATGGTTCGGCGCAAGCATTTCGCGCTCGGCCCAGTCAATCGTTTCCTCGATAATCCGCTTATAGAATGGATCTCGATTTTGTTGATAAGCTTCGGCATAAAGGGATAGTAATTGCCCGTTGTCGTAAAGCATTTTTTCGAAGTGGGGAATATGCCAATAATGGTCAACCGAATAACGCGCAAAGCCACCACCGATCTGGTCGTAGATACCTCCTGATCCGATCTTTTTCAACGTCAAATGAACATGATCCAGGAGTTCCTGATTGTCGGCAAGCACCGCATATTTTAGCAAGAATAACCAATTGTTTGGTAACGGAAATTTGGGTGTTTTTTGATAACCGCCTTCATTTTTATCGAACATCTCGGTCCAAGGGGCAACAATTTCATTTAAGTCGTCGATCGTGTATTGATCGGGGATGGGGTGAATGGGCAGTTGCTCGGCGCGTTGGATGCCGTTGTTTAGTTTTTCAGCATAGTCAAACGCGACTTCGGGTTTCTCCGCCCACATTTGTGCAATTTGCAATAAAATATTCTGCCAGTCGTGCGGTTTGAAATAGGTGCCACCATAAATTGGTCTTCCATCGGGCAGGCAGATACAATTCAATGGCCAGCCGCCGGCATTGGTCATCAGCTGCACAGCAAGCATATAAACTTGATCGATATCGGGGCGTTCTTCACGATCGATTTTGATCGATACGAAAAACGTATTCATGGTTTGGGCGATGGCTGAGTTTTCAAAACTTTCACGCTCCATCACATGACACCAGTGGCAAGCCGAGTAGCCAATGCTTACAATGATGAGTTTATTTTCGTCTTTTGCTTTTTTTAAAGCTTCCGGTCCCCAGGGCATCCAATCTACTGGATTGTGTGCGTGCTGTTTAAGGTACGGTGAATTTTCAAATTGCAATTGATTCGCCATAAGACGAAGGTAGTGAAAATCTGCATCAACTAGCATTGCCTTGCAAAACAATGCTAGTTGATGCAGATTCTTCTACATTAAAAGTGTTTAAATTGGCTGACTAATCGTACATAACCATCTTTGATATGATATTTTTTATTCTTTTCCGTATACCCATTAAGTTCAAACTCGGCTTCCAGTAAATAAAATCCCCTGTCGAGCTTTTCAAACTTCAAAATCGTAAACGTAGCGTCATCCTGGATATTGTTATTCAATTGGACCGGTTTTGTCATGGATCGATTGGGAATGTACGAAAACATAGCTTCTTCCGTTTGAGGAGAAATACTTAGAAATACACCTGAAGTTTTATTTTCACGTGCATAGTCTGTGATAAATTGTTGCGGTCCTGTTGCCAATTGAAATCCATTGATAGGTTGATACACTGTTGCTCCTTCTTGCAATTTCGCTATATTGTATTTTTTAGTAAAACCAATTGTCACATTTGCTTCGCCTGAAAATGCATAACTATATTCAACGAGCAAAGAATCTTTTTCGCCATACCACCAAGTGTTACCGGTGTTATAAGCAAAATGTCTATTGGGCAATTCCTGATTATAGGGTTTGATGTTAATTTGCTTATTACTGTAGCCATTCGCATATCGATCATTAGAAGCATATTTTACGCCGTCAATTGTATATGAAATACTGTCGCTCAACATGAGTTTTGCTTTTGTATTGTCATCAGGATTAACTTCAGGTTGATCTTTTTTGCAAGAAATAAAGAAAAGACCTATTACAGTGAATAAAAAAAATGATTTCATGATTGTAAAATAAATTTGAGGCTTTTATGAAAACTATAAAAATAGCAGTTAAAATTAGCGTGTAAACATGCTTTTGTTTCTCTAATATTAAAACATGTTTTAATATTTAGGCTCTCCGATAATCCTATAATGTTCAATATTATCTTTTGGATAACCTATCAGGGCGACAGCGGTAGATCGGTTTTCCCAGATTGCTACTGTAGTGGCGTTAAACTTATTTTTGAAAAGTAAATTATACTTATTATCTAGTTCAGCTTGGCCATTATTCCCTGCAGAGAGCGAAGGGCTACTATAGGTTTTACTTGCCGCTTCCAGTAAATATTCTTTTTCTTTTTCTGGTGTTAATTTTGCGGATTTATTTTCATAATAAAAATCTATGCTACTATAGGGATATTGTTTTTTTACATAAGTTTGATCAACGCGATAACCTTTGTAGGAGTACGATTGCCCTACAATGCTGCTGCTCGGTGGATTTCCCCAATCGATATTAAAAAAATCTTTTCCGGGAACGGCTCTGATCATAAGCTCAGCTTTTTTGACCACCTTATTGTCTTTGTAAACTAGTAAGTTAAATTTGTATTCCCCAGGTTTGTAAAATGTGACACCTGTCATGGAACGAAAAGGATTAACGCCTGAACTGTAGTGTAAAATATCATCAATATGCCATACAATAGAATCGACAGCCTCTTTATCCAATTGGAAAGTAGTGTAATGATCCGTATGGTCCTCTTTATCATAAATACGGATTTTACCTTCTTCAAATATATTAATCACCCTATTGTCAGTCCAAACATCCATATTTTTGGTCATTCTTGTTGTAAGAGATTCCTCTTCTGGTTTTATTACCGCTGGGTTTTCAGGATAATTTTCTTTGGTACATGAAATGAAAATAAATAAAATTAAACTTATAAAAAAGTGATTTTTTAACATGTTTTGTGATTTTTTGTAAAAATAGAAAATTTATTTAAAATTCACTTAATTGAGTCGCGTTATTGTTTGTTTTTACGTTAAACAGTTTTGGTGACTCATTGAGTTGTAAATTAACTAGATGCATAAAATCTCCATGGAATTTGATTATTTTTACATACGTTTATTATTAGCTTTACCGAAGTCCTATGTCAAATGACGTTGACCTGCTTAAGAAGATAGTCCAAAAAGATCGCGATGCTTTTGAAGCTATTTATAAGAGCCATTTCCGTAAATTGTATAGCTTATCTTTTCGGTACTTGCGTGAGGAGGCCATCGCTGAAGAGCTCACCAACGACGTATTTATGATGTTATGGGAAAATGCAGGCAAGTTGGCTATTAGTCAATCACTGGGAGCTTACCTATCTCGCAGCGTTATCAACCTTTCGCTTACCTACCTCAAAAAGAATCAACGTTTATTGGAACGGAATAACGATTATAGCAAGGAATTGGATCTGACCGATGATGAAGATGAAACTGATCGTGCCGCACTTTACGAATCCAAGTTGTTGATGATCGAAAGTATACTGGAAGGACTGCCGCCGCAGTGTCGAAAAATCGTTCTTATGAGTAAGTACGAGAAGATGAAACAACAGGAAATCGCGGATCAATTGGGAATCTCCATAAAAACGGTTAAAAATCATCTGACCATTGCTTACGATAAAATTCGGGTCGCTTTGGCCAAGCAAAAAACATTTCTGTTGCTTCTCATTGGCTTTTTATTTTTTTCATTAGGACTTTTTGTCCAGTTTATTATCTTATAGTTATGGAAGAAAACAATACTTCAAGATTTATTCCTTATGACTTGATTCAGAAAGAGCTGGATGGGACTATTTCCGAAAGGGAAGGAGTGTTGCTTGGGCGTTGGATTTCGGAGGATGTGGAAAACCACGATCTATACCACGAAGTTAGAAGTATAGCTGACGACCTTATAGTACTGGAATGCTATAAAAAAGTAGATACTGGTAGCCAATGGGAAAAATTTAAAAATCAGTTGGATAAAACAGGGGATCATCAAAAACCGGAGATCGCGACAGCGGTACGAACAATCTGGAAACCCTGGATGAAATTTGTGGCTGCAGCCGTATTGTTCGTGGTCGGTTTTGCCGGTTACCTGAACTTCGACCGTTGGATGGGGTATGAAGTCCGGTTATATGGATCAGTAGCACAGCAGCCTACCCTACTTCCCGATGGTTCGATCATCACACTACAGGCCGGAGCTGAAGCGATGTTCAACAAAAGGACATTTTCGCAGCAAAGAACTGTCGAGCTCAAAAAGGGAAAAGCGCTATTCGATGTCAAACATCAAACAGGAAACTCCTTTGTGGTGGATCTTGAACATAATTATGTACGTGATATCGGCACTACCTTTGAGGTCAATTTACTGAAAGATGATGTCGAAGTATTTGTGAAAGAGGGGGTAGTAGCCTTAAGTAGTGGAAAGGGTGATCATGCAAAAGAGCTTGTTTTACAGAAAAATCAAAAGGGCCTTTATAAAAGACAAACAGCGTCTTTATCTAAAATTGATCTGTCGGTAGACAATGATACTGACGTAGCGCAAAAGCTGAGCTACTCAAATGTTCGGTTGGATAGTATCTGCTCAGATTTGGAAAAGCACTTTCGGGCGAATATAACTGTCGTTGGAGATAGTTTAAAAGCACGGAAGCTCAGCATGTATTTTGATGGGCAGACGCTCAATGAGATCGTTCAGATTCTTTCCAAAACCTTAAATGTGAAATGGAAAGCTGGTAAAAAGGGATATAGTATCTACGAATAGACTCTTCGCGTTGCTGATATGAAAGATAGGATCCTGTATCGTCTGCTCTTTTTCTGCTGGTTAGTTATGGTTGTATGTGCGAAAGCCATCGGACAGAGCTCCCCTGCTGAATTACGGATTTCAATTGACACGCACAACAAACAGATCATTCAGATACTTACCGAAATTCATAAAACATACGATATATCCATGTCCTATGATGAGCAGATTTTTAACAAGGACATCATCTATAGTCGTTCGTTTGACAAATCCAATTTGGAAGAAGTTCTTAATTATTTGCTGAAAGATTCCAATGTTGGATTTACAATTATCAATAGGGCGCTGATCTTCTATGAGGAAGATAAAACTTTTACCATAAAAGGACGTGTTGTGGACAGTCTGAGTGGTGAAAACCTGATTGGTGCCACTTTGTTGATCGCGGAGAAAGGTAAAAGTAGTTTAAGTAATAAATATGGGTTTTACTCGCTGACATTACCACGGGGCGAATACAGTTGTTATGTAAGTTATCTGGGCTATAAAACAAGGGTGGTCTCATTAAATGCTGCGTTAGAAAATAATTACCTGGTCATTAAGCTCGCTCCGGTAGATTTCAACTTGAGTGAGGTGGTGGTCAATGTGGATTCTTCCTTGACTGCGCAGCACATGGGAAGTTTCACCGATAAGATCAATTGGACCCAAACACGAAGAAATGCTTTTTATAAAGGCGAGGCTGATATCATGAAGGTATTACAGATGCAAAATGGGATTAACGGATTAACAGAAGGTGGCAGTAATCTTTTTGTAAGGGGAAGCGGTAAAGACCAGAATCTTATTTTGCTCGATGAAGCTGTTGTTTATAATCCATCGCATCTATTCGGTTTAACCTCGGTGTTTAATTCGGATATCTTGAAGAATACCCAGCTTTATAAGGATGCTATCCCTGCAAATTTAGGGGGACGTCTTTCTTCCATTATGGATATGAGTACCAGAGATGGCGATGCCAATGCTTTTCATGTTTTTGGTGGATCAAGTCTATTGATTGCTCGGGTTGGTGCTGAGGGACCATTTATAAAAAAAGGAAAAGGTGCTTTCATTGCCACTGCACGGGGAAGTATATTAAATGCTTTTAATACAGATTATCGGCTGTTTAATGTCAAAGGTAAGTACAGTGACTATAACGTGAAGTTCAACTATACATTTGACGAGAAAAATCGGGTTTATCTTTCGGGTTACTATGGGCAAGATAAAGTTATTTCACCGAATAAGAATACCAATCGTTGGGGTAATTGGACCTCTACTTTGCGGTGGAACCATGTGCATAGTGACCGATTATTTATGAACCTTTCGGCTATATTCAGTGATTATCATAATAAATTGGATGTCAGTAAACCCGAATCGAGTGACAATCAGATCTGGTTGACACGGATACGCGACTTTAGTTTGAAATCCGATTTTACGTATTTTATGGGATTGGACCGCACCTTGGATTTTGGTCTCCAGGGTACCTTACATCGTTTTAATCCCGGGGAGATATCACCGGTAAATTCAAATACGGAGGATAATATCTTTAGGGCCCAGGCCTATGATTATACGGGTTATATTTCTTTTAACTGGAAGATTGATTCAGCCTTCCGGATTGTTGCGGGAATGCGGGCAAATACCTTTTTTAATGCCTCCTTTGGACGCTATTATTTATTGGATGGCAGCTCGTATAAGCCGTTGTCAAACGATGCTGACAAGAAAAAATCGTATTATGGTTTAGAGCCACGCCTGTCTTTGCAATATAAAATGAGCAATGATTATGCTTTCCGACTGGCTTATAATCGGAGTTATCAATATTTGCAGTTATTACAGAACGATGAACTTGCTTTTTCCTCGTTGGAAGCGTGGGTACCGGCGGGATTAAATATTAAACCACAATATGTTGATGCGATTTCTTTTCGTATCAACAGATTATTGTATCGTGGAAATATCGGACTGGAAGGGTATTGGAAGAGAATGGGCAATCAGGTCGAATTGATCGATCATGCACAGTTAATACTCAACCCATTTATCGAAACACAGCTGCGCCAAGGAAAGGGGCGTGCCTATGGACTAGAATTATCCGTCAATCAGCGTATCGGTGAGTTTTCGGGCAGTATTTTCTATAGCTGGTCCAGATCGTTTCGGAAGATCAACGGCATCAATAAAGGAAAAGAGTATGCAGCCAATTTCGATATTCCACATGTGCTTAAGAGCAACTTGTCCTACGATTTGGGGAGGTCGGTGCGTCTCAGTGCTTTTTATACGATTCATACAGGGAGACCTTTAACCTATCCAATAGGATTTATGGAATATGAGGGGATATATGTTCCAGTGTATTCAAGTCGTAATTCCCATCGCATGCCTACGTTTAGTCGTTTTGATCTAAATTGCTCGGTAGATTTGGAAACCATAAGGCAGCGAGAGCGAGGAAGAAGACACACCTTGAATTTTGGATTATATAATATATTTGATCAGCGCAATCCACTTTATTATAGTTTCTCCGAAGATAGCAATGGGAATTTGGCAATTCAGAAAACATCCTTTTCTGGGCGGGTTCCCTCGATTAGTTACACCATGAGATTTTGATTGATATGAGATTCTTATTGATTATAGTTGCTTGTTTTTTAGTGGTTTCTTGTCAGAAGTCAGCTGTAGACGAGGGGCAATCGTACGATATGATTGTTGAAGGCGGGATTAATACCATGTACAAAGAGCAGTATATCCAATTAAAGAAATTGGATGGGCTAAAGTCTAATTCAGGGACTATTGGGATTAGCGGAGCCACCGTCCGCGTAACCAATGGTCCCAATACGATTGAATTCAATGATTTGGGTGAAGGGCTTTACTATGGGGAGCTGTTCAACCTCAAGGACACCGTAGGAAATGTATTTCAGCTTACGATTACTTTGAATGGGAAATCATATGAAGCACAGGATCAATTGATACCCGTGATACCGATTGAAAATGCCTTTCTGCCGGTAGAAAAAAATAACTTGAATGGCAAATGGGGGGTAAAAGTCAGTAAACATCTGTTCGGGATGCGAACCTCTAATAAATGGCTTATTATGCCGCAAAAGGATTTTTCCGAAGACGATATCTCTTCTTTTCGATCTCCTTTTAGTTATAGTTATCGTTTGGGCGCGCCCAACGTACTGAACAACTTACTTGGGAAGACCTACAACTATGAAGTATCGTTGAAGGACAGTTTAATCGTCTCTAAGTTTTCTGAATCGCCACGTTACTCCCGTTTTATTTATAATCTATTTCAGGAGACAGAATGGAAAGGTTTATTGTCTGCAGTACCTGCTAATGTCGAAGGTAACATTTCAAACAATGCTCTTGGCTTTTTTTATGTGATGGACGGTGTGCGTAAATCTATTCCAATAAAGGACATTAGAACCGGTAAATAGTGTCAGAGGAAAGGATTTCACGGCGTATTTATTAATGAATCATCCCAGGTGGTCACAGGCATTGTTATTATTCAAAGCAAATATTTACACATATTATATACACATGAACACTGCACATTATAAAGCAGATAGATTATTGCTATTGCTATTTTTTTGGCTAAGTCTTGCCCTAAAACCAGTACACGCAGAAGTACTGCCAAGTTACGTTATTCCACTTAAAGATGCCAATAACAAACAAAAAACAATGCTTGTATTTATTACGGGTGATGGCGGTTATAATGATTTTAGTAAAAACCTGTTAGCTTACTTTTCGCTCGATGGATATCCTCGTTTGGTCATCGATGCAAAAAAATATTTCTGGAAAAAGAAAACACCACAAGAAGCGGGCAGGGAATTCGAACGATATATTGACCATTTCAGAAAAGAATGGGATTGTGACCAGATTTATTTGATAGGACATTCATTTTCTGCGGGAGTGTTGCCCTTTGTCCTGAATAATTTTTCGGATCCATTGAAAAAAGCTATCCGGCATGTTACCTATTTATCACCCGATCAGTACGCGAGCTTTGAGGTGACCGTATCGACAATGCTCAACTGGAAACAGAAAGCCAATGGCTATGAGGTACTTGCTGAAGTGTTGAAGCTAAAGCAAATCCCTTCGACTTATGTTTTTTGTAAAGAGGGCGAAGAAGATCTCGTGAAAATGTTTCGTAATGCGGGATTAAAGGTCGATGTATTGGCTGGACCGCATAATTATAATCGTGATTTTAAGACGATTTATAATACTGTGCGATTAAGATAGCAATCGCACTAGGACTTTTTTATAAAAACCTTGTCATCCTACTGAATTTAGATGCAAGGTTTTTTTATGCAATATCGTTTCTTATTGGTTTTACTGTTCTTTACTTCTCGACTATTTGGACAAGGAGCTTCATTAACAGGAATTGTCCTCGATGCCTCATCAGCAAAACCCATTCAAGGTGTTACTGTAACGCTTTCCCACACGGCCAGATCTGTAGCAACAAATAAAGAGGGGCATTTTCAACTATCATCCGTGCCTGACAACTGGGAATTATTATTTAGTGCCGTTGGCTATAAAAAGCAGTTGTTCCCGATGAGTGTCGCACAGGGCAAGAAGGTTCTTATTATCCGTTTGGAAGATGAACAACAAAGTCTTGATGAAGTTGTCGTGAATGCGCCTAAAAAGAGGAAATACACGAATAAACATAATCCAACAGTCGATTTAATCCGTAAAGTAATTGAAAAAAGAGACGAAAATAATGCCCTAAATGGGGCCGCAGGGAGCTATCAGGAATATGAGAAGCTATCGATGTCCCTGTCTATCCAAAATCAAAAGGTGGATAAATCCCGCTTACTCAAACGTTTCGGATTCTTGAAACAGGGGATGGATACGCTAAAGTATCCGGGGAGATCGCTGGTACCCATATTCATGGATGAAAAAATCGGTCAGCGAAAATTGGATGCCGCTAAAGGTAATAACTTTGTTTTACTGGGGGAGAATCAGTCGCGCGTAGATCAGTACCTGGATGAAGACGGTATTGATGAGTATCTGGATAAAATCTATGGCGAAACAAATATCTATGATACGGATGTCTCTATTGGGAATAGACGTTTTTTGAGCCCTATCGCGACGTTGGGACCTTCGTTTTATAAATATTACCTGGTTGACACCTTGAAGGATAGTAAACCTTGGCATGCCAAAATACGCGTAGAACCACGCAATAAAGAGGATGCACTTTTTTCAGGCTTCATCTATATCCGCTTAGATGGGAGTTATGCCTTAGATCAAGCGGAGCTGACCATCAACGAAGCGACCAATATCAATTGGGTAAAGGGGTTAAATATTGTTTTAAATTATTCGGAGAATCAAGCGCATCGTTTTTTTCTGAGTAGGGGAGTCCTGACGATAGACCTAGGGATTTTTAAGGATGGTATGGGTTTGTTTGGGGAGAAAGTAACCAGCAGATCACCTTCCAGTGAAACACAACTCGCTGTTAATGGTAAAGCATTGACACGAACAGGACCACAGAATCCGAATGGAATTGACTGGAATCTTGCGAGACCTGAGAAACTGAGTAAGCTGGAGGCGCAGGCCTTTACGAATATCGATAGTTTAAAACAATCAAAATCTTTCAAAAATCTGATGGCATTGGGCTCCTTTATCATGTCGGGGTATTATGGCCGCGGTGTTATCGAAATAGGGCCAGTACCTTCATTCTATAGTTTTAACCCTGTCGAAGGAAGCCGATTTAAATTTGGGGGCAACACGACGGATATTTTTAGCAAGACATTGGTCCTGGATGGTTATGGTGCCTATGGTACGAAAGATAGGCAATGGAAATATAATATGGGGGCTACTTACTCCCTTAACGGTGCATCGGTATACAAATTTCCGGTAAAGTTAGTCTCCGCTAAGGTTAGTAAAGAGGTGCAGGTGCCGGGCCAGGATCTCAATTTTATTGACAATGACAATTTTTTGCTTTCATTCAGAAGAGGGGAAAATGACAAAATGTTTTATCTACAGCGGAGGCAGATCGAATATTGGCAGGAGTTTGAAAACCATTTATCCTTTAAAGTGGGGTTCTTCAATCAAATCCTTAGCCCGGGTGGTATCTTAACATTTGACCGTCGCGCTTTTAGAAGAAGTAACGGCAATGAGCTGTGGACTTCTGCTTTCACCGGAGAGATTCGCTGGGCTCCACATGAGAAATTATACCAGGGAAAACGTTATCGACGTATCATCAATACGGGCCAACCAATTTTTACCTTAGCCGCACAGGTTGGTGTGAAAGGTTTATTGGGTGGAGATTATAACTACCAACGTTTCATATTAAATGCCAATAAGCGATTTTTTGCGTCCCAATTTGGTTTTGCCGATATCGTATTTGAATCGGGTATCCAATTTGGAAAGGTTCCCTATCCGCTGATGATTATTCATCGGGCAAATCAAACGTATTCGTACCAGCTCAACTCCTACAATTTGATGAATTCGATGGAATTTATGAGCGATAAATATACATCACTATTGCTTCAACATTCATTTAATGGTTTTTTTCTGAATAAAGTTCCGCTTTTAAAAAAACTGGATCTCCGGGAGATTGCCTCTGTAAAGATGTTGTATGGCGCTGTTGATGCCTCCAACAGATACACAAAAAATTTTGATGAATTGCCCAAGGATCCGCGCGAACCGCAGCTGTTCTCGCTTAATAATGGGGCCTATATAGAAGGTAGTGTTGGGCTGAGTAATATCTTTAAAATTTTACGGGTCGATCTGGTTCGCCGTTTTACGTACCTGGATAATCCGGGGGTATCTCCATGGGGTGTGCGGGCAAAGATCGGTATTGATTTTTGATGCTTGAAAAAAGACAAATTGGATTGGGACTATTTTGAGGAAATGATGTCATTAGTAAAAGTGGTTTAGAAAAACGAAATAATTGGGTTTGTCAATTCGAGAGGTAATTATGCTGATGAAAAACAAGATGTTGATCTGGAAATCCTTGTTGGGCCTATTGGTCATTTTGGGTGCTGTATATTTTTTTGCAAATCAAAGACAGGAGCTAGCATCGTCGGTAGGGCTTATCCAGTCAAGCTCGTTATTTTGGGTGGCAATCGGGATTGTGGTTTCTTTGGCTTATATCGCCATGCAAGGTTTGGTCTATGTCTATAGTTTTAGGTCTTTGCAACAGAAACTATCACTGGGTGGGGCTACTCGCCTATTTCTAAAGAGAAACTTTATCAGTGTTTTTCTTCCAGTAGGTGGATTTACCTCCCTGGCTTTCTTTAAGAAAGAGGTCAATCAGGAGGGAATTGATGATACAAACACCAATCTTTCTTCGGTTATCTACGCAGTTATTAGTTTAGTATCCTTATTTATCCTCTGTCTTTTTGTTTTTCTGTTTGTTGGAATCGCAGGTCTTGATATGCAAATCATTGGGATTTTGCTTGTTTTTAGCGTCCTACTGCTGGGATTTGGTTGGTACTGCAGCTCATTTTACCGTGGTGGTGGAGCCTACAATTTTACCGTACGTCATTTCCCTTCCGTTGCTAATACCTGGAATGAACTCCATAAAAAAGGCGTAGATTTTTGGGCTGTATTGCAAAGTCTCCTTTGGGCGACAGTCATTGAGCTCGTCGGGATTTTGCATATCTATATTGCTATGCTTGCTTTAGGCTTTGAAACATCGTTATTGGCCTGTACAGTAACCTATGCTGTCGGAACCTTGGTCTATTGTTTTTCACCGTTGATGAAGGGGGTTGGACTTATCGAGGTGTCGATGGTTGTCATTCTGTGTAAGTTTGGCTACAACGAAGAACAGGCGATTTCTATATCCTTGTTATATCGTTTATTTGAGTTTTGGGGCCCGTTGGCATTGGGTGGAATTAGTTTCTTTGTGAATAAGAACAACATCTTTGTTCGGATACTTCCATCTGTTTTTATTTTTGTGATGGGCCTTATTAATATCATCTCGGTCTTAACGCCGGCTATCCATAGCCGTATAACGGCATTAAAGCAATTTATATCTTATGATGCATTAAATTTTTCAAATGCAGCGGTACTTTTCTTCGGTATATTGCTGGTGATGTGTTCGGGCTTTTTGTTGAAGGGGCTACGTATGGCTTGGTATGTTGCGGTTGCGTTATGTTCACTTTCTATTGTTGCCAATCTTTCCAAAGGGTTGGATTTTGAAGAAGCCTGGTTTGCTTTTTTGGTGTTGCTGATGTTACTCTATTCATCGAAACATTACTTTGTGCAAAGTAACAGAAGACTCAGCTCTTTAAATCTCAGCTTGGTTTTGTGGCTTATTGGGGTTGTACTTCTGTATGGTATTACAGGCTTTTATTTCTTGAATGCGAAGCATTTTAATACAGACTTTACTATTGTAAATGCGGTGAGCAATACATTGCACGGTTTTATACTGCTCAATGGTGATGTTGCAGAGCCGCAGACTGCCATAGGACAGTACTTTTTATATTCTATCAATTTTTTTAGTGTGATCAGTCTTTCAGCATTATTCTACTGGATGGTCAACCCATGTCAGTTGGCGGACGAAGAAGTTGAGGGACAGATAGAAATCGCGCAGCACATTTTGGAGCGTTATGGTAAATCACCTGTCGATTACTTTAAGACCTATGGCGATAAAGATCTTTTCTTTAACAAGGAGCTGACGGGGTTTATTGCGTATAGAAAATGTTATGGCTTTGCGATAGTGCTCGAAGGTCCCGTTTGTGAAGATACTGAAGATGCCATGAAAGAACTGATAAATGCATTTGAACACTATTGCCGCAAATCGAGTTTAAAAACAGCTTATTACCGCGTTGACGGTAGACATTTGGGGGTTTTTAAGCAGTTGGGCAAAAAATCTTTTCTGATTGGAGAAGAGGCCATTGTCAATGTCGATAATTTTTCGCTGGAAGGAAAGAAACGCAAATCACTCCGGAATGCGGTGAATAGCATTGAAAAGAAAGGCTTTGTTTCGAATTTATATCGGGCGCCGTTATCCAATGGTTTGCTTCAGAAATTACAGGTTGTGTCGGATCATTGGTTAAGAGACATGAAGCGTTCAGAACGTGTTTTTTCTCAGGGCATGTTTGACGTTGGTAAGATTAAAAATAGCCATGTAATTACTTTGGAGGATAACGAAGGGCGCATTTTGGCCTTTTTGAATATCATTCCCAATTATGCTCCGGACGAGGCGACGTATGATCTTATACGGAAATTGCAAGATGCACCAGGTGGAAATATGGATGTATTGATTATCCGTTTTTTAGAATATTGCAAAGAGGAAGGTTATTCTTTTCTCAATATGGGACTGGCTCCTTTTTCGGGATTTGACAAGAAAAAAGGGCTTGTTGAACGTTTGATCAGTTTTCTATATGAAAATAATCCTTACTTCCGTCAGCCAAAGGGCTTAAAAGAATTTAAGGAAAAATTTGATCCCTGCTGGGTCGAGAAATTTGTGGTGTATTCACATGATTTGGATTTGATTTCAGTGCCTTTGGTGATTGATAAGGCAATGAAATCAAATGCGGGTAAGTAATCAGCAGATATTAGCTGAAAATAAGTTTGTTCTTTGAATAGAATTTTAATCAATTATTTGCACAAGATCGGCACAATTGCCGCTGAGCATATGAAAGGTGAAGCCACCATCAAGTCTTATCTCTGCACAGGATGAGGTGCGTAAGTAGGCTGCTTTTCGGGTCAGGTATTCCACTAGATCAGTCAACGTGGGATTGTGCCCAAAGAGCAGGACATGATTGACATGATCGGGGATTGCATTGATGATGGACAGCATATGCTTGTACGTACATTCATAAATTGTTTCTTCAATTTGAATATCAAAAGAAGAGGAACCCATGACGTCTAGAAAAATACGCGTTGTTTGGAGTGCGCGATTGGCTGGCGAACTGATCACCATACTGTTTTCATCTAGGGTCAATTTTGCGGATAGCTTAGCCGCAACTTGTTTGGCGTGTTGTATACCGTCGGATGTAAGCGCACGATCAAAGTCGTTGATGCCCGGAATAGTTTCGGCTTTGGCATGTCGGATGATATAAAGTTTTTTACTGTTGTCCATGATTAAAATTTTTGATTCTTAATACCAATATAGATAATAACGCTTGATGTTCCTGTTCATTGTGTTTGCACAATGAGCAGGCTTGCGTATGAATACAAATAATAATACAGTAAGTTTTAAAAAGTAGATTACGTTATGAATAGTTTTTTTACCTCAAGTGATACGTTTAATGTCGTGTCAAAGCTAAAGCATTGTGGTTTTTTTAGTGCCTATAACGGCAAAATGAAAGTCTTGATAACGAATTTTTTAGATTGATTTTGGGTCTTTGTTGTCTTGGTGATTTAAAAAACAAAATCGTTGTTTTACTTTGATAAAATTATGCTAATTTCGCAGCGAAAAACAATAATTTGTTTTATCCAGCTATTTGCCGTCAGCTTATTTTATTTATTGAAAAACATCGTTAGCGAAGTTGCATTTTTTTTGTTTCTACCGTTTGATATTTACTTATGATTCGTAATTTTTTGATACTTCTTTATGGAAGTATTATCCTCGTGGCTTGCCACCGTCCAGAGGACTTTTTTGCGCAGGATGTTGAAGCTCCTATTTGGACTGTTGAGCCCATTGATTCAGTTACTTTTGATAGTGATGAAGGTTTGGTCAATATACATACTGTTGCTGACGCTAATTTTAAAGGCCTAAAAAATGCCAATGATTTTATAGATATCTCGGGTGCAAATGCCAGTTATTGTCATCCAGATGTTCTCTATTTTCCAAATAAGCTGAATGGATATAAGTATTGGATGGTTTTTACGCCTTATTTTGGCGCAGTTGGAACGAATCAAAATTCAAAGAAATTTGAAAATCCAAGTGTTGTTGTATCCAATGATGGTCTTGATTGGGTAAATCCTCCGGGATTGAGCAATCCAATTATCAATGCTCCCTTTCCGACAGAAAGTTTCGGTGAAAACAAGGTTGATCCGATTCAAGGTTTCTGGTCAGATGTCGATTGGATATACTTAAATAATCAGTTTTATCTTTACTATAGGGGTAGTTTTATCACTGCGCAGGCTTTGAAAGGCAAATGTGTGTTAAGTAATACCAATTTTGATCGATTGAAGCAAAATGCACATCGCACCATTGTACAACAAACCTCTACAGATGGTATAAAGTGGTCGAATTTGAATGTCGCCTTTACCAGCAACCCACCGTTTACGCCCAAAGATGATCATCTATTGTCTCCCTCCTTTATCCATGACGGGAAGGAGTTTTTGAGTTATGAAATTGAGCTGAATTTTAATTCGAAAAATTTTAAAGGTAAAGACCCTTCTTATGTTGTTCGTAGAACATCTACCGATGGCATTAATTTTACAGGATTTAAAGAAAGCAAAATCATAAATTTTCTAAATAGACCCTGGTTAAAAGAGGGACGAGTAAATTCACCATGGCATATTCAGGCCACATTTGCCGATGGTTATTATTTTCTCTGTATTGCAGTGGGAGATGTGAAACGATATACTGCGGAACTGTTGTACATTGGGTATTCTAAAGATGGATTAAATTTCAAAGTATTACCGAAGCCGCTGTTGAAAAATAATGCGTATCGAAGTTCAATTTTTCCAATGGGCAGCAACGAGTCTTTAATTAAGATGGGAGCAATGATCGGTAATAAATCTGGGGAGTTTAGATACCGGGAATTTACGTTAAACAAAGACAATATTGAGAAGTCACTAAAATGATTTCAGCCTTTAATATATCATTTCTGTTACTATTTTTGTATATTAAAGATTAATGATGGTAAAAAATGGTTGTATGGATTGTCCTCGTCCGGTTGCTGTTTCGGTAGTTATACCGGTATACAATGTCGAAAAATATTTAGACGAGACGATCCAAAGTGTGCTTGATCAGGAATTACAAGATTTCGAAATCATACTCGTTAATGATGGTAGCAGTGATTCTTCGGCTGAAATCTGCCGGAAGTATGCATCATTGGATGCTCGCATTTATTTTTTTGACCAGGAAAATTCGGGCGTTTCTGTCGCTCGAAATAACGGCCTCATTCATGCGAGCGGAGAATATGTCTATTTTTTAGATTCTGATGATACTATTGAACGCACCTTTTTGTCAGCTTCTTTAGCGATTGCTAAACAGCAAAATTTTGATTTGCTGATTTTGGGGGAGCCTTATTGTTCCCGTGCGCCACGTTTGACTGCTGTACCGACATGCGGTTTGCTGACCAAAAAGACCTTATTGGACACTTATCCCCATATCCGTTTTCCTGAAGGAATTCAGCCCTGCGAGGATGGCTTGTTTTCACATCGTCTCTTTTTGATGACCGATAAGATCGGATTCAATCCGGCGGCAGTATATTTTTATAGACAGCACGAGAATCAAAATCATACGCAAATTAATCGGCAGACGGATCGCTTATTGAAACAGATCCCAATATGGTTAGAACTGTTGAAGGAGTTTTATAAGGAACATGATCTTTTTGCTTCAAAAGCCTTAAAACTAGCGCTATTTATCGAACATGAACCTTTTGAGTTTCGCTATTTAAAAATGGCATTTAATGATCTTGAGAAGGAAGAGCTGTTTAAGTTATTGCAAAATTTTATGCAAGTATATGTAAGCCCACATCTTACCAAAGCCGATAAAGAAATATTAACGGTGCCTTTTAGCTATTTTGTAGAAGCTCGAGATCATAGGGATTTTGATACGTTTTACGTAGATTATTGTAAAAGGAGAGCTGAAAAATTGAAGCGAGGCTTATTTTGGGTGAGGTTTATTCCAATTGCTGGCCTAAGAAGAAAAGTCCGTCAAAGGATCAGAAATAAGTATCTCGACGTATGAAGATTTTACTAATACAACATTTGTATTTTTTAAATGGAATAGGAGGCACGGAAAAGATATGTTCTACGTTAGCGAACATACTGAGTACAAATGGATATGTAGTGGAGATTGCAACCAATGAAAACATAAAAGGCTCCCCAGTTTTTCCGCTGCATAAGTCGGTGAAAGTGACGAATATCTTTGACGCTAATTTGGAGCAGAAGCTCGAGCTTCCTATTTATAACTATAAGGGGACGAATCCACTTTTATGGTTGAAATACAAGGCCCGCAAAAAATACAGCAAGTGGTATAACCGCCGATTGAAGCAACGGATGGGGGGGGAAGCTAAATTATTTCAATTTAATCTGCGAAAGCGGGCGATTTTATGGAAAGATTATATCGACGGACTAAAGCCGGATTTGATTATTACCATGTCCATTGGCTCACTTCTAGAGATTACTTATGGAAATACACTGTCAATCCCCATTATAGATTCGGTCAATGGAAGACCTGATTACGATTATACCAATGTTCTGGGCGGGAGAAAAGCCTATATGGTTGATTTGTTAACGGCTAGTTTCGATCATCTAGATGGTGTTCAGATCTTATTTGATAGCTATCGGGATTTTCTACCGTCTAATTTTTCGGGACAATGCGACGTTATTGCCAATCCAATCCAGCAGGTAGATCCTCACGATTTAGTTATCCATGACCGTATCAAAGAAAGATATAAGATTATTCATGTTGGGCGTTTGGATACAGAATGTAAGCAGCAGCATGTTGCCATTGCAATTTTTGCTGACCTGGCAAACAAATATCCCAATTGGGATTTGGAGTTTTGGGGGATAGGTCCAGACTTTGATCGATTGAATACACAAATTTGTGATCTTGGATTGGCTGAACGGGTCTTTCTTCGTGGATTCACCGACAATCCCTTGATAAAGATGCGGGATGCGGATATTTTTATTTTCCCCAGCAAATATGAGGGGTTTGGACTGGCCTTGGCAGAAGCCATGTCAATAGGCCTGCCGAGTATCGGCTTTTCTACTTGTTCCGGGGTAAATGAATTGATCAAACACAGTCAAAATGGTTTTTTAGCATTGGATGAACAGCAGATGGCGCTGTACCTCGAACAATTGATCATGGACCCTTCGCTACGTTCGAGACTTGGCGTTCAAAGCAATTTGGCAATGAAGGCGTACAGTTTTGAAAATATGGCTAAAGGGTGGTTAAATTTAGTGGAAACTGTTACAAGAAGTTTGGGGGTGAAGGCGAGATGATTCATAGATCTTAATACTCCTGCAAAAGAAAAATCAAGGAGAATGTGGCATTTTCCGAGAATAATTCGTATTATTTAATATAAAAGCAATTGCTGCTTTACCTATTCAATAAGAATAAATGCAAACAATAAAGAAAAAGAGAATATTATATTTTATGCCTGAAAATCCTAACAGTTCGAAAGCAGGCAATTTGACCAGGTGTAAGCAATTGTTAACTTATTTTAATACGCTAAATGCAAATTTTGAGACTGATTTTGTGTCCTCAATTAATTGGGCACCAGGAGATGAAGCTATTTTTCAATCCGAATTTCCAAATGTTAACCTGATTATTTTACCTTTTAAATCTTCCAAAAAAAATAGGATTAGTTATTTCTTTCGTGATAAATTACAAAAAGAGATAAAAAATATATTCCACTCAAATTTGGTTGATCGTGTTTCGCCATCCTTTCAAAGAAGATTTGAAAAGGTTTTAAGCGCTCATAGATATGATTACGTTATTATTAGTTATGTTGAATTTGGTAGTTTGGTAAAGAATTTGATAGGACCTTATACAATTTTAGATTCGCATGATTTTCTGACGCTGCAAAATAAGACAAAGGAAAAGGAAAACTTTTCAATGCGTCAATTGGGTAAAATGTTTGGAGCTGAGTTGTCTATGATGACCTCTTTTAATGAGATATGGACATTTTCAATTGAGGAAAAATATATTTTTGAACAGTTTGCAGATAAATTTGTACGATTAATTCCGGTTTCAATGCCATCTCCTGTTATTCAAGAACGCGAAAAGAAGATAGACTTAATTTATGTGGCGAGTGATAATCCACACAATGTGACAAGCATAACGTGGTTTTTAGAAAAAGTATTTCCACTACTTACGAATGTTGAACTGCATGTGATTGGCAAGATTTGTGCACATATTCCAACTGTGAAAAATGTTATAAAACATGGATTGGTGGATGATCTTACAGCATATTATGAGCAAGCTAAAGTTGCTATCTGTCCAATGCTTTCAGGGACAGGAATCAAAATAAAGGTTTTGGAAGCATTATCTTTTGGCATTCCGGTTGTAACCAACCAACGTGGTGTCGATGGATTGTTTAATAAATCAGATAATGGATGTCTTATAGCACTAAATGAACAGGCTTTCGCTTCTCATATAATTGAATTGCTCCGGGAGGGTGAATTTCATGAAAGGAAATCGAATCAGGCTATTGCATATATGAGAAGTAATCATACCGTAAAGAAAGAGTATGAGGTCTTGGATGCTGTTTTTAACAATAGATGAATAAATGAAAATCTCTCTAATAATATCTACTTATAACTGGCCGGAGGCGTTGGCATTATGCTTGGAAAGTGTATTGCATCAGAAGGATCTTCCTGATGAAATCCTTATCGCTGATGACGGGTCTGGAAAGGAGACAGAGCGAATTGTGGCAGAATATAAAAGTAAGTTTAATATTCCTTTTATTCATGTATGGCATGAAGATGAAGGTTTCCAGTTGGCGAAAATCAGAAATAAAGCAATCGCTAAAGCCTCATCCGACTATATTGTTCAAATTGATGGTGATTTAATTTTGCACCCCTATTTTATTCGGGACCATCGGAAATTCGCGCAAAGAGGATCCGTAGTACGGGCCAGCCGTATTTATCTTGATCGGGAATTTTCCGAGAAAAAATTGACTAAGCGTGATACAAAGGTGAATAGATTCGATAAAGGAGTTTCGAACCTATTCAGTGCTTTTCGTTTTCAGTTGTTATGGAAATATTTTGAATTTAATTATAAAAATAAAGGCAACGAACGTTGGGAGATTCATGGGGCCAATATGGCCTATTGGAGAGAAGATGCCATTCGTGTGAATGGCTATAATGAAGACTTTAAGGGCTGGGGGCCGGAAGATAAAGAATTTGTCGCTAGACTTCTAAATATCAACATCAAAAAACGATTCTTAAAATTCGGCGGCATTGTGTTTCATATTTGGCATGCGATAAATGCAAAAGAAAATTTAGGCAACAACAATTGTTTGTTTGCAAAGACAAAAAAGCTAAATTTGACCTATTGTGATAATGGTATTGATAAATACCTGAAATCATCTGATTAGCACTTACGGTTTTATAGCTATTTTTTGGAAACTTCAATAATTATTACAACGTATAATAGGCCCGATGCATTGGAATTGGTGCTATTGTCTGCATTCAATCAAACAGTTTTGCCGAGTCAAATTATTGTTGCTGATGACGGTTCTGACGATAGAACAAGACTGCTGGTCCACCGTTATAAGCAAGTTTCTGAAATTCCTATCTGCCATGTTTGGCAGGAAGACTGTGGCTTTCGAGTTGCGCGTATTCGAAATCAAGCACTAGCTCAAGTGAAGTCACCCTATGTAATACTCGTGGACGGTGATATTCTCATGGCACCAAATTTTATTGAAGACCACCTAAAACTTGCCAAAGACGGACATTTTATTCAAGGAGGAAGGGTTTTACTGGATCAAGCATTAACAGCTAAATTGTTAACCGAGTCGAATCAACTAAAGTATCCAAATATGTTTCAGGCGGGATTCGAATCTGGTCGATTTGAAAAGAGAATAAGTAGTTTTCGTAATCTTCTTTTAGCACGATGGACTGCCAAAAACCTAGCACATAAAAGAAGCAAAGTACGCTCTTGTAATATGTCCTTCTACATGCGCGATGTTCGTGCAGTGAATGGTTTTAATAATCTTTTTGAAGGCTGGGGCCGGGAAGACAGTGAATTTGTGGAACGTTTATTCAATTATGGACTCAAAGGGCAACTAATCAAGTTTGCTGCAATTGGGTATCACTTATATCATAAAGAAGCGTCTAGAAAAGCTCTTCCACAAAACGATCATTTATTAGAAAAGACAAAATTAGAAAAGCTGAAATCTTGTGCTGACGGACTTTCTAGTTTCCTGTAGTTATTCATTATCATGGGAATTCCAAAAAATATATTTCAAACATTTAAGGATAATAAGATTCCTTGGCTTACGAAGCTCTATATTCGCTCGTTCTTGAAAAAGAACAAGGGTTATTCATATGAGTTCTATGATGATCAACGGGTGAGTGACTTCTTTGCTGAACATTTTGATGAGCGCATAAATAAAGCTTATCATCGTCTTCAGATAGGGGCCGCCAAAGCAGATTTTTTTCGTTATGCTGTTTTATATATATACGGTGGCATTTATATAGATTTAGATAGTGATTTGTTAGTTTCCCTCGATAAATATCTAAATAGCGATGACGTTGCGGTAATAACGCATGAGAACAATAGGAGCCTGTATGCACAATGGGCACTGATCTTTGATAAAGGACATCCTTTTTTAAAAAGAACGATGGAACTGATTGTGGATAATATTGAACAGAATCGATTTCCACATGATGTGCATGCGATGACCGGCCCAACAGTTTATACATTAGCGATTAATGAAGTTCTGAAAGAGAATCCGAGTGTAGCGTATCGCTGCATAGAAGATGATTATAAAGGATTACTGAAATTTAAGTATAAATTAGGCAAACTCATGATTTATAAAGACAAGTCTAACCATTGGAAGAAACTGCAACTGCGTATTCCTGTTGTAAAGCCTGATACAGACTTTTAGGTTTGTTTATTTTAAGGGAGAGTTGTTTTTACTTATTTTTGAGGAAAAGTATTGCACATCGATGAATTTCAAAAGAATCTTTTTGCGAAATAAGAATAATAAGATTTACTATTATATTAAAGCAATTCTTAGGGAGCTAGTTCCTGATAGTCTTTCTCAAGCCCAACTGACAAAGCGTTTAAATAGCACTTATTATCGCAAAAATGCCACATATATTGATGATAGGGTAAATTATTACAATAAGTTGGAACGGCTTGAGCCTTTAGATCAGGACGCTATTGAAATAGGCAAATATCGCATACCAGAACGCATACGCGTTTATTATTTCGACAGTAAGGAATATTTAAGGTTTTTTAACCGCAAATTGCGGTTCAGTATTTTGCCAGGTGATATCATTCATATTCCCTCACATCCGACTTTACTCAAGAGCCGACCTATTCATGGTGATAATAGCAATGCAGTAGTCTTAAATTTGGATAAAGCAAGACATTTTAATTTTCTTCAGGACGACGTGTCTTTTGATAAAAAAATAGATATGTTGGTCGGAAGGAGTGGTTTTGGACAAGTGCATCGTAGCAGATTCTACCAATTGTATTATGATCATCCATTGTGCAACATCAAAAAGGCTAATCGATCTTCCGATAAGGATTATTTATCCATCGCAGGGCACCTTGATTATAAATTTATTTTGGCGCTTGAGGGAAACGATGTTGCGACAAACTTGAAGTGGATTATGTCCTCAAATTCTATTGCCGTCATGCCTATGCCGAAATATGAGACTTGGTTTATGGAGGGACGCCTAATTCCAGATGTTCATTTTATTTGTATTAAAGATGATTATTCTGATTTGGAGGAAAAATTGCGCTATTTTATGGCAGATGATCATGCGGCTAGGGTGATTGTAAAAAATGCGAACGCATATATAGCTCAGTTTAAAAATAAAAAAATAGAGGATATAATCGCATTAAAAGTCTTGGATAAATATTTTACGCATACCGTTCAGCCTAAATTACAATAAGGACTGATAGCAGTTTATGAGTTCTGATGCAATTTTTTCATCATTAAATTTTTGCACATAGTGACGTCCTTGCGCAATCATACTAGCGCTGGCTTGCGAATCGCCGAGAATATGTTTGATCGCTAGATTTATTTCCTCTACATTTGAAGGGTCGACATAACAAGACGATGGTCCACCAGCTTCTGGAAATACGCCCGAATTGGTTGTAATGACAGGAGTACCAGCATATAAGGCTTCGATGATAGGGATACCAAAGCCTTCAAAGATAGAAGGGTATATAAAAATTGATGCCATCGAATAAATAGTCGATAGTTCTTCAATAGTAAACCCTTGTTTTATAATGACTTTGCTTTCCAATTTGTTGGCTACGATATATCTGTTAATCTCCTCAAGATAGGGTGTTTTCTTACCAATTATTAATAATGGAATATCGATATCCTGAATAGCTTTTACAATTTGTAAAACATTTTTTCGTTTTTCAATTGAACCCACATTTAACAGGAAGTCTTTGGGTAAATTATATTTTAACCTTAATTTGTCCTGCTCGTCGTCGCTTTTTGGAACCTTGAAAGCCGGATGGCAACCCTGATATATAACCTCGATCTTATGTTCGGGAATTGCATAGTAATCGATGATATCTGATTTAGTCTGTTCACTAATTGCAATAATTTTATCAGCGTGATTAACCGCTAATTGGAATTTCTTGTTGTATATCCAACGATCGATGGGTTTATAGAGTTCGGGATAGCGTAAGAAGATTAAATCATGTATCGTGACAACAGATTTAATTCCACGGGCTTTTAAGCCCCTTGGTATCTCTCCTGTAAGCCCATGAAAGAGTTCTACACCGTCATTAAGCAGGTCAGATGCTATTCCAAAGCTTCGCCAAAGTGCGGGAAAAGCACGGTCAAAAGCATTTTTGGGTAAACGAATTTTTTGGTCAAGGATAGCTTGATCCGAAAGATGGTCGTCCGCTAATCTTGGTGTATACTTCAAATAAGTATTATCCGGATAATATTGTTCCAGTATACGGACAAGGTCCCGACTATAATTGCCTAAGCCTGTTCGATTGAGAAAATATCGTTTAGCGTCAAATCCAATTGTTATCATGCTTGACCCGGTTTAGCTTTCTTTAAAAATGTGTTCAAATTTACTTAATACCAAATCCCAATTATAATATTTAGAAACATATTCTTTAGCTTTTGCCTCAATGATGTTCTTATCGGTATTTGGATCTTGCAAATATGTGATAATTGAACTTAGGGACTGGAAGGAATCATAACAGAAAACAGCCCCACTTTTGCGTTCATGTTCGACCATGACATCACACTTTTTGTTACCAATGACCGGTTTCCCCAAGTGGAGCGCTTCCAATGTCAATAGTGATAAACTTTCGGCGAGTGAAGGATTAATAATGGCAAAGCTTTGTTGCATTAGCGCTTTTTTTTCTTCCTCGCTTACAAAACCAGTATAGATGATATCCGGATCTTGCTCAACATTCATGGTATTTTCTCCTGTAAGTACAAGTTGCAAGTCGATCTGTTTTTCTGATTTTAATTTCAGAAAATAGGTCATAAAATTGTTGATTTTTACAGACGTTATGCGACCACAATAAAGTAGGTATGGTGATTTGATCTGATATTTGGCACTGATGGCTGCTGCAGCTGGTAAATCATCTATTTGATTGACGCCTATGCCAACAATTGTATTTTTTGCCAGCGAATTTCTGAAAATTTCTAAACACATTTCTTTTTCACTTTCTGTATTAAAGGCAATATGATTGACTTTTGAGAATAAAAGTGTGTTGATACTTCTAAATAACATACTTTCCATATGTGCAGTGGGAATCAGAATAGACTTCTGTGGTACAAGGAGAGATCCCAATATGGTTAGCGGATTTTCGTAAGTAAAAAAAATGAATTTGTCGAAATCGTGTTGGAATTCCCTAATATAGTTAAGTAATGAAGACGAATAAAATGGATGTCCTTCCAAATAGGTTGATTCATCATCAACTTTGAATTTCCAAATGGGAAATAAGGAGAAAATAGGCTTTGCTAACCCCCAGCGATAGATCAATCGGCGTATCTTCCGGGCGATTTTACTTTTCTTTTCGGAACGCGAATTTTTATCGGTCACGAACCTCATCACAGGTATTCCCTGTATAATTTCTAGGCCCGGAGTGAAATCTTCCGATGGTTTATTTAAAAACTTGATATTGGTGGTTAATACAGTCACGTCATGCTTTGCTGATAATCGTTCTGCTAGCATTCTACAATGGAATTCGGCTCCACCGGTGATATCCAATCCGTATCGAATGGTTATTAACCCTATCTTCATCCTATTGCTTTTATTTTTTCAATCACCATTTCCGGTGTAATTAAATCAATTGCTTCTATCCCATCACAATCACAGGGCTTGTTGCCGTACACTGAACTCGGTCTGTTGGGGTGTTCAACATGGATGCAGTCTGTTAGCTGCTGCCCATAACCGATGAATCCAGCGTAAGGATGTGTGGCTCCCCACAAAGAAAGACACCTTACGCCCATCAACGATGCCATATGCAGTCCCGAAGAGTCCATACTGATCATGAGATCTAAATTTGAAATCAAATCCAGTTCTTCTCGTAGCGAAAGCTTGCCTATGGTATTATAGGTATTGGGAAATCGCTCCGTCCAGTTTTGCGCAATCTGGAATTCCTGTTCACCACCACCAAACAACAAAACATCATAGCCATTGTGCGTAAGTTCGTCTATTACATGTTCCATCTTGGTTTGCGGAAAAATCTTATAACGATGTTGTGCAAATGGGGCAATGCCAATTTTCTTTCGATCGAAATTCGCGAACATACTAAATGCCGCTTTGGGCACATCCTGCAAATTAAGAACCAATTTATTGCTGAGTTCAAATTTGAAACCTAATGCGCGAAATACATCTGCATAACGCTCGACCGTTAGCTTTAAAGGAACCTTAATTTTGTTGTTTTCGCGGGTTAAAGCTTTTTTTTCCGCCCTGCCTTTGTCAAGTTGTTTTACTTTTACACCCGATAAGGAAAATAAAAGATCGACTACGCGGGAGCGTAAATTGAAATGTAAGTCAGCTACAGCATCTGCGCCGTATTGAGCCAGTTCTTTTTTTAGCCTGACTAAGCCCAAAAAACCTTTATGAATTGTTTTGGGTTCAATCGCGTGAAACCGTACACCTTTTATTCCATCAAAAAATGGAGCAAAGAATTTCCGGCTGACCATTATGATTTCTACATCAGGGTATTGAATACAGAATTCTTTCAATACTGAGGCGACCATGGCAACATCGCCCATAGCTGAAAATCGGGTTACTATGATCCGCTGCGGTAAGGACATGTTTTATTTTCCTGATGAATATAGGACAGGGTTCAATGCCGGATCGTTATACATTTTCATCTGTTTATAGACTTTCATGTATTTATCGCCAGATGCGATGGCGGTCATCAATTCATCAATACTTTGGGATAAATCTTTTCGTTGTTCCAATAAAACGTTTAGTTTTTCCTGGCAGGAAATGATATGTGTTTCGGAAGCATCTGTGCGCAATGTTTCCTGTTCCATGTGGTAGATTTTTAGAGCCAGAATGGAAAGTCTATCAATAGCCCATGCCGGACTTTCAGTATTGATTGTCGCTGTAGAACTCGCCTGTATATCTTGAAATTTTTGCAGAAAATAACTATCAATGTACTCTACTGTATCTGTGCGATACTGATTGGATTCATCAATACGTCTTTTCCAGTATAAGCCTTCTTGAGGTTCAATAGCGGGATTACGCACAACATCTTCCATATGCCATTGTACAGTGTCAATCCAGCATTTTAAATAGAGGAGATGTTCCAGGGATTGTTTGTCATACGGGTTTTGGATTGGATGATCAATCTGATCGTATACGTGGTAATCCTGGATAGCACGCTGAAAAATTGGATTTGCTATTGCACTAATCATGTTACAAATATAAAATATATTATGGAGTTATTCTTACTATTCACTTCAGACATTAAGCGAATGAATTGGACGATAGACTTATTTAAAATGAAAGGAGTTTCCTGTTTTCTAGAATGCCGAAAGTAATAAATCGGGAAAGATACCTAAGATCAACACCGCGACGGTACATAAGATTCCAATACATAAGAGCAGCATATTGAATTTAACAGCTGGAGATCCTGTATTTTCTCTTAAAAACGCATTCAGCGGTATCTTAAAATAATAAAATAGGGAGATGACAGATGTCAATGCGCCAACTAGGAGTAATGCCAACAAACTGAAGGATTGGAAGTTTTGGTATTGTTCGAACACTTTGGAAAAGACCAAAAGTTTTCCAACAAAACCCGCAGTAGGAGGTAGGCCGACCAAAGCGATTAAAACAATCGAAAAGGAGGTGAACAACAGGGGGAATTGCTTTCCTAAGCCACGATAAGATTCAATCGTGGTATTTCCTAAACTAGTTTCCAAGGCATCAATAAAGATAAAGACCGCAATATTCATCAGCGCGTATATGGAAAGGTAAAATAAGAGCACATTTGATTCCTTATTTTGATAAACCAATACAGCCATAAGGAGTATACCCGTATGCCCGATGGAAGAGTAGGCCATCATCCTTTTGGCATCCTGTTGACGCAAAGCGGCTAAATTACCAATCAGCATAGTTGCAATGGCGATCGCAATAATCACATAAGTCAGAAAATCACTGAAATAAAAAGAAACATTGAGCCATGCGGAGAATATCTTGGACAAAAGAACAACGACCGCAATTTTGGGTACCGTAGCAAGATAGGTGGTAATCACTGTTGGGGCACCCTGGTAAACATCCGGGCTCCAGACATGAAAGGGAAAAAAACTGAGTTTGAATCCAATACCTGTCAGCAAAAATAATAAAGCAATGCTGATCATGATCTGGGGTGCTTCCATCAAGCCGGCAATGTGGCTTGGAGCGTCAAAATTCAGGTTTCCCGTGAAACCGTATAGTAAAGACAAGCCATAGAGCATAACGGCGGCACAGATGGATCCAAACAGGACATATTTTAAAGCAGCTTCCGATTGAACCTTTGTGGAAGAAAAATAGCCAACCATAATATAGGAGCTGATCGAAACGGTCTCCACAGCAATAAAGATCATCAGCCAGTTACTCGACATCGTCAGCAGGTGCAGGCCAAGGGTTGCGGTCAGTAGCACAGCGTATAGGTCGCCTAAGGGGCGGTCTTGTTGGCGTTGTTGGATAAAGATACAGATGAGCATTGTTGACAACAGCATAATCAAACGTGCAGCTACAGCAAATGCATCAATATGGATCATATCAAAGAAGCCCGTTACCTCGATCTTACTGAGTCCCTGTCCCACAAGGTAACAGCCACTGAGCAATAACCCAATGAGGGTAATGGCAAAAGAGGTATTCTTCCAGTGTTTGTCAATAAAAAGACTAGCGAGGATAGTACCAATAAAAGTGACGATCAATGTCAGTTCGGGCTTAAAATAAGGAACGCTTACGATAATCTGATCGATGAAAGAACTGATATATGGACTGAATGCGAGCATGCTGAATTAGATAAATTGTTGGATAAAACTCACGAGATTCAGAACACTGGCGTTTAGGTTGTTAAATACTAATGCCGGCATAATTCCAAGTAATAGCGCAAGCGCTAGGGTAGGAAATAAGATCACTTGTTCCCGTAAATTGACGTCTGTCAGTGCATTACTCCAGGAGTCCCCACCTTTTAAGCGAATTTGCCCAAAGAACATGCGTTGCAGTGTCCAAAGTAGATAGGCCGCACTTAATAAGATACCTATGGAGCCCGCTAGTGCCATCCAACGCGGTAATCCAGTTCCTATACTCGCCGAATTGAAGGAGCCGATAATGACAAAGGCTTCGCCAATAAAGGCTGAAAAGCCGGGCAGGCCTAGGGACGCAAAAAATGCGACAGCGACATAACCTGTGTATTTGGGCATAATTTGAGCTAGGCCACGGAAACTATAGATATTTCTGTCGTGTACACGGTCGTAAACCACACCAACAAGGAAAAAGAGTGCCGCGGATAAAAATCCATGCGAAATCATCTGAAACATGGCGCCAGAAATACCTTCTGCAGTCAGCGATGCAATTCCAAGCAGCACAAAACCCATATGTGAAACCGATGAATAAGCAATCATTCGTTTCAGGTCTTTTTGGGATAAGGCATTCAAAGCACCATAAATAATGGAAACAACACCAATTAACCCCAGCCACCAATTGGATAAGGCAGCCATATCGGGAAAGATGCTGTAACAGATACGGATGATACCGTAACCACCTATTTTCAAAAGGATACCGGCAAGAATAATAGATACTGGTGTCGGCGCTTCAACGTGCGCATCCGGTAGCCAAGTATGTAGCGGAACAATGGGTACTTTAATAGCGAAGGCAAAAAAGAGCACAATGAAACCGACCAGACGAGCGGAAATGCCCAAAATCTCCTGATAACCTTCCCAGCCGAAAATAGAACCCTCAAGATAATTCTGTGGATTCATCATATAGATCATGTTGAAGGTATGTGCTCCAGTCAAGGGGTTGATTACTGAAAAATACAATCCGACGATAATCAACAACATAAATACAGACCCGAATAGGGTATATAAAAAGAATTTTATAGCTGCATATTCGCGTCTTGCGCCACCCCAGATACCGATCAAGAAGTAGAGTGGCAGTAACATGACTTCATAAAACAAATAAAATAGGAAGAAATCCAATGCGCAGAAAATCCCCATAACAGCCATATTAAGTACCATGAGCAAGGCAAAATATCCCTTTGGACTTTTCTGAATATTCCAGGAGGCACCTATAGCCATCAACATAACGAAGGCACTCAGCAATAACAAGGGCATGGAGATACCATCAATACCAATAAGATAATCAATCTCTAATTTTCCTATAGATCCTAAATCTAACCGGATCCAGGAAAGCTGTTCAACAAATTGATAGCCCGCCAGATCTTGGACTCCTGTTTTGCTTGCATCAAATTGTACATAACATATTCCGGCCAGTACAAACTGTATTGCTGTGAATGCTAAAGCAATATATTTGTAACTCGATTTATAGCGTGTTGGTAAGGCGAGAATGAGCGCCGTAGCCAATAGCGGTAAAAATATCAATAAGGATAGAATAGGCATTTCCTAAAAGAATATAAGATAAATTAAACCAAGTAAAACTAATAAAAAGACGGAATACAATGCTGTCTGTATCTTTCCGTTTTGGACCAGGCGAACTTGATTGCCTGTCCAATAGGCTACAGTAGCAACCGTATTAACAAAACCATCTACAATATATTTGTCTATCCACACACTTAGCTGAGAGAGGGATAAGACGATAAACTGAATCAAAGAAACGAAAGCGTCAACGATATGACGGTCAAACCAATAACAGAACTGCGCTAATTTTAATGTGCCATTTACAAAGACTGCTTGGTAAAATTCATTGATATAACCCTGGTTGAAAGCGGCTTTTAATGCCTTGCTAGCGGGGTTTAACGGGTATTTATTTTGTACATACCATTTCCAGCCGATGATCCAGCCAATAACCGAACCAAGGAGCAGTATTGCCGGGATAATAAGGTGTGCACTATGGCTTGGTGCAAAAGCATATTCATCCAATAAAAGGCCGTCCATCAACCAGGAATCATGATAAGAAAACGGATTGAATGAGAATACCGGAAATAGACAGAAGAGACCCAACATAAACATGGGGATCAACATGGTCTTTGGGGCTTCATGTAGTGGATGATCCTGTAGTTTGCCCTGAAGCTGTTTCAACAGTCTGAACTCTCCAAAAAAGGCTTTAAAGAGCAAACGCCCGATGTAGAAAGCCGTTAGAATACTTACTAGAATTAAAATCGCAGGAATGATAAGGTATAAGTTACCTTTTGAAAGAGCCCATTCAAACGAAGAGATAACAATACTATCTTTGGATAAATAACCTGAAGTCAATGGGAAGCCTGCAAGTGCTAGCGAAGCTATACACATCAGCACGAAGGTTTTTGGCATATAGTGACGTAGTCCTCCCATATTCCGTAAATCCTGCGGATCAAAGTCCAATTGGCTATGTGCTTTGAGATGGGCCATTTCATGAATGACAGCTCCTGCCGAAAGAAATAATAGACACTTAAAGAAGGCATGCGTAGTCAGATGAAATAAAGCAGCATCCCATGTTCCAATGCCAATGCCAACCATCATAAAACCAAGCTGCGATATGGTCGAAAAAGCAAGAATACGTTTGATGTCGTATTGGCCAAGCGCGAAGTATGCGGCCGAAGCAGCGGTTATTGTACCAATGATGGCAATAAATAATAAGGCAGATTCATTAAATAATGGAAATACAGTTGCCAGCAGGAATACACCGGCAGCAACCATGGTCGCAGCGTGAATCAACGAGGATACCGATGTAGGACCTTCCATGGCGTCAGGAAGCCATACATGTAATGGAAATTGTGCAGATTTAGCCATAGCTGCCAAGAAGAAGGCTAAGCCTGCAATCGTAAGCCAAATCTGAGGTAAGCTATTGACTGGAGATATCCATAATCCTTGGGCGATTGTGGATTGATAAATTAAGCCATTGTCCCCAAAGAGATCGATTAAATTGAGGGTTTTGAACTGTGTAAATAGGATCGCAAGCCCAATTAAAAACCCGAGGTCGCCGATACGATTGACCAAAAATGCTTTTTTATTGGCTTGTACAGCTGTTTCACGTGTGAACCAGAAGCCGATGAGGAGATACGATGCAAAACCGACCAATTCCCAAAAAACATACATCAATAAGAGGCTATCCATAATAACCAATCCCAACATCGCAAAACAGAATAAGCTGAGATACATCCAATAACGGTGAATACCTGAATCGCCATGCATATAGGCTCTGGAGTATATATGTACGGGTAGGGCAATGGTCGGTACCAAAAAAAGCATCAACGTGCTCAAATTGTTCAGCAGGATACCAACTTTAAATGCTGTTTCACCAACGGTGAACCAGCTTACTTGAATTGATACTGCCGGATTATTCCATATAGAGAACCAGGTCAATCCACCAGCGATAAAGCTGAGGATGATAGCTGCGAGGGAAACTAGACCCGACTGGTCGCGTTTACCTGCTATTGCTTGATATAGGAATGCCACAAATGGCGCTGCCAAGGTAAGCAGTGCGGTCAGAAGGGGCGATATGTGAACAAATTGATCCAATGCTTACTTGTCTTTTAATTGGTTGATCTCATCCGGATTAATGGTTTTGTAATGTCTGTAGACATTTAATACAATAGCCAATCCAACGGCAACTGCAGCCGCTGCGAGAACGATGGCAAACAGGGCAAAAATTTGCCCACCATAACTGACCTTGTCGTATTTTCCAAAAGCAACAAAGTTCAGAATGGCGGCGTTGATCATCAACTCAATACCGACCAAAATCATAATTGCATTTTTCTTGGAAAGAACGGTATAGAGGCCAATGCAAAAGATGCAGGCACTGACAACTAAAAAATGCGTCAGCGTAATCATATTGTACGCTCCTTTCTCGATAGATGTGAGGCTCCGATTAAGGCCATCATCAAAAACACGGATATAATTTCAAATGGTAAAACGTAAAAGGTCATAAAACGTAACCCAATCTGATGAATGTTATTATCTGATGCGATAATCATGGTCCTATTTTCCTGGGCTTTTAAGATCCACCATGTTGGAGGAGCCTGTTGCCATTCAACAATGCCGTATAGCATAAGCAATAGGAAGCCAAGCACGATGGGAATCGTCTGCCACTTAGGCATGGTTAAGAATGTACCGCTGCTATCCTGAAGGTCTTTCAGGAGTTCTTTGTTGGAGAGCATAAAGGCAAATAACATCAATATGAGCACGCCTCCAACATACACCATAATTTGTGTGATAGCTACAAAATCGGCTAAAGCAAATAAGTAGAGTCCTGCCATAGCAAATAACACAATAAAAAACAGGAACAATGCACGCGCAATATTTTTAAGATTGACCAGTAAAAGTGCTGAACCGATTGCTAGGGTAGCAAAGGCGTAGAATAAAATAGTTTCCATCTTTTATTTTTGCTTTGCTGCCTCCTTTTCAGCTTGAAACTTGGTCCACTCTGCTTTGCGCTGTGCGACCTCACTATCGGTCATATCTGAAAAACCATAGATAAGATCGGTCAGTTTTTGAGAACTGCGGTCATATTCATTGGTCATGGTAATACATTCCGTCGGACATACCACAGTACAAAGTCCACAGTACATACATTTGGCCATATCAATATTGAATTTGGCCGGATATAGTCTTTTTACACTTCCATCGGAAGTTTTTCCAATCGCTTCCGGTGATTTGATGGCTTCGATTTCGATGCAGTCGACAGGACAAGCCTTTGCGCATAGATCACATACAATACAGTCCTCGATATCGACTTGCAATTGATAGCGGGCAACTTCGGGGATTGGCATTTTTTCACGCGGGTATTGTACGGTGACAATACCTTCTTGTTGATCAAAGTAATTGTCTTTCTTGATATTCAATTCTGTTCGCGAACGTCGGGCACCAAACAAGTGCTTAACAGTCAAAGATAAACCCTTGATTGCCGTACGAAATGCATGCGAAGCTGTTTTAAATATCATATCCTATGCTATAACTAAAATTCGCCAAATTGCAGAGATGGCCATACAAAGAAAAGCCAGCGGTGTCAATACTTTCCAACATAAACTCATCAGCTGGTCTGCACGTAACCGTGGTAATGTCCATCGAATCCACATTTGGATACCAACAATAAATAATGATTTGGCTAATGTCCAAAATATTCCCCACACTAAACCCGTGGTCCAATCGGCCAAACGTATTGCACCTATGTTTGGTAATGGTGTATTCCAAGCGCCTAAGAAGAGAACAACTCCCAACATCGATACCAAAAACATCATGGCATACTCTGCCAAAAAGATAAAGGCAAATTGTATGCCCCCATATTCTGTATGGAAACCGCCAACTAACTCAGATTCGGCTTCCGGGATATCAAAGGGTGCACGATTACACTCGGCAAGGGTAGCAATAAAGAATATGATGTAGGTAATAATCAAATGTGGGGCCTGAAAGATGTTCCAGGCGAAAAGGCCTCCGATCTCATTGACTTCCCAAAAACCAAAGAATTTAATGCTTCCATGAGTTAGAATTCCTTGTCCAATGGCGATTTCATTCAAATTTAGGGTTTGGGTTAGCATCACTACAGCAATCAGCGAAAGGCCTACCGGTATTTCATAGGACACCATCTGTGCAATGGCACGCATGGAACCCAATAAAGAATATTTGTTGTTAGATCCCCAACCTGCCATTAAAATGCCCAAAGCATCAATGGAGATGATGGCCATAATAAAGAACAAGCCTGTATGTGTATCCGCCGGGATAAAATCTTTGGCCCAGGGAATAACGGCAAAACCTGTAAATACAGCAACGAAAATAACGATAGGAGCAACTCTAAAGAGTATTTTATCGGCCGATGAGGGGGTGATTAATTCTTTTTGTAATAATTTGAGAATGTCGGCAATCGTTTGGAGACTGCCATACTTTCCTGTTTCCATCGGTCCTAGACGATCTTGTACAAATCCCGCGATCTTACGCTCGGCATATACTGCAAATAAGGTAAAGGCTGCTATAAAAGTGAAAATAGCAATGGGAACCAAGATATGTAGTATTGTTTCTAACAAGTCTTATTTATAATGATTTTTAATAAGAGACCAATGAATACGCAAACTTAACGAAAAACAGGGAATTTAGATAAGGAAAAATTAAAATATACTTAACAAGTAGATTATCGTGACAATAACGTAACGACGAGGCATCCTATAGTGTTCGGGCGGATGGTTTCGGACAGCTGTAAAGTCCTCCATGTTAGTTCGGATAAAAATATAAAAGCATCCCCGAGGGATGCTTTTTAAGGATATAAATCGAAATCGGATTAACGATTTGAAAATTCAACGTAGTCGCGTTCTGTGTGGCCAACGTATACTTGTCTAGGACGACCGATAGGCTCTTTGTTTTCACGCATTTCTTTCCATTGTGCAATCCATCCTGGTAGACGGCCTAAAGCAAATAATACGGTAAACATATCTGCTTTGAAACCTAATGCACGGTAGATGATACCTGAATAAAAGTCAACATTCGGATAAAGTTTTCTGTCGATGAAGTATTGGTCATTCAATGCTGCTTCTTCGAGTCTTTTAGCGATATCCAATACCGGATCTTGAACGCCTAATTTTTCCAAGATGTCATCACATGCTTTTTTGATGATCTTAGCGCGAGGGTCGAAGTTTTTGTAAACGCGGTGACCGAATCCCATCAGACGGAAAGGGTCGTTTTTGTCTTTTGCTTTAGCAAGATATTTTTCAGCATCACCACCATCATTTTTAATGGCTTCTAACATCTCGATTACAGCTTGGTTTGCACCACCATGTAATGGTCCCCATAATGCATTGATACCCGATGCAACAGATGCATAAAGGTTTGCATTGGATGAACCGACGATGCGAACAGTAGATGTCGAACAGTTTTGCTCATGATCAGCATGTAAAATCAACAATTTGTGCATGGCATCAATCACCACAGGATCGAATGTTTTTTCATCATTCACTTCTCCAAACAGCATGTTTAAGAAGTTGTCAATGTAACCAAGGTTGTTTTTTGGATAAACGACAGGATGACCCAACGATTTCTTTTGAATCCAGGAAACGATCGTAGGCATTTTTGCCAAAAGATTGATGATCGTTTGATCCTCTTCTTCGTCAGTTAAGTTTGGATTTAAAGATTCTGGGTAAAATGCCGATAATGCGCCTACTAAACACGAAAGCTGGCCCATTGGGTGAGATTTGGATGGGAATCCAGCGAAGAAGTTTTTCATGTCTTCGTGAATCATCATTTGCTTTTTGATGTCAGCTCTGAATTTCTCCAATACCTCTTTTTTAGGAAGTTCTCCATAAATCAACAAATAAGCAACTTCCAAGAAAGTCGATTTCTCCGCCAATTGTTCAATTGGATATCCTCTATATCTCAATATGCCTTTTTCACCGTCAAGGAAAGTAATCGCACTTTTCGTTGCACCTGTATTTTTGTATCCTGGGTCTAACGTAATAAATCCGCTTAGATCTCTTAATTTGGAAATATCAACTGCTTTTTCATTTTCAGTACCGACAATGACCGGAAGGTCATACGAAGTGCCGTCTAAATTTATAGATGCTTTATCTGACATGTTTATATATTATCTTATATCTGATTTGTTATGCTAATCTCACAAATTTAACTATTTGATATTTAAAATTGAAAGTTCTTTTGGAATTAAAATGACATGACTGCGTCATTTTGGATAATATTCACGAATTATTTACTTAAATAAGCAAATAATTTATTCAAATTTAACATTATCTTATTCTGCAAAAATATCAATCTATTTTTCGTTGCGCAACCTTTCCTTTGTCTTCGTAGTTGCCGTGTTTGCCCGATCCGAAAAAAGGTAGTATGACAAAACAAACCAGAATAATGGACGTTAGTGTCAAAATTCCTGTAGTCCACAATATTTTGCTGAAGTTTTCCGCCTCCAATAGCTTAATGCCCCAAAGTCCCAAAAGGAAATAGGTGGCAACGAAAAGGATCACCAGTGTGAATAATATGCCGAATATATATTTCATAGCTGAATTAATTTATGGGTTGTGAATGGATTGACCTCAGTATATTGAGCTGAATCGTACCGATTTACATTTTAAAAGGTCTCATGGGATAGCTATCACTTTTAAGGTTGAATCTCCCGTAATACACTAGATTTTATTGAGAATCTGTTTTTTTAATGTGTCGAATTCTTCTTGGGTAATGATATTCTCACGAAGCAGCAGCTGCAGCTTTTGGAGTTTCTCGACAAAGTCACCCTCTTGCTGAATATGATCTTTGATCTCCTCTTTTTGAAGGTCGAATTGCTTTCCGAGTTCCATACCGACTCCCAGTTGTGCACCTACACCTGCAATTCCGCCTTCATTTTTAGCTGCGTCGCGTAGTGCCCGTAATTTTTCTAATTCAACATAGCTCAGACCTGCCTGTAGTGCTGCTTGATTTTGTGTGCTTAAATCGGCGATTTCTCCAATTCTTCGTTGTGTATTGGCATCAAATTGAGTTCCTAGGATTTTGAAATCCGTAATGTCGAGGCCAAGATCATTAAAGTCTTGTGTAACCGCGGTCTTGATGTCGTTGGAAAGTAATCCCAGTTGACTGTCAATCTCATTGTAACCCAGTTTCTTTTGTGCAATCTGCGCAATAATTTGTTGGGGGATCCGATTATTGATGATGTCTTGAATATCAGCTGTGCTAACCGTATTTTGATTAGCCACAATGTTTTTATAGAAATGTACCGGTTCCTTGATGAGGTAAGAGAACGTACCATTCAAGCCAATTTCTATCGGTAAATTGTAATGGGGGTCGATATATTTAATAGGTGTTCCCGTTCCCCAAGATTGATTGACAATAGCGGCTGTACGGAAAAAGTAAATGTAGAGCTTATGTTCTGATTCAAAGTTTTGCCGCAAACGTGCTAAAGTAGTAAAGAATGGATGGTTGTCCGTTTTCAGATTGTATGTACCTGCCTCGGTCAGCAAGTTTTCACCTTTTCCTTCGTAGACGAGGATGCAGCCCTGCCCTGGAGCAAGGATCAGTTTACTGGAATTTTTGATCTCATTCCTTTCAGATGGAAATTTATACCATAATAAGCGGGGATCCTGGTTTTTCCACTCAATGACCTCAGAAAGCTGGTTGTTAAAAAGATTAAATAGTCCCATAGTGTTTAATTTAGTGTGTCGAATTTGGGGTTATACCCTTCAAACTTGTTGATTTGTTTGCCATTATTATCAAAATAATAATAGTTGCTCGCGTCTTTTACAATAAAACCATCCTTTAACAGGCATCCATTTCCATAAATGGACTTCAGGTCTGTGCTGATCGTTTTTTGTATGGCCCCCGTTGTTATATCCAGCAACTGGATCTGTATGGGATCGTCCTCAGCAGGTGTTGGTTTATACGCAATGAGAAGTGTTTTGTCATTTTGAGCAACCACTACGGGCTGGAAGTAAAGTCTGCCCGGTGTAAAGTCTTTGAAACTGATCAGACGGGCTCCTTTAAATTGCCATGGATTTATCAAGACCTTTTTGTATGGATCGCGGTCGGTAAAAATACCTGATCCGCCGTAATCCTTATCCCAGGAAAAGCGTGGGCTATCTTTTGGAAACCCATATTGATATTGGTAACTGTACTGGATCAACTGGATTTTTTCTTCTGGATAATAACTGGATTTGCTTGAAAAGGTAAAATCCGTTTTTGTTGTTGGGTTGGGCAGCTTTTTCCTTCTTTCATCGTACAGCTGTTTATCGGGAATAGATTTGTTAATTAAGGGGTAATAAGCTAGGTTTTGTCCTTCATTGTTGACAATTTGATAGGCAGAGCCATAGTCTTCGTATTTAAATTCAACTTTAGCGATGCCCGTGCTTAAAGATGGAGCATCTTTTACATAGTTCTCTAGGACACTTTTATAAGTGAGCGTATTTCTGTCTAGCTGATAAATGTATTTGGATTTGACGATGATATAAAGATGCTGATCTTCAAATACCTGAAGTTTTACGTCGCTGCTCGACAGTTCGACGGGAGTTTCCATCAAAGTCTTAACCCATTCTTTCTTACCTGTTTTTGGATCGAAGAGTCCAATATACACCTTATTGTCCTTGCCTTCGTCCATTCGACCCCTGAAGGTTCCGACATTACCGACGACGACGATATGTGGCGTATTATCTTTATCCAAAAATAGCGTGTTGCTTGCGTAATTCCATTCCAGCGGTTGGGCTTCTTCTTTTTTCTCTGCTGTATTGGAAGTGCTGTAAGTTGAATAATTAGGCGCTGGCTTTTTGGAAAATAGAGCACTTAGGGCTCCAATGACAAACATCAGCGCAATAAAGCCCACAACAGCAAATAATACAATCCGTATGGCTTTATATTGATCTTGGTTGTTGCGTGGGTAGTTATAGTTGTGGTTGATATTGATGTCATCACTATCCAGAAAAAATTCAGTTCCACAGCTGTCGCATTTGTAATAATCGGGGCGTAATGTGGTAATTTTTATACTGCCACAATGCGGACATTTGATCGCTTTGATATTTTTAGCCATTTATCTTTCTTGTATTTGTGTTAAACCATCTCCTTTTGGAGTGAACGGTGCGACTGATTGCTATCAATTTTACACAGTGAATATCCTGTTCTTTCCATTGATGAAGCGATTTATGAATGAATTTAGAATTAAAATAAACGTATAACAAATTTTTTGCCAGCTAACTTATATTCGTCGGATTTGAGTTTAAATGCGCAGGAAATGAGCTATTTCTTTTTTTTAAGGGGTTACAAAGTCCCTATTTGCGTGAAGATCACAAAGGGGATAAAAAATATTTTTGGTATTTACGAATTATTCGTAGATTAGTAGTAGATTAGAAAAAGGAAGATAAAGACATGGAAAAATTAACAGCACAGGAAGAGCAGGCAATGCAATCGATTTGGAGCCTCAATGGAGGTTTTATAAAAGAGATCTTGGATAATGTAAAAGGTGAGAAGATGCCTTATACGACTTTGGCTTCGACAGTAAAGAATCTGGAGCGCAAGGCTTTTGTGAAGGCAGTACGCTATGCCAATGCCAAACGCTATGAGCCGATGGTGAGTGAGGAAGATTATAAGGCTAAGTTTATGAATTCCTTTGTGGGCGATTATTTCAAAAATTCCTATAAGGAAATGGTTTCCTTTTTTGTACAGGAAGAAAAACTGACCGCCGATGAGTTAAAGGAGATTATGGACATGATTAAGCATAATAAATCTTAATAGCATGGAAAGTCTACTAACCTATATTATACAAGTCAATCTGTTGTTGGGTATTATCTATCTGGGATATATTGGACTATTGAAAGGCTTGACATTCTATTTTTTAAATAGAGCCTACTTTTTAGTGGGAGGACTATTTGCTTTTCTGTATCCATTTTTGGATTTAAAGTCTTTGTTTGTACAGCGTGGATTGAATATAGGGGTGGTAGGCGAGCAGATTTCGCTTTATATGATGGAACCGGAGGTTCAACGTCAGCTGACGTTAGGAAGGTTGGTGGAAATCGTTTTTGTGGCCGGTGCCGTTTTATTGTTCTTAAAATTTGTATTCCAATTAGTGAGTTTATTACGGATCCATCTGAATTCGACGTCCGATCAATGGCGGACGTACCTATTCCGGAATGTCCTGATTCCTATTGTTCCATTTTCGTTTTTGAATAAAATCTATGTTAACAAAGACCAGCATCTGGATGCTGAGCTAAAAGATATTTTTAAGCATGAGGATATTCATGTGAAAGGCCTTCACAGCTTGGATATTTTATTGTTTGAAATGATATTGGTGTGTTGTTGGTACAATCCTTTCGTCTGGCTCATGCGCAGGGCCATTCGCCAAAATTTGGAGTTCTTGACTGATCAACAGGTTCTCGATAAAGGAATTGACAAGCAGACGTACCAATACAGCCTATTGAATGTGTCCAAAAAGGGCACTTCAGTAGGATTGAGCAATCAATTTAATTTTAAACTTTTAAAACGTCGTATTATGATGATGAACAAGAAGCGATCATCGAAAATAGAGCTTAGTAAATACGCCTTTCTTTTACCCATATTTTTGTTGACGGGAGCAGCATTTACAGTAAGTAAAGCGGAGGGTAGTATTGAGGGGGTAGTTGAGAAGGCAAATGAAACTGTACTGCCTATTCCGTTGCCAACAGTTGATTTAAGATCTCAGACAGATCAATCAAATATGAAGGCTGCTTCGTTAACGGATACTTTGGCTAAAGCAAATCAAGTGGAGACAAAAGATTTTAAGGAAATCAAGAGATCCGCTATTGATTTCTCTAAAGATCAAAAGTATTTTGTGGATAATAAATTGGTCTCTAAAGCGGAGTTTTTGGCTATTCCTGAAGGAAAATTGGCAAAGTACTGGTTTTCGAATGATAGTGATCTGATCAAGTATCGGACGAAGTCTTCAATCGATATTGCTGGCGGAGCAATTTTGGCCAATACTGTCGAGATGCAACAACATTCGGATATAGCGCAAAAGAAATTACGCTGTGTTATGAATGGTATTGTGCAGGAAAAAACTTTTACTGTAGATGATATCGATCCAAATGCTATAGCGTCAGTCTCGGTATTACAAGGTAAGGCTGCTATTGATAAGTATGGTGAGGATGTTGGAAAAGATGGCATCCTTGAAGTGAAATTGAAAGAAGGAGCTCATATTGGTAAAGACGCGACTAGATTGAAAGGAAATACTATTGGGATAGAGGTTCGTGCCAATGCAGACCCTAGAAGTGAACCGCTTTATATTGTGGAAGGAAAGGAAGTTAATTCAACCATTATGTCTGCCATTCCGGGGACGGAAATCCAATCGATTGATGTGATTAAAAATAATGCTGCATCAATATATGGCGAAAAAGGGAAGAACGGAGTTATTCTTGTTAAGTTAAAGAAAAACGGTTCACCAAAGATCACAAATCAGACCCTTACTTTTACTTATGATAAAAAAGAAGATGCAGGTAACGTTGACAAGATGAAGGTGAATGGAAACCTCTCGGAAGTTGTTGTAATGGGGTATAAAAAAGAAGATGCGAACGAACCCGAGCTCAAGGGCCGAGCGCAGGGAATCCCTGGAAATATCATCGGATTGACAGATGATGGATCTGGAAAAGTCGCTGCCCGTAATATTAAATTTCGCGGAGTTCATGGAGCTAAGGGCAATCCACTATTTGTTGTCGACGGAGAAATTGCCGCAGACAAAAAAATCAAAGATTTGGATCCGAATACAATTGATAACATTACGATCTTAAAAGATCAAAATGCTACTGCACTATATGGTGATCAGGCGGATAATGGCGTCATCATTGTGAACACCAAGTCTTATGTAAAGGAACACCCTGAAATATCTTCTGATGTAAAGGACCGTCTATCGGGAAAAGTGAGAAAAGTAATTAAGACTGAGTTGGGGAAGGAACAAGGTGAAACGGTTAAGAAATAGACAAGGTCGATACAATAAAAGTACAAGAGTTACACAAGAAAAAGCCGATATATTCGGCTTTTTCTGTTTATGGAGTTGTTTTTTTGTGAAAACGAAAGGGGTATGACAACATTATCATTTCAAATAGAATCTTCTGAAGTAAAAAAGATTAAAGCGGTACTAAAAGCACTAGGTGGTACGAAAATAAAAATTGAGTCTGACGATGAATTTTCAAAATTAAATGATCGCGTGAAAGAAGCTAGGGCTGAGAAGGAAAGAGGCGAAAGCAATCAGGTATTTAAAATATTTTGGCGGTGAAATTTGGAGTAGGGCGATCAATGAGAGAGACCGCCTTATTGATGAAATTTTTGAAGAATAGATGTCTGTCATTTTGATCCAGGCACTGGGACATTAAAACGACAAGTAGCTTATTTTGTATTCAGATTTGTCATGGTCAGCTCGATGCCGATATTGATAAAACTCTGGATCATTTTTACAGAATGGTCAATTAAAGCCGGTAGTTCAGCTTGTTCCTCTTTGTCAAAAGGACCTAGTACATAATCTACTTGTCTACCTTTTGGGTAATTATTGCCAATACCGAAACGTAAGCGCGGATAAACCTGTCCGCCACAAAGCTGTTCTATGGATTTAAGTCCGTTATGACCGGCGCTGCTTCCTTTGGGTTTCATGCGTAGCGAGCCAAATGGAATGGCCAGATCATCTACAATCACCAATACATTCTGAATTGGAACTTTGCATTGTTGCATGTAGTAGTTGACGGCCTTGCCACTTAAGTTCATGTAAGTTGTAGGTTTAATCACAGTAACATTGTGCCCCCGTTGCTTAAATTCGCTATAGTAGGCCAACTTGAGCAAGGAGAAACTGGCGCCAGCCTGTTTAACCAGCTCGTCGGCAACCATAAAACCAATATTATGTCGTGTATCGGCATATTCACTGCCAATGTTGCCTAATCCAACGATAAGATAATTCATGCTGCAAAAATAGAAATTTAATAAACAAAAAAAGCACCGAATTTCGGTGCTTTCTGTAGTATTTTAAAATCTTGCTCAGATTATTTTTTACCACCTTTAGATGCTTTAGCAGCTTCTTGTTCAGCTTGACGCAATGCACGAGACATGATTACTGATACGATTGTATCATCAGCATTGTTCAATACTTTTGCGTTTTCCAATTGAATTTGACCTACACGAACTGATTTACCAACTTCTAAAGATTCCATTGGTACGGCAATTTCTTGTGGCAAGTTTGCTGGTAATGCTTTTACGCGTAAATTACGTAATTTTTGAACTAATTTACCTCCCATTTTAACACCTGGAGAAGTTCCTGTTAATTTGATAGGGATATTTAATGATACTTCTTTATCATCAAATAATTCTAAAAAGTCAACGTGTGTAACTAAATCAGTTAATGGGTGGAATTGTGCGTCTTGAACGATAGCTCTTTTAGTTTGACCGTCAATGTTTAATTCAACAATGATTACGTCTGCAGTGTAAAGAACTGGTTTCAAATCAGCTGCGGATACAGAAAGAGCTGTTTGCTCTGTACCACCGTAAAGTACTGCTGGTACTAAACCTTGGTAACGCAATTCTTTTGCATCTCTTTTCCCTACGTTCTGTCTTACAGAACCGCTAATAGCAATTGATTTCATCTTTTAATTTTTTATAAATTTGAGGTGCAAAGATAATCTAATTTCTGATATTATCAAAAAAATACCACCGCTATTCGTTCGGGAACAGGCACTTATTCCATGTTTTCGATTTTCCATGTTCATGACTAAGCCTGTTCATGGCGACTTGTTTACCCTAATGTATGACCAAATTGATACCACTTCCTATATTAAAACTGAAATAAGACTCTTTTAGCAGGGGCATAACAAGGGGTTAACAGGGATTTACCCCTGTTATACCCCTGTTAACCCCCTGCTAACCCCCTGTTATATCCCTGTAAATCTCCTATCGTTATAGCAGTTGATAGCAACCAATTGCTAACTTACTCTATTGGATAAAAATGGGCTTTTCGACTGTGATTAAAAGATAAGTGCCACGCGAAGAGTGTTTTTAAATCTTTGTTGTTTTTTTGAAAGGGCGGAGGTAGGTTGTGCAATATAAAAAAGACCTTGGCCGTTGAGCTGAATGCTTTCTGTACCAAGGTCCAATATCTAGAATCTAAAACGCAAAGATTATTCTACTTCAAATAAATCAGAGATTGAAGAGTGTTGATTTACACTTGTGATTGCTTTTGCAAATAAATCAGCCGTTGATAATACTTTGATTTTGGTCGATTGTTTTGCTTTTTCCGGATCTAATTGAATGGTATCGGTTACGATCATTTCTGACAATACGGAGTTTTCAATTGTTTCATATGCCTTTCCGGACAACACCGCATGTGTACAAACTGCTCTGACAGATTTTGCGCCATTTTCCATGATTAACGCTGCAGCTTTTGAAAGTGTGCCTGCTGTATCACAGATGTCATCGATCAAAACAACGTCTTGACCTGTTACATCGCCGATAATAGACATTGATTCGATTTCATTTGCGCGTTTACGACGTTTGTCACAGATAATAACTTCTGCATTGAAAAATTTAGCAAAGGTACGCGCTCTGTATGAACCGCCCATATCTGGAGAAGCAATCGTTAGATTCGGAAGTTTTAACGATTTGATGTAGGGAACAAAAATGATAGAACCATCCAAATGATCAACAGGAATATCGAAAAAACCTTGGATTTGTGCTGCGTGAAGGTCCATCGTCATGATGCGGTGAATGCCAGCTGCAGTCAATAGGTTGGCAATCATTTTTGCGCCGATAGCAACTCTTGGTTTGTCTTTACGATCTTGTCTTGCGAAACCAAAGTAAGGGACTACCGCTGTGATATAATGTGCTGAAGCTCTCTTCGCTGCATCTGTCATCAACAATAATTCAAAAAGATTGTCAGTAGGCTGGTTGGTAGATTGGATGATGAATACATCGCTTCCGCGAACTGATTCATTGTAGAATGGTTGAATCTCACCATCGCTAAAACGCGATAATGTTTTGTCTCCTAGTGGTTTCCCGTAAGATTGTGCGATTTTTTCGGCTAGTTCTGTAGTGCCAGAACCTGCAAATAGTTTAACCGTGTTGAATTGCAAAGGCATGGTTTTGTATATTTATGTTGGGTTATTGTATTGTCGTTTATTCAATATTTTTATTCCCTTACTATTTTTTAAAGTTAAACATTAAAAAAAATGGATTGTTTTCACAATCCATATACTCTTAACTTTAAAAGTTGTCCGACCTGGATTCGAACCAAGACAAACAGAACCAAAAACTGTCGTACTACCCTTATACTATCGGACAATGTCTCTAAAAAGTCAACGTTTCCGTCTTTTTCTTTTTGACGACGCAAAGATAGAGATTTGTTTTAAAAATCAAAATGTAAATTTAAAAAAATCTAAACCCTTTATAAATAATAAGCCTTGCATATAACGCAGAAAAGGCTTGCATTTGCAAGCCTTTTCTATTGTTTGTTGTCCGACCTGGATTCGAACCAAGACAAACAGAACCAAAAACTGTCGTACTACCCTTATACTATCGGACAAACAATTCAAAAATGTTCGTTATCGTGATGATGTCGTTCACATTTGATGATGCAAATATACGGACTATTCTTATTTCTGCAAATAAAAATGTGTTGTAAAGTGTATTGGAGCTGATTTTCAAATAAATAATTTTTGTTTGCTCCTGAAAATTCAGTGTGCTAACCTTTTTTTCGGTAAGGAGATCCCGTCAACAGGTTGTAAAGTGTACAAGTGCACTTGGACGTGCTTTCTTTGTCGCCAATATTAGATCGCGTAATGAAATTTTTTCAATTAATATGTGTTAAAAAATCAGAATAAAGTTCATTTCTTATTAACTTATCCTTATTTTCGAGCCGTATTAATAATACTTTTTACAGTTATCATTTTATGAACTATACTAAAATCAACAATCTTTTAGGATGGATATGTGCGCTAATTGCAACTGTAGCGTATGTCATGACTGCCGAACGATCGACGAGCTGGTGGGACTGTGGCGAGTTTATCGCTTCAGCCTTTAAACTTCAAATTGTGCACCAGCCAGGAGCACCTTTATTCTTAATGATTCAAAATATATTCTCAAACCTTGCCGGTGGGGATGTTACACGAATTGCTTTCTGGATGAATGTAGGGTCGGCGGTATGTAGTGGTCTGACCATTTTGTTTTTATTTTGGACAATTACAGCTTTAGCAAAGAAAATCGTTGTAAAGGGTGTTGATGGATCGTATACATCAACCGATTTAATCAAAATATTTGGCTCGGGCGCTGTTGGTGCATTGGCCTATGCCTTTACGGATACATTTTGGTTCTCAGCAGTAGAGTCCGAAGTCTATGCCATGTCTTCTTTATGTACAGCCGTCGTATTTTGGGGTATTCTAAAATGGGAAAATCATGCCGATGAAGCCGGTTCGGACCGTTGGTTGATCTTTATCGCCTATGTGATGGGACTTTCTATTGGGGTGCACTTATTAAACCTGTTGGTGATCCCGGCGATTGCTTTGGTGATTTATTTTAAACGTTCAAAAACTGTGACATCTTCGGGGGCGATCAAAGCCTTCTTAATTGGTGTAGTTGTTTTGGCGCTGATCTTATGGGGAATCATTCAATATACCGTTAAAGCGGCAGCCTATTTTGATCTGTTCTTTGTGAATAGTCTGGGAATGGGCTTCGGTACTGGATTTAACTTATTCATGATTTTAGCGGTGGCTCTTTTCGTATATGGGATCTGGTATTCAATCAAAAAGGTCAAACCGATGTTAAATCTGATTTTAATCAGTGCAGCATTTATCATTTTTGGTTACAGCTCTTTTGCCATGATTATGGTACGTGCCAAAGCAAATCCGACGTTAAATAACAGTGATCCGGATAATGCATTTTCTTTTGTAAGCTACCTTGGCCGTGAGCAATATGCAAGTGAGCCTCTTTTAAACGGACCTACATTTGATGCGCAGGTAGTGGATGCCGAACCGACCTACACGTACAGAAAAGATAAGGATAAGTATACAAAAGTGGAGAACGGCATGGATTATAAATACGATAAAACGATGTTTTTCCCGCGTGTCTACAGTTCACGGGATCAGGGACATATTGAATATTATCGTGATTACTTAAAAATTCCGGAAGGACAGTCGCCGACTTTTGGCGATAACCTGAAATTCTTTTTCAGTTATCAGATCGGACATATGTACGGCCGTTATTTCTTGTGGAATTTTGCCGGTCGTCAGAATGACCAACAAGGTCAGGGTTCGTTTACGGAGGGTAATTGGATCTCAGGTGCTAAACCTGTAGACCAAATGCATGTCGGTGGACAAAATGCCATTCCAGATTCATTGAAGACTGATCCTTCGAATAACAAATATTATTTCTTGCCTTTGATCATTGGTTTAATTGGTGCATTCTGGCATTTTGGAAAGAGACAACGTGATGCGGGAATTGTGGGGCTGTTGTTTTTCTTTACAGGATTAGCAATTGTTTTATATCTAAATCAAAGTCCACTTCAACCACGTGAACGTGACTATGCGTATGCAGGTTCCTTTTATGCCTTTGCGATCTGGATCGGGCTTGGGGTTTTCGCTATCGCGGATTATTTAAGCAAAAAAGTGGATGGTAAAGTAGCGGCCGGTGCTGCTACAGTAGCTTGTTTATTGGGTGCTCCGGTATTGTTGGGCTTCCAAAACTGGGATGATCACGATCGTTCGGAGAAAACAACTGCACGTGATTTAGCGAAAAACTATTTAGCATCTTGTGCACCGAATGCGATTTTATTTACTTACGGTGATAATGATACCTATCCTTTGTGGTATGTACAGGAAGTTGAAAATTATCGTCCAGATGTGCGTGTCGTAAACTTAAGTTTGTTGAGTTCGGACTGGTATATGCGCCAGATGAAGCAAAAAGTGAATCAGGCCGAAGGTTTACCGATCAATATCGATGATGAAAAGTTCAAAAAAGGCGTTCGCGAAGTGCTTTATTATCAGGATATGAAGGTTCCCGGGCATGTGGATCTGGACTTGATCATGCAGATTTTATTGTCTGACGACCAGAAGAACAAATTGGAATTGAGAGGTGGTAAGTTTGAAAACTTCTTGCCAACCAAAAACTTTAGCCTTCCGGTGAATAAAGAATCTGTTCTGAAAAATAATGTCGTTCCTAAAGCTTGGCAAGAATCTATTGTCGATACCATGAGCTGGACCTACAATAGAAATTATATCTCTAGAGCAGAATTATCAATCTTAAACGTATTGTTGAATAACGATTGGAAACGTCCAATTTATTTTGCGGCAACAGTTCCAAATGATAACTACCTTGGTTTAGATAAATATCTGGTCCAAGAGGGCTTTGCACTGCGTTTAATGCCGATTGCAACTCCTGCCGGGGCGGAAGGTACATTGGTTGATACACAGTCTGCTTATAAAGACATTACTACGAAATACCAATGGGGTAATATGGCACATGCTTCGTACCTGGATCCTGAATCTTACCGCATGATTACCATGATTACAAATACCGTAATGGGTGGTACAGCGACACAGTTGATGATGGAAGGTCATAAGGATGAGGCGCGTAAAGTCGCTGTTGAAACGTATGAGAAAATGCCAAAACGTGTTTATTTGATGCGCGATATTTTAGGCTATATTCCAATTGTCAATGTGTTGTATGAAACTGGTGAAACAAAGCGTGCGAATGAGATCGTAAACCGCAATTTGAAGTTTATGACCCAAAATATGCGTTGGTACCAAGATATTGCCCAAACGAAACCTGAGCTTGAATATTCCAATATTGGAACGGCTTTACGTGCTTTGGGAGCCTATAAGAGTATTTTAGCCTCTACTTCGGAAAAACAATTGCTACAGCAAGTGACCGATTTAGAAAAATCGTATAAACAACAGTATGGTGTTGAGTAACAATTAGAGACATCATCTTACCCAAAGGAGCTGCCCTTTACTACAGGCATTCGAAAAGGAGAAATACTTTTTGATGCGATGTAGGAAAGGGCAGCTTTTTTTGATTATTTTTTCTTAGCTTAACGCCATATAAAACCAAGCTTAAGTTATGATGAAACGTCAATTAAAATTGTGGGATGCAGTAATGCTGGTCATGGGGTCGATGATCGGAAGCGGTATTTTTATTGTATCGAGTGATATGATGCGGCAGCTGGGATCCGGATATTGGTTGGCGATAGTTTGGTTATTGACCGCATTGGCCACTGTTGCGGCGGCAATCTGCTATGGCGAATTGTCGTCGATGTATCCGAAGGCTGGTGGACAATATACCTATCTGACAGAAATATTTGGGAAGCCAATCGGCTTTTTATATGGCTGGAGCTTATTTACAGTCATTCAAACGGGGACTATAGCGGCTGTAGCTGTTGCTTTTGGCAAGTTTACGGCCTATCTCATCCCTCAGCTAAATGATGCAGCACCGTTATTTCAGCGTGGAGAGTTTAAGATTACCTGGATACAGATTGTTGCTATGGCTGTTATTATACTCCTTACCTTCATCAATACGAGAGGGATTAAGAGTGGAAAAGCTGTTCAATCTTTCTTTACCTCAGCAAAAATTATTGCCTTGATTTTACTGATTTTAGGTGGTTTGCTCTTGATTAAGGAAAATCATTTTTCAGAAAATATGGCTTATGGCTGGGATTCCTTCCAGAATTTAAAAGGTGCTGGCTGGTCGCAGATCTCGGGCGGCGTATTGATGGGGGCTTTGGCAGCGGCCATGGTCGGTTCGGTATTTAGCAGTGTGGCCTGGGAAAATGTCACGTTTGTTTCCGGGGAAATTGTCAATCCACAGCGTAATGTCGTTCGGGCATTGGTTATCGGGACGAGCCTGGTGATGTTGCTCTATATAAGTTGTAATTACATTTACCTGGCGGCTTTAAATCGAGAGGAAATTGCTTTTGCAGCCAATGATCGGGTAGCTATTGCGGCTGCTGAAAAAATATTAGGGCATAGCGGTACGGTAGCGATGGCAATTTTGGTTATGATCTCGACCTTTGGTTGTGTGAACGGACTTGCACTGTCTGGAGCGCGTGTTTTTCAGACCATGGCAAAAGATGGACTGTTTCTGAAACAGGCAATTCCCAATAACAAATATGATGTGCCTGCGCGATCGTTATGGCTTCAGGGAATCTGGGCTTCGTTACTTTGTCTAAGCGGACAATATGGCAACTTGCTGGATATGATATCTTTTGTTATTGTTATATTTTATATGATTACAGTGTTGGGGGTTATTATTCAGCGTGTACGAAGACCCGATTTGGATCGCTCCTATAAAACCTTCCTTTTTCCGATTACACCAATCTTGTACCTGTTGATCGGTACGGTCTTTTGTGTATTATTAATTATCTATAAGCCACAATACACCTGGCCCGGCTTTATCCTTGTATTAATCGGTGTACCGGTATATTTTTTCGCACGGAATAATAAACCTACCCAGCTCGACGAATAATCTCCATGTATAACATTTCGATGCTATGGAATTTGCTGTAAACGGTTGAAAAAGTGTATTGTATAGGACTGCAAAACCTGGTAATATACTCGGATAATAGCTTTGTAAATTTCCTTAAAACGAAGATATTCTTTGTTTAAATCACTTTTTGTTATTGTGCCAGTTGGATGCAACTATTGAAATTAATTGCCGTTCATAGCTTCATTTTTGTTAAAAAAAGTGTAGCTTTGCTCAAACATTCCCATAATGAAACAGTCGATTTTATTAGACGGACCAAAATTTCAAATCACAATTCAAAGACTATGTCGTCAATTGATTGAGAATCACGGTGATTTTTCAAATGCTGTCGTCATAGGTATTCAACCCCGAGGAACTTTCTTAGCGAGACGTATCGTCAAAGAGCTTGAACAAATGATCGGAAAAGAAATTTTAGTTGGCGATTTGGATATTACCTTTTATCGTGATGATTTCCGTACGAAAGGGAATACCGGTCCACTCTTAGCAAATAGCACAAATATCAATTTTATTGTAGAAGGTAAAGAGGTCATCTTTATAGATGATGTCTTATGGACGGGACGTACTATTCGTGCGGCAATGGATGCTGTACAGGCATTTGGCCGTGCAAGAAGAATAGAATTGCTTGTTTTGGTCGATCGCCGGTTCTCTAGACAGATTCCTATTCAGCCTGATTATATCGGAATACAGGTAGATTCTATTGATTCACAAAAAGTAATTGTTAACTGGAAAGAGTCAGAGGATCAGGATAGTATTATCTTGATTACGGAAAAAAAGACGTCAGCTAGCGATTCATAGCGGTGTTATGACCATATAGCTGAAGGTTATAGGTAACCTTTGGAAACAGGCACTTTCAATAAAAAATGATTAGTAAATATTTGAATATACTATAAAATGTCATCTGTAGCAGAACAATTAAGTACCCGCCATTTATTGGGGATCAAAGATCTAAATGAGAACGATATCCAATTGATCCTGGATACAGCAAGTAATTTCAAAGAGGTATTAAATAGACCGATCAAAAAGGTTCCTTCATTACGGGATATTACGATTGCCAACGTGTTTTTTGAAAATTCTACACGTACACGCTTGTCGTTTGAGCTAGCTGAAAAGAGGCTTTCTGCGGATATCGTGAATTTTGCAGCATCCTCCTCTTCCGTAAGTAAAGGCGAGACACTCATCGATACGGTGAACAATATTCTGGCCATGAAGGTTGATATGATTGTAATGCGACATCCCTATGCCGGGGCTGGGGTATTTCTAAGTAAACATGTTGATGCTCAGATTGTCAATGCAGGTGACGGAGCACATGAACACCCTACACAAGCTTTGCTTGATTCATTTTCAATTCGTGAACGCTATGGCGATGTCGCTGGTCGTAAAGTAGCTATTGTTGGGGATATCACACATTCACGCGTTGCCTTGTCGAATATCTTATGTCTTCAAAAGCAAGGTGCTGAAGTGATGGTTTGTGGTCCGACCACATTAATTCCTAAACATATTACCTCATTGGGTGTAAAGGTAGAGCATGATTTGAGAAAAGCGCTGAACTGGTGCGATGTTGCAAATATGTTACGGATTCAATTGGAGCGTCAGGATATTGCCTATTTCCCTTCCTTAAGAGAATATTCCATGCTATATGGATTGAATAAAGAGATTTTGGATTCTTTAGAGAAGCCAATTACAATTATGCACCCCGGACCAATCAATCGAGGGGTCGAAATCACATCGGATGTCGCGGACAGCGAACATTCAATTATTTTGGATCAGGTTGAAAATGGTGTTGCTGTGCGCATGGCTGTCTTGTATCTACTAGCAGGGCAACGCGGATAGTTGAAATTGGCTTCGCTCTGCGTTAATGCACGTGTGAGACTAAATAACACTGTTTTCTAATGCAACAATAGTATGCCTGACTTTATTTTTTGTCGGGCATATTTTTTGTGCAAAATTTCCGTTATAATACAGGATTATTCACAGATGTTAATAACTTTTGTGTAAAATAGCTCAATTAAAGTATAATTTAGTAAAATGAATAAAACTATCTCCCCAAGAAGTGGAGACTTGAATTGATTTTCAATAAATTTGGGGCTATCTTAAAGCCTTTCATGGCTGAGAAGCTTTTGATAAATTCGCCGGTTAAAGCAAATTTATCGCGGGTTGGAGGGAGATTCATTTACATTTGCAGATAAATAACATATTAAGGTTTCACATATTATGTATAAGAAGATTTACCAGGTGGGAGTTGCATTAACCGTTATGGCGACGCCAGCATTAGCGCAACAGACAGAATGGCAACAAATCAACAAGGCGTATAAAACAGGAATGGAATTGTATGAACGCGGAAAATTTAGTTCTGCTTCAGCCCAATTTGATCGCGTTGAAGCTTTGCGGACAAAATCCAACTTGCAATTGGACGAAACAGAGGAACTGTCTTTGTTGAAAGAGAACGTACGGTACTATCAAGCGGTTTGCGCACTGGAATTGGGCGAATCCGATGCCGAAAACCGTTTTCTGAAATACATTAAAGATTTCCCTGTCAGTGCAAATGCTAAAGCAGCTTATTTTCAAATCGGTAAATCCTATTATGCTAAAAAAGATTATGTTAAGGCCTTAGAGTGGTTTAACAAGATCGATAGCAAAAATTTAGCAGGTAAAGAAAATGTAGAATATCGCTTTAAATATGGATATGCTTCCTTTATGACAAAGGATTATAAAACGGCGAAACCATTATTTGAAGGATTGAAAGATCAAAAAACTGAATTTCAGGAAGCTTCCATCTATTATTACGCTTATTTATCGTATCTCGACGCAGAATATAAAACAGCATTGAACGAATTTGAACGTTTGAATGGATCCAAACAATTCGAAAATAGTTACCCCTATTATATCACTGCTTTGTATTTCTTGGATAAACGCTACGACGATGTATTGGATTATGCATTGCCAATTTTGTCGCGAACAAAACAAGAAAATGAAACAGAGATGTTCCGCATTATAGCGGCAACATACTTTATCAAAGGTGATTTAAAAACATCAAAAGAGTATTACGATAAATTCCAGGCACAAGATCAAGGTAAGACGCAGAATAATCAGGATAGCTACCAAATTGGTTACATTGCCTACAAATTGAAGGATTACGATAAAGCGATCGCAGAGTTGGAAAAAATGACCGAGCCTGACGCTTATTATCAGTCTGCGATGATTACCCTAGGTGATGCTTTCTTGAAGAAAGGCAATAAGCAATCTGCGCGTAATGCATTTTTCCGGGCTTCGAAATTGGATTTTGATCCGGCAATGCAAGAAGAGGGCTTATTCAACTATGCTAAGCTTTCGTATGAGTTGGAATTCCACCAAGTGGCTTTGGCTTCTACACAAGAATACTTGAAAACGTATCCAAAATCGAAACGTTTGGAGGAAGCGAAAACTTTACTTGCTGAAGTATTGTTGAGTACAAAAAACTACCGCGAAGCAGTTGATATTTTGGAATCTATCCCTAAACGTGGAAAAGAAGCAAACGCAGCTTATCAAAAGGTAACCTACTACAGAGGTTTGGAATATTATAACGAGCGCGCTTTTGAAAATGCAATTTCCCTATTCATGCGCTCCGAAGAGTTTCGTTATGACGAGGAAATTTACGCTTTAGCCACCTATTGGAAAGCGGAAGCAATGTACGAAGTTCGTAAATATGGTGAAGCGGTTACAAATTTCAATAAATTCTTACGTTTACCAGGAGCTAGCAAAACGGATGTGTATGGCTATGCCAATTATGCGTTAGCCTATGCGGCTTTCCGTAATGGTAACTACAGCACGGCGGCAAATTACTTCGAGCGTTTCTTAGCGTCTGGTGGTTCGAAAGGAATTGAAATGAATACACGTAATGATGCAATTGCACGCTTAGGTGATTCTTATTTCTCTTCGAAAAACTACGGTAGAGCATTAACAGAATACAATAAATTAATTTCCTCTAAAGCTCCTAGTCAGGATTACGCGTTATTCCAGCGTGGTATTATTCAAGGATTACAAGGGGATAATAATGGTAAAATTTCAACATTGAATGCTGTTATTGCGCAATTCCCGAGTTCGAATTATGCCGACGATATTGCTTTTGAGATTCCTTATACACGTTTCTTGATGGGAGAAAGTGATCAGGCAATTGCAGGCCTTCAAACAATGGTTGAAAAATATCCGCGCAGTAGTTATGTGCCACGTGCTTTGGTGACGATCGGTTTAGTTCAGTATAATCAAGATAACAATGATGCTGCATTGGCAACCTTCCAACGTGTAGTTGATCAATATGCATCAACAGATGAAGCAAGACAGGCCATGCGTTCCATTGAGAACATCTATTTGGACAAAGGCGATGCAACAGGATATATCAAATATGCAACGGGAACAAATTTAGGTGACGTTTCGAAATCTGAACAAGATTCACGTTCATTCTCGACTGCGACGACTTTATTCTCAAGAGGTAATTATCAAGGGGCGGTGGAAGCTGTAAATGCATATTTCGACAAATTCCCGAAACCAAATCAAGAGAAATATGCACGTTTTGTTCGTGCTGAAAGTAACGCAGCTCTGGGTAATACAGAAGATGCATTACATGATTACAATATTATCTTGAATGACTGGACGTCTCCTTATACAGAACGCACGTTGATTTCGGTTTCCAATTTATATTTGAAACAAAAGAAATATAACGAAGCGACACAGTTGTTGAAAAAACTGGAGCTTACTTCTGAGTATAAGGCTAACTATGGTTTCGCAATCAATAACTTAATGGTCTCTTATTTCCAGATTGGGGATTATAAAGAAGCATTAAATTATACCAATGCTGTCAAGAATTACGAGAAGTCTTCGGAAGAGGAGATCGCAAATGCTTTCTTGTATGCCGGTAAATGTTATGTGAAGCAGAATAAGAAAACTGAAGCCATGAAAGAATTCAGTTTAGCAGCATTGAAGAGCCGTACCGTCTTCGGTGCAGAAGCAAAATACAATGTTGCAGTTCTGCAATTGGAAAATAAACAATACGATGCTTGTATTAAGACAGCTATGGATCTATCTGATAATTTCTCTTCGTACGAATATTGGGTAGCGAAAAGTTTTATCACTATGGCAGATGCTTATGCAGGTAAGGGGGATACCTTCCAAGCAAAAGCTACACTTGAATCGATTGTGGATAACTATGATGCGAAAGATGATATTTTGCCAGCAGCAAAAGAACGTCTAAATAAATTGAACAACAAAAAGAAATAGGATACAATGAAGAAGTTGCAAAATAGAAACGTGAAGAAATATACTTTAGCAGCGCTTTTGATGGGCGTGGGATTGAATTCTTTTGCACAGGAAACAGGCAAGAAGAATGATCCTGAAAAACCGGTCACTATCGATTCTTTTGATGTTGTTCGTGATTATAAACCAATTCTTGCGGATGCTGTAAAAATCCGCCGCAGTCCGGATATGACCAACAAACGGGAATACCAACCCAAATTGTCCTACAACAATATTTTGGACAAGAAATTGGATATCAATACGGGTTTGAAACAATTGAATGTACAGGAGATTCCTTTTGCGCAACCTTTTGAGCATAGTAGCAACTATGTCAAATTTGGTATCGGTAACTATAACAGTATATTGGGAGAGGCTTATTTAGCTTCTGAGCAGTTTGAAAACACACGGTTTGGCTTATTTGCAAAACATTTGAGCCAAAAGGGTAATATTGATGGACAGAAGTTCAGTACACAGGATATCGGTATCTTTGGTCGCCGTGTATTGGATGCGGTAACCGTTAAAGGTACCATCGGATACAATCGATATGGAACGAATTTCTATGGTCAGACTTTTGATCAATCGGGAACAACTTTATTGAATACGACTCCGGATAAACAGACCTTTACAGATATCTATTTGAATGGCGAGCTGTCAAGTAATGTGGATCCAAAAAATGAGCAGGCATTAAGCTATTCCGCAAAAGTTGATGGCTATTTGTTTAAAGATGCCTACAAAGCCAAAGAAAATTCGATTGCATTATCCGGTTATTTGAATAAGCGTTTAAGTGCATTCAATGTTGGGGCAAATTTAAGCGTAACAATGAATAACGTGAAAGATAGCGCTGAGGTGAAAAATCATTTGGCGGTTATCAATCCATATATTCGTTTTAAGGGCGACAACTATAACGTAACCTTGGGTGCGAATTTAACTTCTGAATTTGGCGATAGCTCAAGATTCAATATTTTCCCATCAGTAGAGGCTGATTTTGCTTTGGCTCCTGAATACATCTCTTTGTTTGCCGGGATTAATGGTGGCGTAAAACAAGCTTCTTTCCGTAGTTTCGCTAAAGAGAATCCGTATTTGGCTCCTAACGCTAAAATGATCAACTCGATTGAGAAAATGAATGTTTATGCGGGTTTAAAAGGAAATGCCGGTGCAACATTTGGTTATAAAGTAAAGGTATTCTACAAGCAGATTGAAGGACTGCCTTTATTTAAAAATAGTGCATTTGGTGATAGTCAAAACGGTTATGTGCCTTGGGCTTTTGATGTTGTTTATGATGGCGTGATCAATAAGGCTAAACATATGGGATTGGAAGGAGAAATCAATGTACGTCTTTCACAACTGGTTAATCTGGGCGGAAAAGTGTATATAGACGATTATAAATTGAGTGATGAGGAAGAAGCATGGGGATTGCCAAAATTCCGTATGCAGGCGAACGCACGCTTCAATATTTCGGATAAATTTTTCGTAGATGCTGAACTTTCTACACAAGGCAATACCTATGCATATATCTATGATTATAACACAGATGGTAGCCGTATTGCCAACAGCGGGCATAAGGCAACAATAGGTTCATTTGCTGATCTTAATGCAGGCGCAGAATACCGAATCAAAAAACAATTTGGTATTTTCGTCAAAGCAAATAATATTTTTGGGAAAGAATACGAACGTTATATGTATTACCCAAGATTGGGCTTTAATGTAATTGGTGGTCTTAATTATTCGTTTTAACGAATTAAGATTATAAATTTGCATCTTAAAATAATGCGCGATGAATCTAGGCAAAAACATCAATAGTTTATTAAAACGTTATGCGGAAGTATACGTGCCCGGAATAGGTGTGTTCAAACGAATTCATTCTCCGGCTCAGTTCGATAAACAAAATAATGTGTTTTTGCCACCAATTTCTTATGTTGAGCTGGACTACTCTGCTCAACATGGATTTAATATTGTTCATTATATCCAACAACAGGAAAACTTGGGCCTCAATCAGGCGCAACAGATCTTATCGGAAACTGTTGAGAACCTGCGGGCTGATTTGGGGCAATTTGGACAAGTCAAATTGGATGATCTTGGCTTATTGATTAGTTATGGCGCAAGTTTAGTCTTCAAACCCTTGGATCTATCGGGATTCGACTTCCAGCCCGTTACAAATCTTGTTGCACCAGAAATTGAAACCGTTGTTTCGTCTTTGGAAGAAGCCAAAGAAGAAGAACTTACGAACTTAGTTGTTGAAGATGCCCCTGTTGTTGAAGAAGATCCTGTGGTGGAAGCTGATGATAACGTAGAGCCTGTCGAGGAGTCTATTTCGGATACGGCAGATCGAGACGAAACGATTGCGGTTGAAGAGGCGAAAGAAGAAGCTGAAACAGCACACGAGCCAGTCGTTGTAACGGATTCTGTAGTGAATGAGACTGTACAGGAAACTGAATTGGCAAATGATCTTAATGATGATGAAACCGAAGAGTCGCCATTAGCAAAAGGGGAAGCGGAGGAGCTTGAACCTGCAGATGCAGCTTTGATAGCTGATAGCAATCAATCGGTTACTCCAAAGGAAGAAATCGCTTCAAAAAAAGAAATCGGTGCTATTGCGTCGGCTAATGCCAACTCAACCTACGCACCAAATATCTATGAGGAAGAGCCGCGCAGTTCAAATGCGATCTGGTATTGGATGACTGGAATTATTGTACTGGCAATGGTTGCTGTTGCGGTCGTATACACCAATCCTGCGTTGAAGGAATCTTTATTCGGGTCGACCAAACCTGTTGTAAAAGCGGCAGATACCCTTGTTCAACAAAAGCCGATCATGCCTGCCGATACCTTGTCCAATACGCAAGCCGATAGTCTTCGGAAAATCGATTCTTTGGCTAAGCGCAATGTAGCCGATTCTGTTAAAAATGCAGCTGCTGTGCCAGCGACCAATGCTGCAGCAAAACCTCCGGTTCTGGAAGCAAATCCTGTGATTAAAGAATCTATTCCTGTAGCGCAGCCCAAATATCAATTGGTAATAGGTTCTGCAAAGACAATGGCACAAGCCGAGCAGGAAGCTAAGCGTCTTCGCGAAATGGGCTACAAAACGGCACGCGCTGTAGAGGGAAAATTTAAAAGAAATAGAAAGAAAATTATCTTGAACACCTACATGACAAAATCCGAAGCAGACCTCGCTAAGAAGTCTGTTGAGAAAAAGATTGAAGGTGCATGGGTAGAAACATTATAGAAACTATATAAAACTATTAATAATTATGTCATTAGTACAAGATACAGCACGGGCTGCTGTGGATTCGTTTAATCAAGCTGCACAACAACCATTACCTGCTGCTGCGCCTACAGAAAACATGAGTTTGATCGATATGATGATCAAAGGGGGATGGATTATGGTTCCAATCCTATTGTTGTTCTTTATTGGATTGGTTATCTTTTTTGAGCGTTATTTGACGATTCGTCGTGCTGCAAAATATGACAACAGCTTAATGTCGCAAGTAAAGGCAAATGTGTTGTCCGGGAATCTGGATTCGGCATTAGCTGTAGTTCGTTCAAGTAACTCAGCTTTGGGACGTATGTTGCAAAAAGGCTTGTTGCGTGTCGGCAGACCGATCAAAGATATTGAAGGAGCGATCGAAAACGTGGGTAAATTGGAAGTTGCCAAGTTAGAAAAGAACATCAATATTTTGGGTATTATTGCTGGTATTGCCCCTATGCTTGGTTTCGTAGGTACGATCTTTGGAGTAATTAAGATTTTCCACGACGTGGAATTAGCTGGTGGTATTGATATTGCTTCTGTATCTGGGGGACTATATGTAAAAATGGTATCGTCTGCATCAGGTCTTGCGGTGGGTATCTTAGCTTATTTGGGCTACCATATCCTGAATATGATGGTGGAACGATTGATTTTACGGATGGAAACGGATGCAGTAGAATTTATTGATTTATTGGATGAACCCGGAAGATAATGAACTTACGAAGTAGAAAAAATAAACCATCTGCGGAAGTACATACTTCAGCGCTGAATGACATCATGTTTTTCCTGATGTTATTCTTCCTGTTGGCTTCTGCAGTTTCTAATCCGCAAGTGGTGAAGCTATTGTTACCAAAGTCAAGTGCGGGAGAACAATCTGTTGCTAAAAAGACCGTCACGGTATCGATTACAAAAGATTTGGGCTATTTTATTGATAAAACACCCGTTCCAATTGAAGGATTGGAGGCTGCAATTCAATCCCAAATGGCTGCAGGCGAGGAAGTGACAATTATGCTCTATGTCGATAATACGGTTCCCATTCAAAATGTTATTTCTGTTATGGATGTAGCGAATCGATTGAAGATTAAAGTGGTATTGGCAACAGAACCCAAAAAAGATAAGTAAGAATAATTAAACTTTTTGAAAGTTTATTGTTCATATGTTAATATAGGAGATTAATGCGATGAGATATCATCTTCAACATGAAGAAAATAATTTCCCCAAAGCGTTGGGGATATCGACTCTAGTCATGGCATCGTTGCTCTTGATTGGTTTTTTTGTTGTTTTTAAGGCACAGGCTCCAGATGAATATGGAATGGGGGGAATGATCGTTAATTATGGAACATCACCCGAAGGTATGGGGGATGACTATATGAGCGTTGAGGAACCTTCTGTAGATCCCAATGCGAATAATGAACGCCCAGACCGTATCGATCCTGTCGAAACACCTACCCCAACTCCAACGCAGCAAGTTGCGGAGAAGGCAGTCGCTACCCAGGATCTGGAAGATGCTCCTGCGGTAACAAAAACTGAAAAAAAGGTAGTATCAAAGGCGCCTGAAACCACCAAAGAAGTGAAAGAAGTGGCTCCTCAGGCAAATGCTAAAGCACTTTTTAAAGGGAATAAAAACAATGGTAAAGGAGCTGGTGATGGTACAGGGACAACACCTGGAAATCAGGGGTCCAAACTAGGTGATCCTTTAGCAAGTAATTATGGCGAAGGGGGATCTGGAAACGGTAACATGATGTTGTCCATCGAAAATCGAAGCTTTACACAACGACCAAGTATCGACGATAATGGACAGCAAGCAGGAAAGGTTGCTGTGGAGTTTAGAGTCAATAAGCAAGGGGTTATCACCTATGCGCGTGCTGGTGTAAAAGGAACGACGATCACCGATCCATCGTTATTGGAGAAATGTGAGCGCGCTGTACGTGGCGCTAGGCTAAACCAATTGCCGAATGCTCCCGACTCACAGACGGGACGGATTGTGTTCAATTTTAGATTAAGATAAAAATCATTCACATGAATGCTTATAATGAGGCAATCGAGTATCTGTATACTCGATTGCCTATGTTTACAAGGGATGGCGCCTCTGCCTTCAAAAAAGACCTTGACAATACCATCAAACTTTGCGCTGCTTTGGACAACCCACAGCGAAAATTCAAAACGTTACATATTGCTGGCACAAACGGAAAGGGATCTACCTCCCATATGTTGGCCGCTATTTTGGCCGAAGCAGGCTATAAGACCGGCCTCTATACTTCACCACATTTACTGGATTTCAGAGAACGTATTCGTGTCAATGGACAGTTATGTGAGCAAGAATTTGTTGTCGATTTTGTCAATACCCATCGCGAACTGATAGAAGAAGTCAGTCCATCCTTTTTCGAAATTACTGTAGCCATGGCTTTTGATTATTTCGAGAAGAATAAGGTTGATATCGCTGTCATTGAAGTCGGCCTTGGCGGGCGTTTGGATAGCACCAATATTATTCAGCCTTTGCTGTCCGTAATTACCAATATCGGTTTTGATCACATGAATCTTCTCGGTAATACACTGGCAGAAATTGCTGCGGAGAAGGCGGGAATTATCAAAAGAGATACACCTGTCGTTATTTCGGAATATGCCGAAGAAACGGCTGCTGTGTTTGTGGGTAAAGCAGCAATCGAGCATGCACCGATACAATTCGCTTCTGACAAGTATGAGACCAAGATGCTGGCCGTCGATCAAGATTATTTAACAGTGCAGGCTATTGATCCTAACGGTCATCAAGCAACATATCAGCTCGATCTTAAAGGCTCTTATCAGGTGAAAAATCTTGCCGGCGTGTTATTAGCTGTGGATGAGTTGCGTCAACTGGGCTTTGAGATCAGTGATCAACATATTCATCACGCGCTGAAAAACGTGCAAGCAAGTACAGGAATTCAAGGACGGTGGCAACAATTGTCTAAGGATCCATTTATCATCTGCGATACAGGGCATAACGAGGACGGAATTCATGAAGTGCTCAAAAATTTGGCGACAACAGTTTATGATAAATTGCACTTTGTGATAGGGGCAATGCGTGATAAGGATTTATCCCATATGTTGCCTTATCTACCGAAGGATGCAATCTATTATTTCTCCGCTCCGGATATGCCGCGTGCAATGCCAGCGGATGAGTTGCGGAAAGAAGCTTTGGAATTTGGTCTAGTTGGACTCGATTATCCATCCGTGGAAGCCGCGTTTGATGCAGCAAAAGAGGCGTATCAGCAAGGTAACCTAATTTTTGTTGGCGGAAGCAATTTTGTTGTTGCGGAAGTGCTGGCTAGTTTGACGCACGAATAGGAATATCACCTTTTCTCGCAAATAAATCTGCGGGAGGAATTCATAGAAATTGATCATAAAAAGGGAGCTACATGACGTGCAGCTCCCTTTTTATACTTTTGTACCGTTGGTCATTAGTCATTGATTGTCAATTCACCACGAATATCCTTTTCAATCCAATAAGCGACTTCTTTTTGATCTTCTAACTCACCTTGAAGATACATCAATTTGGTTACTGCCGCTTCAAATGTAAGGTCGTAGCCATTGAGCACGCCGATAGATTTAAGTCCTTGTGAAGTCTCATAACGACCTAATTCAACAGACCCTACTTTACATTGTGAAATGTTGAGGATATTTTTACCTTGTTCAATGGCTTCCTTCAATAGATCCAGAAACCAAGTGTCGGTGGTTGTATTGCCCGATCCGAATGTTTCCATAACTATGGAGCGGACATCGGAATCCAGGACTGCTTTGATAGTTTGCGCAGAGATTCCCGGAAATAATTTTAATACAGCTACCCTGTTGTCCAGTTTGGTATGTAGGATAAATTCTTTATCAATATTATTTAATAAAGCATCTGTATTGTATTTGAGGTGAATACCGGCTTCGACCAATACGGGGTAGTTTGGCGATCTAAAGGCCTCAAATTTGGCCGAATTATATTTAAATGAGCGATTGCCGCGGAATAATTTATTGTCGAAAAGAATACATACCTCTTGGATAATGGAGATGCCATCCTGCTTCGCCGAAGCGATTTCCAACGCTGTCATCATATTTTCCCTGGCGTCCGTTCGGATCTCACCGATAGGTAGCTGAGAGCCGGATAAAATGACCGGTTTTTGGAGTCCTTCCAACATAAAGCTCAGTACGGAGGCCGTAAAAGCCATTGTATCGGAACCATGTAGAATAACAAAACCGTCGTAATTCGCATAGTTATCCTTAATAATTTGTGCCATTTCAATCCATATTTCAGGCTTCATGTTGGATGAATCGATTATAGGTTCGAAAGAGTGCACGGTCAGCTTATAGTCTAAGCGACTTAAATCAGGGAGATTACGTTTGATCAATTCAAAGTCGAAAGGAACGAATGTTCCTGTTTCATCTTTAACCATTCCAATGGTCCCACCTGTGTAGATAATAAAGATATTATGCATTGAGTTTTGAAATTATATACCAAATATACGTTTTGAATTTTCTGTTGTGATTTCGGCTACCTTCTCGACGGAAATCTGATGCAGGTCAGCTACTTTTTGAGCGACGTAAACCAAATAGCTGCTCTCATTTTCTTTACCGCGGAAAGGGACAGGTGCCAGATAGGGTGCATCGGTCTCAAGAACGATATGCTTCAAGTCTATTTCTTTAACCACTTGATCTAAGCCCGCTTTTTTAAAGGTAACGACCCCGCCAATACCAAGGGCGAACCCTAAATCGATCGCCTGATGGGCCTGCTCCAGGCTGCCCGTAAAGCAGTGCAGAACGCCAAATAGTCTGTCGTCGTGGAGTTCTTCCAATAATTCGAACAATTCAGTAAAGGCTTCCCGGCAATGGATATCGATTGGTAGATTTAATTCTTTAGCCCATTGAACCTGAGTTCGAAAGGCGTCTTTTTGAATTTCAAGCGTGCTTTTATCCCAATAAAGATCCAGCCCGATCTCACCTATGGCATGGACTTTGTTTGTTTCCAAGCTCTTTCGGATGGTTTCTAACTCTTCCACATAGTTTTCCTTTACGTCGCAGGGATGTAATCCAAGCATGGGAAAACAATGGTCTGGATAAGCTGCTACGGTATCAAATACAGGTTTTATGGAAGCGCTATTCACATTCGGCAAAAAAAGGCGTTGTATGCCATTATCAAAGCAACGTTGTAGATGTTCTTGCAGTTTTTCGGTTCCTGCATGGTAATAAATGTGTGTATGTGTATCTGTAAGCAACATAGTTTTCTGCGTGGAAGCAGTGGGTTAGGGTAAAAACTTGTTTTTATTATTATCGAATAAAGTGGTAGACTTAATTACCAAAATTTCAATTCGATCTCCAAAGATAACTTATTAATTAGCAAAAATGAAAATTAATACAGGATTCCTTCGATTGAGATGAATTCCTTTTTCGTATCTTGGAAAACGCCATTAGGAGGAGGACCGCCCCTTCATGCCATGAGGACAGTAGTAACGATTATTATTGCCCCTTGGAAAGATAGGTCGTAATAAAAAGAGTCAGAAGTCAAACATACCGTAAGATTTACTGTTAAACAGATAAAAGAGGCGGTTGTTGTCCTATTTTTATAAGAATAAATGAATCATATGATGAATAAGAGGTTATGCCTGGGTTTGTTGACTTTGGCGTCGGTTATGTTTATAAACAAACTACATGCGCAATCATTGATTGACCCATCGGTAAAAGACATTATTCAAAAAGCCTTTCAGACAAATAAAGAATTGAAATTGAAGGCTTACGAAGTCGATAAAGCACGTCTGGAAGCTGATGGTGTTAAAGCAAATCGGTTGCCGCACGTCTCCGCACTCGGGCTATACGGTTATGTACATAGCAATGGGAGTATTGATATTCCCACAGTTAATATTCCTTTGTTGAACCTAGGTCTGTTTGAAGGAGCAACAGGATTTAGTATGCATGGGCAAGCTGCTTATGCGGGAGTGTCTGTAAAGCAGATTATCTTTTCCGGATTACAGATTCCGAATGGAATAAAAGCATTGCAGGAGAAAGCTGCGGCTCAACAATATTTAGAATCGGCCAGTCGAGAGACACTCTCAAAGGATATTATAGCATCTTTTGATCAGTTGATGCTGTTGGATGAGGTGGATAAATTAATTGTAGATTCTGAAAAGCGATTAAAGAAAGAGCAGGAAAAGGTGAATAAAGCAATTCAAAATGGACTTGCGATACCTTATGATCGAGATAAATTGAAATTGGCATTACTGGAATTGGAAGAGAAAAAGGTAGAGCTTTCTGGCAATCGGGATTTGTTGTGCCAAAAGATCGAACAAGAAACAGGCGTGTCTTTTCAGGAGGTTGGTGGAATTCATTATGGACTTAAACCTATATTTTTGTCAGAGCTACCACGTGATGTCGAACAAAGATCCGAATTGAAAGCACTAGATGCTTCTTCAAAAGCGTATGAATATCTGTATAAAAAAGAGAAGGGGGGAGCTCTTCCTGCTGTCTTTGCCTTTGGATCTGCAAACTATCTGAATGTCTTCAATTCCAAACTCACGGTGAAAGACCAACCGCTGTTTGGTACAGTCAACTTGCCACTTAATTCCATCAAGGGAAGTCCAAATGTCATGGTCGGCGTAGGGGTTAAATGGGATCTCTATACTGGTGGGGAACATCACAATAAGATTAAGCAAGTCAAACTCGATCAACATATCAATACAACCAAGCGGGAAGATACGCAGGAAAAGTTAAATCTATTATTGAGCAAGAATACAGTCACCTATACGACTGGCAACCAAAAGTTGAAAGTGGGGGAACAGCAGTTGAAAGTTGCCGAAAATAACCTTTCTATGGCTGTTAAACAGTATCAAGCCGGCTTAATAGATGTTACGGAGTTATTGGCTGCTGAAAACGATTGGTACAAAGTTAATTTGGGTTATTTTAACAATGTATTGCAGCAACGTACTGCTGCGGTCGAATTACTACATACATCAGGAAAATTATTACAAACTATACATGAGTAACATGAAGAATTTATATGGGATATTATCGCTGTTTATTTTTGTTTCTTGTACAAATCAAGTGAAAGAGAAGCCTATTGAAGGTAAGGTGGAGCGTGAGCAAGTGACGGTCGTGACAAAGGTCCCGGGAAAAATTGCGAAGCTTCTGGTTGAAGAAGGGGACTTTGTGCATGCGGGTGATACCTTGGCTATTTTGAGTATTCCCGAAGTGGATGCTAAAGAAGAACAGGCAAAAGGGGCACTACAGTCTGCTGATGCACAATATAACATGGCAGTCCGGGGCGCTACAAAAGGACAACTCGTGCAATTGCAAGCGAAGGTAGATGGACTTAAGGAACAATATGAATTTGCGAAAAAATCTATAGGTCGGTTGGATGCCCTTCTGCAGGACAGTCTTATTCCACAACAAAAGTACGACGAGACCTACGCCAAATATCAGGGAGCCAAAAATCAATATCTTGCAGCACAGGCTGAATTAGCTGAAGCAAGGGGTGGGGCTAGACAGGAACAGCAGATTATGGCCTTGGGGCAAAAGGAACGTGCACTTGGAGCGATCTCTGAAGTCAATGTTGCTGCGCAGGAGAAATATGTCATTGCTCCACAGGACATGAGTGTGGAGACGATTAATCTGAAAGTCGGTGAATTGGCGATGGCTGGTTATCCCATTATAAATGGTTTCCTCGATCGATCGACCTATTTTAGATTTACATTGCCCGAAAATAAAATGGGAAAACTTCAAAAAGGAGAGGCCGTGGAAGTAGAAATCCCTTACTTGAATCATAAAAAGGTTAAAGCGAAGGTGATTAGTATTAAAGCCTTAAATTCGTATGCAAGCATCGCCTCAGCTTATCCTGATTTCGATCCGCAACAGGCTGTATTTGAATTGAAGGTTATCCCTGAAGATGCTGCCGGTAGCAAAGATTTGTTAACAAAAACGCTTGTGGTTCTCCATGCGAATTAAAGAGCTTAACTGTGAAAAAATTTTTAGAATTGATCCAACGGGAGTTTAAGCTCTTCTTCAATAATAAAGTGCTATTGATGCTTTTTCTGGGGGCACCTGTATTATACGGTGTCTTGGTGGGGCACGTTTATCAACAAGGTAAGGTAACGCAGATGCCGATCGTTGTGGTTGATGAGGATAATAGCCCCTTAAGCAGTTCATTTATTGATATGCTTTCCGATAATGAGAGTATTGACGTTGCCCGTGTATTACCGTCCTTATTTGATTCAAAAGATATTGCCATGCAATATGAGGCAACAACGATTGTGCATATTCCCAAGGGTTTTGCATCTGGAGTACAACAGGGACGTTTGCCCGAAATGACTGTTTTCGTAGATGGTGCCAATACATTGACCTCCAATACCGCCATGATGGCTGTTAATGTTTGTGCCTCGACGTTGAAAGCGGGCATACAGATTCAGGCGCAAATGAAACGTGGTGTTCCCGCAAAGATTGCTGCACAGCAGTACGAACCTTTTAAGACAACTTTTGTTAAGCAAAATATCCGAAGTGGAAATTACCTGTATTTTATGCTGCCGGGAGTGCTAATTACCGTGCTGCAGCAGGTCTTGCTCTTAGGTTTGGCTTTGTCTTTTTCCTCCGAATTTGAAAGTAATACATTTCCAGAACTTGTACGTAAAATCGGTAATCCGATTGGACTTATTCTTGTTAAGATATTACCTTATGTTTTGATGTCTGTTGGTATTCTGGTTTTATATTGGGGTTTTGGTCAGTATTACCGTATGCCTTTACAGGCCGAATTTGGTCGCTTTGTCCTGTGTACTTTTGTCTTTTTGCTCGCCGTATGTTTTATCGGTGTACTCGTCAGTATTGTACTGCCTTCGCAGTTGAAATCGACTGAAGTGCTTATGGTCATTGCGACGCCAGCATTTATTTTGAGTGGCTTTACCTGGCCGTCGAGTCTAATGCCAGGATGGGTACAGGCAATAGCAAATGTAATACCATCGACCCATTATCTACGAATTTTTAGGTTAATGTTTATTCAGCATGCTGAAAATTACCATACCGATAAGGCCCTGATCGCATTAACCATCATCATGATCATCAGTTTTATATTGGCCGTAGTAATACTGTGGCTAAAAATACGGAAGATCAAAAAAGAAGATAAAAAGGTTAACGCATAACCAATAAAAACAGGAATAACAAAAAAGCGGTTTCATCAAAATGAAACCGCTTTTTTGTTAACTGAAATTTACAGTCAAATTATTTTTTTGCTGCTGGAGCTTTCGTTGCAGGAGCTGTTGCCGCTGGAGCAGTAGTTCCAGTAGGCGCTACCATGCCTGGAGTTGTTGCTGTAGGAGCAGGAACTTTTCCAGGTTTAATATCCAATACTTCTACTTCAAATACTAAAGGAGCATATGGAGGGATAACACCTGAAGGGCGATCGCCATAAGCCAAAGATGAAGGAATGACTAAAGTTGCTTTTGTACCTTTGTTAAACAGTTGGAAAGCTTCAGTCCATCCTGGGATCACACCATCAACACCTAATTGGAACTTTAATGCCTCATAAGGACGTTGAGGATTGAAAACTTTCTCTTTTTTAGCTACATCTGGAAGGTTTGTATCAAATACTTTTCCTGTAGTTAATGAACCTACATAGTTCACATGAATAGAATCACCTACTTTTGCATTTGTTCCTGTTCCAGGTTTCGTGATTACGTATTGAAGACCTGAAGCTGTTTTTGTTGTTTTTAAGTTTTTATCCTTGATGTATTTTTCAAGTTTAGCTGGTTCAGCAGCTTTGTGTTTGTTCAATTCTTCTTCAAAATATTTCTGAACTTGTTCGCCCAATTGTTGGTCAGTTAATTTTCCTTTTTTGAAGTGTTTTTTGACTTTGATCGAATAAACAATGAATTTATCTGCAAACTCTGGTTTTGGTTGGTGTGTTTTAGCAGCCATAGAATCCAAGTTAATTTTGAATACCAAGCTATCGCCTTCACCTACGTATTTGAATAGACCAGTAGGGTCACCTGGATTTTTTGCGATGATACTATCTGGATATAATTGAACGATTTGAGGGACTCCCATGTCATACGTACTTTGCATTGTAGAATCTCTGTCCGTTTTCACAACCATGTCGAGTGCTAATAAATCGCCTGATACTGCTTTTTCTTTTGCATTATCGTCTACGATTTTATACTCAAGACCACCTTCAGCCTTTTTGAATTTTTGGCATGACGTCATCAAAAGACCGGCAGCCGCGAAAAATAGAATTGCTTTCTTCATTTTCTAATGTATGTTACGATATCTTATTTTGTTAATATTTCTTTATAATTTGGTAAAACCGATTTGAATTTTGCAATCACTGCTTCGAGGCTTTCTTTCGAATTACCGCCTGAAGCGTTAAGATGCCCACCCCCATTGAAATACAATTTACAGATCTCATTGCAAGGAACTTCTCCAATCGAACGCAAAGATAGTTTAATTTGTTCATTTCTGTCAATAATTAAAGCAGCCAATCGAATTCCTTTGATCGAAAGTGCATAATTGACCAATCCTTCGGTATCGCCGGTGATAACTTCAAACTGCGTGAGATCCGCTTTGGTGACATGGATAATAGCGGTGTTATATTCATGGATAACCTCTAGACGATTCAGTAGACAGAACCCTAAGAATTTCAGGCGGCTTTCAGACGAACTATTATAAATCTCTTCGTGAATAGCCCAGTTTTGTGCGCCGCAATCAATGAGTGATGCAATGATGCGGTGAATTTCAGCAGTGGTCGAACGGAAGCGGAAAGAGCCCGTATCGGTCATAATACCGGTATATAGGCATGTCGCCATGTCTGCACTGATATGGTCTGGATCTTGCATCTCATGGACCAAGAAGCGATAGATCAATTGTGCAGTCGCTGCTGCAGATGGATCCCAAAATGCGTAGTCTTCAAAGCCTTCCGGATCTAAATGGTGATCAATCATGCATTTGATTCCCTTCGCTTGACGAATAGGTTCACCCATTTCGTGAATACGGGCAAGACCATTGAAATCCAAGCAGAAAATTAATTCAGCTGCGTCAATCTGTTGATTGTGCAGGTCAATATCCTGCGTATAAATTTGTACATTTTCCAAGCCAGGTAGCCAATCCAAAAAAGCTGGAAAGTCTGATGGTACAATGAGATTTACCTGGTGTCCTTTCGAGGTCAACCAAAAATACAATCCTAAAGATGAACCCAAAGCGTCCCCATCTGGTTTGTAGTGCGTTGTAATTACAATACGTTTTGGTTCAGCCAATAACTCTTTTAATTCTTCCGATTTCAGCATAGTCATATTAAGTCTGCAAACCTACTATAAAAAAATTAGATTAGACAAATTTTTTATAAAGATCTTTTTGCATCTTATCGCGTTTGGTGTTGATTTTAAAAAATTGATTTTCAGGTTTTTAAAACTTATATACATAGATCTTGAAATCACGCTTCATGCAGATTAAATAATTGGCATTGTCGCCATAGTTAATCGGTCCATAATAGAATTTTGAAAAACCTTCTACAGGGAATCCTTCCTGAACCAGGCCATCAGATCCGAAGACATAAATCATGCGATTGTCGGTTCCTACGCCTATGATGTCAGATTTACCTATTCGTTTAAAAAACAACGGTCTGTTACTGGCCTCTTCGATGAATTTATATTCAAAGTAGGAAGAAGAGTCTCTTGAACTATAGGCATTCAGTTTGTTGTTGGCTAGAATAACAAAGTCCCTGTCTGCTCCACCGCTAATATCTTCAAAATTAAAGAATGCATCTTTGCCCCAGTCTCCCAGTTTTATTTTTTTGGTTTCGCCCTCGAAAGGAATTTTGAATACACTACCTTTATTGTTTGCCAAGTAAATGAAGGAGTTCTTTTCATCCGACGCCGCAACTAAACCAATTGGATTTTTAACACTTTCCCCATCGGTATCCAATGTTTTTTTATGGATGACCTTACCATTTTGATCAAAGAAATAGACGGAAGCAGTGCTTGTACCAGCAATAATATAATTGGTCTGTCCCAGGCTGGTTGTTTTTAAATCGAATAAAATTCGCCCGTCCACACTATTATTTTCAAAGCCCTCCACTTTTTTGCCTTCGAGGGTATAGGCAAGAATGCGGTCTGTTGCCGGAATATAAATACGTTGTTCTTTATTGAAGGTGGCGATTGTAGCCCCATAAGTTGCCGAGTATGGCAATTCAACTGAAAAACCGGTTCGGTTTTTACCATCTGGCATAAAACGATATAAGCGGTTTTTTGTAACGGCGACAATACTGAGATCCTGTAACTGAATTGGCTCGCCCAAAATTTCACCTTGGAAGAGGTTCTGCCAAAGTTCTTTTCCATCTGGCGAAAATGCATGTACCGTATGATCTTGTTCTTGAATCAGGATAAACTTATTCTTCCCATCTTGATCGAAAATCCAAGGTTTATTGATAAGTCGGTTCTCCAGTTGAGCTGTCCATTCTGGTTTGCCCCCTAGTCTCGTATCACTCTTAAAGAGTGCATATAAACTGGACGAAAATGTGCCTTGGTTGCCACTTAGCTGATAGGACCATGAATAGAAATTTTGAAAGCCATATTCATCCTCATCTTTAAAGTTCTTTGCAAAATCAGCTTTTAAGTTATCCAGAATATTGCTTTTACCAGCTTTAGGTTCTAAATAGAACGTTATGTTACTGCGGCTGTTCTGCAATGCTGCATGATTTTTGAAAATTGCAGTACCCGAAAGAAATTGCTTTTCCCGGAAAGATTCACGATAATCTCGCAAGATACCTGTTCGGCTAGCAACAACCATGATATTGTCTACAATAGTGAAATAGGGTCGGGTAAAGCTATTGAAAGGTTCTCCAAATAACGCATGTAAAAGATTCGAATATTTAAATTGATAGATCGAATCCCCTACAGCAGTACTGAATTTCTTAAGATTATCGGCAAATTGTGTGGAATCCGAAATGCTAATCAAACCAATCGCATCCTGATTGTCCAGCTCCGCGAGTGCAAATTCATCGTTGAAAATTGGCGCAATAATACTGTCAAATGATACTTTGCTATCCTCTTCAAAGTTTTTTATACTTTTCGTCAATCGAGCGTCTTCTTTTTGTTGTACTAACAATGCTTTTAATCCGCTGCGGAAACTATGGGGATCAGAGATACTAAAGTCTATATAAGATGCTGCATTTTTAGGGAGATAGTTCCCCAGAGCTTGCACTTGAGCCGTCTGTGTGGCAAATAACTGTAAGTAGCTATTTTTGCTCGGCGCGAGATCTGTTTCACCCTTAAAGATAAAAGCATCCTTTTTGAAATTCATGTTCCAGGACGTTTGGCCCTTCAGCGAATCGATCAGGTTGAGATAGGTACCAAATTTGGATTTCATCAATATTCGAGCAATTTGCGAGAGTTGCTCATTGAAAAAATAGAGACTAAGCGGTGTGTTTTTATTATTATGGTTTACGAAGAACTCGATTTGTTTGGCACTTATTTTCTTAATCTGTTTATCAAAGATCTGGGAAAGCACCTGCTTAGAGTAGCTGGCGAAAATGATTTCGTGAGAATAGGCACAATAAAGTGTACTATCCTTAATACCTTGATTAAGCCCATAAAATCGTTGGCCTAAGGTGTCAAAGGGTTGTATCTTGTAGTTTTTACCGACGTTTCCAAGCAATGTTGCCAGCGCGTTATTATCAATGCTTTGACCAACCTGGACGCTATATAGTGGAGTAATCTGATCTTTTTCCTGGTGAAAAGACAGTAATATTTGCTGCCCCGCTACAAGAGGTGCTAACTGTTCGCTACGTAATAATTCGTCCTTAAGACGTTCCAAATTACTGAAATTGCGTTGGCCAATAATAGCTTTAAAGAGCTCATAGTCGTTAAAGATCGTATCTACCGTCTGATCATTGGCAAAGGAGGCAATGGCTAATGTATTTTCAGGAAGATATTGTAAAGCTTTAGAATCTTGTTTATTGTTTTTATTGAAGTCTCCAAAAAGATAGATCGTGGCCGCGATGACCGCGATGAATAATATAACAGTGATGATGATTGTTTTTTTCATCCTTTTTATTTTTTTCAATGCCTGATAACAACTCGAATAAATCGTCACTAACCCGCTGGTCGATACGATTAAAAATGCAGTTTTAGCAGAACAACTATTTATGAGGTACTCATTTTCTTGTCAGCAGATAAGTACACTAAACTTGTTTTTTAAATGGTGATGAAGTTATCATGCGGCAAATGTTTAGCAAGGATATACAAATCTTGAACCTCGTTCAAGATCTTGGTGAGCTGCACGATGCTCATGATGATTCATACGTAAAACAAACCTAATAAAAATATATGGGAAGAGATAGAAAATCGTTGCTATAATGCGCCTTTGTAATAGAAATTTAACAAAAAATTCCTTATTTTGCTCTGTTTTTAATACATTTATCGCTAGAAACTCATTTTCAGCATTCACTTTAACATAATGAATAAGAAAATCATTTTAGCCGCTTCGTTGTTGGGAGCATTAGCTGTAATATTAGGTGCCTTTGGCGCTCATGGTCTAGAAGGAAAGGTAAGTACATATCATATTGAAACTTGGAAAACTGCAAATCAGTATCATTTCTATCATACCTTCGCCCTGTTATTTTTATCTACTTTTTCGCGGGCAAAGACGTACTCAATTAAAGTATCATTTATTGCTTTCCTCATTGGTATACTTTTTTTCTCAGGATCGTTGTATGTCTTAAGTGTGCGAGAAATAACCGGCTTTGGCAATCCGTCTATTTTAGGACCTATCACGCCTTTGGGAGGATTGTCTTTGATCGTTGGCTGGGTTGCACTATTTATAGCAGCGCTAAAAAATAAATCGTAATCCTATTTAATTGCCTATGTCCATACGAAATCATATTCGTATTTAATCATAACAGAGCCTTCTTGAATAAATTCAGGAAGGCTCTTTTAGGTTACAGTGGATTGACCTGCGATCTCTTGGCTTTTACACTCCGATGTCGCTTTGGCGCCATATGATTGTAGACGGTTTTATGCATCGCCGGAGTCGTTTGACCTCTATTCCTGAAGGTTTTTTTGTACTTTTATACCATAATTTGAATTTATGTCCAATCCACAATCTACGATTTTTAGTGAAAGAGATACGCTGTTTGTTGATGTGGTCCTACCACTAGCATTGGCAAGAACATATACGTATCGTATTCCGGTTGACTGGAATGATCGTGTGCAGGTCGGTGTACGAGTCATCGTGCAATTTGGACGGAATAAGATCTATTCTGCCGTTGTCAAGTCCATTAGCCAGGAAGCACCAAAGCACTATGAAGCAAAGTATATTTTGGACATCATTGATGAAAAACCCATTGTCAATTTAGCTCAGTTTAAACTGTGGGACTGGCTAGCCGATTATTACATGTGTAGTTTGGGCGAAGTCATGCAGGCAGCGCTGCCCTCGGCATTGAAGCTGGCCAGTGAGACCAAAGTCGTTTCATCCATTGGGGAAGAATTTGACCGTTCTACACTTTCAGATAAGGAGTATCTTATCATCGAAGCTTTGGAGGTGGCGGGAGAACTTAAAGTCAATGATATTGTGAAATTGCTGGGACAAAAAACAGTCTTCCCTATATTGAAGCAATTATTTGACAAAGGGATTGTTTTGATTTCTGAAGAGATTACAGAACGGTATAAGCCTAAGACCAAAGCATTTTTGCGTTTTGCGCCCGACTTTCGAAATGAAGATGCAAAAAGAGAATTGTTGGACAGTTTAAACCGTGCACCAAAACAACAAGATGCGGTATTGGCATTTATGCAGCTGGTCAAAAAAACGGAGGAAATTACGCGACCCATGTTGACGGAGGCCTCGGGCTGTGGTAACGGTGCAATTACGGCTTTGATTGACAAAGGTGTTTTTGAAATAAAGGAAAAGGTTGTATCCCGGTTTCAGGGGGAAGATATCGAACTGGATGCCAATTTTCAATTTAATGAAAATCAGCAAAGGGCTTATACCGAAATACAAGCGTCGTTTGAGGAGAAGGACGTTACGCTGTTGCATGGTGTGACTGCTTCGGGAAAAACGCAGATTTATATACGCCTTATCGAACAAGCAATCGCTGCGGGAAAATCAGCCCTCTATCTACTGCCTGAGATTGCGCTGACAGCGCAGATTACAGCGCGCTTAAAGTTGCATTTCGGTGATAAACTGGGGGTGTACCACTCCAAGTTTAATGATAATGAACGTGCCGAGGTGTGGCATAAAGTAATGAAAAATGAATTTCAGGTTGTGATTGGGGCTCGTTCTTCCGTCTTTTTGCCATTTCAGGATTTAGGGATTATCATTGTTGATGAAGAGCATGAAAGCTCCTATAAACAGTTTGACCCAGCTCCACGTTACCATGCCCGCGATACGGCCATTTACCTCGGATTTCTACATCAGACCAAAGTGCTGTTGGGATCCGCGACGCCTTCTTTGGAAAGCTATTACAATGCCAAAGCTAAGAAGTATGGTTTTGTGCAACTGCTTGAACGTTATGGCAACGCACAATTGCCAAGTATTGAGTTGGTGAATATTCCCGAAGAAGGAAGAAAGGAAAATATGTTTTCCTATTTTTCGGGTACCTTGTTAAAGGCAGTCGAAGAAGCTGTAAAAAATAAAGAGCAGGTTATATTATTTCAAAACAGACGTGGTCACACGACAATGATCCAGTGTAATACCTGTGGATTTGTTGCAAAATGTGTCAATTGTGATGTCAGCTTAACCTATCACAAGAGCTCTAATATGATGCATTGCCATTATTGTGGTCATGTGGAGCCTCCACTTCGTGTTTGTCCAGCCTGTGGAATGCCGCATATCGAAAGTAAAGGCTTCGGTACAGAACGGGTAGAGGAAGAACTTGAAATCCTGATGCCCGAAATCCGCATCGGTCGCTTGGATCTGGATTCCACAAAAGGCAAATATGGTTTCGACAAAATTATCACGGCTTTTGATGAGCATGAATTTGATGTTCTTATAGGGACACAAATGGTCGCTAAGGGGCTCGATTTCGGAAGAGTAAGCCTTATCGGTGTTGTCAATGCAGATACGATCATTAACTTTCCGGATTTCCGTTCGTATGAACGATCATTTTCGTTATTTTCCCAGGTAGCAGGACGCGCAGGTCGACGTGAAGCCGGCGGAAAAGTTATCATCCAAAGCTATACCACGAATCATCGGGTGTTAGAACAGGTGGTCAATAACGACTACGAGGGCATGTTTATGACGGAAATTACAGAACGGAAAAACTACCTTTATCCGCCTTTCTACCGTCTCATTCGGATTGATATTAAACATACGGATTTTCAGAAATGCTATGATTCGGCCAATCGTTTTGCCTCGGCGCTGCGGCAACAGTTGGGTGCAAGGGTATTGGGACCTGAGCCGCCCTTAGTTTCACGGGTGCGGAATAATTTTATCCAGACCATTACCCTGAAGATTGAACGAACAAATATTAGTATTGCAAAGGTCAAGGAATTGATCCGTTCGGTTCATCTCGATTTTGAAATCGATAAAACCAATGCTGGTGTGCGCGTTCAGGTCGATGTAGATCCCTATTAGTGACAGCTATTGCTCGCATTAACTTGTAAAAACGAGCGTTCTTTGTCAACTTAAATCACATGCGCTTATCGTTTTCTTCGCGGCCAAATTCAAGAGGTCAACGGAGGTTGAGCTAAGGGAAAGATGATTCGGGAAATAAAGCAAATAAACTTGAAAATACGTACAGTGTTGGTATTGAATTATTTGTGATTAATTCTGTTTAATGTGCCTTTTAAAAGGTAAATTTGAAACATCATGGCGTACAAGTTTATTGATAATTATCGGGAGAAAGGTGCTCGTAAGAAATTGGTTGAACATCTAAAAAGCCGGGGCATTGCGGACCAGAAAGTATTAGATGCGATTGGCAAGGTACCACGTCACTATTTTTTTGATGAAACATTCTGGAATCAGGCCTATCGGGATATTGCTTTTCCAATCGGTGACGGACAAACAATCTCACAGCCTTATACCGTCGCCTATCAGTCGGAACTGCTCCACGTGAAAAAGGGAGATAAAGTACTGGAAATTGGCACGGGATCAGGGTACCAAACCTGTATCTTGTTGGAACTTGGCGCAGAAGTGTATACTATCGAGCGTCAGGAAAACCTATATCAACGAACCATTCAAGTGTTGCCCTACATGGGCTATAAACCAAATTTCTTTTTAGGTGATGGCTCTAAGGGAATCGAAGAGCACGCCCCTTATGACAAGATTATTGTCACTGCAGGTGCGCCTTTCGTGCCAGAGGTTATGTTAAAGCAGTTGAAAATGGGCGGAATTTTTGTGATCCCTGTAGGAGACGAAAAATCGCAAAAGATGATGACGATCATTCGGGTAGGTGAAAATGATTTTGACCGTATCGAATTGGATACGTTTCGTTTTGTGCCTTTGGTGGGTGATCAAGCTTGGTAGGAGATCCATTCAACCAGTTCCGATGGCCTCCTCCAAAAATCTGCGAGTGACAATCGAGCCTTTGTTTCATGAGCAGATGCAAAATAGCCATGATTAAATTGAAATGAACGTGAAAGAATAAATATTCACCTTATGACTCCAACTGCAATACGATATGACCAGAAGCATCGCGAAACTGCTTCAACTGTGGTCAAATTAAATAAACAAGTCAACACGCTCAGCTTGTTGCGGCTATTTGTGATACTCGGTGGCGGAGCATTGTTATTTTATACCTTTCAACTGGAAAGCCTTCCGCTGGTTTTTTTCTGCTTTTTTGGACTACTGTTCCTATTTGCCTATCTCGTGCGGAAGCAGAGCCAGTTAGAGCTTCAGAAGAACTATTTTGAAGCTTATTTGAAAGTTTTGGCAAATGAACAGGCCCTGGCAGAAGGGAAACTAAACATGTATGACCATGGTGAGCATTTTGAAAACGGAGCTCATCCTTATAGCTCCGATATGGATATCTTTGGCACATACTCCTTATTCGCGCAGATAAATCGGGCAACGACCAAACAGGGGATTGATCTTTTGGCTTCTTGGCTTGATGCGCCTCTCCAAAGCAATCAAATTCAACGCAATCAAGAAGCATCCCAGGAACTCGAAAATGAATCCGAATGGATATGGGATTTTCAGGCAAAGCTCTTGGCCAATCTGAACCATAAATTGGATATCAAGGCATTTTTAACAAATTACTTTCAAGACCGAAATTTTCAATTCGGAAATGCTTTTATGCGATTTTATATCAAAGCAGGCCCTGTTTTATTTTTGGTCGCTTTAGCCGGCAGCTTTTTCGTGCCAAAATTGGCTGGAGTGGCAACCTTGATAGGACTATTTCATATTCTTTGGGCATTGGCCAAAGCAGGAAGTGTGAGTATGTTCTCCTCGCGAATAGACAAAATTGGTGGCGTGCTGGGATCATATGCAGATGCGATTCAATCGATCGAAGACCACGCATGGAAGTCTATTGCTATGCAGGAGATCGCCGGAGAACTAAAACAAAACCAGGGAACAGCATCCATTTCCTTTGCCTTTAAAAAACTCGCTGGTCTTATTAACAATTTGGACGCACGGAATAATGTCTTTGTTGGGTTATTTCTAAACTTATTTCTGCTTTGGGACTTTAGACAAGTATTGGCTATTGTTGATTGGAAGAATAAATACGAAAACCAGATTCTGAATTCATTCGATACCTTAGCTAAGGTGGAGGCTGTCACAAGCCTTGCCATTTGGAAGAGAAACCATTCGTCCTATAGTTATCCAGTAATTTTGGATAATCCGCTGGAAAATAAGATTGACGCGCAAGGGTTATATCATCCACTGATTCCAAGCAATCAGGTCGTCGCCAATGATTACAGTAGTATAGATCATCGTGTTGCTTTGGTAACAGGTTCAAACATGGCTGGAAAGAGTACATTTCTGCGGACAGTAGGTATTAATGCAATTTTGGCTTATGCCGGAGCTGCGGTTGCAGCGGCATCTTTTCGGCTTCCGATTTACAAACTAATATCTTATATGCGCATCAAGGATAACCTGAATGAAAGTACGTCGACATTTAAAGCTGAACTGAATCGGATGAAATTTATATTGGATACAGTTTCAGCACATAGCGATAGCTTTTTTCTAATCGATGAGATGCTTCGTGGGACAAATTCGATCGACAAATATCTTGGCTCCCGTGCAATCATAAAGAAACTGGTTCGATTGGACGGTAAGGGTATGGTGGCTACACACGACTTACAACTGTCCAGTTTACAAGAGGAATTCCCGGGAGATATCAAAAATTATCATTTTGACATTCGTGTTGATGCGGGGCAGATGCTGTTTGATTATAAGCTGAAGATAGGAGAATGTAAAATATTCAATGCGTCGCTCTTATTGAAAGGTATAGGGGTGGATATCGACGAAAATATGGAATAAAAATGACGGAACTGGAGCTAGATTGGTTTACATTTGTCTCCTCTTAAATCCACTAAATAAAACAATAAATGACTTTACAAGAACGTATTGATTTATCAGAAACACATGTTTGCACGACCGTGTTTCCGTTTTTGACAAATCATCACGATACTTTATTCGGCGGCAAGGCGATGTCCATTATGGACGAAGTATCGTTTATGGCTGCGACACGATTTTGCCGCAAAACGTTGGTGACTGTATCGACAGACCGTATCGACTTCAATAAGGCAATTCCTTCCGGAAGTATTATAGAAGCTATCGCAAGGGTTCAAAATGTAGGCCGGACCAGCTTGAAGGTGAAGGTCGAGATATTTTTGGAACATATGTACAAGGAGGGAAGAGAATTGGCCATTGAGGGTGTTTTTACATTTGTTGCCCTCGATGAAAACAGACAGCCAATTCCAGTCCTTGAAGGCTTGGATATTGAATAAAATTTTAGCTTCCGAATGCGGAAACTCAAGGGAGGTTTTTTTAAAATTATAACATGGAAAAGGGTCGCATCTGCGACCCTTTTTGTTATTCGTTTCTCTTGATTGGGCTGAGGTCGTTAAGCTCTTCGGCTGTAAATAAACGATAATGAACTTTGAAAGTTTTACCCAGTGGCGTTTCCAATGAGAATCCCCCCGGACCAAATCCATCCAGCACATCGAGTGTGAAATGCGCATGTTTCCAATATTCAAAGAGATCACGATCCACCCAAAACTCATATCCTTCGGCTAATCCGATCATGGCGTCATTTGTCCTAGGAAAATAACCTCCTTCCTCAAAACACTGAGGCTGTGTACCCTCGCAGCAGCCTCCGGCCTGATAAAACATTAATTTACCATGCTTCGCTTCAAGTTCATGAATGAGCTCCCTGGCTTTTTCAGTGATGTCTAGTCTATTTATCATGGTGAAATCCGTTTATCTGTTTTAGCGTTGACGAATAGGAAATTCAGCGGAAGGGGTAGCATTTGCTCCCCCCTAAATTCGGGCATCTAGCTGTTCGAAAAGTGTACCCGGTGCGCTGCAGTTAAAAGAAACCAAGTTTTTCTTTACTGTAGGAAATCAACATATTTTTAGCCTGTCTGTAATGGGCAAGCATCATTTTATGGTTTTCCCGTCCAATTCCTGATTGTTTGTATCCGCCAAATGGAGCACCCGCTGGGTAGGAGTGGTACTGATTTACCCAAACACGTCCTGCTTGTATGGCACGTGGGATCTGATAAAGCTGATGTGCATCTCGGGTCCATACACCTGCTCCGAGACCATACATGGTATCGTTGGCGATGGCAATTGCTTCTTGTTCATCTTTGAACGTGGTGACTGCAAGCACCGGGCCGAAGATTTCTTCCTGGAAAATACGCATGCTATTATTGCCTTTGAATAGGGTAGGTTTGATGTAGTAGCCTTCTTCAAAACCAGCACCGACATTGTTTTCATCACCGCCGGTCAATACTTCGGCCCCTTCTTCTTTGCCAAGTTTAATATAGGACATAATTTTGTCCTTCTGGATCTTCGATGCCTGAGCACCCATCATTGTTGTTGGGTCTAATGGATCGCCCACTTTGATCTGATTAACCCGATCGACCACTTTAGCGATAAATTTTTCATAAATGTCCTCCTGGATCAGTAAACGAGAAGGACAGGTACAAATTTCGCCCTGATTGAGCGCGAATAATACGGCTCCTTCCACTGCTTTGTCCAAAAAAGCGTCGTCTGCATCCATAACCGAACTAAAGAAAATATTGGGCGATTTTCCACCCAATTCTAGGGTTACCGGAATGATATTTTCAGTCGCATATTGCATGACCAGACGTCCAGTTGCTGTGGAACCAGTGAATGCTGCTTTGGAAACCTTTGGGTTTGTGACCAAAGAACGGCCAAGTTCTGCGCCGAAACCGTTGACGATATTGACTACTCCGGCAGGAATCAGATCACCGATAATTTCCATAAGAACAAGAATGGATGTGGGTGTACTTTCAGCAGGTTTTAATACGACGGTGTTCCCTGCGGCAAGGGCCGGAGCTAGTTTCCATACGGCCATTAGAATCGGGAAATTCCATGGAATAATCTGTGCAACAACTCCGATTGGTTCGTGTACAATCAGTGACACTGTATTGCTGTCCAATTCGCTTATGGACCCCTCTTCTGCGCGGATTACACCAGCAAAATACCTGAAATGGTCGATTGCCAATGGGATATCGGCATTTAATGTTTCACGTACCGCTTTTCCGTTGTCTATCGTTTCAACGGCGGCGATATATTCTAAATTAGCTTCAATGCGGTCAGCAATTTTATTGAGGATGATACTTCGTTCTGTAGCCGAGGTTTGTCCCCAAGTTTCAAAAGCTTTAGCGGCGGTGTCGACAGCGAGATCCAGATCTTCTTTTGTTGAATGGGCAACTTGAGTAAACACTTTTCCATCTACCGGCGAAATATTATCGAAGTATTTTCCTTGAATTGGTGCGACAAATTTACCACCAATGTAGTTGTCATATCGTTCTTTGAACGATGGCCTTTTGATTGCGCTCATATGGTTTATTTATTAATTATTTTTAATCCCTTCTTATCAAAGTTAGCCAGCAATTATTCAATGGTGTAGCAGAATTGATCCAAAACATAGCACAATTGTGGCACATAACTTTCGATCATAGTTTATTTTATTTATTATATTTGATTGACTGCCAATTATATTTAATTGTTGCACTATGGAAAATAGGACGCTGATTCATACATTGCCATTTTCGCGGAAGGGGGAGCTCAGCACATTAGTGGAGAACCGACGCGCATTTACGTTAGATAGCTTGGAGCTTAATATCTACGAAACATATCGGATATCGCAGCATGTGCCTTTATGTTTTGATGATTTGGTTATGATTAATATGATCCAGGGTAAAAAGATCATGCATTTGGAGAATGTAAAGGCTTTTGACTATCTGCCCGGTCAGATGATGGTGTTACCTGCATCGGTGGCTATGCATATTGATTTTCCAGAAGCGACCCTCGACCAGCCCACGCAGTGTACCGCTTTAACAATTCATAGAGAGAAGATAGCAGCAGTCTTGGACTATCTAAATGAGTTTTATCCAAAAGAACATGTCAATCAATGGCGGCTTGATCCGGAGTTTTTTCACCTGTACAATTCGACTGAGCTTGCCGATCTAGTGAACAAGTTGTTTCAGATCATTATTAGTGAAAATCCGTTGAAAGATGTGCTTGCAGATCTGACCTTTAAAGAGCTTACGATTCGGCTACTTCAGTCACAGTCGATGATGGCGTTAAAAATTGGGAAGTCGCCCAACAAAGTACTGTTACACGTGCAGGAATTTATTCAGAAACATATTACCGAGAAAATTTCAATTGGTCTATTGGAGCGGACTGCTCACATGAGCAAAGCGAGCCTTACGCGGATGTTTAACCGTGAACTTGGACTAAGTCCAATGGAGTACGTGATCCAACAGCGTATCGAGAAGGCAAAAAAGATGCTTTTACTCACCCGTAATGTAAAGGAGTCGTGCTATGGGGCTGGATTTAATGATGTCAACTACTTTGTTCGGCTTTTTAAAAGCAGGGTAGGCATGACGCCAGGCGCATTTGTCCTGGCGCGTTAACCTAAAATTTCATCACGCGATCAAGCTCACGTTTAACATCTCTTTCTTTGATGTTTTCTCGTTTGTCAAAATCTTTTTTACCCTGTGCCAAGGCAATTTCAACTTTGGCAAACCCCCGGGCACTGATAAAGATGCGTAGGGGTACAATGGTAAAACCACGTTCTTCCCCTTTCTCTTTCAGTTTTTTTAATTCTCTTTTTGTCAATAGCAGTTGACGGTCGCGTTTTGCTTCATGGTTATAGAAAGATCCCATGGAATATTCGGCAATGTGCATGTTACGGATGTATAATCCGTCCTCAAAAAAACTACAGAAACTATCGTTAATATTTGCCTTTCCTTCGCGTATGGATTTTATTTCTGTACCCAATAATCGAATTCCTGCAATGTACTTGTCCAGTAAGTGGTATTCAAAAGAAGCTTTTTTATTTTTTATATTGATATCTGAAGATAAAGCCATATATTGTTGTATATTAGTAAGTCTATACCATTGCTATTGCAATGAACCTAAATGTAACTAATTATAGGATAATTTAAAGTTCGCAAATATAATTATTAAAATTGTCTTATTTTAAAGTAGAATTGTGTGGGCAGATGTTAGCGGAGTATTAAAATAAAATTAACGGTTTTGGGCGATGTGTTAAAAATATGACTAAATTTAAGTGAAAGTCAGATTATGTTTTCGTATGTTTGCAACGTTTTTTGGAATTATTGTGAATATATACAACGTAGAATTTCAACTTACATTGTGGATATAGCAGATTTTTAGTCGGAGACCGAGTTTTTTATATAAAAGTCCAATTCGATAATTTTGTTTGTTACAATAACATCTAAAAGTTAGAAATAGTTTTAGAAATACCTTTTTATCGCATGAGTAAAGGAAAGTTAGGCGAAAAAATATCGCAATTTAAGATTGTTGAGGAGTTGAAAGCTAAGGGCTTATATGCCTATTTTAGACCTATTCAATCAAAACAAGATACCGAAGTAAAAATCGATGGTAGACGTGTATTGATGTTTGGTTCTAACTCTTATTTAGGGTTAACGACTGATACACGTATTATAAAGGCAGCGCAGGATGCTTTGGAAAAGTATGGTACTGGATGTGCTGGATCTCGTTTCTTAAACGGTACGTTGGATATTCACGTGGAACTGGAAGAAAAATTATCTGCTTATGTAGGTAAAGAAGCCGCTATTCTGTTTAGTACAGGATTCCAATCAAATCTAGGGCCTTTGTCATGTCTAATGGGACGTAATGATTATATTTTGTTGGATGAGCGTGACCACGCATCAATTATTGATGGTAGCCGTTTGTCTTTTTCCAAAGTAATCAAATACGGTCATAACAATATGGAGGACTTACGTGCTAAGTTATCACGCCTACCTGAGGATAGTGCGAAGTTAATTTGTACGGACGGTATCTTTAGTATGGAGGGTGATATTGTTAATTTGCCTGAACTTACATCGATTGCCAATGAGTTTGATGCTGCCGTAATGGTCGACGACGCACACAGTTTAGGTGTTATTGGGCACAAAGGAGCTGGTACAGCTTCTCATTTTGGGCTTAATGATGATGTAGACTTGATTATGGGTACATTTAGTAAATCGTTAGCTTCTTTAGGTGGATTTGTGGCCGGTGATGCAGATGTGATTGATTTCTTAAAACATAATGCACGCTCTGTGATGTTCAGTGCTTCAATGACTCCCGCTTCGGTGGCTTCAACATTGAAAGCTTTGGAAATTATTCAAAACGAGCCAGAGCATATTGAAAAATTATGGAAAAATACAGATTATGCCAAAGCTCAATTGCTGGATCATGGATTTGATTTGGGTGCTACGGAAAGTCCTATTTTACCAATCTTTATTCGTAGCAATGAAAAAACGTTCTGGGTAACTAAAATGCTTCAAGATGATGGCGTATTTGTTAATCCAGTTGTTTCTCCAGCAGTTCCTGCGGAAGAGTCTTTGATTCGTTTTTCATTGATGGCGACACATACTTATGACCAAATCGACGAGGCTATTGAGAAGATGGTTAAAGTATTCAAACAAGCTGAAGTTGAAACATTAATATAAAATCTAATCGTATGATTCAGATTATACCCGTTGAAACAAAGAAACAAAGACGGCTGTTTATAGATTTCCCTCATAGTCTCTATGAGGGAAATCCTAATTATGTACCTGCCTTATTTCTTGAACAAAACGACTTGCTTTCCCCTGACAAGCATCCTTTTTATAAACATTCCCAAGCACAACCTTTTCTAGCTTATCGTAACGATAAGATTGTCGGTCGTATATGCGCCATCTGGAACAACAACCATAATGCCTTTAATCATGTGAATGAAGGGCAGTGGGGTTTTTTCGATTGTATAGATGATCAAGAAGTCGCAAACGCGTTATTTGATACTGCAGAAAAATGGGTTAAAGCTAAAGGTGGGGATACGATCGTTGGGCCGATCAATTTATCAACTAATGATACCGTTGGTTTATTGGTTGACGGGTTTGATAAACCTCCGGTGGCCATGATGCCCTACAATTCACCTTATTATATCGACTTGATTACCAATTCAGGTTATGGACATAAAGTGGATTTGAGAGCTTATTTGGTCATGGAAAAGTCTGCGGATAAACGTTCTGTATTGCTTTTAGATAGGTTGGAAGAGCGTTTGAAAAGATCTGGCATTACATTGCGTCAATTTAATGTGAAGGATTTTAAAAACGAAGCAGCAAAAGTTCGTGACATTTATAATAGAGCATGGGATAAAAATTCGGGTTTTGTTCCGATGACAGAGGACGAATTTAATTATACGGCCAAAGATCTAAAAATGATTCTCGATCCACGTTTTGCTATCGTTGCGGAGAAAGATGGTGAGCTTGTTGGCTTTGGTCTAGGGATACCTGATATCAATCAGATCCTTATCAAAGTGAAGCGAGGACGTCTACTTCCTACGGGTATTTTTAAATTGTTATTTGGAAAGAAAAAAATCAACTTGCTTCGTGTACTCATGTTAGGGGTATTGGAAGACTACCGTAAACTTGGTATTGAAGCATGTCTGTATGGCCGAATTATAAAAGAATCAAAAGATTCTAATATCAAGGGGGCCGAATGTTCGTGGATGTTGGAGCATAATTACATGATGAACCACGCTATTGAACAAATGAATGGAGAATTGTACAAACGTTATCGTTTGTATCAAAAATCATTATGATAGAAAAAGTATTAATCACCGGAGCGAGTGGTTTTGTAGGCTATCATTTGACAAGAGCAGCGAAAGAGGCGGGGATGGAAGTTCATGCCGCGGTGAGGAAGTCAAGTGATGTTTCAGAAATTCGCTCCGTTGTAGATAAATTTGTTTATCCGGATTTCTCTGATGAAGAGTCTATCAGCGAATTACTGGAAGCGGAAAACTATACCTATGTTGTTCATGCTGCGGCAATGACTCGTGCCAAGCACGAAGAAGATCTCGAAAAGGTCAACGTTGGTTATACAAAAAACTTGGCATCTGCTTGTTTTTCTTTAAAAACTCCCATCAAAAGATTTGTTTTCGTTAGTAGTCTTGCGGCAATCGGTCCTGTTAGCTACGATGCTAACCTTATCGATGAGAGCAATCCCTATCGCCCTGTTACGGCCTATGGTCGTAGTAAACGGAAAGCGGAGCTCGCCTTGGATGATTTTAGAGATCAGCCACTAACGATTTTGCGCCCCACTGCAGTATACGGCCCTCGTGAAAAGGATATTTTTATTGTTTTTAAAACAATGAATGGCGGCTTGGATGCCTATGTTGGCCGCTCTCCTCAAAAGCTTAGCTTTATTTATGTTGCTGACCTGGTGCAGGCGATCATTCATGCCTGTCGTTTTGATCAAGGAGGAAAGCAGGTGTATAACCTCAGTGATGGGCAGGTGTATGGCCGTTATGAGTTGGCTAGATTTTTCAAAGAGTTTAGCCAAAAGAAAATGATTCGTATGCATATTCCTTTTGGTGTCGTGAAGACTATCGCGGTTATTTTTGAACGTTTGTATAAAAAATCTAAAGCAATACCTGTGCTATATCCGGAGCGACTGAATGAACTTACAGCTGAAAACTGGGGCTGTGATATCTCGGCGGCTCAACGTCAGCTACAATACCAACCTAAATATGATTTGAAGAAAGGCTTAATGGAGGCATTGGCTTGGTATAAAGAAAATAAATGGCTATAATCGCAGATAATGAGTGAGTTAAAAATAAATAAAAAACTTTTTCAGGATAGAAAGAGAACAAATATCTTAAGTGAACCCGAACAAAAACTTATTTCGTACCTCGTACCTCGAATTCCAAATTGGATTACCTCGGATGGACTTACGGCAATTGGGTTTTTAGGCTCCTTAATGATATTGGGGAGTTTTATCTTGGCTGAATATGTTGATATTCGCTATTTGCTTCTAGGGATCCCTGGTTTCTTTGTGCAGTGGTTTGGTGATTCATTAGATGGTCGTATCGCATTCTACCGCAATAAATCCCGTCGCTGGTACGGTTTCGCGCTGGATATTGTAATGGATTGGATTAGTACGGTTTTTATAGGATTGGGGTATGTGCTGTATACCGTGGGTGATTTTAAGTATCTGGGATTTACATTGGTTGCATTATATGGCTGGGCAATGATCATATCTCAGCTCAGGTATAGAATTACCGATAAGTATACGATAGACGCCGGAATTTTGGGACCTACTGAAATTCGGGTGATTATTTCATTGGTTATGCTATTGGAAGTTTTAATGCCTGGATCGATTAACTGGTGTGTACTGGTAATTTGTATCGCTCTCTTTATAATTAATACAAATGATACACGCCTACTTCTTAAATTAGGCGATGAAAAAGATAAAGCGGATAAACTGAAAAAACAGCAGGAGGAGGTTATTTAACGATGTCTTCAAAAGTTATTACTTTTTTAAAAGCTCAACTTTCCGCCTTTTTAGGCGGATTGTTTGATTTTGGAGTATACTCTGCTTGTTATAAGCTACTTCATATCAGTGCTCCTTTTTCTAATGCGATTAGTGGTAGCCTTGGTGCTGTTGTTAATTTTTTGATCAATCGATACTGGTCCTTTGGTAGCACGCAAAAGTCCGTGGGAAGTCAGTTATGGAAATTTGTGATCGTCGTCTGTGGTAGTATTACATTGAAGTCTACAGGAATTCATTTTCTGGTCGATGTATATCATGTAAACTTTTTGTTTTCGAAACTAGTTGTTGAGTTGCTTGTTTCTTTGGGTTTCAACTATACGCTTCAGCGTTTTTGGGTTTTTAAAGCTGAAGAGAAATCGTAATTTCCTTATTTTTTACGAATCAGCTTTAGCTGTTTTCAGTTCCATTTCTTTTTCTGTTTCTTTCGATTTCTCGTGCTCTTATGTTACCAAGATTTGTTTTGATAGGATGTTAGTCGAGCTGTTGGTTTAGGTTAAAAGAGCTTTTTAACAGCCTATAGTTGCGCTATTCCTGCAAGTTGCTGTTATTGATCGATCTGTAAGGGTAATTCAGCTTTGACGCTAGGTTGCATGACGAGCTGCAATATATTACTCATTGTATAGCTGTCGTGTTTATTTCGCTTTTGTTTACTTCTTCTTTAAACTAGATTTTACCTAGTATTAAGTTAGCTTTTGGTTAGGGTTTGTTTAGCCAGAACCTATACTATACCTAAACTAAACCTAATTAAACCCTAAACTAACCCTAAGTAAACAGGCAGAAAAGTATAGCTGCAAAAGAAGGTATCCCGGAGTCCTGTGTTCTGCCATTGTTCTGGCCTTATCAATAGCCGGCACGCCGTCTTCAATTGGGCAAAAGCAGAGCGAAGAATGCCCTGTGCATCTTTCAGGCCTAACAATACCACCTTTACTGTTTACGATACCGTTTCGCTATCCCCGGGAAGTGGGAACGCAGCAGGGTTGGCCCGGTTTCCGCGGTACGATCCAATTTCCAGTACCATTCCTTTTTCCCCAGGGAAGCCTGTACCGAAGCCCGGTTCCCGGTATGTACGCAGCACGCCGCGGTCCCCGGCAATGTCCAGGTTAGATCCCGGTTCCCTGCCTATTCTGCTCCAGAATCAGCCATCCCAGCCTTCCGACCACCTGTTTTACAAAAAGAATCTCGCACCCTTACAGGCAGTTAAGGGAAAAATGAAATAAATAAGAACAAAAGGCTTGGAAGTTTGTTAACAAACTCCCTATCTTTGCACCACTCCGCAAGGGAGGGACGGTTACTTCGCAGGAAGAAACCATGAAAAAAAGAAGGGTTTAAGGGAGTTTGGCAGGATTTAAAATCCCGCTGGATTTATTTTAAACGCGGAAATCTGAAAAAGAGAAAAGAAAAAAAACTTCAGAAAGTTTTTGGAAGTTCAGAAAAGATTTCTACCTTTGCAGTCCCAACGGAAACGAAGGGGAAAACAAAACGATAAAGACGGCGCAATGCCCTCGGAATATAGCGGATACGGAAGTTGAAGCGACAAAGTTCTTTAAGAAAACACA
>NZ_LBGU01000030.1:0-130397 GCF_000988325.1 Sphingobacterium sp. Ag1 | reverse complement strand
CACTGAACGAGCACTGAACAATCACTGAGTAAGCACTGTCTAAAATATGAAGTTGGGTGCCATCTGATATTCGCCTGTGGGCTATTGCTAGTTTTGGACTTGGCATTTACTTTTACTAAATTTAGATAACTAATTCAAAAAGGAGATTTATATGGATATTCAAGTGCGAAACTTGACAAAGAAGGATTATGTTGATTTGAAACGATCGATGGAACAGGCTTATGATGGTGCAGGTGAGACCTGGTCAAAGGAAAATATTCAGGATTTGATTGATATATTTCCCGAAGGGCAATTATGTGTGGAGATTGATGGACATGTCGTTGCCTGTGCTTTGTCCATTATCCTGAATTCAAAAAAGAATAATATTTACGATAGCTATTATGAGATTATCGATGACGGTAAGTTTACCAAGCATAGTGATGATGGAGACACCCTTTACGGGATAGAAGTGTTTGTTCATCCGGCACATCGGGCGTTACGTCTCGGCCGGCGTCTCTATGATGCGCGTAAGGAGCTGTGTGAACAGATGAACCTCAAATGTATTGTTGCCGGGGGCCGTATTCCCAATTACCATAACTATGCGGATAAAATGAGTCCGCGGGTTTACATCGAGAAAGTCAAACGCAAGGAGATCTATGATCCGACGCTGACCTTTCAGCTTTCAAATGATTTTCATGTCAAAAAAATACTCAAGCATTATCTGCCTGAAGATGCTGAATCGATGGAGTTTGCTACCCTGTTGGAATGGAATAATATTTATTATGAGTCAGAGACACGGTCCATTTCGACCACCAAGCAGACGATCCGTTTGGGGCTGGTGCAATGGCAGATGCGCTTGTTTGATAATCTGGAGGCATTTTATGATCAGATTGAGTTTTTTGTGGATACCGTGAGTGATTATGGAACAGATTTTATCATGTTTCCGGAATTTTTCAATACGCCGCTCATGAGCCCTTATAACGATCTTCCCGAGCGCCTGGCGATGGAAAGGCTTGCGCAGCATACCTCCGAGATTATCGACCGCATTCAACAGTTTGCTGTATCCTACAACGTTAATATCATTGCGGGTTCCATGCCATTGATGGAAAACAAAAAACTCTACAATGTTTCCTACCTCTGTCATCGCAACGGTAAGCTGGATGAGTTTAAAAAAATTCATATCACGCCAAATGAATTTAAATACTATGGTATGGTGGGTGGTAGTGAAGTGAAAGTATTTGACACCGATTGTGGTAAAGTAGGGCTGTTGATCTGTTACGACGTCGAGTTTCCTGAACTGAGCCGTATTTTGGCCGATCAGGGCATGCAGATTCTATTTGTGCCCTTTATGACGGATACCCAAAACGGGTACATCCGGGTGCGTACCTGCGCGCAGGCCAGGGCGATAGAAAATGAATGTTATGTGGCTATTGCCGGCTCTGTGGGTAATTTGCCGCGTGTGAATAATATGGATATACAGTATTCGCAGTCTGCCGTTTTTACTCCTTCAGACTTTGCTTTTCCCAATAATGCCATCAAAGCCGAGGCGACACCGAATGCGGAGATGGTGCTTATTGCCGACGTTGACCTGTATGCGCTGCGCGACCTACATGAGTATGGTACTGTTAAAGTGAAGAAGGATAGGCGGAAGGATCTGTACGAAGTGAAACTTTTGAAGTAAATTTAAATACGCTTTTAATCTCTTAAAATATGATACAAAAAGTCAAATGGGGGACGCTATCCATGGTCTTAATGATGATGTCATGTCAGTCAAATAAGAAAAGCGATACTGCTCAGGAGGTCCGCACAAATTTTTTTGATGTCTCAGGTATGGATACGACGGTGAATCCAGGAGATAATTTCTTCCAATATGCGAATGGAAGCTGGATGAAAAATACGCAAATCCCGGCATCGGAAACGGGATGGGGCTCCTTTTATGTGCTCGCCGACGAAAATCTGGCAAACCTGAAATCTATTTTAGAAGGGGCCGCAAAGTCCGACAACAAAAAAGGTTCAGATCAGCAAAAAGCTGGCGATTTCTATGCGAGTGGTATGGATACGGTGACGATTGATAAATTGGGCGCGAAACCGATCGAAGGAACCATTCAAAAAATCAATGGGTTGAAAAGTATTGATGAATTGATTGCGTATGCTGCAGATGGATTTAAAGAGGGCGATGGTGATCTTTTTACCTTTTATGTCGCCGCGGATGACCGGATCAGCACTAAGAATGCATTGCAATTTTTTCAGGGGGGACTCAACCTGCCTGAAGCAAGTTATTATTTAGATCAGGATGAGAAAGCGAAGAAGATCCGGGAGGCCTATGTCGCGTATCTGGTCAAGTTATTCGGACTGATCGGTGAAGGGGCAAATGCCCAAAAGTCGGCGGAGGAAGTGCTGCGCTTGGAAACAGAAATTGCCAAATCACATGCTACACCGGTAGAATTGCGGGATCCCATTAAAAACTACCATAAATTTGCGGTACAGGAGTTTCAGAAGCAAACGCCAAACCTCAACTGGAAAGATATTCTGCAACGCTTGGATGTGAAGACCGACACGATTTTGGTACAGCAGCCCAAATTTTATCTTGCTTTAAATAATTTGTTGAAATCACAATCCTTAGACAGCTGGAAAACAAAGCTTAAAGCAGATCTGGCAAATGCTTCTGCGACGGCCCTGAGCAAAGGTTTCCGGGATGCAAAGTTTGAATTATTCGGGAAAACGCTGAATGGTCAGAAGCAGGAGAAAGAGCGTTGGAAGCTGATGGTGAGCTCGGCGGACGAGAATCTTGGCGAGATTGTGGGCAAGTTGTATGTGGATGAATACTTCAAGCCCGAAGCAAAAAAACGAATGCTCGAATTGGTCGACAATTTGCAGAAAGTCTACAAGAGCCGCATTGAGAAGTTGGACTGGATGACGCCTGAAACCAAAAAGAAAGCGATTGAAAAATTGGAAGCATTCACCAAAAAAATTGGCTATCCGGAGAAGTGGAAAGATTATAGTGACGTGGAGGTAGCCAAAGATACCTACTATGCCAACTTGCAGTCTGCTGCAAAGCATGCTTATAAAGAAATGGTGGGTAAAATCGGTAAACCGGTTGACAAGGCAGAATGGCTGATGACAACACCCACAGTGAATGCCTATTACAATCCGCCGTATAATGAAATTGTATTTCCGGCCGGCATCTTGCAGTTCCCCTTCTTTGATGCCAACGCGGACGATGCAATCAATTATGGCGCTATCGGTGCCGTTATCGGACACGAGATGACACATGGTTTTGATGATCAGGGGCGCCAATATGATAAAGACGGCAACTTGAATGACTGGTGGACTGCAGTGGATGCGAAACAGTTTACGCAACGCGCTAATCAGGTAGCGAAGTTATATGGTGGTTTTACACTGTTGGACAATCAACATGTAAACGGTGAGCTTACTTTAGGTGAAAACCTGGCAGATATCGGCGGTTTAAATATTGCCTATGATGCCTTTAAATTAACCAAACAAGGGCAGGGGCAGGACAAGATTGATGGTTTTACCCCCGATCAACGTTTCTTCCTGAGTTTTGCGCAAGTGTGGCGCGTAAAGAGCAGCGATGAGCGCATGCGGCTACGTTTAAAAGTTGATCCACATAGCCCCGAACAATTTCGGGTAAATGGTCCCGTATACAATATGGAGGCTTTCTATAAAGCATTTAATGTACAGCCTACAGCAAAAATGTATGTGGCACCTGAGAAAAGAATTTTGGTTTGGTAAGTGGAAACAGGCGTGAACAGCATTGTCCTAATACGGATTAAGGTCATGCTGTTCAACTGATAACGTTTAAATGGAAACGAAAAAGTAAATTTGTCTTTGAATTATGATAAAAACTGATTACTTTTGCCCTTCATTTAATAACACATTTAATTAATTAACAATGTACGCAATAGTAAATATAGCAGGACAGCAATTTAAGGTTGCAAAAGACCAGTTCCTTTTTGTACACCGTTTACAAGGAGATGAAGGCGCTAGTATTGAATTTGACAATGTATTGTTAGCAGAAGACGGTGGTAAATTTACCATTGGTACACCTAGCGTTGCTGGTGCAAAAGTTTCGGCTAAAATTTTGTCTCATTTAAAAGGCGATAAAGTTATCGTTTTCAAGAAAAAACGTCGTAAAGGCTACAAAAAGAAAAACGGTCACCGTCAACAATTTTCTAAAATCCAGATCACTGGTATTACGTTATAATTGAATTTTTAATCAGACAAATAGTCTTAAATTAAGATAAAGAAATGGCACACAAAAAAGGTGCGGGTAGTTCTAAGAACGGCCGTGAGTCACATAGCAAGCGTTTAGGTATCAAAATCTTCGGTGGTCAACAAGCAATCGCTGGTAACATCATCGTACGCCAACGCGGTACACAACACAATCCTGACACAAACGTTGGTATTGGTAAAGACCACACATTGTTCGCTTTAGTAGACGGTAAAGTAGTTTTCCGTAAAAAAGCTAACAATAAATCTTATGTATCTGTAGTTCCTACAGAACAAGCGTAAGGTTTTGCAACAATATTGGAAAGGCATCAAGAAATTGATGCCTTTTTTTTGTGTGTCTGTTCTCCCGTGGACCTGCCCTTGGGCAATATGAACGAAATCGGATGCTACTTGCTGCACTTTCGTTCAACAGAGCGACTGTTCGCAATACTGTTAGCACACGGAGCACCTGTCTCGGTAATTTATCGGAGTTGGTAATGAGCGCGTTAAAGTTTTGGTTTTATTTAAATTGTTATTTTCTGTTAAATGTAACTGCTTTGGTACAATTTTTATAAAGGATAGGTGTTTTTAAGACAATAGGCGAAACATTCCGGAGTACCATTGGATGCAAGCACGATTGAATAAATACTTACATATGAAATACAACAAGTTTGGATATGGTTTGTGTGCCGGGTTATTTGCCTGTTCATTTTATTCCTGTAGTTCGATTTACATGCCCAATGTGCCTTCAGCGCCGATGTTTACGGAAGCTGGCGAGGTATATGTTTCCGGTAATATCAATACAAAGGCTAATGTATCGGCCAACCTGGGGGTAGCCGTCACTGATCATGTGGCTGTCATCGCCAATGGTTCCTATGTGGATAATCGATCCAATATTAAAGACTATGCGCAAAAGATGGGGGAAGCAGGGATAGGCTATTTTACACGCTTTGGTCGGAAAAATAATCGTGTATTTGAAGTTTACGGGGGGTATGGACTGGGCACGACAAGTGTCGTAAACAAACGTTCGTCGACGATGGGACAGGCTATTGTAGAAACGCAGGACATGGATTTTGATAAGGTGTTTGTGCAGGTAAACTTTTCGTCGGAGAAAAAGGATGCCCTGAAGTTGTTTGGCAACCGGCATGATATCGATTATGGTACCATCATCCGGTTGAGCAATATGCGGATGAAGAATTTTGCTATTGATAATCTTCCAGCAGAAAAAGAAGACAATATGCTCATTGAACCTGTATTTTATACAAGGATGGGCTTAGGGAAAGGATGGAAGCTGCAATATACGAACGGTATGGTATTCGGTTTTAAAAGTAATACCTATTTAAAAGCAGGGTACCCATTGTTTACACTGGGAGTTTTATATAAATTTGGAGGAAAATAGGGATTATGAGCAAGAAAATTTTATTTGGATGTTTGGTTCTGCTGGGTTTGTTTATTTCCGGCTGCGGCGTGAATCGACAAAAGGCACAGATCGAGAATTTGGCGAAATGTAAGTTCGATGTGGAATCGGTAGATAGTATTCGGTTGGCCGGAACATCACTGCAACGACTGATCAAGAATAATCAAATCGACCTGGGAGCGGCGCCGAGCCTGGCATTGGCCTATTTGCGGAAAGATATTCCATTGAATGCAGTTATCCGGCTTAAAATAGACAATCCGACGCTCAAAAAGGCATCCATTAATAAGTTTCAGTATATCATTCTTTATGGTGGACAGCAGCTTGTGGAAGGGATTGTCAATCAATCATTACAAATAGAGCCCGGAGAATCTACCATAGCCAATGTGCGGATAGCGACCAATATCTATGATTTGTTGAAGAATTCGGACCTGCAGGATTTTTTAATGTCAAGCGATGAGAATAAAAAGGGAATATTTACGTTAAAAGTGAAACCTTCTATCAATATTGCAGGGCAGTCGGTATTCTACCCGGGTTATATTACCATCGATAAAGCGGTAAGTCGTAAGATCCTGCTTTAGACAGGGGTATACTGTGATAAGATATTAAGGTTTTCCATGAAAATGGAAAACCTTTTTTTATTGATCTTGATTTTCAGGCTAGTTAAGTTCCCGAGGATCCTAACCGGCATCTGGCTAAATCGATATTACGAATGGACTATTATGTTAAGAATTAAACTGTAATAAAAAAGTTATAGTGTCAAAGTGTAAAGTATACACCTTATTTTATATTTTAGTCTTTAATTACAAACCTAAATATGTTAAAAAGAATCTTTATTCCTGTTTTGTTATTTGCCGGCGTGCACGCTATGGCTCAGAAAGCTTTCGAACCTTATGAGCAACCTATTGAAGGGACTAATCTGACGTTCAAAATGCTGGCAATCCCTGGTGGTAGCTTTAAAATGGGAACTACAAGTGGGGGGAAAGAGGATGAAAAACCTGCACACGAGGTGAAGTTGGATCCATTTTGGATGGGCCAGTATGAAGTAACCTGGGATCTATTTGAGCCATTTCTGTATAAAGATTATGAGATCGCAAAGAGTAAGGACGGTAAAGTATCGAAAGAGATTGATGCCGTTACGCGACCGACCAAACCTTATTTGGATATGACTTTTGGTTTTGGAAAGGAAGGGCACCCGGCCCTAGCGATGACCCATTACAATGCTATTCAATTCTGTAAGTGGCTGTATGTCCGTACCGGTGTATTTTACCGTTTACCGACAGAGGCCGAGTGGGAATATGCCGCTCGAGCTGGTTCAAAGACAACTTATTTTTTCGGTGATCAAGCAACGCCATTAGCAGATTATGCCTGGTTTAAAGATAATGCTGAACAGAAAACACATATTGTAGGACAGAAGAAACCGAATCCTTGGGGCCTTTATGATATTTATGGCAATGTTGCCGAATGGACTTATGATCAATATAAGGCCGATAGTTACAATGAAGGTAAAGGCAAAGTATTGACTAATCCTGTAGTCGTTCCGACAAGCCTGTATCCACATGTTGTACGTGGTGGTGCTTTTGACAGTGGTGCCGAGGACATGCGCTCTGCAGCGCGTGGTGCCTCAGATCCCGTATGGAAACAGTTGGATCCACAAATTCCAAAAAGTAACTGGTGGTTTCCGGAAGCCCCATTCGTGGGCATGAGACTGGTAAGACCCCTCAACCCACCTAGTCACGAAGAGATTATGGCGTATTACGATAAACAGCCAATCAAAGACTTTTAATATAAAATAATCAATATAAAACTGTTATGGAAAATCTAGAAAGAAGAGATTTTATTAAAACTTCTGCTGTAGTTGCTGGAGGCGCTGTGCTGAGCTCAATGCCTTTATCAGGTGCATATGCCGCTGGTTCGGATGTTATCAAAGTTGCCTTAGTGGGCTGTGGGGGCCGCGGAACTGGAGCTACATTTGATGCGCTAAGTTCGGGCATGAACATTAAAGTGGTGGCTCTTGCAGATGCTTTTAAAGATAATTTAGAGAGTACTTATAAAACGCTGAAGGAAAAATGGCAAGATAAGATCGATGTAAGTGACAATCACAAATTTGTGGGGTTCGATGCATATAAAGATGCAATTCAATTGGCCGATGTTGTTATTTTAGCAACTCCTCCAGGATTTAGACCAATGCATTTTGAGGAAGCGATCCGTCAAGGTAAACATGTTTTCATGGAGAAACCGGTCGCTGTTGATATCCCTGGTGTACAGCAGGTCTTACGTGTAGCTGCAGAAGCTAAACGTAAAAAATTGAATGTTGTAGTCGGGTTACAACGCCGTTATCAAACGAATTACCGTGAGGCGATCAAACGTATTCACGAGGGTGCAATCGGTGATGTTACTTCGGGACAAGTTTATTGGAACTCAGGTGGTGTATGGGTGCGTCCGCGTAAGCCAGAGCAAACTGAAATGGAGTACCAAATGCGTAACTGGTATTATTTCAACTGGTTGTGTGGCGATCATATCGTAGAGCAGCACGTGCATAATATTGATATCGCCAATTGGGTGAAAGGTGCTTACCCGGTATCGATCCAAGGTACAGGTAGCAGGGCACACCGTACCGGCAAAGAGTATGGTGAAATCTATGATAATTTTGCATTAGAATTGACCTATGCCGACAATAGCGTTGTTTATAGTCAATGTAGACACTTCGAAGGTATACATAACCGTGTAGACGAGCAATTCCAGGCAACAAAAGGACGTGCTTATCTTTCTGCAGGTGGACAGGCAGTATTGTACGACTGGAAAGGAAAAGAAATCTATCGCCATGACGCGAAGGGTAATCCAAACCCTTATCAACAAGAACATAAAGAACTATTTACGGCAATTTCAAAAGGCGAATATAAATTTGATAATGCAGAATATGGTGCTTACAGTACGTTGACAGGTATTATCGGACGTATCGCTTGTTATACCGGTAAGGTGATCAAGTGGGATGAAGCCTTGAAATCGACCATCAAATTGGGACCAGATGTACTTGCTTGGGATGCTAAACCAAAATTACTTCCGGATGCAGAAGGTTTTTACCCAGTAGCGATGCCTGGTCAAAACACCAACTTATATATTTAAGCAATTGGGCCGATGGGATTAAAGTGGAATTTGTGTCTTCTATTTTTTGTTACGATTTGTTGCATTGATGCACAGGCGCAAATACCGACAACGAAACTCCATAAAATTCGGCTGGAGGGACCCGCGCAGGGTACCCAATTCCATATCACTTACTTCGCTTCCGACAGTCTTGTTAGGCGGTCGGAAGTTGACAGTATTTTAACGGCAATCGATTTGTCGATGTCAATTTACCGCAAAGACTCGAGGATATCCAAGTTCAATACAGATACGGTAATGTCTGTTGTGATGGATAGCCACATGGCTAAGGTGATAAATGCTTCCTTTAAATACCATAAATTATCGAAAGGTCAATTCGATATTACTATTGCCCCGCTGGTCAACCTATGGGGCTTTGGTGCTAATAAGAGCCTGGTGGCCCCGGATTCGGCGACGGTACGAAAAGCGAAGGAACTGGTGGGAATGCACTACTTGAAGGTTAGTGGCAATCGGCTGATCAAAAAGAAAAAGGGGATTAAAATCGATGTTAATGGTATTGCACAGGGGTATACGGTAGACGTCTTGGCCGACTATCTCGAACGTAAGGGAATTGCCAATTATATGGTCGAGGTCGGTGGTGAAATCAGGGCTTTGGGAACTCCGCCAGGTGGGCAGGGCTTTTCCATTGGTATTGTTCAGCCCGATGGTGAAAGTGGGGAGGAATTGATGACTGCTGTTGCGCAGCTCAATGAAGGGGCGCTGACAACAGCCGGCAGTTTCGAAAAGTTTATTCAATACAAAGGGAAAAAATTGGGTCATCATATTGACCCTGTTTCGGGTTTCCCATACATGACCGATATATTGAGTGTCAGCGTCTATGCGAAGACTGCCATGGAAGCGGATGCACTGGATAATTATTTTATGGGCATGGAACCCGAACACATTAAGACAAAAGCCAGAAAATTGAAAGGTGTGGCGGTTTTTGTCATTTTTAAAAATAAAAATCAGTCCATAGAAACGATTTATTCGGATGGATTTGGTAAATTATTTAAAAATTAATCAATTATAAATAAAATGAAGAGATCGGATTTTATTAAAGGTAGTCTTTTGGCCGCGGGGGCAGGACTAGCTGGACAGACTTTTGCGTCTACAACTCAAAATACAGCAAATACGATGGATAAAGGAAAGACATTCAATTTAAATTATGCTCCCCATCAGGGAATGTTCAAAAATCATGCAGGTGATAATTTCCTGGATGAAATTCGGTATATGTATGATTTGGGATTCCGTGGAATAGAAGACAATGGCTATTTGGGCAGAACATTGGACGAGCAGCAGAAGATTGGTGATTTATTGGCGAAGTTAGGCATGACCATGGGTGTATTTGTTGTGGATGGCGGACAAAACTGGATGCCTTCTTTAGCGACGGGTAAACAGGAGTATTTGGACAAGTTTGTCGAAACATGCAAGAAGTCTGTCGAAGCTGCCAAGCGTTGTAATGCAAAATGGCTGACTGTGGTACCGGGCTTTTATGAAAGAAAACTACCTTGGGGTAATCAGTTCAGCAACATCCTTACTGCGATGCGTAAGGGTGCGGAGATCTTTGAACCACATGGTTTGGTGATGGTGTTGGAAACCTTAAGTGATACACCAGATTTGTTTTTGCAGCAAACGCATGAGACCTATGCTTTATGTAAGGCCGTGAATAGTCCATCCTGTAAAATTTTGTATGATATTTATCATATGCAACGTACCGAAGGAGATTTAATTGCAAATATGAATCGTTGTTGGGATGAAATTGCGTATATTCAAATCGGCGATAATCCAGGTCGTAAAGAACCGACTACGGGCGAGATCAATTATAAAAACGTATTCAAACACATTCATAGTAAAGGATATAAGGGTATCATGGGAATGGAGCATGGTATTTCCAAGTCTGGTAAAGAGGGTGAGGATCGCTTGGTGGCGGCTTATCGCGAGGTCGATAGCTTTTTGTAATATTTTAATAGTGTACTATTGACAATTAGATTTAATTTCTTAAATTGAGCAGGTAAAACCAATTAGTAGTATTGTAAAACACCATTTTTTTTATGATTTCATCAACAATAAAATTTAAACTATCCTTTATGATGTTCCTCGAATTTTTTATTTGGGGGGGATGGTTTGTCACATTAGGTACTTTCTTGAGCAAAAATCTACATGCAACGGATTTTGAAATGGCCAATGTATTTTCAACACAATCATTGGGAGCGATTATCGCGCCTTTTATTGTCGGAATGATTGCAGACCGTTATTTTAATGCGGAGCGTATTTTGGGTGTTTTACACTTGGTTGGCGCGGTATTAATGTATCAAATGTATGGTGCTGCAGATATGTCTACTTTTTATCCGTATGTATTGGCTTATATGATACTTTATATGCCGACATTGGCTTTGGCGAGCTCAGTTTCATTTCGTCAATTAACAAATCCGGAAAAACAATTTTCAGGAATACGTATCTGGGGAACAATTGGTTGGATTGTAGCAGGTTTAGCAATCAGTTATATCTTTAGATGGGATGCCGCTGCATCAGAAGGGGCTTTGAAAAACACCTTCTTAATGTCGGGCGTAGCTTCATTGGTACTGGGGGTATTTTCCTTTGCATTACCTAAAACGCCGCCGGTTAAATTGGATGAAACCGAAAAACCATCCTTTGCATCAATCATTGGACTGGATGCGATCAAATTGTTGAAAGACAGAAATTTCTTGATCTTTTTTATTTCTTCGGTGTTGATCTGTATTCCATTGGCATTTTATTATTCAAATGCCAACTTGTTCCTTACTGAAATAGGATTGGAGAATCCAACAGGCAAGATGACTATCGGTCAAGCATCTGAGGTATTGTTTTTATTGGCCTTACCAATTTTCTTTACAAAATTTGGCTTCAAGAAAACAATTTTGGTCGGTATGTTGGCTTGGGTAATTCGTTACCTATTATTTGCTTATGGCAATGCAGGTGAATTGTCGTTCATGTTGTTGATCGGTATTGCATTGCACGGTATCTGTTATGACTTTTTCTTTGTTTCGGGACAGATTTATACAGATAGCAAAGCTGGCGTTAAATACAAATCAGCAGCACAGGGCTTGATCACTTTGGCAACATATGGTGTCGGACAATTGATCGGTTTCTGGGTAGCAAGTTATGTTGGAGATAAGTACAAAGAATTGAAAGCAACCGATATGGCAGCATTCTGGAATCATACCTGGGTTGTACCTGCAATTATCGCAGCTGTTGTATTTTTTATCTTTTTAGCTTTATTTAAGGACGAAAAGATCGACAGTACTAATGCTGCACACTAAACAGAAAAAATAACTATTTAAAAACAAATAATTAGAAGAGAGATGGCAACAAATACTTATGACGCAATTGTAATCGGTTCGGGGATAAGTGGTGGATGGGCTGCGAAAGAATTGACAGAGAAAGGGCTGAAAACAATTATGCTGGAGCGTGGTCGTAACATTGAACACATCAAGGATTATACTGCGCCAAATAAAAATCCATGGGAATGGCCTCATGCTGGCGGTCGTACGCAGCAAATGATCGAAGAATATCCGGTTTTGCGTAGAGATTATCCACTGAATGAGAAGAACCTGGATTTTTGGGTAAATGAAAAAGAAAGTCCCTATACAGAGGTAAAACGTTTTGACTGGTACCGTGGATATCATGTTGGTGGACGTTCTTTAATGTGGGGGAGACAATCTTATCGTTTGGGCGATTTGGATTTTGAAGCTAACTTGAAAGATGGCCATGGTGTGGATTGGCCGATTCGTTATAAGGATATTGCCCCTTGGTATAGTTATGCTGAAAAATTTGCTGGTATCTCCGGAAATAGAGATGGTGTACCATCTTTGCCAGATGGAGATTACATGCCGGCAATGGCGATGAACATTGTTGAAAAAGACCTGGCTGAGCGTTTGAAAAAACAATATGGTGGTCAACGTCATTTCATCATGGGTAGAACAGCCAACATTACTGTTCCGCATCATGACCGTGTAAATTGTCAATATCAAAATCAATGTTGGTTGGGTTGTAATTTTGGTGCTTATTTCAGTACACAATCGGCGACTCTTCCTGCAGCGAAAAAGACTAATAACTTAACCTTACGTCCTTTTTCTATCGTAACAAAAATTATCTACGATAAAAACACGAAAAAGGCGAAAGGCGTTGAAATTGTTGATGCTGAAACAAACCAAACGTATGAGTTTTTCGCTAAAGTAATTTTTGTTTGTGCATCTGCATTAAACTCGACTTGGGTGTTGATGAACTCAGCTACAGATGTTTGGGAAGGCGGTCTGGGTAGCAGTAGCGGTGAATTGGGTCACAATTTGATGGATCACCATTTCCGTTGTGGTGCCGGAGGTAAAATAGATGGATATTTGGATAGCTATGTATATGGTCGTAGACCGACAGGCTTGTATGTGCCACGTTTTGTAAACGTAGAAGGTGATACCAAAAAACGTGACTATGTACGTGGATTTGGTTACCAAGGTGCTGCGGGTCGTGGACGTTGGTCTGGTGCTGTTGCCGAGATGGAAGTTGGTGGTGCATGGAAAGATGCGATCTGTGAACCAGGTGACTGGACTGTTGGTTTTACTGCTTTTGGAGAAACCTTGCCATATCACGAAAATAAAATTACACTTGACAAGAACAAAAAAGATAAATGGGGCTTACCTGTATTATCATTTGACGCTGAGATCAAGGATAATGAATTGAAAATGCGTGGTGACATGCAAAATGAAATGAAGGAGATGTTGGAAAGCATTGGCGTAAAAGATACCTATACGTACGATAACGTATATGGTTTGGGCCAAGGTATCCACGAAATGGGAACTGCCCGCATGGGACGTGATCCAAAAACTTCGGTATTAAATGGTAACAACCAAGTTTGGGATGCATTGAATGTTTTCGTAACGGACGGTGCTTGTATGACTTCTGCAGGTTGTGTCAACCCTTCATTAACATATATGGCACTTACTGCTCGTGCAGTTGATTTCGCAGTGAGCGAATTGAAAAAAGGTAACATCTAATAGCTAAAGATTGATAACAATGGAAAATAACTCAAATAAGACGAGTAGAAGAGATTTTATAAAGAGCGCGGCAACAGCTGCTGCGGCTTTTATGATCGTCCCTCGCCATGTATTGGGCGGAAATGGCTTTACAGCTCCAAGTGACAAATTACAAGTAGCAGGTATTGGTGTAGGGGGTAAGGGTTTTAGTGACATTAATGCATTCCATGATTCGGGAAAAGCAGATTTGGCTTTCTTGTGTGATGTGGACGACCGTCGTGCAGCTGGTGCGTTAAAACGCTACCCGAAAGCAAAATATTACAAAGACTACCGTGAGATGTTGGATAAGGAGCACAAACGTATAGAAGCCGTTTCTGTATCAACTCCAGATCATCAACATGCGATTCAGGCGCTCGCAGCTATGCAGTTGGGTAAACACGTGTATGTTCAAAAACCGTTGACTCATGATGTTTGGGAAGCGAGAGCATTGACGCATGCAGCTAAAAAATATAAGGTGGTTACCCAGATGGGAAATCAAGGTGCATCGAATGATGGACCACGTTTTGTACGTGAGTGGTATGAAGCAGGCCTAATCGGTGATGTACACACGGTATATTGTTGGACAGATCGTCCGGTCTGGCCTTCAGGTATTGCATGGCCTACAGGCAAGGCCGAAGTTCCAAAGGAATTAGATTGGGACCTTTGGTTGGGTACAGCACCGTATAAAGAATATGTCGATAAATTGGTACCTTTCAACTGGCGTGGCTGGTGGGATTATGGTACTGGTGCATTGGGCGATATGGGTTGTCACCTGTTGGAAGTTCCTTTCAGTACCTTGGGATTGACTTATGTACAGGATGTACAGGCAACTGTAGGATCGGTGTATGTGGATGAATTCAAACGTGGATATTTCCCTGAAAGCTGCCCTCCATCGAGCCATGCGACATTAACATTCCCTAAAACTGCACGTACAAATGGTCCGGTGACTTTACATTGGATGGATGGTGGTATTCAGCCTGCTCGTCCGGATGAATTAGGTCCAAACGAAATCTTTGGTGATGGTGGTAATGGTATCTTACTTGTTGGTACAAAAGGTAAAATCCTTGCGGATACCTACGGCCAGAATGCACGCTTGTTGCCAACTTCAAGAAAAGAGCAAGTGGCACAGAAATATGCCCGTGTACCAGGACAAGAAGGTGGACACTACGCACAATGGGTGGAAGCCTGTCAAGCTGGCTACGGCAAGAAAGAAGTAAGTTCACCTTTTGAAATAGCAGGTCCTTTGACAGAAGCTTTATTAATGGCCAACCTAGCGATCAGAGGTGCTGATTTACGTATTGATGGTAAATACCCTGGACGTAACCTGAAATTGTTGTGGGATAACGATAATATGCGTGTTACCAATTTTGACAACGTCAATCAATACGTAAAACGTAATTACAGACAAGGTTGGGAAATGAAATATAATTTCTAAAATTAAGATATTTAGTAGTATGAATAGAAGAGAAGCATTACAACGGGTTGCCTTAATTTTAGGAGGTACCGTTATCGGCGCTAATTTATTTTTGGAGGGTTGTACGCGCTCAGCAACAAAAGATGTGCAAGCATTATTTGAAGCGAAGACAACTGACTTATTAGGTGACTTGGCTGAGGCAATCTTACCAGCTACCGCAACTCCGGGTGCGAAAGAAGCAGGGGTAGGAAGTTTTATTCCGGTCATGGTTCGTGACTGTTATACAGAAAAGCAACAAAAAGCATTTTTAACTGGTTTTGCGAGCTTAGATGATAAGGCAAAAGAGGTGAAAGGCAAGCCATTCCTGGAGCTTTCTGCGGCAGACAGAACAGCTGTTGCGGCTGCTTTGGACAAAGAAGCCAACGAGTTTAATAAAAAACAGGCTGAAGATCAAAAAGATATCATTGAGAAGAATAAGGAGAAACAAAATCAATTGTACAATTACGTTGAGAACGATCCACCACACTGGTTCACGATGTTCAAACAGTTAACATTGACTGGTTTCTTCAACTCCGAGCTGGGCTGTACAAAAGCGCTACGTTTTGTAAAGATCCCCGGAAAATTTGATGGTAACCTTCCTTACAAAAAAGGCGATAAAGCATTTGCATAAACGATGCACTATGTAAAATAAAAAGGGAGGCCCGTAGCCTCCCTTTTTTTATTGTTTCGCGTTTTATCTTGTTTTGCGTTCTTATCTTGTTTCCCCTTTTTATTTTGTTTCTATGGCTAGCGCAAAATGAATACGCTGCTGTTTGGTCACTGTCATAAAGTAACCCTGATCAGTTGCATCGCCATTAATTTCTACGGTATCATTATAGCGTAATTCACGCAGGTAATTCATCTCTAGGGATTTGATCTGATTGGTCAAGACGAGTTCAATGGGCAACCTGTCCATACACCAGTCCAGGTATTTTACATTGTTGGCGTGATTGACAATATCCAAGTCAGAAAGCTTAACGCTATATTCATCGCTGTTTTTGACAGTCTGGGAAATATCCAGTTTTGAAAAGGGCTGTTGTGTTGCCGGGCGATCGGGATAGGTGGTAAAATCCTTGGTGGAAATTGCGAGTGTTTCAGAGCTCCGCTTCACGGTATTGATCACAGCCCAATAACTGGTTGCCGTAACATACATTTGTCCATTGACTGTAATTTCGAAATTCCGCGTTGAGCGCGCGCCTTCCAATTCCTGAACCCAAGTTTTAACCTTGACAAGATCCATCCATTTGGGCAGTCGTGCAATCTCTATGCGTATGCGGCTAAGTACCCAAGTTTGATTATGTTTGGCCATTTCTTTAAAACCGAAACCAGCAATATTGGCATGTTCTCCCGCGGTAAGCTGCAGGATATTGGATAAATCAGAGAAACGAATGCGGCCGTTAGAATAGCATTGCGTGAAATAGATTTCCCACTCTTTTTCAAAAATAGATTTTTCCATTTACATATTGTTTTGAGCAAAAATAGGCAATATGAATGATTTGGGTTATAAATTCAAAATGAAATGACACTATATTCAGATATCTCGTTATAAATGCCTGTTTGGCTCGCAGACGGTCTCTAAGCGGAGCAGTGTGTCTAAAGTACAATCGTTTTTTTATTGTAAAATAAATGATAGTTTTCAAGGATTTAATTGATTTTTATCATGGGAATCGGTAGATTTAAATAAGCCAATGGCAGAAAGAAATAAAATAAGATTGGCTTTAAAGCGTTATAAGAGTAGCATAGCGCAAAACAATAATTTACACATTAAATGCTAGTATTATGGTTGGAGAACTAATAGCTAAAGAGGAAATTCCTCAATTTAAATTTATCCCGGCGAGTGAAGATAAGACAGCGACTTTTATGGATAAATTGAAGGGGGCACTTCGGTTGGGAAATGAGTTTAAATCCAAAACTGAAATCGCCTTTGAGACTGATTCCGGACCAAAGCGTATCGAGACCACTGTGTGGTCGCTAACCGATAGATATATTCAGATTAAAAGTGGCGTTTTAATACCGCTGAAATCTATTATAGCAATTGACTATTAAATAGACAAACGAAAGGCTCCTCATTTAGTTAAGGAGCCTTTCGCTTTTTAAGAATAGATGCTGATGAAAAGCGCTTCAAAATCCTGTTCCTTCATGAAGAGGACCTCATGCTGAAAGAAAATTCTAATATGTTTCGCCTGTTAATTCTTTTAGGCGTATTTCGGATACCTTCGCGTCATATTGTGCAGTATAGCTCCGAGTCATTACATTGATGTAGTTTAGCTGCGCTGTTCTTACTTCCAAGGTTGTGATGGTACCGATACGGAATTTATCCATGGTGATATTTAAATTTTCTTTTGCCAGCTCCTCATTTTTCCGTTCTACATGAGCCAGTTCCATATTGGTGATGTAGGTTTGGAACAGCGTTCTGACCTGTGCCTGAATATCTTGTTTCTGTTGCTGTATCTGTAGCTCAGAACCCTTAATCTGAAATTTGGCAATCCGTTCGTTTCTATTTTGCAGAAATCCATTGAAAATATTAAGGGAAGCCGATACACCGTAGGTAAGACCTCTATTTTTGTTTTCTGTCGAGAAACCGAGGGAGGAGTGGGATTCGTTCCAGTTGTAACCACTGTTTAATCCAATTTTGGGATAACGTTCGGCCTTAACTGCTTTTAAGTTGAGTTCGGCCACCCGATTGTTGATGATGGCAAGCTGAATTTGTGGATTTTGTCGATCGGCAATTTCGATCAGATTACCAAGTTTAAGATCCGTATCAAGTTTCATCTCATCTTCAACCTGAAAATCCAGGCTCAAGTCGCGTGTCATCAGCTGATTGAGGTAAGTCTTGGTATTTTTGAAGCTTTCCTGCTGTCTGAGTAAGTTTGTCTGATCGGTATTTAAATCGACTTTCGCATTCAGGAGATCCAGCTTGGAGCCTTTTCAGATCTCCAGGCGATTTTCGGCCAGCGTGACGCGGTATCTCGATAGGGCGATGGTGGTATCCAGCGCATTTATCAGGCGCTTTTGCTGCACCAGATTGTAGTAGGTTGCCATGACTTCGCTGAGCTGGGTGATCACTTGATATTTGATCTCCGCTTCCCCTTGGCGTTGTATTTCTTTGAAGCGATCGCGACGGGCAAACATACCCAATCCATCGAATATCGTCCAGTTTAGGTTGACCCCGTAAGACATGTTGTCGTTTTTTGCATTGGAGATCTGCTGTATTTGACCATCTGCTCTGACCTGTCTGGAATTCTGGATGGAGTTGCTTCTATTGAACGTTCCAGTTACTGCTGGGAGCATACCCGCGCTTCCTAAACTGGTATTCTCCACATCAATGTTATTGTCATTTCTAGCCAGGAGAATGTTGAAGTTATTGCTCAGCGTAGTTTTCAGTGCATCTTCCAAAGTCAGTACTTCTTGCGCACGTGTTTGAAACATGATGGAGTAAAGTAATACTAGTAGGATGAAATTTCTCTTCATGTCTTTATTATTCGTAGCTTTTAATGTTATCAAATTCAGGTCTATGCTTTTTTTGTCTTGACCACATGTAATAGATCGCCGGGATAATGAACAAGGTTAAGATAAGGGAGAATATTGTACCACCAACGATCACAACTCCCATACCAATTCTGCTCGTTGAGGCAGCTCCAAGTGACATGGCAATCGGTAATGCGCCCAAGGCAATGGCCAAACTTGTCATTAAGATCGGTCTGAGGCGTGATTCGGCAGAGTGCATGATTGCCTCAAATTTTTCCATGCCTTCTTCACGCATTTGATTGGCAAACTCAACAATCAGGATACCATTTTTGGTCACTAGACCGATAAGCATAATTGTTCCAATTTGACTGAATATATTCCAGGTTTGATCAAATAGCCATAGACTTATTAGTGCACCGGCAACGGCCATAGGCACCGTAAGGATAATGATAAATGGGTCGAGGAAGCTTTCAAATTGGGCCGCCAAGATCAGGTAAATAAGCAATAAAGCAAGGCCAAAAGCAAATAAGGTATTGGAGCTACTTTCAACGAAGTCACGTGATTCACCACTAAGGTCGGTGGTGAAGCTCTGGTCGAGCACCTTTTCTCTTATGCGATCCATTGCTGCAATTCCGTCGCTCATGCTCATGCCTGGTGCCAAGCCAGCTGAAACTGTAGCCGACATATACCGGTTATTGTGGTAGAGTTGGGGGGGACTGCTTTCTTCCCTGACGCTTACGACGTTATCTAACTGGATAAGCTGTCCGAGGTTATTACGCACGTAAATTGAAGCGAGGTCTGTCGGTGTAGCTCTACGGTCATTTTCAACTTGGCCTATGACCTGATATTGTTTGCCATCACGCATAAAATAGGCGAAACGTTGGCCGCTTAACAACAATTGGAGTGACTGTGAAACGTCAAGTACCGAAACACCCAGACTAAGTGCTTTCAGACGATCAATTTCGACATGCAGTTCGGGTTTGTTAAACTTCAGGTTGATATCCGTTGTCGAGAATGCTGGATCGCTGTTGACCTCATTCATAAATTCGGGAATCTTTTCCTGAAGTTTTTCAAAATTCTGTGCTTGGATAATGTACTGAACTGGTAGTCCACCTCTTCGATTCATGGATATCGTTGGCGTTTGCGAAACATTTACGCGTACGGCATCGTATTGTTTTGTCCATTTAGTGAGCTCTTTGGCAATATCATCCTGTGATTTTTTGCGCTCACCAGGATCAACCAAAGTCATCCGTATACGTCCGGAGTTGACTGAGCTCGCGCCGAAACCCGGAGAGGTAATGTTTAAACTGATTTTATTTTCGGGAATGGAGTCGTAGACCAATTTGTCCAATTCCTGCATGTAGCGATCCATGTATTCATAGGTGGCACCTTCAGGACCTGTTACATTGACGGAGATGTTACTTCTGTCATCATAAGGCGCTGTTTCCTTTTTAATGGAGGAGAAAAGGATACCAATAATGATAAAACATAGGATCAGAATTGGAAAGCTGATCCATTTGAATTTCATGAATTTTTCCAGTGCCTTGGCATAACCTTTATTCATTTTGACAAACATGGGTTCTGTCCAATCGTAAAACTTCGTCTTTTTGTGACCACCACCTTTGATCAGATAGGCATTGAGCATCGGTGTAAGGGTGAGGGAAACAAATGCCGAAACCAATACGGCCGAGGCGATGACGACACCAAATTCCCGGAACAGCCTTCCCACAAAGCCCTGAAGAAATATCACCGGTAAAAATACCGCTGCAAGTGTAATTGAAATGGAAATAACAGCGAAGAATATTTCCTTAGACCCTTTTAGCGCGGCTTCAATTGGAGACATTCCTTCTTCAACTTTCTTGAAGATATTTTCGGTAACAACGATACCGTCGTCGACGACAAGCCCTGTCGCGAGTACAATAGCGAGCAGCGTCAGTACATTGATGGAAAAACCAAAAATATACATAATAAAGAATGTCGCAATCAAGGACACCGGAATATCCAACAACGGACGTAAAGCTATGCCCCAGTCGCGAAAGAAAAAATAAATAATCAGGGTGACCAGTATGATCGAAATCAGGAGTGTCTCGGCGACTTCTTCAACAGATTTTTTGATGAATGTCGTATTATCAGAAGCGATGTTGAGTATAATATCCTGCGGCAGATCTTCTTTGATCTGATCGAGCATTTTATAAAAATTGTTGGCAATATCGAGGTAATTTGTTCCCGGTTGCGGAATAATGGCAATACCGACCAGCTGTTTACCATTACTCACCATTTTTGTTTCGAGATTCTCAGCGTCTATTTCGGCCCGGCCAATATCGATAAACTTGACAATACGGCTGCTATCGGCTTTTAGAATGATGTTGTTGAATTGCTCGGGGGTAGAGAGGTTGCCGACGGTTTTTACGGTGAGTTCGGTTGTGTTTCCGACAATTTTCCCCGAAGGTAATTCAACATTCTGGCTATTTAATGCCGTACGAATATCCGAAGCAGTGATACCATAGGCAGCCATACGGTCGGGATTGAGCCATAGCCGCATGGCGTAACGTTTTTGGCCATAGATCTGTGTGCTGCTGACGCCGGGGATGGTTTGTAACCTTTCAGAAATCACATTTTCGGCGTAGTCGCTCAGCGAAAGTTTGTCGCGTGTCTCACTTTGCAATGTCAACGTAATAATGGGATCGGAGTCCGCATCGGCTTTGGATACCACCGGTGGAGCATCAATATCCTGAGGTAGGCTTCGGACGGCTTGAGATACTTTATCCCGGACATCATTTGCGGCTTCCTCCAGGTTCTTTTTTAAATCAAACTCGATGGTAATATTGCTGGATCCCTGATTACTTGAAGAAGAGATGTTACGAATACCATCGATCGAGTTTATGGCCTTTTCTAGTGGCTCGGTAATCTGTGATTCAATGATATCAGGATTGGCACCGGCATAATTTGTTCTGACAGAAACAATAGCGGGGTCAATAGAGGGGTATTCGCGTACACCCAGAAAACTAAAACCAATATAGCCAAACAAGATGATGGTAATATTGACGACAATAGTTAAAACAGGGCGTTTAATAAAAACTGCAGATAAATTCATGTACAACTAGTTAGCTAATGATACCTTAACTTTTACTCCATCTTTTAAAGACAGAACGCCCGTGGTTAAAACGGTGTCACCGGCACTGATTCCAGATAGGATGACGATGTCTTTGTCGGTACGTGCACCTGTTTCGACCTTCACTTCCTTGGCAAGGCCATGCTGTAGTACGAAAACCTTTTTACCGTCCTGTACGGGAACAATAGCTTCTGTAGGAATGGATATCGCATCGTTTTCCACTTCGATCGGCACGATAACATTGACAAAAGATCCGACTTTCAATTTACCCTGATCGTTTGCTGCTCTGGCGCGGACGGTGAGGGTTCTGGTGTTAAGTGATACTTGCGGTTCGATAGCGTAAACGTTCGCTTTAATGACGGTTGGCTCATTGGCTACACTGAACTCAATGGGCATATTTATCTTAACAATATTGCTGTATTTTTCGGGTACTGCAAAAGTAACTTTGACAAGATTGTCCTTCACTAAATTTGTAATCAGGGTGCTGGATGAGACAATGGCACCTACGGAAATATTCCGAAGTCCAATCATACCGCTAAAAGGAGCACGGATGGTTGTTTTGGATATCTGCGCCTGAATCAACTGGATCTGTGCTAAGGAAGTTTTTAAAGCTGCACTGGCAATATCAAACTCTTCCTGACTGATTGCTCCTTTCTGCAACAGCAGTTTGGCCCGGCGTTCATTTTCGGCATTCAGCTGATTTGTTGTTTGCGCTTGTCTTAATTGTGCCTGAAGTTCAATATCATCGATCTTGATCAAGGGCTCGCCCTTTTTGATGCGCTGTCCTTCGGAGAAATAGATTTTGGTGATTCGACCACTTACTTCACTTCTGATTTCAACCTGCTCTTCTGCGTCAATGCTTCCCGAGAGATTAATGGATCTATCGGCGACTGAAGATTTGGCAATGATAGCCTGTGCCGGGACGGGCATATCTTTTTTTCCATTGGGCTTATCAGCTTCTTTTTTGTCTTTTTTAGCAGTTATCAGAAAGTATCCACCTCCAAATACAGCACAAGCCAAAAGGAGGTAAATGATCGATTTTTTATTCATACGATATAGTCTCTTATGTACTTTTTACATTTAACGGGTAAATATAGGTTTATTATTATGCTGATATCAGTTGTCAAAAGGATTTTACAATACATGAAAACTTTACCAATGGACAGCGAAATGGGCGAGCGCGAATGGTTGGAAATAAAAAAAGCTAGAAATAACTTTCTAGCTTCCTGTTTACTATTTCTTTGATTTTGCTTTTGGTTGGACTTCTTTTGGAGCCTCTTGTTTTACTTCCGCCTTGATTGCAGTTTTCGATACATGTGGTCTTCTTTTTCCAAAAGAACCATTCGATATTTTTCCTCTTCTGGTCTTGATGTCACCTTTTCCCATAGTGTGAAATATTTTGGTTTTAACAAATTTTATTAATTACCTAAATATACCACATTCTTTTTGGATATTCAATTTGTTCATTTTTAAATGATTGGAAAAATACGTTTTTGAGTAACTATATTGAAATTTTGGGCGATGGTGTCGAAAAACAAATTGTTGGCAGGCTTGTTTTCCGCGACTAAATAGGGAATTTCCAATATTTTATTTTTTAACTTGATACGGTAGTAGCCGTATAATAAACCTTTGGTCGTTTGAATAGATTCGATTTTCTGAACGGCTTCTATGTCCTTAAACATGTTAAAAGTATAGTTTTCTCCTTTGAGCTGTTCAATAAAAACTTCATTGGTTTTGGCATTGTACCAGATTTGCTGGCTTTTGAGCTTGCTAAAGTGGTTGTTGAACAGAAAAAGATAACCTAGCAGGAAAAAGGCTATCGGAAGCAGGAACAGGACAATTTTTATCTTCATGAACAGCAGGACGGTGATCAAAATGAGGACAACCCCCATCATGGCATTGGAAACGCTCTTCTTTAGATTTGCCTGGATGACCGGAGATGAAGCTTCAATCAACTGAAAACCTGATTTTAAATTTCTGGACATATCCTCGGTAAACCCAAATAGACTGAATTTTTTGCGTATCATCAGATAAGCAATAAGAATAATAAGTCCAATGATCAAAAACCGCATATTTTTTTAGTATTGTTCGTCTTCGTTCGGGTACTGTACCGCTTTTACTTCGGCCACATAATGAGCTACTGCAGTTGTGATCTGTTCGTGCAAATTAGCGAAATGACGCATAAATTTTGGTTTGAAATCAGCATTCATACCCAGCATATCGTTAATTACAAGAACTTGTCCATCGCAATCCGGTCCAGCCCCAATACCAACTGTTGGAATCACCAGTTTTTCGGTAACTGTTTTGGCTAATTTTGCAGGTATCTTTTCCAAAACAATGGCGAAGCAGCCCGCCTCTTGTAAAGCGAGTGCATCTTCTATTAATTTTGCGGCTTCTTGTTCTTCTTTTGCCCGCACACCAAAATTTCCAAATTTATTGATGGATTGGGGAGTCAAGCCCAGGTGTCCACATACGGGGATGCCTCCGGCAATGATTTTTTTGATATTTTCGATGATTTCTAAACCACCTTCCAGTTTCAGTGCGTGCGCACCTGATTCTTTCATCATGCGTACGGCGGCATTGTAAGCCTCATTGGCGGAACCCTGATAGGATCCAAATGGCAAATCTGCCAACACCATGGCGCGTTGGGTACCTCTAGCGACGGCAGCGGCATGGTAGATCATATTATCTAGGGTGATAGGCAAGGTAGTTTCGTAGCCAGCGAATACGTTAGCAGCAGAATCTCCAATTAAAATAACGTCAACACCGGCTTGATCGACCATTTTGGCCATGGAGTAATCATAGCTTGTAAGCATAGAAATCTTTTCCTGACGTTCTTTCATGGCTTGCAGCATTGCTGTGCTTACTCGTTTCATTTCTTTGTTTACAGACATCTTAACTTATATTGTGTGTTCAAAAGTAAGCTTTTTATCATACATTGAGCAATATTCTGCCTTGTGTTTTGTATTTTTGCAGAATGATACAAAATGAGACTCGTCTATTTAAATTCCCCAAATTTTCAGAATTAATCATCCATGAGGATGAAAATTTGATCGTTATCAATAAACCACCGTTTGTCGCTTCGTTAGATGAACGTGAGGGAGGGGAGGTCAATATTCTTCGTTTGGCGAAGAAATATCATCCTGATGCACAGGTGTGCCACCGCCTGGATAAAGAGACCTCGGGTATTTTACTAATTGCAAAAAATCCAGAAACATACCGTACAATCTCCATAGCATTTGAAAAAAGAAAAGTGAATAAGATTTATCATGCGGTCATAGGAGGTACACATACTTTTCAGGACTTGCTTGTCGATTTACCTATCTTGAATCAGGGCAATAAAAACGTATCTATTGACCGTGCAAACGGTAAACCGGCCGAGACCATCTTCAATTCGATCAAATACTATAAGAATTATACTTTGGTGGAATGTAAACCTATTACAGGACGTATGCACCAAATTCGTATTCACCTCGCCACACAACATGCTGCTATCGTAGGGGATGACATGTATCGCGGTAAACCTGTGTATTTGTCCCAAATTAAGAAAAGGGGATATACATTGTCCAAAGATGAAGAGGAGCAGCCTATTATGAAGCGTTTTGCACTCCATTCAAAACAGGTTGAATTTGAGTTGAATGGAGTTAAGATGGCTTTTGAGGCACCATATCCAAAGGATTTTGCGACCTTATTGAAGCTGTTGGATAAGTTCGATGCTTAATACCTGGATAGCCTAATGAGTCCAAAGACAAGAAACATCATCGGAAACGGTGTATTTGTACTGCTCATCGGTTTGTTGATCTGGCCAACAAGTAGAAGTTATTTTCAGCAATTTTTAATGAAATTGGGTTTTTTCAACCCTAAACTGGAGCTTGTTTCAGCTACTAAAGAATCCGACAGGCGGGCTCCAGAGGCTTCATTCAATCATGTCTCCTTTGTCAATTCGCGGGGAGAAACAATCAACGTGGCGGATCTGAAGGGAAAAGTTGTCTTTATTAACTTTTGGGCAACCTGGTGTGCTCCCTGTCGTGCCGAAATGCCTTCGATCAATGTACTCTATGAGCGGTATAAAGATGACCCAAATATGGTGTTTTTAATTGTGGAGATTGAAGGCGACAGGGCTAAGGCTGAGGCTTTCATGAAAGAACAGCAGTTGACCCTGCCAATTAGTTTTCCAAATAGCGATATTCCAAAAGAATGGCTCTCGGGACCGATTCCATCAACGGTGATATTGGACAAAGCGGGTAAGATCGCGACACGGCATGAAGGTATGGCGGATTATTCAAGTCCGGATGTAGGCAAATTTATGCAAGATTTAATCAATAAATAATTTTTAAGATCTCTAAATATAGTATGACAAGAGCAGAACTTATTCATCAAATAAAAGCGAAACGCTCATTTCTATGTGTCGGACTCGATACAGACCTCACCAAAATCCCGGAGCATCTTTTAGATGATGAGGATCCGATCTATAGCTTTAATAAGGCTATCATAGATGCAACAGCTGATTTATGTGTTGCCTATAAGCCTAATATTGCGTTTTATGAATGTTATGGCATGAAAGGCTGGCAGTCGCTTCAAAAAACCTGGGCAGCTTTACCGAAGGATTGTTTCAGTATTGCTGATGCAAAAAGGGGCGATATCGGTAATACGTCGGGACGTTATGCGATGGCATTTTTTGATGAAAAGACGTCTGGTCTTGGATTTGATAGTATTACTATCGCACCTTATATGGGGAAGGATTCGGTGACACCATTTTTGGATTTTAACGATAAATGGGCTATCGTACTTGCGTTAACATCGAATGAAGGTAGCCTGGACTTTCAAAATTTTGAAAACAAAGAAGGATTGCAATTGTTCGAACAGGTGATCGATAAAGTCAATACTTGGGGTACACCTGACAATTTGATGTATGTGGTCGGAGCAACACGTGGGGAGGGCTTTATTAAAATTAGAGAACATGCACCAGAACATTTTTTATTGGTTCCAGGCGTGGGGGCACAAGGTGGCTCGCTTGAAGATGTTTGTAAATTTGGTATGAACAAAGATTGCGGGCTTTTAGTAAACAGCACAAGGGGAATCATCTATGCCTCAAACGGACGTGATTTCGCTGAAAGGGCACGGGAGGAAGCGCTGATTCTACAGAAAGAAATGGAAGTAGAACTGTTAAAAGCAGGCATTATTTCCTGATTTGACATTTAATAATTCATTCGTAATACTTACCTTTGCAGCATGCCAGAAAAAATTATAATTCTAGACTTCGGGTCTCAATACACACAGTTAATCGCTAGACGTGTCAGAGAACTAAATGTGTATTGTGAGATACACCCGTTCAATAAATTGCCAGATTTTGACGATACCGTAAAAGGTGTTATCTTTTCGGGAAGTCCTTATTCTGTTAGACAAGAAGATGCACCGCAAATTGATTTTGTCGCTATTCAGGATCGTTTCCCACTTTTAGGAGTTTGTTACGGAGCGCAATACATTGCTCAAAAATCAGGAGGTGAAGTGTTGCCATCTGAAATTCGTGAATATGGTCGTGCAAATCTGCAGTTTGTCAATAGCGAGAATGAATTATTGGCAGGAGTACCCATTCAATCGCAGGTATGGATGTCACATGGAGACACCATCAAAGAAGTTCCTGCAAATTTTGATATTATTGCAAGTACGGATAAAGTGCGCGTTGCAGCTTATCAAGTAAAAGGCACCCGTACCTATGGTATACAATTCCATCCGGAAGTAACACACAGTACAGATGGTGCTATCTTATTAAAAAACTTCGTTGTAAACATTTGTGGTTGTGCACAGGATTGGACACCAGACGCATTTGTTGAAACAACAGTATCCGCTTTGAAAGAACAATTGGGTGACGATCACGTTATTATGGCTTTGTCAGGGGGCGTAGATTCGACAGTAGCAGCGGTATTGTTGCACCAAGCAATTGGAAAAAATTTACATTGTATTTTCGTAGATCATGGTCTGCTTCGTAAAGATGAATACGAGCAGGTATTGGATTCTTACAAAAATATGGGGTTAAATATTAAAGGAATAAATGCCAAGGATTTATTTTATGGTAGATTAGCTGGGATCTCTGAACCAGAAGAGAAACGCAAAATCATTGGTAATTCATTTATTGATGTTTTTGATGAAGCTGCAAAAGAAATCCAAAAGGAATTACCTGAAGGAATTGAAGCGAAATGGTTGGGACAAGGCACAATTTACCCAGATATTATCGAGTCGGTTTCAGTGAAAGGACCTTCAGCAACAATCAAATCGCACCATAACGTTGGTGGTTTGCCGGATTTCATGAAATTGAAAGTTGTAGAACCACTTAAGACGTTGTTTAAAGATGAAGTAAGAAGAGTAGGAAAAGCATTAGAAGTGGATCAGGCAATTCTAGGCAGACATCCCTTCCCTGGACCAGGTTTGGCAATTCGTATTTTAGGTGATATTACGCCTGAGCGTGTACGTATTGTACAAGAGGCTGATGCGATCTTTATCAATAACCTGAAGGAAGCTGGCTGGTACGATAAAGTATGGCAAGCTGGTACAATTTTCTTGCCAGTGCGTTCCGTAGGCGTAATGGGTGACGAGCGTACTTACGAACATGTTGTTAGCTTACGTGCAGTTGGTTCTCTTGATGGAATGACTGCGGATTGGATACATTTACCATATGACCTGTTGGCAAAAATTTCAAATGAAATTATCAACCATGTGAAAGGAATAAACAGAGTTGTATATGATATCAGTTCAAAACCGCCCGCTACAATTGAGTGGGAATAAAATATGGGTTGCGGCACTTGTGGCGTTATGCCTTGCGAGTTGTACAACCAAAAGAAGCACAGTATTGCGTTCGCCTTCCTCCGGTCAAGGCGAACAGCAAACTGCTGTGACTAAACCAGCTGTTGACAAAGAAAAGACCATTGTCAAAGTGGGCGATGTGCAAAATGTCAATGGGCACGCCGTGAAAAATAATCGAATAGCCCTACTACTTCCGTTCGAGTTAAGTGGTATTGCAGGGACGATTACGAAAGAAGATGTGGAGCGTTCTTCCTTGGCACTTGATTTTTATCAGGGGTTTCAGTTGGGTCTTGACAAAATTGCCAAAGAGGGTGCTTTATTTGATTTACAAGTAATTGATTCTCGAGACAATGTTGCGTATAATGCGACTTTAGGGACTTCGGTCAATGTCAAAGATGCCGTACTTGTGGTCGGCCCGGTGTATCCACGTGAGATAAAAAGCTTTGGGCAAACATTTGCAAATAAGAATGTGCTGCAGGTTTCCCCTTTGGCGGCCACTATGGCTTCTGAATTTAGCTTACCTAATTTGGTTTCCATCACACCCTCTATTCGAACACATTCCGAAACATTGGCGAAATATGTTGCTGATCAATACTATACCGGTGATCAAATATTAGTATACGATGCCGGTGACGATGAAAGCAAACAGTTCCTAGTCAATTTTGTTAGCGAAATTTCAAAAGCCAATGCACAGGCAAAAGTGAAAACGGTTTATAATCTTGCGGAACTGGATAATAGTCTTGTCTTGACCGGTTCAAATCATATTGTAAGTGGTACAGCCAATAAGAATCTTGTGAAAGCTTTATTGGATAAGATGGACGAACGCTTTTTGAATCCAGGTAATCAATTTAAGTTGTATGGACATCCGAATATGGCTAAGCTTTCGTTTGAGAATTTCGAAAATATGGATTTTTATGGACTTACTGTTACGTCTTCCAACTTGGTGAATGAGAGCGATAGTGATACCCGTAAATTTATTGGAAATTATAAATCGGCTTATAAAGTGGACCCATCTGAGTTTTCCTATAAAGGATATGATGCGGCGTTGTATTTCGGTCGATTGATCCACAAATATGGCGTAGATTATGTTAGCCGGATGACGCAGGATAAGTTTTCGGGATTGAATAGCGATTATAAATTTGAGTTTTATCCAAAATGGGGCTATGCCAATAGAGCTTTGGGTATGATGGTTTATCACAACAAAAAATTTGAAAGAAAATAATCTTTGAATGGCTGAATTCAGTGAAAGACGTGTTCATCAGCAAATACGTAATTTTGAGCGGGCAATGGATGGTTTTGAAGCGGATCAACCCTTTTCGCGTTATTTGACTACTTTTTTTAAGCTGAATAAGCAAATGGGATCATCCGATCGCAAGGCTACTTCCCGTTTATGTTATAATTATTTTCGTCTGGGAACGGCAGCTTCACAGCTGTCACAACAGCGTAGATTGGTACTTGCAGAATTTCTATGTGAACAAGAAAGCCCTTTGGTAGCTCTTCTTGAGCCTTCGTATAGCGATAAGATCCAGCAACCACTGAAAGACAAAATTGCATTTCTGGAGTCAGAAGGTGTTTTTAAGCGGGAAGACCTCTTTCCATTTGCGGATCATATTTCTGATGAGATCGACATGGTACAATTTTTAGAGAGCCAGTTGATACAGCCTTATTTATATATTCGGGTGAAACGCGGAAAGACAAAAGTCGTGTGTGCTATTTTGGATAACAATCAGATTCCTTATTCCATGATTGGCGATCAGACTATTGCCTTGAATAATGGAACATCCTTGCAGCGATTTGATACGCTGGATGGAATGATAGAAGTGCAGGATCTTTCTTCACAGCGCACGTTGGATTATATGGATCCAGCTGAAAAGGAATCCTGGTGGGATGCGTGCGCAGCTTCAGGTGGAAAATCTCTCTTATTGATGGACGCTTGTCCGACTGTCAATCTTTTGGTATCCGATGTTCGTATGAGTATTCTCCGAAATCTCGATGAACGTTTTGACCGTGCCGGAATCAAGCATTACCGAAAAAAAATACTCGATCTTACTAAGGATACCTTTGCGCTTCTTGGGAGCGAAAGATTCGATGGGGTGTTATTGGATGCGCCTTGTACAGGATCGGGGACTTGGGGGCGTACACCAGAAATGATTAGACAGTTTCGGGCTGCTAAGATTGGCGAATTCAATGCACTACAAAAAAATATTACAAGTAATGTAGTAGGACATGTTAAAGTGGGCAAGCCTTTGATTTATATAACCTGCTCCATTTTTAAAGCGGAAAATGAAGATGTTGTCAATTACATTGTGGATAATTTTGGTTTTGAAATCGAACGCATGGACTATTTGAAAGGTTATGAAGAGAAAGCGGATAGTATGTTTGTGGCGCGATTGATTAAAAGGTAATTTTCAGAAGCAATAAAAGCAAAAGGCTATTTTTTCCAATGAAAAAATAGCCTTTTATATTTAGGGATCAATTAATATCAGTCACATTTACTGGGAATAACGAGCACAGGGCAAGTTGATTTGCGAATGACTGACTCGGATACGGAACCAGAAATGAAATGGTCAAAGCCAGTCCGTCCATTGGTCCCCATAATAATAAGATCGGCGGACCACTCATGGGATGCCGCCAGAATTTCTTCTTTAATGGATCCAATTCGATTAAAAAGATAAACTTCGCCTGCACCTGTAAACTCGCGGCTTATTTTCTCAAGATATTTTTGTGCATTATCCTGTTCCATTTCCGATACTTCCGGAACAATGATAGGTTGCTGACCTAATAGCGGATCCGCGCCAAAGTTGGCCGGAGAAGTAGGGGGAACAACAGTGACAAGCGCTATAGAGGCTCCAAATACTGCGGCCATTTCTTTGGCATATAGTATCGCCTTCTCTGAGCATGGTTCGTCGTCGACAGCGACGAGTATCCTTTTGAATTTTGAGTTTGTATTGTCCATTTCTACTATAATTAATTTATCTTCGTCATATAATATATAATCACATTTTTGACGATTTTGTTTTGTTTAGCACATGAAATATGGTATTTGTACACTAGCTCTCGTTCCGTTACGTTCAGAACAGGCACACCGCAGTGAAATGGTTTCTCAGGTATTGTTTGGGGAACTTTTTGAGATCCTTGATGAACAGGCCGATTGGACATCAATACGTCTATTGAAAACCGGCTATTTGGGTTGGATTCAAAACGGACAGTTTCAGGAACTAAACGACTTGGATAGGCAACATTATCTGAGTGGAAAACCTACTATCGTTGGACGGGAGGGTGGAGTTCTTTTTACCGATACGACACAATTTCAGCTCTGCCATGGTACCAAGCTTTATCTAAATACAGAGAATACCGTCAATTTATCGCCATTGACATTAACCTATCAAGGTAGTATCAATACCTTTACCAGAGAGCAATTTGAAACTGAGGTGGTGCGATTGGCCTTAAGCTATAAGGACGTTCCTTATCTATGGGGTGGGCGTTCACAATGGGGGATTGATTGCTCCGGTTTCTCCCAATTGATTTATAGTTGCTTTGACCTTCCCTTACCTCGCGACGCTTACCAGCAGGCGGAGATGGGGCAGACAGTGGATTTTGTTTCGGAAATACGGGTAGGGGATTTGGCTTTTTTCGATAACGCCGAAGGAAGGATTACCCATGTAGGGATTATGCTGGATCGCGATACGATTATCCACGCTTCAGCGAAAGTGCGTGTCGATCGGATGGATACGGAAGGTATTTTTAATGCTGAACAGAACCGTTACACACACAAACTCCGGATTGTTAAACGGTATTATTGATAACAATTGACAGAAAAAAAAAGGCTATAAGTAATTATAGCCTTTCCTATTGTTAAATTCCGTACTGACTAGAAATGGAATTGTACACCTAAAGTTGGCGCTAACGAGTTAACGTTCAGACCAAATGTATTTACTGCAACGTCATTCGTTTTATCTTTATTGTAGTTGTAATATAAACCTCTGACTTTTAGTTCGATACCAATTTTGCTTGTTGGGAAGTAAGCTAAACCTGGAGCTAGTTCCACACCATATGATTCGAATTTATTTTTTGTCTCTACGTTATTTACTTCAGTTGTGGTTGTACCCCACGCCATTGGAACTGACAACTGAGCAAAGAATCTTACAGGTCCGTTTGCAGAATACTTTCTAGCGAAAGGTGATACCTGAAAAGCATCGTTTTTAACGCTATTATCTTTACTTGTTTCAGTTTTTCCCCAGTTGTAACCAATTCCAGTACCAATTGCCAAGTTGTCGCTTACAAAGTAACCAACTGTTGGGTTGATTGAGAATGAATTATTTTTATGATCAGTATCTTTTACTTTTGATGTTTCGAAGCCAAGTTGACCACCAACCATAATTTTTCCTTGTTCAGTTTGAGCTTGTGCTGCTATTGTTAAACCTGCAATGGCAGTCAATGTTAGTAAAACTTTTTTCATGTCTTTTTTATTTAAAATAGTTTGTTCTAATAAGCCAGTAAATACTTCCTGACTTTTTAAATTTGTTAGTCAAATATCGAAATCTTATTTTAATTTTTTGTCACTAGATTGTCTAGATGTTTTGCCATTATGGTAATTGATAGTGGTTCAATGAATTAAAATTTAGTGTATTTTTATTTTTATCGTTTCTATTTAACGATAATGATATTGTCCTGACTTTTTGTTTTTAATTGTCAATTTCAAGTAAGAAGATAAAAAAAAGCCATTTGTCAACAGCGGACAAATGGCTTTTTTTTGTATTTGAAAGACCGATTTTAATCGAAATATTCTTTGATTCGCTCGAAGAATGATTTTTCACTTTTACCTGGCTGAGGTTTAAAGTTTGGTGATTCTTTCAGTTTGTTCAATAATTCTTTTTCTTCGTTAGACACAGCTTTTGGTGTCCAGATATTAACGTATACAAGTTGGTCCCCTTTGTGATAAGAGTTGACTTCGGGAATACCTTTTCCTTTTAACCGTAAAATTTTACCGCCTTGTGTACCGGGCTCAATTTTGATCTTCGCTTTTCCATCTATTGTAGGAACTTCCACGCTAGTACCTAAGGTCGCATCTACGAAATTAATGTATAGATCATAGATTACATTTAGTCCGTCGCGTTTTAGACTTTCGTGTGGTACTTCTTCGATCAGGATAATTAAATCTCCTGGGACGCCGCCACGCGGAGCAGCATTTCCTTTTCCACTCATGGAAAGTTGCATGCCTTCACTTACACCCGCAGGAATATTGATCGCAATTGTTTCCTCACCGCGTTCGAGTCCTTCACCTCTACAAGTTGTACATTTTGCTGTGATTTCAACACCTTCACCATTACACGTAGGGCAAGTGCTTGTTGTTTGCATTTGTCCTAAGATGGTATTTGTTACTCTTCGAACTGATCCTGATCCGCCACAGGTTTTACAGGTATGGAACGAAGATTTATCTTTAGCACCAGATCCGTCACAAGAATGACAGACCACTTGTTTGTTGACCTTTACCTTTTTCTCGACGCCTTTGGCAATTTCTTCGAGTGTTAATTTAACTTTTATGCGTAAGTTGCTTCCACGAGCTACCCGACGGCCGCCACGTTGGCCACCGCCACCGCCAAAGAAACTTTCAAATGGATGTCCTCCACCAAAGATATCACCAAATTGGCTGAATATGTCTTCCATATTCATACCGCCGCCACCGCCAAAACCACCACTCGCAGAATTACCGGCATGGCCAAATTGGTCATAACGTTGACGTTTTTGTGGATTGCTCAAGATATCGTATGCCTCAGCAGCTTCCTTAAACTGTTCTTCAGCTTCATGATCACCAGGATTTTTATCCGGATGGTATTTTATCGCTAATTTGCGATATGCTGATTTAATCTCCTTCTCGTCCGCTGACCGCGAGACACCAAGTATATCGTAATAATCTCTTTTTGACATCGTCTTAATATTATTGACCTATAACTACCTTTGCGTGACGGATCACTTTGTCACCTAAGTAGTACCCCTTTTCGATCACGTCCACTACTTTATTCTTTAATTCTGCTGTGGGTGCAGGAATTGCTGTGATAGCTTCTTGTAATTCAGGATCGAAGGCTTGGCCTGTAGCTTCCATTTCCTTTAACCCCAATTGTGACAATGTTTGTCTGAATTTGTTGTTAACAATATCCATTCCTGTTTTTACAGATTCAACATCTGTCGCTGTTTCCATGGCAGTTAACGCTCTGTCAAAATCATCTAGTGTAGGTAATAGCTTACTGATGACATCTTTTCCTGCTGATTGAATCAATTCAACACGTTCTTTGCTTGTACGTTTTCTATAATTGTCAAATTCAGCAGAAAGACGAATGTATTTATCCTTTGCCTCTGCCAATTCTGCAGCCAATTTTTCTTCAGTAGACAGTTCTTCTGCTATATTATCAGCAGGCTGTTCCTGTTGTTCAGAAGAATTTGTTTCTACTGGATCTTGACCTTCATCGTAATAATTATCTTGCTCATTCATATCTTCAATGCTAAAATTAGATTCAAAAATTTACTCTATGCTTCGTTTGTCAAAGTTTTTGCCAAACAATAAAATTCCGACAGCTTGTCAGATTTTATTAAAAAAGCCTAACAATTTGTCGGAATCTCATTTTTTATATGTCAGTTTTCTGTCTAGATGCTGACATTGTCCTGCAATACGCCATCGGCAGTTTTGATGATGCGGGATGGCATATTACGGATAATGGTATAATCGTGTGTTGCCATTAAAATAGCCGTTCCCGAATTGGCAATGTCACGCAATAATAAAACGATCTCTTCTGATGTCGCAGGATCTAAGTTACCGGTAGGCTCATCTGCCAAAATAATTTCGGGGTTATTTAGTAAAGCGCGGGCAATTACAATACGCTGTTGCTCACCACCAGAAAGCTCATGTGGCATTTTCTTAAGTTTGGAACGAAGCCCAACTTTTTCCAATACATCCAATATCCGGCTATCGATCATTTTCTTATCTTTCCAGCCTGTTGCTTTCAGTGCAAATTCGAGGTTTTTCTCGATGCTTCTATCGGATAAAAGATGAAAGTCCTGGAATACAATACCCAATTTTCTACGCAGGTAAGGAACATCATTTTCGTGCAGCTTTTTAAGATCAAAGCCCGCAATCATACCTTCACCATTGCCGATGTATAAATCGCCGTAAATGATTTTTAGTAAACTACTTTTTCCACTGCCGGACTGGCCGATAAGATATATAAACTCTCCTTTGCCAATGTTTAAATTGACATTGGACAATACCAAATGTTTTTGTTGGAAGATATCAACGTTTTTTAATGTAATGACTTTATTTTCAATCATGGAAGCTAAAATTCTAATTTTTTAATTTGCCCAAAAGGCATTTCTCTAACCAGTTGCATGATATATTCTGCCTTTTCTCCCAATCCAATCTTATCAAGCGACTTATCTGGGCGGTCGACTCTAAAATATGCCAGCAAGGTGAAGGCATCATCTCTTAATTGAACATAATCAGGGATTTTGGCGACACCTTTTACTTTAATGATATACATGATTTCAAAGTTAGTATTTTTAATGCAATTTATTTACTATGAATTTAAAGGAAGCTTATTGGTTTGCGAATAAAAAATCCAATGTATTCACGCCGTCAGCAAAATCATCCAAAGCAGGGCATTGGCTTTCTCCAAAACGAAATACTGGCGAGGGCACACTTAACGCTATTTCTGATACAACACATTGGATATTTTCTTGCGCTAATTGGAGTTTATTTTCAACTTCAGCCAGTGTTTCGTATGTTTCATAATAAACTACAGCAAGGGGAGAAGCTGTGCGCTCATCTTCCTTTAGCAATAAAAATCCATTATCAAAATGCTTGTCGCCGTTGATCAGATAGATGGATTTGTTGTAATCGTAATTGTTATTATATTTAAAATGTTCGGTCACGTTGTTAAACGCAGCAATACCTTCGAAGAAGTGTGCTATCGGATAATCTTTTGGAATGAATAACTTTGATACAGAGCGACAGCCTAACCCAAAATAATCAAAGATGTCATGTCCCAGTGATTCAAGCTGGTCAGGAGATTCTTGTCCACCGATGATGGCAACACTATTTCTATTGCGACGAATAATATGTGGTTTGGTTCCAAAATAATAGTCAAAATAACGCGAGCTATTGTTGGAGCCTGTTGCAATAACCAGATCGAAATCTTTTAGTTTGTCAACAATTTCAAAGGCATCGGTAAAGGACGGTTCAATTTGTTTAAGGAGACGGAGCACATAGCTGGTCAATCCTGCGTCGTCCGATGAGACTTTGATTTTGGCTCTAAAGCCACTGATCAGTACCGATAGCATATCATGGAAGCCAACCAAGGGGATATTGCCGGCCAGAATTAATCCTACAATTTTCGTTGAATTTAGATCTGGATAAGGAGCCAACCAGTGATTCAGCTTTTCTATTGTCAAATTGGCAGCAATGGCTTGAATGGCACGTTCAACATTTTGAGGCGTATACCAGGGGTTTTTATGTTGGGCGAATTGAATGATTTGAATCAAATCATCAGGTCGCTCTTGCAGCCGCTCGCCTAATTTTACAAATGCATTTATTCGTTGTTGCTTTGTCAAAATATTAAAATTTTAAAAGATGAATACACAAATTTGTATTATATTTGTGCTGTTAACATTAATCAACGTGAATCAACTAGCCTTATTGTTCAATCAGACTTTGTTTCATATTGATAATGCAAAAATAGTTTATTTATCATAATTGTGAGGTTATAAATGGCGATTAAAATTACAGACGAATGCATTAACTGTGGTGCTTGCGAACCGGAATGCCCAAATAATGCAATATACGATGCTGGTGTAACTTGGAAATTCTCAGATGGGACGGCTTTGGATGGGGTTATTGATTTTGGCGATGGTGTTACACTAGATGCCAACGAGTCTCAAGAAGCGATCTCTAATGAAGTCTATTATATTGTTTCAGATAAATGTACAGAATGTGTAGGTTTCCACGATGAGCCTCAATGTGCAGCGGTTTGCCCTGTAGATTGTTGTGTGGATGACGAAGATGTACGTGAATCAAACGATGAGCTATTAGCGAAAAAAGCTTGGTTACACGCGGAATAAATTTAGTGTTCCGTTAAAATATAAGGCAGGATAAGAAATTTTCCTGCCTTTTTTGTGCCTTTCTATTTTGGCGAAATCGATATTTTGTTGCGAATCTTGGCTATTTGGAATAATAATATTTGCAAAAGCATAGTATTTTTTTATTTTTGTTCTTTTGACCATTAAAATCTTTTAAATGTTAAAAACCAAAATAGGGTTGATAACCCTAATCACAGTTACATTAGCTTGTATCATTGCTGTATTATACGAATTTGATGTTGTAGGCTTTTCGCATGAATTTCTAATGGCTGTCCGTTGGATAGTTGCTACCGTTTTGGTTGTAAATGCGCTCTTTAAGAAAAATTTGACCACTTGGATTTTGACCTGTATGATTATGGGGATATTTGTCGGGTTGGATTTTCCAAATCTAGCGATTTCCCTGCAACCTTTGAGTAAAGGTTTTATCAAGTTAGTCAAGACGATTGTGGGACCGATTCTCTTTGCTACGCTTGTATATGGAATTGCAGGGCATTCTGATTTGAAACAGGTGGGACGTATGGCATGGAAATCGATGCTTTATTTCTTTTGTGCAACGACATGTGCTATTTTTATTGGTTTAGGTGCTATAAACCTGACTCGGGCAGGAGTGGGTGTTGATGTTGCACATATGCCACATGAAGAGCTCCCTGCGCCGAAGGAAAGTATGGATGAGCATATCCTCAAAACACTTCCGGACCATGTGCATCCTGTATACAAGTTCACTTCTTTTATACGCGACTTGTTTCCTGAAAATATTGTCAAATCTGTAGCGGATAACCAAGTTTTACAGATTGTTGTATTTTCAATTTTGTTCGGGATTGGATTGGCAATGGTCGATGAGAAAAAGCGTAAACCCTTGGTTGATTTTACCGAAAGTATGTCTGAAACGATGTTTAAGTTTACGAACATGATTATGTACTTTGCGCCTATTGGGGTCGGTGCCGCCATGGCCTATACTGTGGGGCATCTCGGTGTCGATATCCTAAAGAATCTTTTCATGCTTTTAGCGACGCTGTACTTTGCATTGATCTGCTTTTTATGTCTCGTATTGCTTCCTGTAGCCCTGTATCTAAAGATACCTGTAAAACGTTTTATAAATGCGATTAAGGAACCCGTTTCCATTGCATTTGCTACTACAAGTTCAGATGCTGCATTGCCGAAGGCAATGAGCGCAATGGAGAAATTTGGTGTGCCACGTAAGATTGTTTCGTTTGTCATTCCGACAGGATATAGTTTTAACTTGGATGGCACTTCACTCTATTTATCATTGGCTGCGATCTTTGTCGCTCAGGCGGCTGGTATCCATTTGTCGTTTGGACATCAATTAATGATTGCATTTACATTGATGATCACCTCCAAAGGTGTTGCTGCTGTCCCAAGGGCTTCATTGATTATTTTGATTGCGACGGCGGATCAGTTTGGTTTACCAACATTTGTCATTGCAGCCATTTTAGGTATCGATGAACTCATGGATATGGCGCGTACCTCTGTCAATGTAATCGGAAATTGTTTGGCAACCGTTGTTGTTGCTAAATGGGAGGGTGAGTTTGATGAAGAAGCTCCTTATCGGGAAGATACTGAAGAAGCAATCTAATAGATAACTGACGAATATTCGTTGCAGAAAAGCAGTCTTGACATCCCCGTTGAGACTGCTTTTTTATGAGCAAAAATAAGGACTTAGTTGAAACCACATTTTATTTCATAGAAGAGAACTTTTATAGAACGAAAAGCTGCTTGCAAGCTGTTGTTGATAGTCTGGCGTCCTTTCCAATGGCTTGCAAGCAAACTGTTTTATATCAGCGCCCGTCAACGTAGTACCATAAGTCACCTTGTTTTTTGAAGGTAGACTTTTCATGGTGAATATGAACTTCCATCTGTGGATCCAGATAATGTGCTTCAAACTCGACCGTGTGGAGTGTAGATTTCAGGACCGTGAGTTGCATCCATTTATTGTCCCGCGCCCATTGCCCAATAGCCTGTTTATTTTGGAACCGTCGTGTTGAGGGGTGAAATGTATCGTATAGGAAATCGATCTGTTGTGTCACAAAAGCACTATAACGTGCGCGCATCAATGCCTCTGCTGTGGTTGCTTTGGCATGGAAACGATGAATTTGTTGGCAGCATTCCCCATAGGTATTGCCAGAGCCACAGGGGCATAATTGATCTGATGCTATCACTTGTATTTTAAAAATTTTACCAGCCCTTAATGGCGCCATTCTTGAAGACTTTTTTTGCGGTAGCTTCCACTTCAGGCGACTGATACGCTTGAATAAACTGCTGCACCTTTTCATCGTTTTTGTTATCTGAGCGGGCAACAATTAGATTAACGTATGGTGATTCTTTGTCTTCTGTGAATAAGCCTTGTTTTTCGGGATCCAACCCCGCCTGAGCGGCGAAACTATTGTTGATGATGGCAATTGTAACCTGAGGATCATCCAGAACGCGAGGCAACTGTGGTGCCTCCATCTCTATGATTTTGACCTGCTTAGGGTTGCTTACTATATCTGTTACTTTAGGTTGGATACCTACATTTTCTTTTAAGCCGATAATGCCCTCGCGTTGCAGAAGTAAAAGTGAGCGGCCACCATTGGTAGGATCATTGGGGATGGCAATACTGGCGCCAGGCTGTAACTCGGTGATGGTTTTTATTTTTTTGGAATAGGCAACGATCGGAAATACAAATGTGTTTCCGACGATGGTTAACTTTGTAAAACCGCGTTGTTTGGATTGTTCCTGTAAATAAGGCTGATGCTGAAATACATTTACATCGATATCTCCTTGATTTAGGGCTTCATTGGGCACAACATAGTCGTTGAAAGCTACCAACTCCACATCAAGATTGAACTTTTCTTTTGCAACTTTCTTAGCCGTTTCCGCAAGCTCCTTTTCTGGTCCGGATACCACACCGACTTTAAGGATATTCTCTTTCTTTTCGCTGTTGTTGCATGCCACAATCGATACGAGACTGAAGGCTAAGATTGCAAATGCATAGTTCAATTTTTTCATATGATATAATTTATGTTAACGATGGTTTACTTTTTTTGAAATGTAATCTCCTGTATACTGTAACAGGAATACGATCAAAATTAATAAAATTAGAACAGAATTCATGATAAAAGTATCATATCCGACATAACCATACTGATAACCAATCTGTCCAAGTCCACCGGCACCTACAGCGCCACCCATCGCGGAGTATCCAACAAGTGTGATCAACGTAATTGTTGCATTGTTTACCAGCGAGGGGAGAGCCTCAGGAAGTAAAACTTTGAAAATTACCTGTTGGGCATTTGCTCCCATTGCTCTTGAGGCCTCAATCAGGCCATTTGGAATTTCTAGAAGACTATTTTCCACAAGTCTTGCAATAAAAGGAGCTGCACCTATACTCAAGGGAACCAATGCTGCGGCCATACCAATAGATGTTCCGACAAGGTTGCGTGTAAACGGAATCATCCATACGATAAGTATAATAAAGGGAATAGACCTAAACACATTCACCAGCAATGAAACAAGTTGGTGCATGGCTTTGTTTTCGAGCAGTTGATGTTTGCGGGTCAAGAACAGGTAAATCCCGAGTGGAAGACCCAGCACAAAACCAAAGAAACCTGATAAGAAAGTCATGGTTAGGGTTTCTAAAGTACCCGATAGCAGAAGATTAAATACCTGATCAGACATAGCCTAAGATTTTAGTTTGTGAATGCTTTTCTTTTAAGAAAGATAGACTATGCATAACATTTTCTTTTTCACCCGATAGTTCGGCTAATATAACACCAAATTTCATTTCGCCAATATAATCTATTTGAGCGGTAATGATATTTGTCTTGACTTGAAATTGTTGTTCCAAATGTTGTATAAATGGGATGGATTCTTCATTTGAAGTTAGATAGATTTCTACGAGCGGGTTTCCAGCGCTTTTCAAGCGTTCCTGAAAACTTAGTGGAATTTCAACTTCAAGTGAAGACTGAATAAAGTTTTTGGTTGTTGTTTCCTGAGGATTGGCGAATATTGATTCTACCGGACCAGTTTCAATCAATTTTCCGTGGTCTAATACGGCAACCTGATCGCAAATACTTTTTATAACATCCATCTCGTGCGTAATCAATAATATCGTAAGGTCAAGCTGCTTATTGATTTTTTTTAGCAGTTTGAGGATAGATTTTGTGGTTGCTGGGTCTAAGGCACTTGTAGCCTCATCGCAAAGTAGAATGTAAGGATCATTGGCTAATGCACGCGCGATGGCAACGCGTTGTTTTTGGCCTCCGGAAAGATTTGCAGGGTACACGTCGGCTTTGTCTTCCAACCCAACCAAACGTAATAGATCCAACACCTTTCCGCTGATAAATTCTTTCGATTTGCCCTCAAGTTCGAGCGGGAAGGATATGTTTCCATAAACTGTTCGTGATGACAGCAAGTTGAAGTGTTGGAAAATCATACCAATTTTCCGTCTTTTTAACATAAGATCACTGGCAGGCAGCGACATCAAGTCGTTATTTTCTATAATTACCTGACCACTGTCTGGCCTTTCCAAAAGGTTGACGCAACGGATCAAAGTACTTTTACCCGCTCCGGAAGCGCCTATTACACCAAAAATTTCACCTTTTGCAATAGACAGTGAGACGTCTTTTAAAGCATCAATACGTGTCGCTTTTACCGCAAAAGATTTGGATATGTTGTTTAGTTGAATCATTGACCCTGTAGGGATTTAGCAATTTTAGTTGGACAAATGGATGATGTTGATATAAATGTACACAAATGCCGGGGATAAAATAAAATCAAGTGAAAGAAAATGGGCTCTTTCAGACTGAAAAAGAATGAAAGAACCCAGATATCTATTTTTTATAAACCTTGATAAGCTGAAATCACTTGTTTTGCCGATCCAAGTCCATCAATACCATATTCGATGACATCACCATCTTTCAGGAATCTTTGTGGAGATTTGCCCATGCCAGATCCGGCAGGCGATCCTGTGGAAATGATATCGCCTGGAAGTAAGCTCATAAAATGACTTAAATAAGAGATCAATTTGGGCACACGGTAGATAAAATCACTTGTATTGCCGTCTTGCATGATTTCACCATTGAGTTTGAGCCATATTCTTAAGTTATCGATATCTGTGATTTCATCTTTGGTTGCTATAAACGGACCAATAGGGGCGAAAGTGTCGCATCCTTTACCTTTGTCCCAGGTTCCGCCACGCTCGATTTGAAATTCACGCTCTGTCACATCGTTGTGTAGCACGTAGCCAAACACATGGTCCAAAGCTTCTTCTTCAGTAACATAAGAAGCTTTTTTTCCAATTACAATGGCAAATTCGGTTTCCCAATCAGATTTTACAGAGAACTTCGGAAGGGTAATTCCATCAAAAGGACCGTTGAATGCAGATACAGATTTCATAAATACAATAGGCTCGGAAGCTTGTTGTAATTTGGTTTCTTTGACGTGATCATCGAAATTAAGTCCTACACAAAGTATTTTGGAAGGAGCTTCCAATGGTGTACCAATACGTTCGTGGTCGGCTATCTCTTTAAGCTTGTCGCCTTTTTCAATTATATATGCTTGAAGTCTTTCCAAATTTGCAATATCCGCAAAGAAATCGCGGTTATATTGAAAATTTCCTTCCGAAACATCATATTTCTTTTCGTTTAAAATGACTCCCGCTTTTTCGGAGCCCTTTGCGCCATATCTGAAAATCTTCATAAGCCGCAAATATACGGATTTTGTCCCAAAAAGGGCGGAAATTAACGCGAATTAACAATTAATCAATATGTAAGTTATCTATACAATTATTGTCCAAAAGGGGATATTTAAAAGGGAATTTCTCCTGAACAATCTTTTTGTTGCTCACCCATGTCCCATTGAGTACCATTTCCTCTCCTTTTTTTCCGAGCATCAGCTTAATCATTAGTGATGGGACTGGGAGAGGTATGTAGATTGGACCGTATTGACGTTTCGCTATTCTTTTGGTAAACTCGGCAAGCGGAAGCGGTTCGGACGAGCAGGCATTATAAATCCCGGCTATGGTATTATTTTGTATACCAAATAACAGCATGCGGCAGAGATCATCCATATGGATCCAACTGAGCATCTGTTTGCCAGAACCCAATATCGGAACTGAACGGAAGGGTAGGAAGCGTCCGATTTCTTTTAGCATTCCCTGATCCTTACTGATAACGACTCCAAAACGGAAGACAACGAGTCTTTTTCCCAATGTTTCAATAGGTTTTACGCTTCCTTCCCAGAGGTTGCAAACCCAGGATAGAAAATTGCCCCCTTGAGGGTCTCCTTCTGTAAAAGGTCTTTTTTGGTAGGGATCGTCCGTTCCATACCAGCCTATAGCGGAGGCAGATATAACTGCTTTTACCTGATTAGGCAGTTGTTTAAGACTTTGGTAGAGCAGTTTTCCACTTTCTACCCGGCTGGCAATAATTTCTTGCTGATATGCTTTTGTCCAGCGTTTGGCATTGAGGTTTGCGCCTGCCAGGTTGATGATATAATCGGCCTCCTGAATTGATTTGGCGTCTATCTCTCGCTTATAGGGATCCCAGTGTACGTATCTGACATTCGGCTGCGCGGGATGGGATTTCGGATTTCTAGTAAAAATAATAACTTCATAGAAATTGGCAACCAATAGTTTTGTTAAATGAAGACCTATAGCTCCGGCACCACCTGTAATAATTACTTTTTCCATGAATTGAACCTTGTTTTATAATATACGCATGTTGTCATTTAAGCGAACCTATTTCTGCTGATATTAAATATACTATTTTGGTTTATAAAAAATCAATCATTGCGGCAGCAATTACAAAAAAAGGTTTATCTCCCGACGAGATAAACCTTTTAAGAGTCGATTAAGTGACGTTATTTGTTAAAGCGTTTGAACTGTGCTACCACAGGTCAGCATCTGTGCGCCATAGTAAGGGTTTTTGATTTCTTTATGACGGCTTAACCAAGTGGCACCTTTACCTTTGTTAAACATCGGGCACTTTTGATAATAAACAGCAGAAGATGGTTTTGAGGTTTTGGACAAACTATAGATATCTTCTGACAAAATTGCAAAGGCTTCTCGTTGTTTGCTGATATCCTTGGCCTGTTGTAGGCCCTTTACAATGGCTTTGAGTGATGCTGTTTTGGTTTTCCAGACGTCCTGTTCCGCTTGCGTTAGATCAGCAGTTTTGATTTTAGCAATGGCATCGGCAAGATCGTTTGCGAGGCCTGCAGCTTGTTTACTATCCGCTGCTATAAGCGCATCTTTAAGCAGAAAGTATTGGTCATAGATCTTTTGAAAGTTGCTTGCGTTGCTGATGTTATCTACTGAAGCTACCGCTGCAATGGTTGCGTCTTGGGGGGCGTCTGAAGCTGGAGGAGCTAAATTCCTTTCGTATTGACAGCAAGTGTGAAGCTTAGCATAGGTATCTTCGGCAGCAAGGTATTTTTCATTGTCGTAGCCTGCTCCGGCGATACTTTTCAATACAGCATCTAAGGACGTTTTCTTTGCGTCATAGGCTATTGTCGCTGTTTGGTTGTCTTCATTCCATTCAACTTTCGCCTGAGCGGCGGCTCCTGCATTTTCTATTGTTTTTTTACACATACCGCAGTTCCCGGCAATTTTAACATTGTTGTTCACGGTGTTGTTGTCTTGTGCATAGTTTGTCAAAGAGGATAGCACTAAAGCCCCTGTTATGATATAGTGTTGGATTTTCATATGATTGGATAAAAGAATATATAAAAATAAGTAATCAAAAATGATTGATAAATGATCAATACGAGAATTAACTTATTTTTGGCGGAACCCAGGGACAGAAATATCCTTCAGAAATAAATGTTGGCGCTATGGGTTTATAATTTTTTTTGATGGCTATACCGCAAAGCTCATGACCTTTTTCAAGAGGGTTGGAAATTGCCAAAATCGTACAACTATAAGCACATTGACAATTACAATTTTTACAGGCTTTATGATGTTTACAGAAAGCCTTTTTTTTGGAAGATTTAAATTTTGCGCAACAATGGCCCTTTTTGTCAGTGGTAGCATCATCTTGGGTATGACTGCTGTGTGCATTCATTTTATGGCAGGCAAAAGCGCCGGGTGCACTCAACAGGAAACCTAAGGTTAAAAAAAGTAGTATAAGTCGCTTAATTGCCATGTCAGTTCAAATATAGTTGTTTTGGGTAGAATCTGCTTCCTCTTTTAACGTTTTTTGACATTAAGGACTTTTTTATTCGCTCCATGTTATTTGGGGCGAGAGGGCCGAATAACATGGAGTGACGTTTGAAATTCTTTTTTTTTTAAAGCAAAGAAGTACTTAAAATTTAAAGCCAGAGAAGAAGCCTGGCTTTTTCCAGGTACGTTTATATTCATCAGCCAAAGGAGAGTGATCCGAATAGGAAAGCACTTCATCCAGTAAGCTGTGTGCTTTTTTCAGATTCCCAGTTTTATAGTTCACATGTGCTTCTGCCAATTTAACCGATTCGACATCATCGTCATAACCCCAATCGTTTTGGGCATAAATACTGTTGAAAACTTTGACGTATTTATCTACTTCATTTATAGCTCCGCTTTCGGCCAAAAGTTCAATTCCGAATTTTAACCAAAGAACATAGTCATTAGGCTCCATGATCGATTGGACCCAGTTATCATGCTTTTGGAATGTTTCCTTACCTTCACTAAATTCCTTAAGGTAATAATGGCTTTTAATGATGAGATAGAGTGTCTTTGCCTTGTCGAAATTGTCGATAATAAATTCCGGTTTATTTTTAAGGTATTTCTGCGCAGCGATGTTCATGGATTTGTAGTTGCTCTTTTCATTATATAGCTGCATCAACACATAGTGAGGCTGGGCCTCGTGTGGATATTGTTTAGCCATTTGTTCGTAATAAGAGATGCGTTGCGCTAAATTATCCTGTTCAGTTATCTGATAAATGATATGCTCGATCCCATTCTTTGACGCTTCAAAGTCACGGTAGTGATATTCGTCTAAATTGGGATGATCAATATAGAATTTGTAAATAAACTCGAGAAGCTGTTGAGCCCGGGATTGAATGTCCGCTGTACGACCCAGTTGATATTCGACGTCGATTTGATGCATAAGCATGCGGTAACAAGGAGGAAATATGGCAGACTCCGTTTCTTCGTCCTCTTCGTCTTCTTCCGAAGTAAATTCTTGCTGCGCAAGAGTGGCTTCCAACGAGATCTGATAGGTGTCAAAGTACTGTTGAAGTACTTGCTCGAGACGTACGTAATCTTCCAAGGCTGACAAGGTATCGGCTCGGGTGAAATGAAGTTCTTCAAAGTCGGAATAGCTTAATCCTTCGGTTGCGATAGCGTAACAGGTTTCCAATTCACCGGCTTCTTTATAAGCTAAAGCTAGATTATTGCAATTCATGGCCCTATTGTGACTGCCTCCAAAATAGTCACTTTCGTATTTATTTTGTTCAAAATAGTCCTTGAAGGCGTCGTAGGCTTGACGGTAAAGTCCGAGGAGGAGCAATTGTAGTGCAGACTGATCGACTGTTGTTAAGTTGTCCAGGGAGTGAATGAAATCAGACAGCGTAACAGCTTCATTGTAACATTCACGGGGAAGGTCATTGAAAGTAGGGACCTGATCGTAAACTGTTCCATTGGCTTTAAAAGTGCATTCAACTAGACGTCGCCAGGATGTTGCATTCCATTTCCGTTCACCCACCATAGTCAGATATGGAATAGCAGCAGCATACTGTCCCTCGTCATAGAGATAGGCTGCCGCAAAATGGTAACCGACGTAAGAGTCAGGATAGGCGTCGATCAATTTGAGTGCATGGAGATAATAATAGTCAAGCGGGATTCCGATTTCTTCCGAGTAATTACGCTCAATGATAAGCTGATAGTAGAAGACTTCAGGGTGCTCGTACCCCTCGGCAATCAATTCTTCAAATCGAGTATGCCATTTAACCAGCTCCTGATGGATATGCACGGCTGAGTTTTCCCCTTTGATGAGCTTAAGTAAAATCTGCAATGCTAGGTCGATTGCTTTGTTTTCGTAAGCAATTTCAGCAAGATCCACATAATTCATTTCATTGCTGCTGATGAAATGCTTGAAATCTGCTTCCATTAAAGCTAAAATATTGGATGCATTGATCTGTTTTGTACGGTCGAGCAGATATATTTTCTTTATCCAAAAGAGGGAAAAATTATGATCAGAGGTTTCTCGCTCATCCTTGAATGTTTCTTTAACGAAATCAATACTCGCCTCCAAAGCTGGGAGCAATGCTGTGTCATCCTGGAGCCCCTCGTAGATATTGGTTAAATAGTTGTGCCCATATCCGGACATATTTGGGGAAGCGATTAATTTTTTTGCATATTCGACAAATAAACCTTTGTTGTTTTCGGTAATATGGGATTTTGGTCGACCAATTTGCGCCAGTGTTGCTTGATTGTCTAAAACATAATTCAGTATATGATATAGGGTCGTTTCATGATCAGGTTCGATGGCCAATGCTTTTTGAAAATAGGGAATCATTTTTTCCTGAATCACATCGAAAATAGCTTCGTGGCCCTCATAAAATACCTGATCGTGGTAGGCGATGGCGAGGTGTGTCCAAAGCGTCACATCTTGATCGTTTTGTCGTAGTTGATTTTCTCCTTCAATAATAAAGAGGTCTAATTGTCCGCTATAGAACAAATCATATATATTCTTTTCTTCCATTTATTAATTCTTGTATGTATTCAGTATATTGAAATCTGTGGAAAATACTATTTAGCTTTCGAAAGCTTTTCAAATCCAATACCGTTCCATAGAAATTCTTCACTCTTTTTTGTGACCCTAAAATTTGGATTTTCCGCATTATCGTCGATAACTTCTCCCTCTTCAATGTATTTATAGATAATCTGATTATTTTTTCCGTGTTCGGAAGGGAAAAGAATCTTTTCATCGTAATAGAACACACCAGCATCACTAACCGAATATCGGCTAGGAAGATCAACCAGCTGCCGTCCCGTCCAGGCCACATAGCTATATTCAGAGGGTATGCCACAGGCTTCGCCCAGAAATTCAATGCGGATGATGTGTTTGACATTTTGCAGCCCCATTGCAGGCAGCAATTTACTTTGGGAGAAGCTTTGTTCTGAATAGGCGAAAGGGAAGGTGTGTTCAGCTAGAAAATTTCCATTTGCGTCGATAAGTTTTACACCGGTTGAAAAATGATCCTGTTCCTCTTCCTTGATACCTTTGGTAAAACGTTCAAAACCGTAAATATATTGCGAGCCGTCTGAAGCGGTCTGTTTTCCGAGCGCTAATAGTCCAAGCCAAATAAATCCATTCTTTTTGCTGTTACCGTCGGAATAACTTATCTCATACCAAGGAGCATAAAAATTTTTTAGTGTATTTCCTTTGATGGGATTACTATTGATCGTAACGACATTTCCGACGGATAAAGAATCTACGATTGCTGCCTTTAGACTGGGTTGAGCACGGACATAAGCTTTGGCTGCAAAAACAGTTGCTGACTGGCCTTTCTGTATGTTCCATACGTTGAAATTATCGTCAAACTTTAGATTTTCCTGCGCTTTTAAGCAAAGTGGTCCGATACTTAAAATGACTAAATAGCATCCAATTAACTTTTTCATTTTTCACTCTTCTTTCCAGCAAAAATAGCTGAATTGGTCCATACCCCTTATCACTGGTTTCAGGTATTTTTTTGTAAAGTGCCAGAAATGATATTTTTAACCGTAGATATGTTGCTCTTATTAGGGATCAAAAGAGCTATTTGTTCAGTAAGTATATCAGTTGAAAGAACGCTTGTATTACTAGTTCTATTTTTTGCGAATAGAGGCCTGTTTTATTCTAATTATTTCTTGTTGATAGTAGGTGAAATGGAAAAATCGTTTATAAAATTCATCAATATGCTTTATCAAATCATTCATTTCGCTGCCCATGTTTTGAGAATCGATAAATTCAATGTTATTTTAATTCGATACTATGAGGGAGATTGATGAATTTCTTCACCAGATATGACAGGTTTCCTAGAATTATAGGGATGGCGTTTTGATCATTGTGAAAGATGTTGAAAATGTCATTTGCTACAAATGATTGGATATGATGAAAAACAAAAATTATGAAATAGAGCATTTTGCATATTTTCAAGAATTGAAGGGGACAAAAGAAGAGATTCTATATTTCAAGACTGAGCGGCAGATGTTTAGAAATGAGCCTGTCGGACTTGATTTTTTTTCGTTTTTGTTGTTTGAAAGAGGTGGTGGCACGCATATTATCGATGGGGTTGCTTATGAAATAAATTGTAAGCAGTTACACATGGTCTTTCCTGGCCAGATTCATAACTGGGATATTTGGACAGGTACGAAATCACATACCGTATTTGTTTCCGGGCGGCTTTTTAAGACATTTGAAAACTTTTTTATTTATCCGATTGATTATTATAAAAATAATCCTGTGATGAAACTTTCGGCTAGGGTTTTTCGGGAAATGTTGAATGAGTTTAAGGGGATCGATCGGGAGTTAGTATTCAAACGGGGGATGAAGGAGATTATTTTTTCAAAATTCAGGATTATAGCATTAATGTTCAACCGAGAAGTTGTGGGGAAATTAAAACATAGGAAAAAAGGTAAACTTGAACCTCTTCTCACACGTTTTTCGTTGTTACTTTTGGCATTTGGTCGGGAGCATCGTTCGGTCAAATATTATGCGGATAAATTAGGTGTCTCTGCAAATTACCTGAATGTGTTCTGCAGGAAGCACCTCGATATGAATGCCAATTCTTTTATCGCGAAAGAAGTTGTTAATGTTATTACGTCTGAATTGCTATGTGCAGGGAAATCGATCAAACAAGTTGCAGTAGATCTTAATTTCAATGATCTAGCGGGTTTTTCCAATTATTTTAAAAGGCATAATGGGGTATCTCCACGTCAGTTTTTGGAGCATTCAGGAATGCAGGAGGTTGAAGAATAGCGGTTCAAGCAAAATAGCTATCTGCTGTGTGTTTTTTTGAAAAGACATTTTAGTTAATGCTGTTTTTAGGAATCCACTCCAATTCTTTACCGTTGTTTTTTCTACCAATGAAGCCTATCCCTGGCCAAGGCATATGGGATGCGACCACAAGTGTCTGTTCTCGATAACAGCGATCAAGTATTTTTATCCGTGTATCGACAGCACGATGGAAGTCAATATCCCATTGAGTTCCCCAATGAGGCTGGGAAACTAGGATCGGTGAATGTATCAGATCGACAAGATTTGTAATTGCTCTGTTGTCGGATTTTATTGTATAGATGATATGGCCTGGGGTATGCCCAGCTGCTGATTCTGTATGAATGCAGGAAAATAGTTGATCGCCCGGTTCAAATAGCTGTAATTTGACCTCAATAGCAACGAGTGTTTTTCGTATTAAATCGACGCTAGTTTGAGCAATTTCTGGATTTTCGCTCTTGGAAAAATCAGGACGATCTGACATCCAGAACTCAAATTCGGGTTTAGCCATGTAGTAAGTTGCGTTTGGATAATTGGGTAAACCATCGGCATCTAATATGCCACCGATATGGTCGCGATGTGCGTGCGTAATGAGAATATCTGTTATTTTATTACGGTCAATATTCGCTAAAAGCAGACTTTCCGTTAAATTTCCGGCATTGTCAGTGTCATAATGTCCCTCACCAGTATCAATGAGTATGTATCGATTCCGTTGTTTAATCAGCATGATGATGATGGGCGCTTGGTAGATCTTTGTTGAAAGTGAAAGCCTTTGCAGTTCCGTTTCGACTAGTTGAGACGGTATTTTTGGGGCAAGGGTAGGCTGTAATGTTTCGAGTGTAAAATAACCATCTGTCAGGAGTACAAGCTCGAGCGTACCGAAGGGAATTTGTAGATGACCTGTTCTTTTAAGCTGTTTCATATTGCCAAAGTTGAACAAATTGCTTTTAACAATCTAATAGCGTTATGAAAATCAAACACAATGTAATAAATTGATAAAATATTTACAATACTTATTGGGGCCTAAAGACTGTACAACGATGTTCAGGAATGTAACTTGCCTTTTGTTCGTACCTGCTTCGTACCTTATTCGGATGCGATACAGATATTGTACAGATGCTGACCTGATTCCGACCAGACCCTGCACAGGAATTATCTGGTCGGAATCAGGTCACTAATGGTCGCCAGATTGTTCATCTCCGAAGGTGGTACGAACACAATACGAACACAACCCGAGGACGTCAGCCCTAATTGGCTTGACAATTTTTAAAACATTTTTTTCAATTGTTTTAAAATTGTACGGATTGCGATGGACCGTGTGAAGAGTAGGATTCGATAGCTAAATTTTATAGGTGTTCTTGAACTGTCTTGTCCTCATGAATCGCTTTCTGCTGGATTTTAAACGAGGTGCTGTTTTTTCACCAGAAACAAAAAAAAGCGCTTTCTGATTTCTCTGAAAGCGCTGTTGTCTGCGGAAGAGGCGGGATTCGAACCCGCGGTACCGTTTCCAGTACGACAGTTTAGCAAACTGTTCCTTTCGGCCACTCAGGCACCCTTCCTCGTTTTGACATTGCAAACATAAGGCAATTATTTGATTCTGCAAAGTCTAAATAATAAAAAAAATGCAAAAAAAATGTAACGTTGCAATAAGCGTTTGAAATTCAATTTGTTGTTTGACAATTAAAATTACATTGTTTTTTTGCTTAAATCGTAGTCTACCCGAACATGGTAGATACTTTTGAGCATTGCCTTAAAAATAACTGCCGATTCGGTGATATCTTTTAGCGTAATGTTACTATTATTGAACTGCCCCCGCATCAATTTATGTTCAATAATCTTATCGACAAGATTATTGATAGACTCTTCCGATGGTTCTTTTAACGCACGGGATGCGGCTTCGACCGAATCTGCCATCATGAGTACGGCTGTTTCCTTTGAAAAAGGAATAGGGCCGGGGTAGGTAAATAAAGACTCGTCCACCAGTTTGTCGGGGTTGTTCTTGACAAAAACGTTATAAAAGTAGTCAACACGTGTCGTTCCGTGGTGTGTGCGGATAAAATCAAGGATCACGTCAGGCAATTGATGTTTTTTGGCAATATCGACCCCTTTGATGACATGTGATATAATAATCTGCGCACTTTGTTCCGGTGAAAGCTCATCATGCGGATTTTTTTCTGTCTTCTGGTTCTCGATAAAAAATTGGGGGTTTGTCAATTTTCCGATATCGTGGTAAAGGGCTCCGGCGCGAACCAGCAGCGGATTTCCGCCGATTTTGTAGATAGCGGCTTCCGCTAGATTAGCCACCTGTAGGGAGTGCTGAAAGGTTCCCGGAGCTTTAAAAGAAAGTTCCCGCAATAATTTGGAATTACTATTGGTAAGTTCCATGAGTGTGAGATCAGAGACAATGCCAAACAACTTTTCGAATGCATAGATCATCGGGTAAGCCAATAAAGTAATCATGACACTTACGAAAAAGGGAAGAAGGTCAGACCAGTAAATGGTGTCTATTGATCCGTTTCTTGTGACGACCAGGCCGATATAAGCAATCCAATAGGTGCCGAGGATGATAGCCGAGGAAATGAACAGCTGCTCCCGTTTGACCAATGTTTTAATACTATAGATCGCAACGATGCCCGCCATAAATTGCAGGAAGACAAACTCAAAACTATTTGGTACAAAAAGCCCCGCCAGCAGCACCATCAACAGATGGATATTGAGCGCCACACGCGTATCAAAAAGAATACGGATTATAATAGGGACAGCACAAAACGGCATATAGTAAAGATTCGGTATCTTGATTTTAATGGCCCAGGATAGGACGCCGAGCATACCTATAATGACAATCATGATAATGACCAGCAATCTATTGTTGAAATAGATGTCCTTGCGGAAAAGAAAAAGGAATACCATTAGAATTGAAAGGGCGAGCGAGATAATCAGAAATTGCCCCAGGGTCACATAGTTTTGATTTCCGCTGATCTTGCCTTCATCTTCGTATACCTTACGAAGCGACTCGAGTTTCTGGTAAGTCTCATTGGAAATTATTTTTTCTTTTTCGGCGATCAGTTCGCCTTTTTGGACTACACCCCGTGTCGCTGAAATATTAGCAATGGCATTCTGTTCCAAGGCCTCCGTCTGCTGGTCGTTATAAATATAGTTAATGGTAATATAGTTTTTTAAAGTCTCCTCGAGCCAGCTCTTTTGTTTTATTTTGGTCAATTTGGGCATGATCTCATCCATGTAACCATAGGAGCTTTCGATGGTGTAACAGTCGGCCGTGTTTTTTTGACTGGCAACTTTGTCCTGGATCAGTGTGAAGTTGTAATGCTTGGAAGCTGGAGATTTGTCATTGCTGCGGTTCTGAAACCGATTGTTCAATGAAAGGATGCCTTTGCCATAGAGATGGCTTAAGATGGCATTGCCGGCATTTCTATAATCCGCAATATTCTCATGTGTTGTATCCAGCTTGCTGCTTTGCCATTTTTCGGCCAGATCGGTATTGAACTGATCAATTTGCTCTTTGCTTGTCGTCGTATTGGCATTATAAATCGGTTGAATCGTGTTCAAGATACTTTTCTTGTCCGCATTCAATTCTTCCTGCGTTTTTAATATGGCGAAATTATAGGGTGATATCAGATTCTCATGATTCCATACTTTTCCTTTTTGGAATTCATAGCGAAAACGAGGCTGTTTGGGAAGGAATATACAGATCAGAATAATAGTGATAAGTATTAATCCAATTTTTCGGACGAGGTTCTCCGTTGTATTTAATTCTCTTTTGTACTTTATTTTTAGTCTTCCCACTGTGAGCTATATTTTTAATATAATGTTAATATACAAATGTAGTTATAATTTATTTTCTGCAGCTTCTGCCAATTGTCGTTTGTAGGTATTAAATCGGGTAAATGCTGTGATGAACAAAAAATACTTGTTATCTTTGCAAAAAAAATACAACATGTCAACAAAATCACATCTAATTGCACCATCCGTTCTTGCTGCAGACTTTGCAAAATTATACGATGATATCATCATGGTAAACAACAGTGAGGCAGATTGGTTTCATATTGATATTATGGACGGTGTTTTCGTTCCAAATATCTCTTTTGGATTTCCAGTTATGCAGGCTATTGCAAAACATGCTGCTAAACCTTTGGATGTACATTTGATGATTGTTGATCCCGATCGTTATCTGCAGGTATGTAAAGATTCGGGGGCTGAGATCATTACCGTGCACTACGAAGCATGTACACATTTGCATCGTACAATAGCTGCTATAAAAGAATTGGGATGTAAAGCTGGTGTCGCATTGAATCCACATACACCGGTTGCTCTATTAAAAGATGTTCTTGCAGATTTAGACTTGGTGTGTATCATGTCTGTTAATCCGGGATTCGGTGGTCAAAAATTTATTCCAAATACCTATGCCAAGGTGCAGGAACTAAGGGCGATGGCACAAGGCGTGAATGATGGACTGCTGATTGAAATCGATGGGGGAGTAACGACTGCGAATGCAGCACAATTATTGAAAGCGGGAGCAGATGTGCTGGTGGCAGGTTCATTTGTCTTCAACGCGACAGATCCTTTGGAAACTGTGAAAGCATTAAAAGACATTGATATAACTGTAGAAAGTATATAAAAGGAAAAGGTGATTTGATAATATAAATCACCTTTTTTTTTGAAAGAAATAAATGCAAAATAGTGGATTGCAAAGAAAGATGGCGGGATTGCATAAGTTCTGTTTAGAACAATTCCAAATTGATTTAAATAAATGGAATGCATGCGTTTAAAGTTGGATTTTCACTATTTTTGTAATTAGTCATACAAGTTGATTTACGACAAATGAATCAACTTCAAAACATGAAGTGGAAGGGTTAATTTGTGATTTGTTAGGGGGACCCGATAGATGGCGTATTAGCTTAATTATATTACAGACATGGTAGCATAGAAAGACAATGTGTTTTTAGGCTGCCCATAAAATAGAAAGATAGATATCTATGAGTATTTACAACGATTACGTACAAGAGGTTGTAGAACGAGAAGGCCAAGGATTACATCCTAAGCCTTTTGACGGAGCAGAATTACTAAGTGAGGTAATTGCTCAGATTAAAGATTTAAACAATGAAAATAGAGCTGAATCTTTAAGATTGTTTATTTACAACACGTTGCCGGGTACTACGCCTGCAGCGGGTGTTAAAGCGCAATTTCTGAAGGAAATTATTTTGGGTAAATCAGTCGTTGCTGAAATTACACCTGATTTTGCTTTTGAATTGTTGTCACATATGAAGGGTGGTCCTTCAATCAAGGTCTTATTGGACCTGGCTTTGGGTACAGATCTAGCTATTGCAAAACAGGCGGCTGAGGTTCTTAAAACACAAGTTTTCTTATACGACGCAGATACCGCTCGTTTGAAAGAAGCTTTTGAGCAAGGCAATGAGGTAGCGAAAGATATTTTAGAAAGCTATGCAAAAGCAGAGTTTTTCACGAAACTGCCTGAGGTTGCTGAGGAAATTCAAGTGGTTACTTTTATCGCTGGTGAAGGTGATATCTCGACAGATTTATTATCGCCAGGTAACCAGGCACACTCGCGTTCAGATCGTGAATTACATGGAAAATGTATGATCACACCTGAAGCACAGCAACAAATCGTTGAATTACAGGCGCAACACCCTGGTAAAAGCGTTATGTTAATTGCTGAAAAAGGAACAATGGGTGTGGGGTCATCTCGTATGTCGGGTGTAAACAACGTTGCACTATGGACCGGTAAACAAGCGAGCCCTTACGTTCCTTTTGTCAACATTGCGCCAATTGTTGGTGGTACGAATGGTATCTCACCGATTTTCTTGACAACAGTGGACGTGACCGGAGGTATCGGTATAGACCTTAAAAACTGGGTGAAGAAAGTGGATGAAAATGGTAACGTAATCCGTAATGAGAAAAACGAGCCAATTCTAGAAGAAGCTTATTCTGTTGCTACAGGTACTGTCTTAACAATTAATACCAAGACTAAAAAATTATATAACGGCGAGCAGGAGCTAATCGATATTTCGAAAGCTTTGACTCCTCAAAAAATGGAATTTATTAAAGCAGGTGGTTCTTATGCTATTGTCTTTGGTAAAAAGATCCAAACTTTTGCAGCGGAAACTTTAGGGATTCAAGCGCCAGCAGTATTTGCCCCTTCAAAAGAAATCACAATCGAAGGCCAGGGTCTAACAGCAGTGGAGAAAATCTTCAATAAAAATGCGGTAGGTGTAACGCCAGGTAAGGTATTACATGCGGGTTCTGACGTTCGTGTGAAGGTGAATATCGTTGGCTCGCAAGATACGACAGGTTTGATGACTGCGCAGGAGTTAGAAGCAATGGCTGCTACAGTAATTTCGCCTACAGTAGATGGGGCTTATCAATCAGGTTGTCATACTGCATCGGTATGGGATAAAAAAGCACAAGCCAATATTCCTAAATTGATGAAATTTATGAATGATTTTGGATTGATCACTGCACGCGACCCTCAAGGGGTGTACCATTCGATGACAGACGTTATTCATAAGGTATTAAATGATATTACCATTGATGAGTGGGCAATCATTATCGGAGGTGATTCACATACCCGTATGTCTAAAGGTGTTGCTTTTGGTGCTGACTCCGGTACGGTGGCGCTAGCTTTAGCGACAGGTGAAGCTTCTATGCCAATCCCTGAATCGGTCAAAGTTACGTTTAAAGGCAGTATGAAAGAACACATGGATTTCCGTGATGTGGTTCATGCGACACAAGCGCAGATGTTGCAGCAATTTGCTGGTGAAAATGTGTTCCAAGGTCGGATTATAGAGGTTCATATCGGTACGCTTTTAGCGGATCAGGCATTTACTTTTACAGACTGGACTGCAGAAATGAAAGCGAAAGCTTCTATTTGTATTTCCCAGGATAATACGCTGATCGAATCATTGGAAATCGCTAAAAACCGTATCCAGATTATGATCGATAAAGGCATGGAAAACAAAAACAATGTTTTGCAGGGCTTAATTGACAAAGCGAACAAACGTATAGAGGAAATTAAATCTGGTGCTAAGCCTGCTTTAACTCCAGACACCAATGCGAAGTATTACGCTGAAGTTGTTATTGATCTGGATATTATCGAAGAACCGATGATCGCCGACCCGGATGTGAATAATGCAGATGTTTCGAAACGTTATACACACGATACAATTCGCGATCTTTCTTACTACGGTGGAAACAAAAAGGTGGACTTAGGTTTCGTCGGTTCTTGTATGGTTCACAAAGACGATTTGAAGATCGTATCGAAGATGTTGAAAAACATTGAACAGCAAAAAGGTGTTGTTACGTTTGAAGCGCCTCTGGTCGTTGCAGCGCCAACATACAATATCATTGATGAGCTAAAAGCGGAAGGCGATTGGGAATTCTTACAAAAGTACTCTGGATTTGAATTTAGCGATGCTTTACCAAAAAGTACTGCGCGTACTGAATACGAGAATATTATGTATTTGGAGCGTCCTGGTTGTAACCTTTGTATGGGTAACCAGGAGAAAGCAGCTAAAGGTGACACGGTAATGGCTACGTCAACCCGTTTATTCCAAGGACGTGTTGTTGAAGACAGAGATGGTAAAAAAGGGGAGTCTTTATTAGCATCAACTCCGGTTGTTGTTCTTTCAGCGATTTTGGGCCGGATTCCGAATATTGAAGAATATAAAGCTGCTGTGGAAGGCATTAACTTAACGAAGTTTGCGCCTATTCCAACAAAATAATTAGTGATAGGGTTTAGTAACTTAATTAAACAACATAAATTAGAGAGATATGGCTTTTGATATAGATATGATTAAAAAGGTCTATAGCCAATATGATGAGCGCATTTCTGCTGCTCGTCAGGTGGTTAACAAACCTTTGACTTTATCTGAGAAAATTTTGTATGCCCACCTTTGGGATGGCAATGCTACTGAGGATTACAAACGTGGCGTTTCTTACGTTGACTTTGCCCCAGATCGCGTTGCTATGCAGGATGCAACTGCACAGATGGCATTATTGCAATTTATGCAAGCTGGGCGTCCAAAGGTAGCGGTTCCTTCTACTGTACACTGTGATCACCTGATTCAGGCTAAAGAGGGTGCGGATAAAGATTTGGCTCGTGCTAAAAGCGAAAGTTCTGAAGTATTCAACTTTTTGAGTTCTGTATCCAATAAATATGGTATCGGTTTTTGGAAACCCGGAGCTGGTATTATTCACCAAGTCGTTTTGGAAAACTATGCGTTTCCAGGCGGTATGATGATCGGTACAGACTCGCATACGGTGAATGCCGGTGGTTTAGGTATGGTTGCAATCGGTGTGGGTGGTGCTGATGCGTGTGATGTGATGGCAGGTCTACCTTGGGAACTTAAATTCCCGAAACTGATCGGTGTAAAATTAACGGGTAAGTTGAGTGGATGGGCGGCAGCAAAAGATGTGATCCTCAAAGTCGCGGGTATTTTGACTGTAAAGGGTGGAACTGGTGCCATTGTTGAGTATTTTGGCGAAGGTGCGGAGTCTCTATCGTGTACAGGTAAGGGAACCATCTGTAACATGGGTGCTGAAATTGGTGCAACAACCTCAACTTTCGGTTATGACGAATCGATGGAACGTTATCTGCGTGCTACGGGGCGTGCCGAAGTAGCTGATGCGGCCAATGCTATAAAACAGCATTTGACTGCGGATGCTGAGGTCTATGCTGACCCAGAACAATATTTTGATCAGTTAATTGAAATCAATCTGTCTGAATTAGAGCCTTCTCTAAACGGTCCTTTTACACCAGATTTGTATACACCAGTTTCACGCATGCGTGAAGAAGCAACGAAAAATGGTTGGCCTCTGCAAGTTGAATGGGGATTGATCGGTTCATGTACAAACTCTTCCTATGAAGACTTGTCACGTGCGGCTTCTATTGCAAGACAGGCTGTTGATAAAGGGCTTATCACAAAAGCTGAATTCGGTATTAATCCAGGGTCAGAGCAAGTGCGTTTTACGGCTGATCGCGATGGTTTGCTGAAAACTTTTGAAGATCTCAATGCGACAATTTTTACAAATGCATGTGGTCCATGTATCGGTATGTGGGATCGTGTAGGGGCCGATAAACAAGAGAAAAATACAATCGTTCACTCTTTCAATCGTAACTTTGCAAAACGTGCAGATGGTAATCCAAATACCTATGCATTTGTTGCATCGCCAGAATTGGTAGCTGCGATTGCAATTTCTGGTGATTTGGGTTTCAATCCGGTAACTGATACCTTGACAAACAACAAGGGTGAACAAGTGAAGCTGGATCCACCTGTGGGGGATGAGTTGCCAACAAAGGGATTTGCGGTAGATGACCCAGGGTACCAAGCGCCAGCTGCTGATGGTAGTTCGGTGGTGGTTGATGTAGCGCCTACTTCAGATCGTCTTCAATTGTTGGAGCCTTTTGCTCCATGGGAAGGTACGGATCTGAAAGGGTTGAAACTATTGATTAAGGCGAAAGGTAAATGTACTACTGACCATATTTCTATGGCTGGTCCTTGGTTGAAATACCGTGGTCACTTGGATAATATCTCAAATAACATGTTGATTGGCGCTTTGAATTTCTTCAATGAGAAGACTGATAGCGTTAAAAATCAACTTACAGGCGAGTATGGTCCTGTTCCTGCAACACAGCGGGACTATAAAGCACACGGTATTGGTTCAATTGTAGTCGGCGATGAAAACTACGGTGAAGGTTCTTCCCGCGAGCATGCTGCGATGGAACCTCGTCATTTAGGTGTTCGTGCTGTTTTAGTGAAGTCTTTTGCCCGTATTCACGAAACAAACCTGAAAAAACAAGGGATGTTGGGATTAACGTTTGCAAACAAAGACGATTATAACAAGATTCAGGAGAATGATACCATTGATATTATCGGTCTGACAGAATTTGCTCCAGGTAAACCATTAACGCTTGTGTTACATCATGCTGATGGTACTTCGGAAGAGATTTTGGCGAATCATACCTACAATGCGCAACAAATCGAGTGGTTTAAAGCCGGTGGAGCTTTGAATATCATCCGCAAAAATCAAGGATAATAATTTTTTAGAAATAAAATGAAAAGCTGCTTTCCCGGAAAGCAGCTTTTTTTATTTCCTGAGCGGAATGACATTTCTGTGATCTTCGTCATATTTTACCAATTTCCATTGTTTTTATTTGCTTATAAAATAGAATGCCGGTACTTTTGCCCAACGTTTTTAGCACCGATATGAGAAAAATATTTTTAACAATTGGAGCACTTGCACTAAGTGTTTCTGCCTTATTTGCCCAAGAAAATCCTGAGATAGGAAAAAGCATTTTCAAACCGAAAAATTTGAGAACAGAAAGTAACAAGGGCAAATTCTTCTTCTTTTGGGGGTACAACTTCTCTTCTTACGCGAAATCAGATATTCATTTTACGGGACCTAATTATGACTTTATTCTGCATGATGTAAAAGCGGGTGACAGGCCAACTAAATTTGGTTCAACGTATTTTGACCCAAGCAGGCTGACTATTCCGCAATTTAATCTGCACTTTGGTTATTATATCAAGGATAATTATTCCATTTCATTGGGATGGGACCATATGAAATATGTGGTCGATATTCCACAACAGGTGAAAATTTCGGGTTTTATCGGTGAAGAGATTTCTAACCCTGGTATTCCGACAGGAAATCGCGCTGGTCAATATAACGGTGAATTGATTACTGTAGACTCGGCCATGCTGACATTTGAACACACCGACGGCTATAACTTTGCCTCAGTAGGCCTGGAACGTTATGACGACATCATCAATAACCGCAAGGGTCAACAGGTATTGACGATGGAATCGGGTGTGGATGTAGGCTTATTGATTCCTCGTTCCGACGTACATCTTTTTGGTGAAGGAGCCAACCATTTTTGGAACATTGCAGGGTATGGCGCTTCGGCAAAAGTTGGGTTGCACTACCGTTTTTATAAGGGACTCTACCTTCAGGGGAATTTCAAAACGGGCTGGACTGATTTAACAAACATTCGTACAACTGGAAGAAGAGGGGTAGATAAAGCCTCTCAACAAATATGGTTTTTTGAAAATTACTGGGCTTTGGGCTTTAGATTTTAAAATATATTCGTTACAAAAAAAGCTACTTTTAAAGTAGCTTTTTTTGTATATTCTTTTTATATCCTATTTCATCTTCTATAAACGTCTCAGCTAAATGTCGCTCAGTTTGAAAATATCCTTTACCCGAATACCTTTTTCAGTACGCTGAAGTGTACAGCATTCATGTATCGGATCGTGTTCGAAAAATAAGATGTATTCATTATCGACGATCTCATTCCAATAGCTGTTGCGTTCCTCCATGGTCACGAGAGGTCTAACATCATAGCTCATAACATAAGGAATAGGAATATGTCCCACCGATGGCAATAGATCCGCCATATAGAGGATCGTTTTGCCTTTATACAGTATCTGAGGCAGCATCATCGCTTCTGTATGACCGTGTGCATAACGGATAGCAATATTGCTTCCGAAAGGATTTTGGTGATCTTCGACAAATTTTAATTGCCCACTCTCTTGTATTGGTAAAATGTTCTCTTTTAAGAAAGAAGCTTTTTCGCGTGGATTAGGATCGGTAGCCCAAGACCAATGGTCGCTATTGCTCCAAAAATGAGCATTTTTAAAAGCCGGAACGAGTTGTTCACCTTCGCGGGCGATAGCGCCACCACAATGGTCGAAATGCAGGTGTGTAAGGATGACATCGGTGATATCACTTCTGTCAAACCCACTATTTTTTAATGATTTATCCAGCGTTGCATCGCCGTGAAGATAATAATAGCTGAAGAATTTTTCATTTTGTTTGTCTCCCAATCCTGTATCGACCAGCATTAATCGATTACTGTCCTCGATGAGGAGCAGGCGGTTTCCCCAGGTACACATATTGTTTGAGTCGGCTGGGTTTGTTTTGTTCCAGATACTCTTGGGGACAACGCCAAACATTGCACCGCCATCAAGTTTGAAAAATCCCGTTTCTATGGCATGTAATTTCATTCGCAGATGATATGTCTTTTAATGATCTGTTTTTACCTTATTAATATTTGTAAAGCTTGGAACAATTTACGAAAAATATGTGATATTTTTTGATGGTGATAAATTGATGTGCTAAAAAAATATGCTAAAAAGTTTAATTTTTTTTATCTCTATAAGTTGTTGTTAATGAGTGTTTTGTTTTTGTGTTTTTTGTACAATAAGCTTGATTTTTAGATAATTAAGTTTTGTTTTTAGCGAAAAATGCCGTTAAATTTGGGCACATTTTAAAACAAACAAAAAATATGAAAAAGGGTAACATTGGAAACGCGCCTGATTTGAAATATTTAAAAATTGATAGTACAAAAAATGTATTTTATCAATTGCCTGTTTCTGAATTGGTCGAACATGCCTTAGCAAATCACGAAGGTCGACTTTCTGATACGGGAGCGCTTGCTGCTGATACAGGGAAATTTACTGGAAGATCGCCAAAAGATCGGTTTCTGGTCGAAGATTCTTTAACTAAAGATAGCGTTTGGTGGGGAGAGATCAATCAACGAATGTCTCCGGCTAATTTTGAAGCACTATTTTCGAAAGTAGCGGCTCACTTAAGTGATAAAATCATCTATGTAAGAGATTGTGCTGCGGGGGCTGATCCAGCTTATCAAATAGATTTACGTGTTGTTACGGAGACAGCCTATCAAAGTATATTTGCCAATAACCTGTTTCTACGGCCGGAGCCAAATCCAGATGCCCAGCCAGCCTGGTCGATTTTAGCCGCCCCGACGCTGCTTATCGATGAGCCGCATCAATATGGCATTATCAACGAAAATTTTGTCGCGATTGACTTTACAAAAAAGATAGTATTGATTGCAGGGACTGGTTATACAGGGGAGATTAAAAAGAGCATTTTTTCAATATTGAACTTTATTTTGCCATTCCAGCATAATGTGCTTTCTATGCACTGCTCGGCGAACACGTCGAAAGCGGGGGAGACAGCATTATTTTTCGGACTTTCAGGTACAGGGAAAACGACGCTGTCGGCTGATAGAAACAGAAAGTTGATTGGTGATGACGAGCATGGATGGAGCGAAAGGGGAATATTCAATTTCGAAGGCGGCTGCTATGCCAAATGTGTAGGGCTGTCAGAAGACAAAGAACCTGAGATCTTTCACGCAATTCGTTTTGGGGCTCTCCTTGAAAATGTTGTGTTGGATGAATTTGATCGACCTGACTATAACGATATTAGCAAGACAGAGAATACGAGGGTATCCTATCCCATTGATTTTATGGAAAATGCCGAAATAAATGGAATTGGCAATGAACCCGAAAATATTTTTTTCCTGACAGCTGATGCTTTTGGAGTACTTCCTCCCATTTCATTGTTGACCATCGATCAGGCGGTATATCATTTTGTCAGTGGTTATACAGCAAAGGTTGCCGGTACAGAGGTCGGGATAAAGGAGCCTACAGCAGCATTTTCAACCTGTTTTGGACAGGCATTTTTACCGCTCCATCCTTCAAAATATGCGGCCTTGCTGCGTTCGAAACTAGAGCAAAATCGTAACATCAAAGTTTGGCTAGTGAATACAGGCTGGATTGCTGGTCCTTACGGAATAGGTAGACGTATTAAGCTTAGTTATACACGATCGCTAATTCGCGCGGCCATGGACGGTTCGCTACTGGAATCTCAGTTTAATAAGCATGATATTTTTGGATTGGAATATCCAACGAGCTGTGGAGAGCATGTTCCTGCACAAATTTTAGATGCACGCGGCTTATGGAACAATGATGAGGCTTATGACATGCAAGCAAAACGCTTGGCGAAGCTGTTTATTTCGAATTTTGAAAAATTCAATAATGAAATGCCGGACTCGGTGCTGGCCGCAGGACCTAAAATAGAAACTACGGTACTTGTATCTTAATTCGTTTTAATATCATAAAAAAACAGGAGGAAATACTTTTCCTCCTGTTTTTTTATAATGATACCTTTCTAGACCGACAGTCATTTAGTCGTGTTTTGTAACGAAAGAATCTATTTTTTCCTGCTCACTTCCAACAAGCGCATTGATAATCAGTTTGAAGGACGCTAAGCGGGCCTTTTTCTTGTTATCTTTTGTAATTTCTAACCAAGGCGATTTTTTGGTGCTTGTCTTTTTAAATAAATCTTCGATATAACCCGTATAAACATCCCATTTCTCCTGCGCCTGCTCGTCCAGCACACCGATTTTCCATTGTTTTAGGATATCTTCTTTTCGCTCTTTTAATCTTTCGGCCTGCTCTTCTTTGCTGATATTCAGGAATAATTTGATAAGGATGATGCCATCGTCGATTAACTGCTTCTCAAATTCAGGAACTTGGTTCATAAACAGCTCGTGCTGTTCCTTGGTGCAAAATCCAAATACTGGTTCAACAACAGCTCTGTTATACCAGCTGCGGTCGAAAATCACAATTTCCCCAGCATTGGGGAGCTGTTTGATATATCGTTGAAAATACCATTGTCCGGCTTCCTCTTCGGTTGGCTTAGGCAATGCAACAACGCGCACCTTTTTTGGATTCAGGTATTGGGTTACACGGCCAATTGTACCGCCTTTACCCGCAGCGTCCCTGCCTTCAAAAATAATCAGGACCCGTTTTCCTTTTTCAATGATTTCATATTGAAGTTTTAAGAGCTTGACTTGGAGCTCGTAAAGCTCCTTTTCATAATCGTAAACATCATTGAATTTTTTTATCTCCAGAATGCCATGCTGTTCCAGATAGTTTAAAACATCTTTGTTTTCGTAGATCTTCTGAAGTTCATTTAAATCGTATTCTGCCATATGCTATTGATTTATACGTTCGTTTTCCTAAAGTTACTTATTGAATTGTTAAAAAACGTCAAATTTCATATAATTCCACATGGGATGTGTAATAATAAGCTCTTCACTTACGTTTAGAATTCTAAACAGCAAAAGAGGCTGTTTGCATAAATAAGACTTTTCATAAATTTAGGTTAATAATTGGTTAGGTTAGCTCGGAGTTCCCCACTTCGAGCTTTTTTGTTGAATGGGGGATCGCTTCAAGAGTACGGAAAAATACGATTCTGCTCCCGTTTAATTAAGTACATCCTAGTGTATTATAAATGTTAAAAAATGTTAAATGGCAACTATTCTTATAATGAATTCAAAAATGCGACGTTTTCATTACAAATACTTTTCATAAAATAGGTTAATATATGGCTAACGAAAGCTCAGAGTTCCCCACTCTGGGCTTTTTATTTTTCAGGTCCCATTTTCGACTTAAAGGCTTTTTTTGACTTGAGTCAATGTTTCGCTTTTTGATCCGTGGCATATTTGTACTCGAAATATAGTTGTGGGGGTGTGCTGGCTGTTAAAAAAGTTGCATTACAGATGCGTGGTACAGCACTTGGAGCTTGTGTTGCATTGGTGGATTTGCCTCTACGAATGGCAGGGGCATTGGCGGGATTAGTAGCGGGCCCGTTTGGTTATCAGTCGGTTTATTTATTGGGGGAATCAGCTGCCTGCTCTCCATCCTTATATTGATCTGCGACATGAAATAAGCTCAGAGGAATTCACTGTTTGTTGCAGTAAACAGTCTCATTAAAGTGGGGCGGAATTTAAATTGATATATATAAAATAAGACGGACCAGATGTACATCCGGTCCGTCTTATTTATTGTGTATTTTGTTACGCTCTAGGCAACTTCTCTTAGATCTACTGCTACTACACGGGATACACCTTGTTCCACCATGGTTACTCCATAGATGATGTCTGTACTTGCAATCGTTTTCTTATTGTGTGAGACCACGATAAATTGTGAATTTTTCGAAAAATCCCGGATAATATTGTTGAACTTATCAATATTTGTATCATCTAAAGGAGCGTCCACCTCATCGAAGATACAAAATGGTGCCGGTTTAGAAAGATAGAGTGAAAATAACAAAGCTGTTGAAGTCAAGGTCTTTTCACCACCCGAAAGCTGATTGATAGACAGCGGCCTTTTCCCTTTGGGCCTTGCAATAATGTCGATATCTGAATCCAGCGGATTGTTCGGGTCTGTGAGTACCAGGTCGCAGCTGTCTTCTTCGTTAAATAGGGAACGGAATACTTTAACGAAGTTATTCCTCACAGCATCAAATGTAAACATAAACTGAACCTGAGCGGTATCGTCAATTTCTTTTATTGTTGCCATCAAGGATCCTTTTGCTTCAATTAAATCAGCTTTCTCTTTATTAATGAAATCATAGCGTTCGTTCATCTCGTCAAAAGCCTCTTTTGCCATCAGATTGATCGTTCCAAATTCATCAAGCTGTTTCTTGAGTTTGCTGCATTTGGTTGCCAATGTCGCTTGATCTTCTGTGATCTCAGGCGCATCTTCACGGTCAATTAAGTCTTTCAATTCGATGTTGAATTCAACGGAAAGGCGTTCTTTTAAGGCATTGAGGTCGATCTGCAGACCTGTTTTTTTATCTTTGATCTCTGAAATAAGAAAGTCACTCTGCTCTTTTGAGCGACGCTGCTGTGTCAGGGCATCTTCGAGATTATTGATTTTCTGCTTATCTGCATAGTACTTGTCTTCCAATTCTTTAAGACCATCTTCTAAAGCAATCTTCTGCTCATACATGGCAATAAGATCCTGATCTTCTTCATCTTCAAATGGAATGGTTGTTCTTAACGCTTCTTGCACTTCAACTAATTCTGCACTGTTTCGCTCCAGACGGAGTTCGTGGTCATCTTTCTGCGTCTCTCTAAATTCGAGATCTTTTGTGATATTGGAAACTTTGTTTAACTGTTGGTGGTAAGCGATATTCTCTTGGTTGTATGCGGTCGATTTTTCGTTAAGTATTTCAGCTATTTCATGGAATTGATCCTGTAAAGTCGATAATTCGGCGATACTCTGTTCTTTTTCCTGGCGCAGCTCCTGAAGCTGTGGCTCGGCAATCCTTAAATCTGATTCTATACTTTCAATTTTCTCCTGAATATCTTTTTTACGGGCCTGGGAGTTATTGATGAAGGCTTGATATTGCTCTTGCTTTGTTTTGACAGTAATTAATTCATTATTCAGTCTATTGAGCTGAAAACGAAGCTCATCAATTAACTCTTTCTGCGAATTGCCGCGTAGTACATCCAAGCGAGCTGTTTCGGCCGTTATTTTATCTTCAAGTTTTGCTATTTCCTGATTTAAGGTTTTGATCTCTTGGGATAACACTTCGAGGTTTTTCGCTCTTCCGATACGTTTGCCCTCAAATAATCCCACGGAACCACCAGAAAGACCCAAATGATGTTTCGAATAACGTCCATTTTTTTGGAGAATCACCTGCCCCAGAGCAGGTAGCTTTTCATCCAGTTCTTTTTCATTGTCATGTTTAAGGATAAAGACCTGCTGCAGGAGCATCGTACATAAAGCCTTGTACTTTTCGTCTACGGTAATCACATCCAACGCAGACATCAAATTGTCATTTGGTGCAGGGGTAGCGCTTGGCGAATGTGCTATGGCATCTAAAACAAAGAAATTAGCTCTTCCTTTTGCGGCATCGCTCAATAGCTGAATTGCTTGAACAGCATCTTGTTGTGTTTCGACAACATAGTGGTTCATAATAGGCTCTAGATAGTTCTCAATAGCCACGCGATAATCTTCCTGACAGAAAAGGACATCTGATAGGAGCGGAGGTTGCTTTTTCCATCCTGCATTTTTCTTGAGGAACCGAATGGAATCGGGGAAACCTTCTAAATTATCAACAAGAGATTTTGTGAGGTTGTATTCGTTTTGTTTGGCATCTACCAGACGGAGATCTTTGGCAAGCTGGGCCTTAAGTTCTTCTAGGTTTGCCTGGCACTGACTGATCTGTCCTTGGAGCTCTTCTTCCAGCTGGTTTGCAGAGTCATACTGTAGCTGCTGTGCTTCCACACGGCCTTCCAGTTCAGTAACAGCAGAATTAAACTGCTGCAATTCGGCTTCTTTTGCTTCTGTATCTACACTATTGCGAACAGATTCTTGGAGGAGGGCTTCTTTCTGAATGGTAAATACGGCAAGATCTTTTTCTAATTTGTAGATTTTTGCCTGTAATTCAGCATTACTCTTATTAAAAATATCAAGCTTTCCTTTTGCCGATTGTTGCTGTCCTCTCAGTTCGTCGACTTCGGATTTATCCGATTCAAGATTCGTTTTTAACGAATCGAGTTTATTTTGTTCATCAAACAATTCCTCATTCAGTCGTTTGATGGTGTAGAGTACGTGATTAAGCTGTTGTTTATCGCTGTTGATATCGAGGTTCAACCGGTTCTCTTTATCTTGAAGATTTTTGACTTTTTCGTTTTTGATCTTCTTTTCCGATTCATAACCTCGGATTTTATTGACAAATTCCTGCGTTGTTTTTTGCTGTACCGAAAGGTTTTTTTCCTGTTCCAAATTTGTCTGGCGGAGTGATTGGAGTTCAGTTTCCGCATTCAGGATATTTTGATGTGCATTGGCAGCATCTTTCTGAACCTTGGATTCTTGTGTCTGAAGTCTTTCCAATTCAGTCGAGAAATCTGCTATTTTATAATAAGCCAAATCTATACTGCTCTGGCGGTATTCTGCTTTAAGTGAGGTATATTTTTCAGCTTTTTTAGCTTGATTTTCTAATGATTTGAGGTTCTTTGTGATTTCGTAAAGCAAGTCATCCACACGGCTAAGATCGGCCTCAGTATCTCTCAGCTTTGCTAAAGTCTGTTTTTTACGAACTTTATACTTAGAGATTCCAGATGCTTCTTCGAAGAGGTTGCGACGTGAATTATCTTTGTTGTTGATAATTTCATCGATCATTTTCAATTCGATAATCGAATAGCTGTCGGCCCCTACACCGGTATCCAGGAACAGATCTGTGATATCTTTTAAACGACATTTGACATCATTCAATCGATATTCACTATCGCCGTTGCGAAACAGCTTCCGCGTGACGGTCACTGTCGAGAATTCCGTTGGCAAAATATTATTGTTGTTGTTGAAGGTCAGCGAGACCTCTGCAAGGTTTGCCGGTTTTCTATTTTTCGTTCCATTGAAGATAATATTTTCCATCTTATCGGAGCGAAGCATCTTTGTGCTCTGCTCTCCCAGCACCCAGCGTATGGCGTCGACAACATTGGACTTCCCACATCCATTGGGGCCAACAATCGCTGTGACACCATCATTGAAGTTGATCGTGATCTTGTCTCCGAAACTTTTAAATCCTTTAATTTCTAGTTTGGTTAACTGCATTTATACCAAATTTGTTTGTCGTTATAAGCTTGCGAAAATAGTAAAATTAAACAATAATTTTTCCTTTCTTTATTCACATTTTCCTGTTTCAGGATCACATGAAGGGCCTTCTTCGCCTCTGCGTTCAAGCGGTGTTGGCTGACTGGCCAAGCATTCATTTATGGTGTTGTGAAAGACTTCCATGGGCTGTGCTCCGGGGATAGCATATTTTCTGTCAAATACAAAGAAAGGGACACCTCGGAGTCCTAAGCTGACACCTTCTTGAATATCCTGTGCAACATCATAAGCATATTCATCAGATTCCAATAAGTTTTTTACCTCCTGAGCGGAAAGATGCTCTTGCGCAGCAATCGTGCTGAGCACCTCGTTGTTATTTACATCAAGACCATCCGTAAAATGAGCTTTAAATAAGGCTTTCTTGATCTGAGTGCCTTTTTGTTGCGCTTGGGCAAAATGGATCAGACGATGTGCTTTTTTTGTATTTACAACGATTGCTTTTTCAAAGTTCAGATCAATACCCAGCTCTTTTCCTTGTGCACTGAGCTGTGAGGTCATCGCAACGACATCGTCCATACTCATGCCTTTCGTTTGAACGAGGTAATCGTAGGTTGGCATTGCCGGAGCATCTTGGGGATAATCGGGGTTAAGCTGATACGATTTCCAGATGATTTCAGCGGATGGCTTACTTGTGGACTCCTGAAGAGCTAGTTCAAGCTTTGTCAGGCCAATATAACAAAAAGGACAAATGATGTCCGACCAAATTTCTATTTTCATATTTCTTTTTTTACTGCGTATATTGTAATCAAAAATACATATAATAACGATGATTATCTGTTTACATTGTTGCTTGGATGTAAACAAGTGTTTCAAGTACTTGTAAAACTATGGTGGAGAATGCTTTTTTGAATCGTAAAGTTACCCTTGTTCTGGGCGGGGGTGGTGCAAGAGGCCTGGTGCATATTGGTATTATTCGACGTCTTGAAGAGCTGGGCTACGAAATCGATGAGGTGGTAGGTTGTTCAATAGGAGCGCTTGTCGGTGGTATCTATGCACAGGGGAAGATGGATGTTCTGGAAGAATGGATGCAGCGCCTGACGAAGAAATCGGTCTTTAATATGATGGATTTTAGCTGGAAGGGACTGGGGATGATGAAGGGGATCAAGGTGTTTAACGCCTTGAAATCTGTGATTCCGGATGCTAATATTGAGACTTTCCCTATTTTGTTTAAAGCCGTTGCGACAGATCTAAACTACGAAAAGGAGGTTGTGCTGGACTTTGGAAGTATGTATGATGCCATTCGGGCCTCGATTGCCATTCCCGCGGTGTTTACAGCTGTAGAAGACGACAACCATGTCTATGTTGATGGCGGGGTACTCAATCCATTGCCTATAAATCATGTCACCAAGAAAGAGAACCTAATCATAGCGGTTAATCTGGAATCTAAACCCGATAAACAATATTCTGTTATCAAAAAACTGGATACAAGGACTTCGAATTCGTTGGATATACTCCAAGCGTCATACTATGTGATGCGCAGGAAAATGAGCCGTATGATTGTTGATTTATACCGGCCCGATGTGGTGGTGGACATTCCCTATAATATCTGTAACCTTTGGGATTATCATCGGTCTGAATTTTTGGTCCAGAAGGGGCGGGAATATATTGACAAAGCATTAAAAAACAAAGCCAAAGCAAAGTAGTTTAGGACGATCAAGGGACTACTTTGCTTTGGCTGTACTTGGTTTCTCTGGCATTGAGTTACACTGAAACTGATATTTTTATTCTAAGCGAACCATGCGAAGTATTTGTTAAAACAAATTGGGGTAATCGCTAATAATGCCATCAACTTTCACGGCTTTTAGTTGCTCGATTTCTTCTTTCGTATTGACTGTCCAAGGAATGACCTTGATACCAGCTTTGTGACACTGCTTGACATAATCGCTTGTTACTATTTTATAATGCGGACTTATAATAAAAGGCGTGAAACCCAAAGCTGCAATTGTTTGCTCAACACTTTTTGTATGGTTTGCATCAATAAGATAAGAAACTTTGATTTGAGGATACGCTTTGTGCAGATAGTTAATAGCTCTGCTATCAAACGATTGAATAACGGTTCGCGCAGCAATTTTTTTATCGGTGATTACCTGTACCATAAGATCCACAAATTCTTCAACCCTTGGATGGAAAATGCCATCTTTATCTTCCTTACTTTTCACTTCGATATTGTAAAACATCGGCGCTTTCCTTTTTAGATTTGCGTAGGCTTCAGTACTATCAATAAGGTCTGCTAGTTTTGCTATACGTGTAACCTGTTTTTTTTGTTCAGGAAACTCTTTGTAAAATTTCGATCCGATATCGTACTTAACCAGATCTTTATAAAGCATATCGTAAATTCTCAACGGTTTGTCCTTGTCAGAAATTTCGGTGCCATTGGGTTTCAATACAAACTTCGGGTTAAGGTAATCGTCGTGAAAGACAACAACCTTACGGTCTTTGGTAATATGACAATCCATTTCCAGTGTGGTCACCTTTGCAAAATCTATTGCATTTTTCATGGCTGCGATAGACTCTTCAGGGTATAGCCCGCGGCCACCGCGATGTGCTTCCAGGCTAAGTTTAGGGAAATTGTCTGAAGTTGATTTTGCTGAATCTTTCATAACTGAACAAGATGCAAATGGTAATAACGTGCCCCAAAAGGCAATTCTGAGAAGACTTCTTTTCATTATTAAAATATTTAAACAAAATAGCGGAGTTGTTATATATTGCCCTTTTGAATAAGCGAATATACATATATATTTTGCTTTTACGTATTTTAACTGTTTCGAATACCTGATTTTGCAACTTTATGAAGGTGAATTCGAAACCGAATAAAGTTAAATGAATTTGTTTTGGTCTGAAATTGAGGGATACAAAGTAATTTAATGGGCAAATTACTTTGATGTGACAGCGTTTCTGTGCCGACCAGGAGCCCGTTACGTGCTTCTTTGTCATGGGATAAATTTCTTAATTGTCGACATGAAATCTATTTTTTTTGTCTTTTTTGCAAGAAATTATTGTCATTCCTTTCAGAATTCCCTTTATTTGCACAAATCTCAAATTAGATGGCGAAAAATTTATTGATAGTTGAGTCTCCGGCGAAAGCGAAAACGATAGAAGGGTATTTAGGAAAGGATTTTTTGGTTAAGTCAAGTTATGGACATATTCGCGACTTGGTGAAAACCGATGATGCAATTGATACCGAAAAGAATTTTGAACAAAAGTATGAAGTTCCATCCGACAAAAAGGCGGTTGTAAGTGAACTAAAGAAATTGGCTAAAGCTGCAGAAACCGTTTGGTTAGCGTCCGATGAGGACCGCGAAGGAGAGGCTATTTCATGGCATTTATTTGAGACTTTGGGATTAAAAGATGAAAGCACAAAAAGAATTGTGTTTCATGAGATTACAAAGCCAGCTATTTTGAAGGCTATTGATAACCCGCGTAAAATAGATTATAACCTTGTAAATGCACAACAAGCGCGAAGGGTGTTAGATCGATTAGTCGGATTTGAATTGTCTCCGGTTCTATGGAAAAAGGTGAAACCTTCTTTATCTGCTGGGCGCGTGCAGTCTGTTGCGGTTCGTCTGATTGTAGATCGTGAACGTGAAATCAATAAATTTGAACCCGAAGCGGCTTTTAAGATCGTTGCTTTTTTTCATACGGGAAAAGTTAAAGATAGTTTTAAAGCCGAGCTTCCGCAACGTTTTGCAACAGAGGCAGAGGCAACCAAATTTTTGGAGGATTGTAAAGCAGCGCTTTTTTCTGTAAAGAATCTCGAAACAAAACCTGCGAAGCGTTCACCGGCAGCGCCATTTACAACATCAACATTACAGCAGGAAGCAAGCCGGAAACTTGGATTTTCGGTTGCCCGCACCATGCAGGTGGCTCAAAGGCTGTATGAATCAGGACGAATTACCTATATGCGTACCGATTCTGTTAATTTGAGTGATACGGCGATTGAGGCTGCTGAAAAGGAAATCAAATCGGCTTATGGTAACCAGTATCATAAGGTCAGAAAATATAAAACAAAAACATCGGGTGCACAAGAGGCGCACGAAGCTATTCGTCCTACTTATTTCTCTGAGCACACTATCGATGGCGATGCATCCGAAAAAAGATTATACGAGCTTATTTGGAAAAGAGCAATTGCTTCTCAAATGAGTGAAGCGGAGTTTGAACGTACATTGGCAAAGATCGACATCTCAACCCGTACTGAAGATCTGAATGCTTCGGGAGAGGTGATGAAATTTGATGGATTCTTGAAAGTTTACATGGAATCCTTGGATGACGATCAAGACAACGCGATGGACGAGGATAGTGACAATGCTATTCTTCCACCATTAGCCGTTGGTATGCCATTAACGTTGAAAAACATGTCGGCGACAGAGCGTTTTACCCGACCTCCAGCACGTTATACGGAAGCTGCCTTGGTGAAAAAATTAGAGGAATTGGGTATTGGCCGTCCTTCAACCTACGCACCTACGATTTCAACCATTCAAAACCGCGGGTATGTCATCAAGGAAGAGCGTGAAGGTAAATCGCGCGATTACCGTGTACTAACATTAAAGGATACTGAAATAACAGCAGTAACAAAAACCGAAATCACTGGTGCCGAAAAAGGAAAAATGTTCCCTACAGATATTGGTGTTGTGGTGAATGATTTTTTGGTTGAACACTTCAACGGTATTGTGGATTTTCATTTTACTGCCAACGTAGAAAAAGAGTTTGACGATATCGCGCATGGACTGACCGAATGGACGAAAATGTTGCATGATTTCTATGGGCCTTTTCATTCTGAGGTAGAAGATACTTTAGTCAATGCAGATCGTGCGAATAATGAGCGTGAGCTCGGTGTCGATCCAGTATCTGGTAAGCCCGTTTCGGTTCGCATTGGTAAATTCGGTCCATTGGTACAGATTGGCTCTCCTGATGATGAAGAAAAGCCTCGTTTTGCTTCCTTGCGTAAGGGACAGATGATTGAAACCATTACTTTTGAGGATGCCATGGAATTGTTCAAATTACCGAAAAAAGTAGGTTTATTTGAAGATAAGGAAATGACGGTTGCAGTGGGACGATTTGGACCTTATATCCGTCACAATTCGGCCTTCTATTCACTACCAAAAGGTGTTGACCCATTGGATGTGACAGAAGAAGAGGCTGTACAGATTATCAAAGACAAACGTCAGAAAGATATCGAAAAAGTTATTCGGGTTTTTGATGAAAATCCGGATGCTCAGATTGAACAGGGACGCTGGGGACCGTTTATTCGTTTTGGCAAGCAAAATCTGAAAATCCCTAAAGGAACCGAGATTGAAAAAATCACATATGCGGATGTGCTGAAATGGGCTGAGGCGGATGCGCCAAAAGGAAAAGCAACTAAAGCAAAAACAACAGAAAAGAAAACTGTAGCAAAAAAAGCGACTGCAAAGAAGGCTCCAGCTAAAAAAACTACAAAGTCTAAATAAGGATGAAAGCAGATTTGCCTGAAAATATTGTCAAAGACATTATGATCGCCGTTGTTTTGGAAGGTGAGACGGTGGAGACAAAAAACTGGACTGTCTATGTTATCAACGACAAGAACATTGCTATTCAGAATGTACTGATCAGCTCAAAAGGTTATGGCGAAAAGGATGGCCGACAAGTAACAACAACGACTTTGCGTCATTTTATTGGTAATATAGAAGCTAAATCTTTTGATCGTGTTGAAGCGATTGATGAACAGGTATTCGGGCTCACAAATGAATATTGGCTGAGCTTTTATATTGATAACATTATTTACGATAAAAAATATATCTTTTTACCTGAAAGCATTGTGGATGGTAATCTTACTAAGGTCCCTTTGGTCAATCGTCCAGGTGTAATCATAGGAGGAAACGAATAATGAGTGGACGTCACAACTTTATTATCGCCATAGATGGTTTTTCCTCCTGCGGTAAAAGTACACTGGCAAAGGCTTTGGCTAAAAAACTGAAGTTTGCCTTTATTGATAGTGGAGCCATGTATAGGGCCGTCACACTCTATTTTATCCGGCATAAAATAGCGCTGGATGATCAAGAAGCGATCGAAAGCGCACTAAAAGATATCCATATTGATTTTATCCCAAATGCAATAAAGACGGAGATCCATCTAAATGATGAGGATATTTCGGAAGAGATCCGTCAGATGTATATTTCTGATAAAGTCAGTGATGTGAGTGCAATTAAAGCTGTCCGGGTTGCTATGGTTGCCCAGCAGCAAAAATTGGGTAGTAGACGAAATATTATTATGGATGGCCGTGATATCGGTACTACTGTTTTTCCAGATGCTGATCTGAAGATTTTTATGACGGCAGATCCTAAAGTTCGTGCTGCGCGACGTTATCTGGAGTTGACGGAAAAAGGGGAGGATGTGACGCTGGAAGAAGTCGTGGAAAATCTTGCAACCCGTGACCGTATCGACAGTACCCGTGCTGAGAGTCCATTACGACAAGCGGAAGATGCGATTGTTTTGGATAATTCTAATCTGACACCAGAACAACAGCTCCATTTTGTTGAAGAAGAGTATTTAAAAGCTAAGGCTGCAAAAGCCCAATCATAAAACACAAAGAAGGCCGATTATTTAATCGGCCTTCTTTGTGTTTGCAATATCATTATTTTATACTGTTAATTTGTTGTTGTTCCAGTAATTTTCCAATATTGTTTTTTTCTCCAAACTCTGCTGTCTCATCTTGAAAAGATTCTAGAAGAGCTTTAATAGCATCTGAATTATCTGCTGTACGCTGATAGATATCGGGAATTGTTTTTTCGATATTTTTATCGCCGAGTTCAATGTTATCAACCTCGATTTTGCCTATTTTTTCCAACACAGCTTGTTGGCTATTTCTGACATCTTCTAATTCTCTTGCTATTTTTTCCATTAATTGGAATTTCTTCAATTTATCCATATGAAATCGCTTTTGTTACTATTATAAGAACAAGATGCTTCAAAACTTTGTTTTGTTTTTTTTTAATAAAGGGTAATAGAATAGGGGGTATGATAAGCAACGATGGAAAAGAAAAAGGCGGAACACGCATGTCCCGCCTTTCATAAGTGCTGTTATTTTATTGCTAATTTGTGCGTCCCGGATACACTTGGAGTGCTTTCTCTAAGCAAACTAAAGCGCTTTTAAGATCATCCTGATTCAGTACATAGGCCAGGCGAACTTCATTTACTCCAGCACCCTCCGTACTATAAAAGCCCGTAGCTGGAGCCATCATAACTGTTTCGTTATTGTAAGAGAACTCTTCCAACATCCATTGACAGAATTTATCTGCATTGTCAATGGGTAATTTGGCTACGACGTAAAATGCGCCACCCGGGTTAGGAGAGTAAACTCCTTCAATGGCATTGAGTCCTTTTACAAGGGTATCTCTTCTTGCTGTATATTCTTTGGATACCGCCTCGAAGTAACTGTCTGGTGTATCAACAGCAGCTTCACCCGCTATTTGTCCTTCTAAGGATGGGCTTAAGCGCGCTTGTGCAAATTTCAGTGCTGTCTGATATAGTTCTTTATTTTTGGTAATGATACATCCAATACGCGCACCACAAGCGGAGTAACGTTTTGATACTGTATCAAAAATAACGACATTATTTTCGAGACCTGCTAAATGCATTGGTGAGATAAACGCTCTGCCATCGTAACAAAACTCACGATAGGCCTCATCTGAGAAAAGGTAAAGATCATATTTTAGACAAAGTTCACGAAGAGCTTCGAGTTCTTCTTTGGAATAAAGATAACCCGTAGGGTTATTTGGATTACAGATGCAGATTGCTTTGGTTTTAGCGGTAATTACCTTTTCAAATTCGGCGATAGAAGGTAATGCAAATCCACTTTCAATATAGGACATGATTGGTTTGATTACCACATCGGAGGAACAAGCAAAACCATTGTAATTTGCATAAAATGGCTCTGGAATGATGATCTCTTCGCCTTCATTCAAACAGGCTTGCATAGCGATCATAATCGCTTCCGAACCACCATTTGTTACTAATATATCTGTCGGCTCGATATTATAATTTAGCTTATTATAATATTCTGCTAACTTGTTTCGGTAAGAGGCTGTACCTTCAGAAGGTGTGTAGGCCCACACTTTGAACTGTATATTTTTCAACGCATTAAGCATCACTTCAGGTGTTTGGATATCAGGTTGTCCGATATTGAGGTGATATATCTTTTTACCTTCTTTTTTTGCTTGATCAGCATATGGCGTCAACTTTCTAATAGGCGACGCAGGCATATTCAGCCCTTTTTCTGATATTACTGGCATTATAGTTTTTTTAAAATTAGTAGTGCAAAGCTAACCAAAATAAAACGAAAAAAGCCACATCATCATGTGGCTTTTTTCGTTTTATCTACGGGAATTGTTATTCTACAATACCCTTAATGTATAGCGTTTTTACAGGAGTCTTAGTATTGGACTGCACCGTGAAGCTCTTTGTGAAGGGCGCTTTTGCTGCGGCATTGTAAGTCACTTTAATCGTACCACTGTCGCCTGGTTTAATTGGCGTTTTCGTAAATTCCGCTACAGAACATCCGCAGGTTGGTACAACATTGGAAATGATAATTGGCTCACTGCCTGTGTTTGAAAACTTAAAATTATACGAAACGGGTGTACCGGCCGGAATTTTGCCAAAATCATGTGTCTCTTTTTCGAATTTAAATTCCCCTTGTCCTGTTTGCATCGAAGAAAAACCAATAAAGGAAATGATCACTGCTAAGATTGTTATATACTTTTTCATGCTTCTAAAATATTACTTTACGATTAAAATAGTACAACTGATATGCCAAATTTAATATTTATTCCCGATTTATTGTAGATCTAACAACTTTATTACAGTTATATTATGCCTTCTTTCAATAGGTCCTGTATGTGGATGACACCCGCGTAATTCCCTTTGTCGGAAACCAATAGTTGCGTAATGTTATTTTCACGCATAATATGGAGCGCATTGGCGGCCAATTCATTTTTATCGATAATTTTCGGAGATTTTCCCATGATATCGGCGGCAGTAATTTTCGCCAAATCGGTGTGTTTCTCCAACATACGACGGATATCACCATCTGTAATGATACCGAGTATATGGTTATCATCCAACACGGCGACAGCGCCCAGTCTGAACTGTGTTATGGTGATGATAATATCACTTACAGTAGCTTGTTGTTTGACACTGGGTTTGCCGTTCTGATCGGATAGATCGCCGACTCTTAAGTAGAGTTTTTTGCCTAATGCTCCCCCTGGATGGTATTTTGCAAAATCTTGATCCGTAAAATCGCGGCACTCTTGTAATACGACGGCAAGGGCATCACCCATTGCTAACTGAGCAGTTGTACTTGAAGTTGGTGCAAGGTTGTTAGGACAAGCTTCTTTCTCAACAGTAGTATTTAAAATATAGTCTGCATTTTTAGCGAGGTAGGAATCTGTATTTCCAACCAAAGCAACCAACGTATTCTTTGTCTGTTTTAAAAAGGGAACAAGTACTTTAATCTCAGGTGTATTTCCACTTTTGGAGATGGCAATAATTAAATCATTTTGTTGGATGATACCAAGATCGCCATGAATGGCATCAGCTGCATGCATAAAGATCGATGGTGTGCCTGTCGAATTTAGTGTTGCAACTATTTTTTGAGCGATAATAGCACTTTTACCAATCCCGGTTACAATAACTCGGCCCTGCAGATTAAGAATACGATCGACAACGGTAACAAAATCATCATCAATATATTGAGCTAAAGCAGCTACTGCCTTGGCTTCTTCTTGAATAGCTTGAATAGCTATATTTTTTATTTCGTAGTTGTTTTTCACAAAAAATACTCTTACTTTTATGTATTAGAATAGATTGCAAAAATAGATTATTTTTCAAGATTATTTCTTCATTTATCTATCTTATTTTTGCCCAAGGCGCAATGGAAATAGAAAAATCACTTTTCGACAATTTACAAGATTTTTTTGGTTTTGATACTTTTAAGGGGGATCAAGAGGCAATTATAACCAGTATTCTTCAACGGAGAGACACGTTTGTAATTATGCCGACCGGAGGGGGGAAATCAATTTGCTATCAACTTCCTGCACTCATGAGTGAGGGGACTGCAATTGTTATTTCGCCGTTGATTGCTTTAATGAAAAACCAAGTAGATCAGCTTCGTGCATTCGGTGGCGAAGATAGTATCGCTCATTTTTTAAATTCGTCATTGAATAAGAGCGAAATTACGAAGGTTAAGGATGATGTAATCGCCGGGAAGACCAAATTGCTGTATGTCGCTCCAGAATCTCTGGCGAAGCAAGATAATTTGGAATTCTTACACCAAATCACCGTGTCGTTTGTGGCGGTTGACGAAGCACACTGTATTTCCGAATGGGGACACGATTTTAGACCAGAATATCGTAAAATACGCCAGGTCATTAATGAAATAGGGGCTGATATTCCCATTATTGCGCTTACTGCGACAGCAACGCCTAAAGTTCAGTCCGACATTCGTAAAAATTTGCAGATGACTGATGCTGTTTTATTTAAGTCTTCATTTAATCGTAGCAACTTATATTACGAGGTAAGACCTAAAAAGGATGTCGTAAAAGAAATTGTACGTTTTATCAAAACCAAATCGGGTAAGACGGGCATTGTGTATTGTTTGAGCCGTAAAAAGGTAGAAGAAATCAGTGAGGTATTGAACCTAAATGGCATCAAAGCTTTACCTTACCACGCGGGTTTAGACGCCAAAACAAGAGCTGATACACAGGATAAATTTTTGATGGAGGATGTCGAAGTAATTGTGGCTACAATTGCTTTTGGTATGGGAATAGACAAACCTGATGTTCGCTACGTGATTCACCATGATATTCCTAAATCCATGGAGGGATACTATCAGGAAACTGGACGTGCGGGACGTGATGGGGGCGATGGTTATTGCTTGGCTTTTTATTCGGAAAAAGATGTCGAAAAGCTGACCAAGTTCATGAAAGATAAACCTGTGGCCGAACGTGAGATTGGTACACAGATTTTAAAAGAAGTTATTGATTATTCGGAGTCTGCAGTATGTCGTCGTAAACAGATCCTTCATTATTTTGGAGAAAATTTTGACGAGCAGGGCTGTAATAATATGTGCGATAACTGCCGTTCGGAAAAAGAATATTTTGAGGCCGAAGATGCATTAAAAGATGTATTGGGCTTTATTCAGGAGCAGGGTGAAAAATTTGATGACCACCACGTGATGAATGTTATGATCGGTCAGAATAACCAACCTGTATCCGCTTATAAACATGACGAACATCGTCTTTTCGGAAAGGGCAAAGATAAAGGTGTTATCTATTGGAAATCCTTGCTGAGGCAGGCAGTGCTTGATAACTTTATCGAAAAAGATATTGATCATTATGGCCTTTTAAAATTGACAGCTATTGGCCGCCATTATTTGGATAATCCTTATCAGCTAAAATTTGTGCTGAACCGTCCAATTGAAGGGGGAGATACCGCAAATTCGGAAGATACTGGCCACGGCACAGGAGCCTTAGATACCGTGTTGTTGGGTATGCTTAAAGATCTACGCAAGAAAATTGCAAAAAGCAAGTCGTTGCCACCGTTCGTCATTTTTCAAGATCCTTCGCTGGAGGAAATGTGTACACATTATCCAATTGCCATCGATGAATTAAAACAGATTCAGGGAGTAGGGAATGGGAAAGCGATTAAATTTGGCGCACCGTTTATTGCCTTGATTAAAGACTACGTTGAGGAAAACGAAATCGACAGACCTGTAGATCTTGTCATTAAAAGTACAGCTAATAAATCGGCATTAAAGGTATCTATTATTCAAAATATTGATCGTAAAATTGCCTTGGATGATATTGCTTCCGCTAAGGGGATAACTTATGAGGAAATATTGAAGGAAATCGAGACGATTGTAAACGCAGGTACAAAAATCAATATCAATTATTTTATTGACGAGATTATTGATGAAGATCGTCAGGATGAAGTATATGACTATTTTAAGACAGCTGAGACTGATTCAATTAATGATGCGCTTAAAGAACTTGGAGGAGATGATTATAGTTACGAAGATCTTCAATTGATGCGAATCAAATTTTTATCAGAGCTTGGTAATTAATTTTTTTATAATTATATGATTAATAAATACATTCCCGAAATAAAGAATGGGACATCGCAGAATTTCTTTTTAATGGCGGGGCCATGTGCAATTGAGGGAGAGGAAATCGCTTTGCGTATTGCTGAAAAGATTGTTACAATTACAGATAAACTAAATATTCCTTACATTTTCAAGGGATCCTACCGTAAGGCCAATAGATCCCGCCTAGATTCATTTATGGGAATAGGTGATGAGAAGGCGCTGAAGATTTTAGAGAAAGTTGGGAAAACTTTTGGTGTACCTACGGTGACGGATATCCATGAGAGCCATGAGGCGGAAATGGCAGCCGCATACGTTGACGTTCTTCAAATTCCGGCATTTTTGTGCAGACAGACTGACTTATTGGTTGCGGCGGCAAAAACAAACAAGGTGGTCAATGTAAAGAAAGGTCAGTTTTTGAGCGCCGGATCTATGAAATTTGCAGTGGATAAGATCGTGGAATCTGGAAATGAGAAGGTTTTTTTAACTGATCGTGGCAATACGTTCGGCTATCAGGATCTCATTGTAGATTATCGCGGGATCCCCGAAATGCGTTCTTTTAACGTGCCCACTGTGATGGACTGCACACATTCCCTGCAACAACCGAATCAAACTTCCGGCGTAACAGGAGGGAAACCAGCATTAATTGAAACAATAGCCAAAGCTGCAATCGCGGTGGGAGCCGACGGCCTGTTTATAGAAACACATCCTGATCCGGCAAATGCGAAATCTGATGGCGCCAATATGTTACATTTGGATTTACTTGAAGGCTTGATGGAAAAACTGGTCCGAGTTAGACAAGCTATTTTATAGTATAATAAATAAATCGCAATAGAAAGGAGCCAATAGGCTCCTTTTTTATAATCAATTCGATCAAACTTAAAGCTAAATTATTGTATGTTCTCAAAAGTTGCGTTGACAGCGTTTTTGCTGTTGTCTTTTTCTGCCATCAAAGCGCAGGAGAATTATAGTTGGTTTTCTCCACTAGAAGATAAGCATGTGGAAGGTAGGCTGGAGAATCAGAAGCTTTCAGCCTTCAACAGGCTTCCGGATGAACTGGAAAGTCAAGTACGTAAACCTGTGTGGGAACTGGGGAAGAATAGTGCGGGATTCTATATTGACTTTCAAACTACTTCGTCTGAGATTAAGGTTCAATACCAGGTTGCTGGCGGTTTAAATATGCCCCATATGCCTACAACAGGTGTCAGTGGGCTGGATCTTTATGCTTATGATACTGTAAACAAGGAATGGAAATGGGCTTATGGCAATTATGATTTTTCGGATACCATTTCTTATACATGGAAGAATATAGGGCGCAATGGAAAATTTAATTACCGCTTATATCTTCCGCTATACAATACGGTTAAGTGGTTAAAGATTGGGGTGCCAAATACCGCTAAATTAACGTATACCCATACCACAGCAGCCAAACCTATTGTTGTGTATGGAACCTCGATTGGACAGGGGGCCTGCACCAGTCGCCCAGGCTTAGCTTGGACCAACCAAGTGGGACGTGCGTTCGACCATGAAATGATCAACTTATGCTTTTCTGGTAACGGTCGATTGGAACAACCGATTTTGAATGTGATGAATAGTGTAGATGCTGCCTGTTATGTGTTGGATTGTATTCCTAATCTTGCTATTTCAAAGTCGCTAACAGAAAAGCAATTGGATTCACTGTTGGTCAATGCGGTGACATTTTTAAGAAAAGAACATCCGACGACACCCATTATTTTGACACAGCATAGTTCGGGGAGCATAGCCGAAGTCTTTAATGAAGATAAAAATGCGGAATACCAGCAAAGTAGCCGTGTGCTGAAGGCGACTTTTGAAAAATTACAATCAAAAGGAATCCGTCGGCTTTTCTTATTGTCGAGTCAAGACCTTAATCTGGATCTGAATTCGACCGTTGACTACGCTCATCCAAATGATCAAGGTATGGAAAGAATCGCAAATGCGTATATTAGATTGTTGAAGAAAATTCTCAAATAAACTACAGTCAACAAGGACTTCACCATAGCAGTATTTCGAATTTACCTCATCGAAGGGAAATTGTGTATGAAAGGGATTTGTTGATAAAATGATAACAGCATGCTGTTATTTAAAAAAGGGAAGTTTTAAACTTCCCTTTTTTATTTCTTTTTCATTTTCATGGTCATTTTTGCCTTTTCGCCACCGCCATAATTAAAGGTTTTGGCATTGCTTTCTTTCTTTTGGTGGAATGCGCCACCTCGGGAAAGATCTTCTTTATCTTCCTCCTTGCTCGACTTTTTCTTTTTGTCGGTGATGGGATTATAGATTACAAGATCCTCAGGCAGTTCCAAAACATCCATTCTTTTACCGACGGCCTGTTCTATTTTTTTAACCATGGGTAATTCCAGATCTGTTGTGAAAGTAAGGACGACAGTTTCTTCATTTTCCTCATTTTTAACAAGATGATTTAAGAATTCTTCCTTTTCATTCGGTAACTCAAATTGAAAAATGAATGGAACAGCGGAAAGGTCAACATCGTTTGTATTTTCCCGTGCAATTATTAAGACCCGAGATTGGATATTATCCTTGAAATCTTCCATCGTCTCATAGCCAAAATCATCGTAGAACAATGGATTGAGGATAGCAATTTCTTCTTTATTAGTAGCAAATAGACTGCCGGCGAGTTTTTGGGCTGTAAGTTTTGAGTTTACAAAGACGACTACTTTTTGAAATACCTCCTTATCTTGAAGTAGAAGATTCAATAGATTGATCTTTGTGGTGAAATTAGGTACATGATATAATAATAGATCTAGGGTGTCCACGTGGTCATTCTCAAGTTCATCAACCTCGATAACGGCATAATCTTCATTCATGTAATTGTCGACCATGTCGTAAAGTTTTTGATGTTCGACAGTACTAAATATTAAATGTTGTACTTTGCCACAGCTTTCTGCCAGTTCGCGTACAGGATTTTGCATACCCTGTTTGATAATCTCTTCGGCGTCGTCGATAATTAATGTCTGAATACGATTGAGATTCAATGCCAACTTAAGGTAAATGGCTCTCGCGCGATTTGGCGTTGCCACAACAATGTCCTTGCCGTCAACTAGTTCTTCGATTTCCTCTTCCATGCTGCCTGAAGCCCGCAATCCGATGATACGAAGACCTTTATTTTTGCTTAATTGGTAGAATTTCTCAACAATTTCGTCGATACGTTCTTCATTTGGCGCCAAGATCAAAAACTTCGGAGCTTCATCTGTTGTGAATTTCAACTTCATCAAGGTAGATAACACATAAGTTGTGGTTTTACCAGCACCTTCCGGAGCGATGGCAATCACATCCTGTCCACCAAGAATTCTGGAAATGCATCTACTTTGAATTTCCTTTGGAGCCAGATAACCGAGTTCGGTCATCGTAGCAGTCAATCTTTTGCTAAGTTTTAGTTTCTCTAACGACACGTATCCTTTTATTTATGTAAGTTACAAAAATACAAATTTAGATCTTAGATCAGCTAATGTGCGCCCATTTTTGAAAAGAGATTAATAATAATGACGCCAACGACAATCAAAACCATGCCGATAATAGCTGCTGTATCGGGAACCTGTTTGAATAAGAACATACCAATCAGCGTAATGGCTACAATACCAACGCCAGACCAAATTGCATAGGATATTCCTACCGGCAGGTATTTAAGTGTGATACTTAAAAAATAGAAGGCAATGATATAACCGACAATACAGATCAGGGTAGGCTTTATAAGCGTAAAACCTGCAGATTTCTTTAGGAAAGTGGTTGCAAATATCTCAGCGGCTATGGCAAGAAAAAGATAGATGTACTTCATTGTTACAAAGGTACAATTTTTAATTTGATAAGTTTTGGTTAATGAGGTCAATAACAGCGAGAAGTTACGTTATCTTAGAGATAATGAATTGCGTATAAGGGTAAATTTATCTAAGTTTGGCCAATTCACATAGCTAGAGCATTTATTTTTTATGGGGCATATTCAAAATTTTTGGAGATCGGTACTGATATTTTTTATCTTTTTAAGCGCCTGTTGTACTGTTTTTGCCCAAGAACAACTGCAGGAGTTAAAAAAATCGTATTACAGTCTTCCATTAGGGAGCAGGGAGCGTTTTGTACTAACTGGAAAATATGCACAGGCTTTATATTTTAATAATGAGAAAGCGCTGGCTAGTCAATTGCTTAATGATAATATTCAGTTGGCCAGAAATTATCCTGACAAGCAATATTATGCCTATTTGAATTGTATTGCTGCCATGAACAGTTTTAACGATCATGCATTTGAAAAATCACGTTATTATTTAGAACATGCTAAATCTGTACTCCCCATAGTTAACGATAATGGAATAAAGGGGTATGTTCATTATTGTGATGGGTGGGTTATGACACGACAGAATAAAGAGGATGAGGCTGTTTCCCAATTCCATAAAGCAATTTCATTTTTGGAGAAGGCGCCACAGACTGAGGCAAATATCGCCCGAAAATTGGCTGTTTATAAGGAGCTTACAGCGATCTATGCAAATCAGCGTAACTATGATTTCCAGGAGAAGTATACAACACTTTTGCTGGAAACGGCTAAGGAAGGAAAAAATATCAATAGTTTATTTGATGCCTATATGCAAGCCGGTTATTTATTTGAGGAGGAGTATAGATCAAATAATACCGATCGCAATTTATTGAATAAAGCCGAGCATCATTACCTTGAGGCCTATCATTTGGTTAAAGATAATGAGAAGAATTTGGTTAATCCGACTGATCTAGCGTATGTTTCTGTTAATTTAGCGAATCTGTACCATGAGTTTTATCCGGACAATAGCGGTAAAAAAGCAATATCATATGCGAAACAGGCCTTAAATATTGCAGCAGAAACGGGGCAATATGCTATTACTATACCTGCCTACGGTATCCTCGCTGATGAATCTTTCAAAGCGGGGCATCGAGAGGAAGGAAAAAAATATCTGCAACAGGCACTGTACAATCTTCAAAGAGAGCCCCATTACGATTATCAAGTCGGGTTAAGCCTATTTAGCAGACTGGCTGAAGTAAGCGTTGAAGAAGGTAAATATGAAGAGGCTTTCAATTATCAAAAAAGCTATATAGATGTATTTGAAAAAGCATTTAATTCGGATAAACTGGACAAGACCAAACAACTGGAGCTGAAGTTTGAGCGAGAATTACAAAACCAGAAATTAATGCGGCTTCGACTGGAGGGAGAAAAAAAGGAACAACAAATAAAGTTGATGAAAGCTTTGAACGATAGACAACATCAACTGGTGGAGAATTTGAAATTAAATGAACTCAATCGAACACAACAGCTCAAGGTACTCCAACTTGAACGGGATAAAAAGGAACAGGATTTGCAATTAAGCCAACTAGAAAATGAACAGCGCTTGCAAGAACTTGATGTGTCAAAAAAGCAAATTGCCTTTAAATCACGAATGAATTCAATTTATATCTGGTTGTTTGTCAGTTGTTTGGTTGTTATTGTTTTGCTGTTTTATGCATATTGGCAACGTTCAAAGGCCTTGAAACAGAAGGAGTATTTGCATGAGCTGGAGATGGAAAAGAATAATCAACAACATGCCATTAAAAACCTGACTGCAATGTTGGCGGGGGAAGAGAAAGAGCGTACCCGTCTTGCTCGCGACCTGCATGATGGATTAGGAGGTTTGCTGTCAAGTACCAAAATGGGATTATCAGCCATCAATAAAAATGTATTGGAGCAGGAATCCATGAAAGAAGGTATCGATCGAAGTATTGAGTTGCTGGATGGGGCTGTAGATGAACTTCGCCGACTTGCACATAATCTTATGCCAGATTTAATTGTAAAATATGGTTTGAAAGAAACTTTAAGAGACTATGCAAACCGAATGAGTCAATCGACATGTCAAGTAGAATGTGAATTTTTACAATTTGAATCAACCTTAAGCACGGAACAGGAAATTTCTTTGTACAGAATTATTCAAGAATTGGTGAATAACGCGTTGAAACATGCTAATGCGGCCAACATTTTAATACAGCTTTCTTCACATAATAAACGTTTACATATTACTATTGAAGATGATGGCAAGGGTTTTGATATGGAAAGTGTCGATTTGCAGCATTCTGCGGGAATGCATAATGTGCGATCAAGACTTTCGTTTCTACATGGGGAAATGAAGGTTGTGTCGGAGAAAGGAGGGGGTACAACCATAGAATTGGAATTACCCATGATTTAACTTTTTGGAAAAATGATTAAAATAGCGATTACAGACGATCACCCTTTGCTACTTGAGGGATTGAAAAACATTATAAATGCACATGAAGATTTTGAAGTCGTGGGCATGTATTCCAGTGCGACTGAACTGTTCCATCGTATTCCTGCTGATATGCCATTGGTATTGCTGCTCGATATCAACCTGCCGGATGCTAACGGTATTGATCTGGTTAAAGGCTTGAAGGAAAGCAACAAGGATTTAAAAATTATTGCCTTTAGCGTTCACAATGAATTTGCTGTAATCAACAGTATTTTAAATGAAGGTGCCAATGCCTACTTACAGAAAAATGCAAACGGTGATGAAATACTTGCGGCCATTTCCGCTGTTCTTGTCGGCAAAAGGTATCTCTGTGAGAAAACGCAGGCGATCCTGAACAAGAAAGTGGAAATGGGGCTTAAGCAGGTGCCAAAATTGACACGTCGTGAGAGAGAAGTGCTTACTTTCGTGGCGCAAGGAATGACAACAAACCAAATTGCCGATTCATTGTTCATCAGTTCACATACGGTAGAGAGCCATCGCAAAAATCTAATGGAAAAATTTCAAACCAAAAGTGTTACTGCTGCAGTAAAATCCGCTATAGAATACGGATTAATCCGGGAGACCTAATTAGATTCCCCAATTCCCTGATTTCAGGGATGAAAAGATCCCTATGCATTTGATACTTTTGCTATTATTGATTTAAAATGGGAGGTATCAAGTGCATTGCTGAAATCTGGTGTTTACGCTCTTTTAAGAGAGGGTATTGTTTCAGCCTTTGATTCATTGCTCTATTTTAAATCGAATAGGTTTCAGAACAAAATTTCAAATCTAGGTTTTTCTTCGGGAGCTCAATACTGCGGAATCTGATTTTTTAGTTGAGGGGTCTGTCAGATAGGTCTTTACAGGATAAACTACCAAAAATTACTGATTCAATTGTTATGATTAAAAAAATAATGCTTTGGACGATAGCTGTCCTCGTACTGTTGGCGATTGTCGCCTGGGGTGGGTACATACTGCGACAGCAAGAATCCTATAAATCATTGGTCCATAAAAAAAGTAAAGCTCTGTTGACCGTATCGTTGGATGATATCCTGTTGAATCAGTTTTTTAATAAATGGCAGTCAGCGCCGAAAGAGGGACAGGATTTTGGTAAAAAACTAAGTAAACTGAGAGATAATGGAATTGATATCAAAGCGAATGTATTTCTTTTTGCTTTGGAGCCCCACTCAAAAAACTTTTATGCTTTTTTCAAGCTAAAGGATAAACAACAATTTTTGACCTTTATGAAGGATGTGATACAGGTTGATGCGGTAGAAACTAATCTAGCTCCTGATGTGAGCTATGCCTATCATCAACCGGGTAAAATCGCCTTTATTTGGAAAGGGGATGATCTGCTGATAAGTCTAGGCTTTGATCTTGACACAAAAAAGAACGAAATGCTTCAGCTAATTCAATCAAAACAAGATTGGGTTACCATAGAACAATTTATTAACCGTCCAAGCACATTGACCGGTAAATCACTGCGTTATAGTGATATTTCAACAGATAATTTTATTGAACTTGACTTGAAAGGAGACCATGTCGAGGTATCTGGCGAATTTTTCTCAACAGATTGGAACTTTCCGAAGGAATATGTTGTTAGAGAGCTGGTTTCCACAAACTACATTGGTAAAGCTTGGATCAATATCCCCAATAATGGACTTAAAAATCAGGTAAAACAACTCTTTAGCGAACTCCCTATTGCCGCTGATTCTATTATAGCACATTTGGATGGAAATTACGTCGATATTGAAATTTTGAAAAACAAAATCATTCAAACAGACACCATTATTAATTATGCGGTGGACGAAAATTTCGAAACGATCGAAGAGAAAACACCCTACGAAACGAAAGTCCCTGAGGTAAGATTAGCCATGCGTGGCGATAACAACATAAGCAGATTCCTCCCCAGTAAATTATTTTATCACTGGTTTCAAAAACAAGATAAGGGATTTAGTGTACTGTCCACCTCAACGGATATTGATAAACTTAAGGTGGCTTACAATAAGACAGTTGAGCTATCGCATGTGGCAGTACATTTGGCGGATTGGCCAAATGAGGCTAAAATATCACCGATTCTATTATTGAAAACGATCGCTTCAGACATTACGCTGAGTCTGAAAGTTGTAGACCGCAATCGCTTGGTTCTCCAGGGAACCATAGCAGACTACTCGCATTAAAACGCCCTAATTACAAACTTTATTCGCTTTTAAATGGTTTGTTTTGGAGTACAAAGTACAAAAACATGGATAAACGAACTAAAAGTAGAAGTAAGGTGAAAACCTATTGGCGAATTTTAAAGAGTACGGTCGCCGGATTTTTGAATGAGGATTCGATGAAGTATAGTGCTTCATTATCCTATTATACTGTCTTCTCCATTGGTCCCATATTGGTTTTAATCATTGCCTTAGCGGGAATTTTTTATGGTGAGGATGCGATTGAAGGGAGAGTATTCCTGGAACTCCGCGGTTTGGTCGGAAGCAACGCTGCAAAACAGATTCAAGAAGTTATTCAGAATTTACAACTTTCGGGAAAGTCAAATCTGGCCTTGCTTATTAGTACTATTACATTGGTTTTAGGAGCAACGACCGTTTTTGGCGATATACAGAATTCGATTAACAAAATTTGGCATGTAAGGGCAAAGCCGAAAAAAGGCTGGTTAAAATTGATTCAGGATAGATTGTTGTCTTCATCTTTGGTGATTGGATTGGGCTTTTTATTAGTCGTTACACTCATCGTAAATGGTGTGATATTGGCGTTGACAGATCAGCTACAGCATTATTTTCCGGACGTGACCGTAATGTTAATGGATGGGATTAACTTTGCACTGTCTTTTGGAATTATATTCTTGTTATTTAGTGTCATATTTAAAACACTTCCGGATGTGAATATACATTGGCGGACCGTACGGGCGGGGGCCCTATTTACGTCAATTTTATTTGTATTGGGACGTTATTTAATTGGAGTCTATCTGGAGCATTCTGCAACGCAAGATACCTATGGTGCGGCAGGTTCATTTGTGTTGATCTTACTTTGGGTCTACTACACAGCAGCTATTTTATATTTTGGTGCAATATACACAAGGGAGTATGCCACGGTAATGGGAATCCCTATTGAGCCCTCGCAATATGCCGTGCATGTTGAAACGCAGGAAATTGAGCGTAATGTAACCGAAATACCTCCCGCCCCGTTAACACAAGAGGAGCAGACGATTACCGAAGAGGATACACCCCCCCCCAAGAAAGCATAAACATTAGATTTACTGAATTCTTACCACCAAATTCTGTAAATTTGATGGTAAGATCGATCTATTGTTTATGAACAAATTACAATCATTACGTGAGAAACTCAATTTAACACAAGAGGAACTAGCGCAAAAATCAAATATTTCAGTACGAACAATTCAGCGGATTGAAGCGGGGCAGTCGCCAAAGGGCTACACCCTTCGCGCACTTGCACAGGCATTGAATGTGGAGGAATCGGAGTTTTCTGCGTATGATATACCGCTTGAGTCAGAAAACTTGAGATGGATCAAGATTATCAACCTGTCTTCCTTACCCTTTTCTATATTGCCGCCATTAAATGTTTTGGTGCCTATCGCAATTATGCTGTTCAAAAAACAGCATTCATATAAGGTCCGTCAGTTAATCTCAATTCAAATCGTATCGACTTTAGTTGCCGTTTTACTGATGCTTATTATTTTCATACTCAACGATTGGCTGGGTGTTAAAAGCAATGTGAAATTGCTTATTCCGTTATGTTGGATACTTATAAATATAATCGTTATTCTGCGAAATGCAATCGGGTTAAATAAAGGTGGGCACGCACGCATTTTGCCCGATATAAGTATTTTATAGGTACTTTTATACAATTGTCGGGTAGCTGTCGGGGCATTGTCGGGCTGTAAAAGGATATTCTTCTGTTGGTATTTTTTTTCTTTGATCTTGAAAAAAAATGCAAAATTATGAAAACAGATTATCAAAAGAACAAAAGCCACATTGCTTTGGCTGCCTTTGCTATTATTCTTTCTTTTTGTACGATGACGAACGTCTTTCCGCAAGCTAAGATTCCTTTGATCAAAGCTTCATCTGAGAAAGTCGGTATTACAGATGGCGCCTATTGCCGTGTTGACTGGAAATTAGATCCCAAGGCAGATCCCGACGTCTATTTCGTAAATATTCCAACAAAAGAAAGTACAGTTGTTTTTAAAACAGATCAGGAAGAATTGACTGTGATGACTAAACCCGGCGCGATGTATGATTTCATAGTACTATTGAATGGAACGGATTCTTGTCACGTTCGTATAAGCGCTCAATTACCGCCGGATCTACCCACAATGGATAATAGTAATTTATTTCCGATGCGGATACCGTTTCGTCTTATTGGCTCACGGATTTTCCTGAATGGTACAATTAACAAAAAAGACATTACGATACAGTTTGATTTAGGAGCCGGAACTGGTGTTGTCAACAAAAATAGCCCAAAGCGGTTGGATTTATCATTTTCATCGTTTACGACGGTTGCGAATACCGATGGGGTCAAGAGCGAGCGGACAAGCCTGGGCAATCAATTGCGTATTGGGCCGATTGTTTGGAAAAACGTGTCAATGACAGAGGTCGGTAATATGAAGCCTTTTGAAGATCTTATTATTGGTAACAGTTTCTTTCGAAATCACATTATTGAAATCGATTATGACAAAATGGAATTGGTAATTCATCGCGATCTCCCCACTAAAGCAAAGAAGTATACAAAGCTTCCTGTATACTATGAGCAAAACCGACCCAAGTTTAAAGCTGCTTTTAGACATAACCAACGAGACTACGATTTTTGGTTCCTTTTTGATACAGGTCGTGATGGTACGATGCTGTTAGGGGAAGATTTTACCGGTATAGGCCATAATTGGAATGATCTATCGCCGCTTACTACGATCAGTAATCGAAAAATTATTCGTTTGGATGCTTCAATAGCTGGCGTGGAGTTTAAAGATATTGTGACGAATGCCGCTGATCCACTCAAACCGAATGGCAGACCAAGCCTGTTCGGAAACCAGATTCTGAACCATTTTAATGTCATTTTGGATAATCAGGAAGGATTTCTTTACCTGAAACCAAACAGCAGGATCAAGGAACCTTATTCAAACTATGAGGGGTATTTAAAACAGATGTCTCAGTCAATGCAGAAAAATTAAAGTGAGCAGCCAATGCCGTTTGTTCAGGGAGCAAATGACATTGGCTACTTATGGCAAGTATGTATCTAACGAATAAAATCGGTCCATTTCTGTTCGGATTTTCCCGAGGCAATTACAGTTTCTAGAAACTTCATGCCACGCAGACCATCAGCTACAGTTGGAAAATCAGTATCTTCTTCTCGCGGCTTTATACCTTGCATTGATGCCAATAGTGTGGCTGCAAAATTTCTATAAATATTGGCAAATGCTTCGATATATCCTTCGGGGTGACCGGCCGGTAGACGAATGTTATGTTTGGCGATTGGTGAAAGGTACTGCTGACCTGCACGAAATAGCTGGATTGGCGCATCGAGCTGTTTAAAGATGAGTGTATTTGCATCCTGCTGGTTCCATTCCAATCCCCCAAGTTCACCATATACTCTAATTTTTAACGCATTTTCTTCTCCTGCAGCAACTTGGGATGCCGATAGTACGCCGGTGGCTCCATTTTCAAATCCAAGTAATATGTTGCCGTCATCTTCAAGTTTTCTTCCGGTCACAAATGTTTGAAGATCGGCACACATTTTAGTGATTTTTAAACCGGAGATATATTCCGCTAGGTGGGCAGCATGTGTCCCAATATCGCCCATACAACCACTTTTTCCGCTCTTTTCGGGATCTGTGCGCCAGAAGGCCAGAGAAGGACTATTTTCGATCATCTTACTTAGCCATCCCTGCGGATATTCGACCATAATTTTTCTAATCGAACCTAATTGGCCCTCTTTAACGAGATGACGGGCTTGCTTCACCATCGGATAGGCAGAATAGGTGTATGTGACACAGAGTATTAGCCCAGTTTCCGCTACTTTTTGTTGGAGCAATTCGGCCTGTTCTGTTGTCAGAGTCATCGGCTTTTCAAGCACGACATGGAAGCCATGTTCCAGTGCCATCATTGCTGGTTCGAAATGAGCAAAATTGGGCGTGACTATACTCACAAAGTTCATGCGATCATCCGTCGGACGTTTACTTTCCTCGACAATCATTTCCCGATAACTTCCATAGCTCCTTTCCACTGGAAGCCCTAAAAGTGCAGCGGATTCTTTTGCGACAAGTGGATCAGCACTCAATGCTCCGCAACATAATTCAATCTGACCGTCAATTCCAGCAGCCATGCGATGTACAGCCCCTATAAATGCATTTTTTCCACCGCCGATCATGCCCATTTTTAGTTTTGTATTGCGCATAAAGTTGATTTTTTAATGAGGATATCTTTCGTAATTACAAACCCAATAGTTTGCGGTTAAGGCTATCATTGGTTTCGACGGCAGCAAAATTATCGAATGCCTTATCAGTAACACGGATAATATAGTCTTTAATATGCAGCGCGCCCTCCCGTGCACCATCTTCAGCATTTTTGAATGCACATTCCCATTCCAGTACTGCCCAGCCTTGATAATCATATTGTGTGAGTTTGGTAAATATGGATTTGAAATCCACTTGTCCATCACCGATTGATCTAAAACGACCGGCTCTTGACTGCCAGCTCTGGAAGCCACCATAGACGCCCTGACGACCAGAAGGATTGAATTCAGCATCTTTAACATGGAACATTTTAATTCGTTCATGGTAAATGTCGATGAATTGAAGATAGTCAAGACATTGAAGGACAAAATGGGAGGGATCATAGAGAATGTTTGCCCGCTTGTGATAATTTACATTTTCGAGAAATAAGTCAAAAGTAGCACCGTCATGGAGATCTTCTCCAGGGTGTAATTCATAGCATAGGTCGACATCATACAGGTCACATTCATCAAGAATGGGTAACCATAATTTTGCAAGCTCAGCAAAACCTGTTTCGATCAATTTAGCGGGTCTTTGTGGCCAAGGGTATATAAATGGCCATAGAAAGGCTCCACTAAAGGTAGCCAGCGCTTTAAGCCCGAGATTGTGGGAAGCTCGTACGGCATATTTTAATTGCTGGATCGCCCACTGTTGTCGTGCTTGAGGATTACCATGTAAATGCTGTGGTGCAAAGGCATCAAATAGATCATCGAAACTTGGATTTACAGCCACTAATTGCCCTTGGAGATGGGTTGAAAGTTCGGTAATTTCCAATCCGAAAGACTGTACTTTCGCTTTTAGATCAAGTGCATAGCTTTTATCGAGCGCTGCTTTTTCTAGATCGATAAAACGGGCATCCAAGGTGGGCAGTTGTATACCCTTATAGCCAAGTGCTGCAGCCCACTGGCAGATAGAGTCCAAGGAGTTAAATGGCGCTTCATCGCCGATAAACTGCGCGAGGAAGATGGCAGGGCCTTTAATTGTTATCATATGTATTGCGTTTAGAAAAAGACTACGTTATGTACAAAACAGATCCATATTCCAATACGTTTAAAGAAATGGCTGCGTCTGTCGTTTATACTATTATAATTTGGTTATCCAAGCTACCTGCTTGTTTAATACAATATTACAAAAATTTGCAACCGGTTGCAATAAAATCAAAAAAAAACCTTAAACTTGTCTAGACGATCCATTCTTACGCTTTCCAAATAATATAAGAATGCCTCGTCTAAACAAGGTAAAGCTGTCAGGCACCTGTGTGGCGCTTGATTGTGAAGTAGACTTAATAACCCAATAAACCAATTATAAATAAATGGCAAATAATGTTTATGATGCAATTGTCATCGGGTCTGGGATCACAGGTGGCTGGGCAGCCAAGGAGCTAACAGAGCGTGGGCTTAAAACCATTATGTTAGAAAGAGGACGCAATATTGAGCATATCAAAGATTACCCATCACCAAATAAAGATCCATGGGATTTTCCGCATCGGGGCCGGGTGCCATTGGATCGCGCCCAGCACTACCTACCTTTTGGAATTAAAAATCAATGGATGAATGAAGGGAACATCGACTTTTGGACTAATGAGACAGAAAGTCCGTATAAGGAGATTAAACCCTTTAATTGGTTCCGGGGCTATCACGTTGGCGGGCGTTCGCTTATGTGGGGGCGGCAGAGTTATCGTTGGTCGGATGTTGATTTTGAAGCAAATAGCAGAGACGGACATGGCATTGACTGGCCCGTACGTTATAAAGATATTGCACCTTGGTATAGTCACGTTGAAAAATTTGCCGGTATTTCGGGTAATAAAGATGGTATAGCCGTGCTGCCTGATGGCGAATTTATGCCACCCATGGACATGAATATTGTGGAGAAAGACCTTGCCGCGCGCTTAAAATCGCATTATCAGGGAAAACGACATTTTATAATTGGCCGGGTAGCCAACATAACAGTGCCCCACCATGGCCGTGTTAACTGCCAATACCAAAATAAATGTTGGTTGGGTTGCAATTTCGGCGCTTACTTTAGCACACAATCTGCAACATTGCCCGCAGCAGTGAAGACAGGAAACCTTACCTTACGGCCATTTTCAATTGTAAAGAGTATTATTTACGATCGTGATACCCAGAAAGCTAAAGGAGTAGAAATTGTTGATGCGGAGACGAATCAAACCTACGAGTATTTTGCTAAAATCGTCTTTGTATGTGCTTCAACGTTAAATTCCACCTGGGTCTTAATGAATTCCGCTACTGATGTATGGGAGGGTGGTCTTGGAAGCAGTAGTGGCGAACTGGGACATAACCTGATGGATCACATGTTAAATAGTGGGGCTGGGGGAAGAGTAGACGGATTTGAGGATAAATATATTTTTGGTCGACGGGCCAATGGATTATATGTGCCCCGATTTGCCAATATTGCCGGCGATACCAAGAAGAGAGATTACGTACGTGGTTTTGGGTATCAAGGCGGGGCTTCGAGGGGACAATGGTCGGGTAAGGTCGATAATAAGAGCGTGGGCGGCGCTTGGAAAGATGCTATCGCCGAGCCGGGCAGCTGGGGAGTGGGTTTCAGCGCGTTTGGTGAAATACTCCCATATCACGAAAATAAAGTCCTATTGGATTCATCGGTAAAAGATAAATGGGGACTTCCCGTATTGGCAATAGACGCAGAGATTAAGGATAACGAGCGGAAAATAAGGGTTGATGCAAGCAATGAAATGAAGGAAATGTTAGAATCTATCGGTGTCAAAGATGTAACAACCTACGACAACGGGTTTAGTATGGGACAGGGAATTCATGAAATGGGAACAGCGCGCATGGGGAATGATCCGAAAACCTCGGTATTAAACAAGTTTAACCAAGTATGGGATGCTAAAAATGTTTTTGTGACAGACGGGGCCTTTATGACTTCTTCTTCCTGTGTGAATCCATCGCTTACCTATATGGCATTTACTGCAAGGGCAGTAGATTTTGCTGTAAATGAATTAAAAAAAGGAAATCTTTAATTATTTTATGATGTAATAGTTATGAATAGACGAGAAGCAATACAACGTGTAGCCATGCTCATGGGCGGAACAGTTATTGGCGCTCCCTTATTTTTGGAAGGATGCCAAAGGTCTGCTTCGAAAGATATAGAAATGCTTTTTGATCCAAAATCAATCGATTTTTTTGGCGATCTCGCTGAGGCCATTCTTCCTAAGACCACTACTCCGGGAGCGAAAGAAGCTGGTGTAGGTTCTGAGATTCCCGTTCTGGTGCGAGACTGCTATAAACCTGAAGAACAGCAGGTCTTTCTGACCGGAACAGCTGGAATTGACGAACGTGCCAAGAAAGAATTTGGACGTAATTTTCAGCAACTTGAAAAGAAAGACCAAACGGCCTTTGTCGATATTTTGGACAAGGAAGCGCAGGATTATGATGAAAAGAAATCCGCTAACGATCTGCCTCATTTTTTCACCCTGTTTAAACAGCTTACTCTCCTTACATTTTTTAGCTCAAAATTGGGAGCGACGGAAGTATTCCGTTATGTGAAAATCCCTGGGAAATATGATGGCGATTTCCCTTATCAAAAGGGTGATCATGCCTGGGCAATCTAGCTAATAAATCGTATAAATTTGATATTGACCCCTTACCCTTAATTGGCAGCGGGGTCAATTAAAGAGGTGGTCAAGCCTATGAACTTTAACAGATTTTTGCTATCGAAAAGTAGGGTGGTAAAATGCGTTCCTGTTTTCATCGTCAGTCTGGTACCGCCCGGAAACGAGCTTCCCGCATCAAGTTTTTGCTTTTTGACATCGTGTTGGCTGAATTTTGAAAGAGCCTCTTTGACTGTTGTTTTATTGATTGCCAGATCAAAAGGCAATCCTTCGACAATCAAAAACTTGTCTTCTGGTATATCAAAAAATAGTTCATTGACGGATTTATCAGCCCCATAATTGCTATAAAGTTCTAAACCGGATTTTGTGATCCATTTTGCATACTTTTCTTCGTTGGCATCTTCATAGAATTCTGTTTTCACATTCAATGTAGCGGCAATTTTATCCACTGTCTGTGGAAATACAAATTCACTGTTTTTATTTAACAATGATTTTAAGTCGGCTTTATTCTGCGCGAAAGTCGTTGCAGCAAAAAGGAAAAGACCTATATTTAATGTAAGTGCTTTTATCTTCATCGTATCCTTGTTATATGTTTGGCAATTGTTTTTATCCGTAAGATTAAAATTAATCAAATGCATAAAATTATACAATAGTGCCTTATACGTGTTTATTAATCAGTACTGCATGATGAACGTAAGATTGTTGTAGTTGTTGGACCTATCTATCGCGATGAAATTAGTTGATAAAATGTCGTTATGCCGAAAACAATTTGAAGTATTGGACAGTTACAATTTAAATTGTACTTTCATAGCATTTTTAATAAAGGAAGATATTTACTTTTTATGATCACAACCAAGTATTTCAACTATCGACAAATATTTAATTTAGCGGGCGCACATTTAATATGGCTGACGCTTTGGTGTTCTTTGGTGGCGGTCATTTATTATTTTTTCAATTGGCAGTGGATGATAATTCCGTGGGTGCCATTGGCATTAATCGGAACGGCCGAATCTTTTTACGTTGGTTTTAAAAATAATCAAGCCTATGACAGACTTTGGGAAGCCCGAAAAATCTGGGGTGGAATTGTCAATTCAAGTCGTTCGTTCACGGCTATGTTATATGCTTTTGATACCCAAGACGGTGATCATACCGATTTGGAGGAACGGAGGAAAAGAATCGCTTATCGTCACATTGCCTGGCTCTATACTTTTCGTGAGCAGTTGTTGGTCCCGACAGAGTGGGAGCATATCAGCATGAAAAAACATTTTGGTTCAATGAATGTGAAACGGAACAGGTTGATAAAGGCTGGCTTTCCAGATTATAGTAGAACTTCGATTTTTTTGCGTAAATATCTTTCTGCGGAGGAGTTTAAGTTGCAGAGCGAATATAAAAATTTTGCGACTTATTTGATTTCTAAACAAGCAAAAGAAGTGAATGCGTTGAAAAATGATCAGATTATTTCGGATTTTAACCAAACGCAACTGCAGAATTGCCTGAATCAATTTTACGATTATCAAGGACAGGCAGAAAGGATCAAAAAATTTCCATCACCTAGGCAGTTTGCCAGTACAGCCTTTGTCTTCAATGTTATTTTAATCATTCTACTTCCTTTGGGCCTCGTGAATGAATTTGCGAAATTAGGGGACTGGGGTATCTGGACCAGTATTCCTTTTTGCGTTGTCATAGGATGGATTTATATTGTAATGGAATTGGTCGGCGATTATACCGAAAATCCTTTTGGAGGTCTGATGTTTGATGTACCGATGCTTTCCATTTGTAGGACCATTGAAATTGATTTATTGCAGATGGTGGGAGATGAGGATCTTCCGGAAGCTATTGCATCGAAAAACGGTGTGTTGGTTTAGAACTTCTTACAGATCTATTACCAATGTATTTTTTACCTCAGCGATCATAAAGGAACTATGGGTGCTTGCAATATGCTGTAAGCTAGTTAGTTTTGTTAACATAAAGCTGCGATAGTCTGCCATGTCCTTGACACAAATCTTGAGGATATAGTCGTAGTCGCCACTCACGTGAAAACACTCGGTTACCTCTTGAAGGTTCATGACCTCTTTTTCAAACTGTAAGATATACTCCTTTTTGTGCTGTGTTAATTTTACGTGGCATAATACGAGGAAATCTTTTGCTATCTTCTTTTTATCAAGTATGGCGACATAGCCTGCGATAATTCCCGTATTTTCGAGCTTGCGGACTCTCTCATAGACTGCTGTCACCGACAAGCTTAGCTTGTAGGACAGTTCTTTGGTCGTTTGTTTCGCATCTTCTTGGAGAAAACGCAATAACTTAAGGTCAATTTCGTCGAAGTGCATAGATTATTTTTTTGTATTTGTTATCAGTTTTTAAAGTTTTCAGATGTTTTAACTAATTATCGTTGATATAATAGATTTATATTCTAATATAAGTAAAATCACTTGTAATATAATCTAAAATATCTCAATTTTAAAGATAAAAATATGGATAATTTTAACGCTGCAAATGAAATTCAAGATTTGCAATACTTTGGTGAGTTTGGAGGTGTGAATCCATCAATTTCAGACAGTTCTACCTATACCTTTCTTTCCGCTAAAAAAATGTTCGACACATTTGAAGGGAACGCAGAGGGTTGTTATCTCTATTCAAGACATTCGTCGCCAATGAATTTGTATTTGGCGCAAGCTTTAGCAAAAATGGAGAATACCGCTGCGGCCAATGTAACATCTTCGGGTATGGGAGCGATCACAACAGTTCTTTTACAGTTATGTAAAAGTGGCGACCATATCATTTCCAGTAGGACGATCTACGGTGGAACTTATGCCTTTCTCAAAAATTTTCTCCCACCTTTCCAGATTGAGACAACATTTTTGGATATTAATGATGCCGACGAAATCGAAAGATCGATAAGACCTAGCACAAAGGTGTTGTATTGTGAAAGCGTGAGCAACCCTTTATTGCATGTGGCGGACTTAAGAAAACTTTCAGCCATCTGTAAAAAATACAAGCTAAAACTGATTGTCGACAATACGTTTTCTCCGTTGTCTATATCGCCAATACTTTTGGGAGCAGACCTTGTCATCCATAGTCTAACGAAATTTATTAATGGCAGTAGCGATACAGTAGGTGGGGTTTATTGCGGAAGTCAGGAGTTTATTAATGAAACGAAAAATGTGAACACTGGGTCCTGTATGTTATTGGGACCAACGATGGACAGCTTACGTTCGGCGAGTATATTGAAGAATTTAAGAACACTTCATATACGGATGAGACAACATAGCTATAATGCGATGTATCTTGCCGAACGGTTTGAGAAAGATGGACTAAAGGTATCTTATCCGGGCTTACATTCGCATCGAGATCATGAATTAATGAAAAGCATGATGCATAAGACCTATGGTTTTGGAGGCTTAATGACTGTTGATGTGGAAACCACTGAAAAAGCCAATGAATTAATGGAACTGATGCAGGCTGAAAATTTAGGGTATTTAGCCGTCAGCCTAGGATTCTATAAGACACTATTCTCCTGTTCAGGTAGTTCTACGTCATCAGAAATTCCTGAAGAAGAGCGCTTAAAGATGGGTATTTCCGATGGATTGATCAGGTTTTCCATTGGCCTAGATCAAGACATTGAGCGCACTTATCAAAAAATGAGAGCATGCATGCAAAAGATTGGGATTCTACAATAATGCGGATAATCGCCATTAGTTGAATAAAAAGTTCACACAACAGAAAGGATCCGTAAACTGTTTCGACATTTTCTACAAAAATAGTTTACGGATGTTCTTGTGCAATGCTGGTTCGCTGATCCTGATAAATTCATGAATTAGGTCCTCACTTGTGGGCGGTCGATGTGGAAAGGCATAGTGCTGTAAAAAAGTCCTCAAAGCAGTATTTATTTTTTGTTCACCTATCAATTCATGTAATTGATACATGGCTAAAAGGCCTTTATAATAGGCAACATTTGTATTTCCAGGGGATACTCTCATTAAAGCTTCGTCTGCACTGTTTGCTTTTCCAATGTCATAAAGATCTTGATACATTTTGACCATTTTCTTTACTCCTTCGGGACCATGTTTGTGTTTATAACACATTAATTCAGTATACATAGCGAGCGTTTCTGTTAGCATTGTAGCGCCTTCTCTCCGGTCATCGGGGTCAATTTGACTGTTACCCCACCATTGGTGCGATAACTCATGGCCGGCAAGTTCATTAATGACGTCTCTTGTTTTTTCGCGACGTAGATCTGAATGAAAGGTCATGTTCTCATTCATAAAAATCATACCGGGATAAGCCGTCGCGTTAAATCCACTAACAAATCCAGATATTTCGACGAAACGTATGCTTTTAAATGGATATTTTCCAAAGTTGTTTTGACAATAGGCTAAAGTTCGCTTTGCGTCGTTTATAAGTTGTTTAACATTCTCCGCGTGTTTGCTGTCATAATATACCTCGATGGATATGTTGTCGTAAGAGGATTTTTCAACCATATATACAGCTGATGATATTGCGAAGCGGAAGGGAATTGGTCCTGTTGATTTATAGTGAAAAAAGTTTCGATTTCCTTTTTGCCATTTTCTGATAAATTCTCCAGTCGCGATACAGGTTTGGTCACTGTCACTCGAAATAATTGTTTCAAGGTCTACATATCCATAGTCGTAGGGAAGAGCATCAGGCTGTTCTAACTTTTTTAAAGCGCTTGCTTTTCCCAGCGCTCGTTTTTTACGCTCAAGTGGGTCTTCTATTTCATTTTGGTGCTGATAACCAAATATGGGGTAATAGCGACTGATACGCATAAAAGAACCATTAGCTAAGATGGCATTCATGGGATCGTGACGGTTGAACGGTGTCCATTTGTATTTTATCGTAAATTCCATTGTAATAGAATCTCCAGGCATGAAGGGGCTTGTTAGTTTAAACCGGTGGTGACCATAGGTGCTGTCGTTAGCTTTTTGTACAGCGCGGTCTATGTTGACATGTGCTAATTCCATAGCAGGATCCGTGTAAAGTAATAGGCTATCCAGCGGAGCGGCTGATTTATTGACTAGCTTATATAGGCCACTAATGATATATTCATTTGACGTCGGATAAAGATCTATTTCGGTTTTGACCGAAACGATCGTTGGCTGGGGAATATGCTGATAGTGCCTGTATTTCTGTTCATAATGTTGCATCCAATCGATTTTCGCTGCTGAATTGCCGACTTGAGTTCGCTGATAGATGAAATGGCCTGAAATCAACAAGACTGCAACCATTAACACAGCGAAGACCTTTAACCTTGAATGCGATTTTAAGTTTACTGAAAAAGATCTTGCCTTTTGCCGGGTGAGCGTTGTGCCAATAGCGATAAGGGCCGAAAAGGAAGTCCAGTAGATCATTTTAAAGCCAAATGCATGCAGATAGGCGCCAAACCCATTCATGTCGCCGCTATAGTTTAAGGGTGATTTTGCAAAACGGAAAAGTGGATGCTCTATACCAAGCATGGTACCAATAAAGGAATTGGTCAATGCAAAAAACAAGACTGTCAAAAGTAATGCTGGATATTTTAGTCCCACAATAGTCTGTATACTGATAATAACTGAAGCATACAGTAGAGATGGGACGCCAAGGATATAAAAAAGACTTAGATATAGATTCCATTCAATTTTTGGATACTGGAATATAAGTTGAAGAACAATGCATTGCAGAATGCTTATTGTAATAAGTAATAATGCAATACAGCACAACGAGATCCACTTGGCCAGCATGACAACTGTTACTTGTACTGGAGTGCTGTCTTCGAGTACATATATCCGCGTACTTCGAGATCTCCAGACTGTTTCCATGCCATAAAAAGATAGGACGGAAAGTAAAAAAAGAGGAAAGCTATTGATGATGTTCCGAACCATTAATCCCGTGCTGGCATAGCGTTGTGGTAGGCGCATTCCTGCATCGATGTTACTGTATATTTCCATACCTAGAAAAAACAACCATAGCGCAATGACAACGACAAAGGGTAAACCTTTTAGTAGGGCTCGAAGGTGAATCTTTAGGAAGCTATAAAGCGTATGCCAATCATAAAGCCAACCTTTTTCTGATATGCTTATTTGTCCCCTAGGAAGGATTGGCTGGTTTCCAGCCTTTTGCAGCGGCGGTTTTATATTCTTTTTTGTCGTGCAATGAAAACGTGCTCGACGGATCGCAAGTAACGTCAATGCAGATGAAAATACAAGTAGACCAATCCGGTTTATCAAAAAATTTCCTTTGAGCTGGAGCAATGTCGAGTTTTTCAAAGCTGGGCACCATGACTGACATTGTTCAAAGAAAGCAGCCAGACCAAAAGGGTCGACTATGGCCATCCGGCTCATGGTCTCGGAGGAAACGGGGGATGCGTTGGCAAATAATGGCGAATTCGAAAATAAAGAGACAGCGAAGTATAGGATATAAATGAAAACTCCCGAAAGAAAAACAAGCATTTTACTACGGCTGGTCCAAGCAATTGCACTAACAGTTGCGGTGCAGAAAAAAATATTTGGAAGGACGAGTAGTATATAGGGCTGTAGGTAGTTGAGCATACGGAATGACATAAATTTCTCATGTTCATCTCCTTGTGAAGCATGACCGAGCATCAGCCCAAGGATAAAGAATAGAAATGTAAGGGCCGTGATCAGAAACACCAGCACAAAACGACTCAGTTGAAAAATATTTTTATTGACCGGGGTTGTATACAGGAGCGATGAAAATCGTGCATCTATTTCACGTAAAAATATTTGTGATGAACAAATAACGATGGTAAAGATATTCAATAGCGATACTAATCCTATGGTGTAAGTTAACACAAAGGGAGAATTGGCGTAAACACCGGCAAATGAAAAAGAAGCTATGACGCTAACCCAATAACCAAATGCTAAAAAACAGAATAATAATGCCAGGAACCATTTTTTTGGAAAGTAAAAGCTGACTTCCAGTAGAAAGTAGTCGATAAACATGGCTATACAATTTGAGATAAATGTGTGAAATAGACATCTTCAAGATCAGGTTTAATTTGCTCAAAACCATTCCCTGGGCTTTTTGTGGCATAAATATGGACGTCTAGACGCCCCCCGTGTAATTGGGCTGATAAGGTGTGAAAATTTTCGTTAAAATAACGTAATTCATTTTTGTCAATCGTTTTTGCCCAAATACGGCCTTCCAACGATTTTAAAAAGTCGTTGGGTGCGCCATTGACCATCAAACTTCCGTTGTTGATAATAGCCATTTGAGCACAGAGGCTTCGCACATCTTCCACTAGATGTGTTGAAAGGATCACTATCATCTGTTCCCCGATTTCACTAAGTAGATTGTTGAAACGATTGCGCTCTTGCGGATCGAGGCCCGCTGTGGGTTCGTCTACAATGATAATTTGTGGCGAACCCAACATCGCCTGCGCAATACCAAAACGTTGCCGCATTCCTCCCGAAAAATTGTGAACTTCTTTGTCACGAAATTCGTAAAGATTTACACGTGCGAGCAAATCTAATATATGTTCTTTTCGTCCTTCTTTTTTAATTCCTTTAAGTACGGCAAGGTGATGCATGAGTTGATAAGCCGATAGGTGCGGATATACTCCAAAATCTTGGGGTAGGTAACCGAGCTGTTTCTTTATAAAAGAGGGCTCATTTAAAATATTGACATCATTCAATACAACGGAACCGGTATCTGCCTGTTCTAAGCCAGCAATGATTTTCATTAATGTCGATTTTCCAGCTCCATTCGGACCAAGCAGCCCAAACATGCCCTGACCGATATGTAATGAAAGCTCCGTAATTGCTTTCACCCCGTTAGGATACGTTTTCGAAAGATTCTGTATTTTTAACTGGTTCATAACTGACTTGTCTTTACGCCCACATCACAATCTGGGTCCTTTTAATGTTTGATATCATGGTTTTATGCGCTAATCAGGTACGAATTCCAATATATCACCTGGTTGACACTCCAATACAGTGCATATCGCTTGTAGCGTTTCGAAACGTATTCCTTTTGCCTTTCCCGTTTTTAATACCGAAAGATTACCTTGTGTAATGCCGATTTGTTCTGCAAGTTCTTTGCTTTGCATTTTTCGTTTGGCCAGCATTACATCTATATTTACAACAATAGCCATATACTAGATATATAAATCTTGTTCATCCTGTAAATGGAGGCCTTGCCGGAAGATTTCCGCGAGGAAAAAAACAAAAATGCCCAAAATGAAATGTACAGCAATGAGTATGGCAATTCCCCCTTCGACTGTAACAAATACTGCGGCAATAGCCGTGCAGACGATTGGCAGTAACAGATTTAACCTGTAATACCGTTTGAGTATAAGCAGGTGAAATTTGGTAAATAGCTTCCTTCGGGTAAACAATTTAAATATTTGCGCAGACAAGAGAAAAAAGATGGTATAGAATGACAGGGGTAGTATGAATGAAAATACTTTGTACGATACGTTATTATCCACATTCATCAAGGGCGTTATGGTAAACGGATAGTTGATATGAAGAAACATTCCATTGCCATAGGATGCTGTGTTCCAGCCTGTCAGCAGGCATATCAACGCATACAGGGTTATGATTAAATATAAGCTCCCTAAAAGTGAAGTTATATAGAATAAGACTCTGCCGATTATTTTTGTCCGGTTCATCATGTAAAATTTGGTTTGATACTGTAAATATATAAATAATTACCGTTTCACGGTAATTATTTGTTAAAATAAAGTATTTCTGGAGAAATGATAGGATGCTCAAACACTTACATTCACTTTGGCGCCTCCGAGAATGTGTAGGCTAGTGCGACATATTGACAGGAATTTAGACCGATCGTACAACCCTTATATCGATCCCTGCCAACAGCGATGCGATTGTCACATAGACATCACTATTTAAGAGGATAAGGGCTGTAAAAGTTAAAAAATATCTTTTGGCATATCATTAGTGATTTAAAATCAATACTTTAATCACTATGGCAAAGAGACTCTTACTGATAATATTCCTATTCGTTTTGGGGGATATCTATTTTTTTCAGGCGTTTAGTACGGTTATTCATGGTTCAATTTGGCACAACATGTATTGGGGGATTGATATTCTGCTGTTTTTGGGTGTTTTTACTTTAATTTTTTTACGGAGAACGGGTTATGATGTCCAGCAGACCGCCACAAGTCTGATCACAGCATTTTTAATTGTATTCATCCCAAAATTGCTTGCAGTGCCCTTTTTATTTGTTGAAGATCTTATGCGTATTTTTAGTTCCTTTCCTCCACGAAGTCTATTTTTGAGTGAAATTGTATTGTTTTTGGCGGGAGCCATGCTGTTGGTTATTTTTTTCGGTTTAACGAAAGGTCGTTATTTTTATAAAGTGCGTGAGGAAGTCTTGAGTTTTCCTGATCTACCTGCGGCGTTTGACGGTTTTAAAATTACACAGCTGTCGGATATTCATTCAGGGAGTTTATCTGATATCAAAAGAGTACGCAAAGGTATCGAATTGGTCAATGCACAAAACAGTGATCTGTTACTGTTTACGGGCGATCTAGTCAATAATAAGGCTTCCGAAATGGAACCCTGGGTTTCAGACTTCAACCGATTAGAAGCTCCTTCGGGAAAGTTTTCTGTCCTTGGGAATCACGACTATGGGGACTATGTGCAATGGGAAGTATGGAATCAAAAGCCTTAAATTTGAATAGGCTCAAGGAAATTCATCATGAAATGGGGTTTAAATTGTTGCTAAACGAATCGATAGCTATAGAAAAGCAAGGTGAGCGTATCTCGTTAATTGGTGTTGAAAATTGGGGAAAAGGAGGGTTTCATCAATATGGCGATTTGGCTAAGGCAACTCTTGGATTAGACAAAGATACGTTTAAAATTTTAATGTCTCATGATCCTTCACATTGGGATCATGTTACTTTGGACTATGATCAACATGTGCATTTAACGCTGGCTGGTCATACACATGGTATGCAGTTTGGGATAGAACTATTTGGGTTAAAATGGAGTCCAATTCAATATTTTTATAAACAGTGGGCTGGACTTTATCAAAAACAGGGAAAATATCTTTATGTCAACCGTGGTTTTGGTTTTCACGGCCTAAAAGGGCGGATAGGTGTTTGGCCCGAAATTACAGTTATTACATTACGGAAAAGCGTTACCTGATATTTTGGTATGAGATACAACGCTAAGCTATAAATCGATAAGGTTCATTTCTAGTCGATAAGGTTCATTTCCTTTAATTGGTGAAACATACACTGATCTGCAGCATGGTGAGATCCTTACTGAAATTTTATTTAAATTTGACCATTTAATGGAAGATGAACCTTGATATTTATAATGTTAGTATCTTAACAATTTCATTGAAGCCTCTTTGTTGTGCGTGTTGCAACGGGCTTTTACCATCGAAGTCCGGAATATCTAATTTTGCTCCGGCATCTTTTAGAATCTGAACGATTTCCTGATATTTTTTGCTTCCGTCACCGAGTATAACTCCTTCCATCAAAGCGGTCCATCCTAAGCGATTGACATGATCTAATGGGAAATTTTTAGTATTGGCCAATAATCTTACCGTTTCTACATGTCCACGTTCACATGCCGGTATTAAAGCTGTGCCATTATATCGATTAAATAAATCAAAACGCGCGCCGTGATCTAAGAAAAGCTTGACGAGTTCAACTTGCCCACTTGCTCCCGCGTATAAAAATGGGCTATCCATATTATCAGCCTGAATGTTGACATCGGCGCCATATTCTACCAATAATTTGGCCATTTCAAGAGCTCCATTGTTTGTAGCGATAAGTAGAAGCGTACGTTTGTTCGTATCTTTGCTGTTTACGTTGGTCTTATTTTCTAGTGCTTTTCTTACACCCTGCAGGTCATTGTTGACGACCAATTGAATAATATCCTCCTGGGACGAATTTTCAGTATAGGAGTTTTCTGTTAATGCCGATCGGCACGAACTTGTTATGCTCATCATGATCAGGAGTATTAAAGTTGTTTTCATCATTTTATTATGCTGTAATTTTCAATAAATTGTCGAATATGCCTGACGTCTAGTACAAAAATAGGAGATAGGGCTGTTTTTACAATGTGGTTTTCATTCCATCTGTTGGACAATTTATTACAAGCGTGGATCTTAAATGTCGCTATTATTGGTCAAACACTGGCTGAAAGTGTACTCGTGTAGCTCCTGCTCACACACAATGTTAAGTCAAAGTTTGCGTTGTGATAAATTGTTCAAGCATCGAGATGTATTCTGCAAAACACCCTGAAAAATCATCGCGACCTTTGTTTTGGTCATACTAAGTCATAAAAGCGGAAAAAATAATACCGTTTCTATTGTCTAGTAAATTTTAGAAAAAAAGAATATGATCAAAAGAAATATGAAAGCTAAAACATATATTTTAAAAAACGTACGGCTTGAGACAGGATTCGAGTTTGATGGAGAGGAAGTAATAAGCACAAATACCGCTTTATGCTGTGTAGAAGTTGAAGCGGGTAAGATCAAAGGAATCAAACCAAATACCCCAAATGCCAATGGAATCGATGCAAAAGGACATTTGATGTTGCCGGCCTTTAAGGATATGCATGCCCATTTGGATAAAATGTTGTTTGGTTTGCCATGGGAAGCAGTATCTCCCACGCGGCATACCGTAAAAGATATGATCGCGTATGAGCAAAAGATGATTCCTGAATGGTTAAGCACATCGGTCGAAAGAACGGGCAAAATGCTGAATTTTCTGCAGGCATACGGAACTGATTTTATTCGTTCGCATTTCAATGTTGATCCAACATCTGGACTAAGATCGCTAACAAATTTAGAAAAGGCGCTTGCATCAAAAAAAGACACGGTAGACGCGGAGCTGGTTGCTTTTCCACAGCATGGTCTTTATTATACGGATACCTTACCCATTTTGAAGGATGTTGCAAAACTGGATGCTGTTAGTTTCATCGGTGGAGTGGATCCGTACTCTTTGGACGGAAGTATTGAAAAAAGTATGGAGCAGATTACCCGGTTGGCGCTTGATAACGATAAGGGAGTTGACATACATCTCCATGAAATGGGAGAAAGTGGTCTAAAGACAATCGACTTTTTGATCGACCGAACATTGGAAAACCCCCAATTAAAAGGAAAAGCTTTTGTTAGCCACGCTTTTGCACTTAGCCGACTCGCAAATGTCGAAGTCGAAAAAATTGCGGCGCGTCTTGCCGAGGCGGGCGTGGGAATCGTCTCCTCCGTGCCTTTTGGCAATATGATTATGCCTATTCCGACACTTCGAAAATATGGTGTGGAAGTTTTGATTGGAAATGACAATATTCAGGATCACTGGAATACCTTTGGTTCGGGAAACATGCTCCAGAAAGCGAATCTAATTGCTGAGCTGTATGGCTATGGAACAGAATTCGGCTTATCCAGAACACTCGCTTTCGCCACACGTTACAAATTGCCTTTGGATAATAATGGAAATCAACAATGGCCGAAAGTAGGCGATGAAGCAAGCATGGTTTTTGTTGAGGCAAGTTGTTCTGCTGAAGCAGTTTCTCGGATTTCACCGGTGACTTCATTGATCCACAAAGGCAATATTGTGTTCTAAAGGACGCCACTATCGGATAATAATTGCGTTCCGAACGCTAACTGCCTTCGGGATTCCAGCAATGTGTCGTTTCCTAAATGCCCAACCAATTGTACGTTGTTGCGTGGAGAAATGTTGAAATTAAGAGAACAATTTTGTTGAAGAGCCGGTTATCCTCATAACTGGCTTTTCACGTCCAAGGCCTTGCTGTAGAACAGATGTTTTTAAGGAGTGGTCATTTGTAATTGAGGCGAGAATAATGTATGTTGGATAAAAAATAATTTATACGATGGAATTTTCACCATTTAATGAAGTTGTCAAACTTTGTCTAAAAGGAATACAACTGGAAGAAAGCGGTAGAGCGGAGGAATCACTGTCATTTTTTATGCAAGGTTATCGGGAGGCAAGTGATGACCACGAAAAGTTTTTTGCGGCTTATTTTGTATCGCGGCAACAGAAATCGCTGTCGGATAGTCTGAAATGGCTACACATAGCCTTAGAGCATGCATTGGTAATCAACGATGACCGGACGACTAGTGCATTGCCCGGATTGTATTTGAAGATTTGCGCCTGTTACACAGGGTTAGGAGAAGAAGCAATGGCAAGTGAGTATGCTCGGCTGGCCTCTTCTTATAAAAATATTCCCTTTGATAAGGGACCTTTTTATCATGGGACAAAAGCAGATGCACAAATCGGCGATTTATTGGTTCCAGGCTTCAATTCCAACTATCAAGCCGACTTAAAAATGAACCACATTTACTTTACAGCCTTGATGAATGGGGCTGGACTTGCAGCGGCACTCGCAAAAGGTGAGCGTAGCGAGCGCGTATTTATTGTTGAACCTACCGGTGATTATGAGCATGATCCCAACCTGACGGATCAGAAATTCCCCGGAAATCCGACACGTTCCTATCGATCTGAATTTCCATTAAAAATTATTGGTGAAGTTGCTGATTGGGCAAAACCCGGCACTCAGGAACTTGAAAAATTTCGTGATAAACTAGACGAGAGTGGCGGCGACATTATCAATTAAGAAATCACGAGCGCCTGCTCCGGCAATCGGAGTTATGTCTTACTGATAACAATCTTGCTGATAACTTCGAAGGCTGAAATTCGATAATCGTCATCAAAAAATAAACCATTGATATAACGTTGGATCGGATAGAACAGATCGGCTGGCGTATCGCCGAAAAAAGTTTTAAAATCGTTCGGAATAGAATACAGGTCATTGTATTGCCCTTTGCCCAAACTGATGCCGCCGATCTTTTTTAAATAACCGGTTATCTTATGTTTGTATCTATTGGAAAATGCTTCTTCCGTTTCTATGAAATAGTCTTCAATATAAAAATTACGGATATCCTGAAGACTAAGGACGCTGTTTGGAGCAGGTTTGATACGTCTTGAATAGGATACATCAACCAAAATACAGCTGGCTTTACGGGCTTGGGTGAGATCGATAAAGTAGCCTTCATCGACCATAAGATGTTTACTGTCTTTATATACGCCGAGAAGCATTTCATTGATCTCGCGATCCGAATAATCTGCTATGTTAGAAGATCTTCCCAACTTTTCAAATGCGAGGCCACTGTCACTCCAATTTTTTCTAATTCTATTAAGCTCGTGCTGTTGAAAAGTTTTTATTTTCTCCATATATAATTTGTCTAACCTTACTTTTGGGAGTTTAAAGATAATTTTAAAACTTTACTTTCGTCAATCTTATCGGTTGCTAAGTGCAATTTGAATCAAATCTAATTTAACAGAGTCTTTGTTTGCTGCTGTAGAAATGTGCAGACGCGCTATTTTGAGTAGGGATAAATACCTGCACCTAAGGTTCTCTATATAGGCATGCGTACATTAAACCAGCGAGACGGATTGATAATAGGCCGTGTTGGGATCACGTCATAATCAATCCGGATGACCGGCAATAGTTGGGAAAAGCAAAACGATGACCGAAGTCAACAGTCCCCACAGGGGAGTTTTCTATTCAAACCATTTCGATTAAATCATATCGATTCTCGGTACGATGAGGCAATGAAGGAAGAGCCATTTGTATTAACAAATGGCTCCAGTAGTTTTTATTTTACAGCCTTAAGTAGGATATCTAAGGTGAATTCATCATCGATAGCGCGATTGCCTAAGTCGGAGAAAAAGCTTGCTGAACGATACTGTATATCAAAGTCCAGTCGATTTACTTTGACTCCGATAGCTTCAGCAGAAAGCCCATCTGCAGTTGTGGTGACTTTTGCTGGAAAGGAGATCGATTTTGTTTTATTCTTGATTGTCAGATTGCCTGTTATGATTGGGTTGCCTTTGCTATTATCAACCTTACTGATGACAAATTTACTGTTGGGATAGGTAGGCACATTGAAGAAATCTTCATTTTTTAGATGTCCGGTCAATTTAGGTGCATCTGTACAAGCCATGGAATTCATATCTATGGTAAAACCACCGCCGGTAATTTTCCCTTTTTCTGTCTGTACCGTGCCTTCTTGTATATTGATTGTTCCCACATGACCACCAACAACCTTTTTAGCATTCCATTTGATCGTCGAGTTTTGGGTGTTCACTCTGTAGCTTATCTTTTGGGCGAAGGCCATTGATGTTAAGCAAATAATTGCTAGTGTTAGACTGGTTCTTTTCATTGAAATGATTTATATGAACTCAAATATACATGGTCTTGTGCGGATATTTCTATGTTTAAACTTGTTTTTTGTTTGCGGAGTGTCAATATTCTATTTGTCTTGCTCTATTCGTCATCAATACCCGCTAACTTAGTACAATGTAAATAGGGGATCGGAGATATCTTCGCATCCAAATTGTGGTCTATAAAAAAAATAATATGATTAAGTCGAAAGGTTATGCGGCGAAAGATAGTAATTCTCCACTTGAGTACTGGGAGTTTGAAAGGAGAGAGCTTGGTGCAAACGATGTTTTAATCGATATCCTGTACAGCGGGATCTGTCACTCCGATATTCATCAAGTACATGACGAGTGGGGTGGTACACAATACCCGATTGTTCCCGGGCACGAAATTGTCGGTCGGATAAGTGCCGTTGGTAGTGGAGTGACTAAGTTCAAAAAAGGAGACCTGGCAGGTGTCGGTTGTATGGTGGCTTCCTGTGGCGAATGCGATAACTGCAAGTCAGACCAACAACAGTTCTGTTCAGAAAAGAAGACCGTCTGGACTTACAACAGCAAGGATGTGATGCATGATCACAGCTATACTTTTGGTGGTTACAGCAATAATATTGTTGCGGATGCGGACTTTGTGCTGCATGTGCCGGAATCGTTGGATATTAAAAAGGTGGCACCGCTACTCTGTGCTGGAATCACCACCTATTCGCCATTAAAAAGATGGAATATTAGCAAAGGGCATAAAGTTGGTGTGTTGGGCTTAGGTGGATTGGGACATATGGCTGTTAAAATTGCAGTAGCAATGGGAGCAGAAGTCACAATGATAAGCCATTCTCCACGTAAGAAGGAGGATGCTGCTCTACTTGGAGCACACAAGTTCTTAAACACGCATGAGGCAGATGAAATAAAAGAATTCTCATCGTATTTTGATTTTATTATTGATACCGTATCGGCACCGCATGATTATAACCTCTATCTTGCATTATTGAAAACAAAAGGAGTTTATATCTGCGTGGGAATCCCGGCTGCCCCCATGGAGATCAATGGACGTTCAATCATGGGTGGAAATAAGATCCTAACGGCTTCCAGCATTGGGGGAATACAGGAAACTCAAGATATGCTTGATTTTTGTGCTGAACATAATATTCTACCCGAAACAGAAATGATTGATATCGACTATGTAAATGAGGCTTATCAAAGGGTATTGGACAGTGATGTAAAATATCGTTTCGTAATCGACATGTCGTCTATTGAAAAGTAACGTTGTAAAAGGTCGGTTAAAGAACCGACCTGTTTTTTTAATCGCAATAAAATCTTTATGCGTTTTGACAATTAGATGTGAAGAATACTGATATGGCTCAAGATGAATACCGTAACTTTAGCTTGAGCTTTTCAGCTGGAAAGGCATAGCTATTTTTTTATTTAAAGGAACAATTAATAGATGATTTCAATGAAAAAGATAGAAATACAACACACAGACTTGCAGATAGCGCCAATTAATTTTGGTGGGAATGTTTTCGGTTGGACATTAGATGAACAGAGATCGTTTGAAATGCTAGATAAATTTGTAGGAGCAGGGTTTAATTTTATTGATACGGCAGATACCTATTCGTGGTGGGTAAATGGAACTGGAGGGCAGTCTGAAGAAATTATTGGAAAATGGTTAAAAAGGCGCGGTAACCGTGATAATATAGTGATCGCAACAAAAGTTGGATCCGAGACTAAGGAACATGGGTATGATATCTCAAGGAAACATATTTTGAAGTCTGCCGATGATTCACTGCGACGGTTGGGAGTAGATCATATAGATCTATACTATACCCACTTTGATGATAACATAACCCCTGTGGAAGAGACATTGTCGGCTTATGCGGACTTAATAGAGGCAGGCAAGGTACGTTATGTCGCCGCTTCTAATGTATCGCCAGCGCGTTTAACGGAAAGCTTTGATGTAGCAGAGAAAAACGGCCTTCCAAAATATGTTGCTTTGCAACCGCATTACAATTTGGTAGAGCGCGCAGGTTTTGAAACAGATTATGCGGGATTGGTCGAGAAGTATGGGTTGAGTGTATTTCCATATTGGTCGCTTGCAGCAGGTTTCTTGACCGGTAAATACCGTACTGAAGCTGACTTTGATAAAACGGCAAGGGGCGGTGGAATCAAAAAATATTTTGATGCTAAAGGTAAAGCTGTCCTGAAAGCGCTCGATGCTATCTCCGAGAAGCATGGTACAACACAGGCCACTGTAGCATTAGCATGGTTGTTGGCTAAACCGCTGATTACCGCTCCCGTTGTGAGTGCCACGAGTGAGCGTCAATTGGATACGCTATGTGCGGCACCGGCTCTTAAATTAGATACAGAAGATATCGAATTATTAAACGAGGTCAGCAATTAAAATACCGGTAAAAGAGTAATGACAAAATCCCTTTATTTCTTAGGGATTTTGTTTTTATTGAGAAGTCGTTCTTAATAGACGGTGGAGATTGCTTATGTATTTTAACAAGTTTATCGTAAATTGGACGCTAAATTGATCTTATGAAACGGTTCCTGATATTATTTTCTTTTATGCTTTTGGGCAGAAGTTATGCGCAAATGCCTACACCTTATGAACGGGGCAATGGTAATCAATCCACAACATTTGAAGAAATGCGGGCCTACTATCAGGAATTGGCGGAGAAATATACATCAATTCATTATGAAACAAAGGGAGAAGACGATAACAATAAACCAATAGATGTGGTCGTATTTAATCCGTTTGGAAAGACACTGGAAGTCGCTAGGAAAGGGAAATGTATTTTATTGGTCAACAACGGTATTCATCCCGGAGAACCCGATGGTATTGATGCCACTATGATGCTCATGCGGGATTTGGCGACAGGAAAGGTAAAGGCACCTCAAAATGTTATCGTTGTTGCGCTCGCGAGTTACAATGTCAGTGGGATGTTAAATCGTGGGAGCTTTTCCCGAGCTAACCAAAATGGCCCTGAAGAGTATGGCTTTCGTGGAAATGCAAGGCATTATGACTTAAATAGGGATTTTATTAAGACAGACACTAAAAACTCGCGCAGTTTTCAGCAGATTTTCCACTGGGTCAAGCCGGATGTTTTTATCGATAATCATGTGAGCAATGGGGCCGATTATCAGTACACCTTTACTTATATCTCAACAAACAAAGAACGTCTGGGAAACCTTTTAGGTAATTATTTTAATAACAACATGCAAAAAACCTTACTCAAAGACCTCCAGGAGAAAGGGTTTATGTCTGTTCCCTATGTTAACATCCACAACGATGTACCTGATGGTGGTTTTCCAACTTTTATGGATTCGCCAAGATATGCAACAGGTTACACCAGTCTATTTAATGTCATCGGAACCGTGGTAGAAACACACATGTTGAAACCTTATCAAGAACGTGTCAAAGCAACTTATGATTATATGCGTTGTAATCTGGATTTTATGGAACAGCATTATAAAGAGATCAAACAAAAAAGAACTGAAAACCTCAAGCAATATCAAATAGGGGATAAATATGCCCTAGCATGGAAGCTTGATTCATCGAAATATGAATCACTGGACTTTAAGGGCTTCGAGGCAAAATATAAGCCAAGCGATGTCTCCTCGAAAGATAGATTGTGGTATGATAGAAACGCGAAGTTTTCAAAACAAGTTAAGTTATATAATACCTATGTTCCGACAAAAGAAGTAACTATTCCATCGTATTATGTCATTCCGCAGTCTGAATGGAAAATTATTAACTTGCTAACACTCAATCAGATCAAAATGATTCCGCTTAAACAAGATACAGTAATAGCGGTGGAACAGTATCGAATTAAGGATTTCAAGACAACTTCAAGTCCTTACGAAGGCCACTATTTACATTTTGACACCAGCCTCCTCCGGGAATCCAATAAGGTAAACTTTCGTGCCGGTGATTATTTAGTCCCCTTGAATCAGGACGGTGTAAAGTTCTTGCTGGAAACTTTAGAACCTGAAGCAATAGACTCTTATTTTAATTGGAATTTCTTTGATGCGATCTTAGGACAGAAAGAATATTATTCAGCGTATGTTTTTGAAGATACAGCAGCCAAGCTTCTAAAAGAGAATAAAGATTTAAGAGCTGCCTTTGAACGCGAGAAGATGAATAACCCTAAACTTGCTGCGAGTAGTAGTGCGCAGCTGGATTGGATATACAAACATTCACCTTACTATGAAGATTCACATCTTCTTTATCCTATTTATCGCATCAATTAACATGGTGATTTTTGAGACGCAGGGCAGCGTTCGTTACAATATGGCTATCTTATAAGTATATCCAGGGTAATACCAATGAACATTATGACGATCAAATAGGAGATAAAGCCTATTATTAAAGCGGCAAATGCTTTGAAATAGCTGATCTTTTTAGTCTTATCAAAAAACTGTCCCATGGCCCAGGAGTAATATGCAAAGGTCACCAATGTTGCGTATAAGATAAAACGCTGGTGGGTTATACCATCAATTATTGCAAAAAAAGCATAAATTAACATCGCCATCCCCATAATAAAACATAATAAGATGATGATTTCAAAAAGATTATAGCCGTATTTTTTAAAGAATAATTTAGTCCAAAGGGCGATAAAGAATCCCATGATAATGTTAGCATAACCATAATGATCTTGTAGCCATCGGAAGATGTGGGTCGTGATGATGAGTTTACTTTCAATACCATGGCTGTCGATTGACTGCATATACTGTTCTTCAGTATGGAAAAAGTGGGCAATAATCGAGTACACTAAAGAGGTTACAATAACAAAAATAATAGGTTTGACCAGCCGGCTACGATTCTCAGAAATGTAGTTTTGCACATTCTTCCCCGGCGCTGTTACCAATCCGCTAATGGTATAGAGAATACCGCGTTCAAAGTGAAGCACATGTTCTATTTCATGGGTGATATAATGCGCATCTATTCTTTTCAGCGTTGCAGGTTGGCCACAATCGGGACAAAATTTTGACGTAATGTCTGTACCGCAGTTTTTGCAAGTTATCATGTTGAAGTTTTTCTTTAGGTAATTAAGGTTAGGTACTCTATATCATTTTTAAAGCCTATAAAGGCAAACTTTCTTTACGGACCATTTTATTGGAGGTATTCAGCAACTTCCATAAGCTTGTATTTGGGGCTCCGTTGCAAAAACTCACCAAGAAAAGCTGCGTGAGTAGCACCGGTGATCAGCAAAATACGATCTTGCGCCGTGACAGGGATCTGATTTAAATTGGAGAGTATCCGTAGATTTCTTCCGTAAAATTTAGTGGCTTCGTCTGCTCCTTCAAAATTACCTTTTGTACTACTGTAGGTTAAGATATCAGCGTTTACATTGATAAATTTTTGCAGGGTCTCTTTGTGATTAAATACCTTTAATTTATCTAAAATGGAGAGTTGGTCAATATGGGTGAATTCCTTCATGATTTTTCCCATGTAGTTTTTATACGTTACAGTATCCACCTGGTTCTCCAGTTCATTGGCAATGTTGTAATTATATGCTGCAGTTTGTTGTTCATCAATTCCATAAATTGTTTTTACCCCTGCAAGTTTGCCAACTTCATAAGCGATTAACGCTATTTCACCACCAAACTTAGCTTTATGGCCTTTGTCGTCGATAAAAGACCTGTAGTCACTGTTCAATTCTCTGTTTTTTTCAGGAATGACTTCTACGCAAATGATGGTTGGTTTAAAATCAGCCAACAGTTTGGCTACTTGATAGGTTTCTTTCCTGTTTTTTTGATCTTTTTCATCAAATTCCACTTTATGGGCATCAGGGGTATAGCTCATGTGAAATGTCCCAAAATTTAAAACTTCAATTTTCTGCTGTGCGTAGCTGTTCCCAAAAAATAAGACCCCAAGGGCGATTCCAATATTTCGAATCTGTATAGTTTTAATAAGCATCTGTGTAAGAAATGGTTTTATGTTTTTTCCGGCTTTTCGTTTAGTTAGCTGTATTTTTCTAGCTGTTTTGTCCAAAAGTATTACAGTTTGTCCAAATAAAAGCTACACTTGAGTGTAGTTTTATTTAACTTCGAAACTTAGAATTTCGTTATGGATTTTAACGCGCTATTTTCACAAAAAAATACTGTTGATCGTCTTTCAGAAAAGGACATCCTGCAGACGCATAGCTATATTGAGCTTGTGAAAGCTTTCTCACGAATTACTTACCAGAGTATCTACCTAATCGATTATCAGGCCAAAAGCTTTGAGTTTGTTTCAGACAACCCGCTGTTTCTCGCAGGTTTAACAGCCACAGAGGTGATGGAAATGGGCTATGGCTTTTATCAAAAATATGTTCCATCCGATGATTTCCGGATGCTCATTACGATTAACGAAGCGGGGTTCAGCTTTTACGAAAAAATACCCATCGAGGAACGGAAGCTTTATGTTATATCGTATGATTTTCAGATACAAAATGCGCATAACAAGTTTATTTTAATTAATCATAAACTGACGCCGGTTTTTTTGACAGAAGAGGGAAAAATATGGAAGGCAATTTGTATCGTATCTTTATCTACGAATGTGTCTTCGGGTAACGTGACGATCGAAAAGTTGCACTCCAACTTAGTCTGGGAGTTGGATCTGTTGACCGGGAAATGGAACTCCCAAAAAAAGATTAACCTTACCGAACGTGAAATAGAAATTTTACGCTTTTATCATCGCGGTCTGACCATTCATGAAACTTCCGAAAAAATTTTCGTTTCCATTGACACGGTGAAATTTCATCGGCGAAAATTATTTGAAAAACTGAGGGTAAGTAACATGAATGAAGCATTGGTTTATGCATTGAATAATAGGTTATTGTAACGACGGCTTGACGGATGTTGAAATGTTCAGGGCAAGCGCCTCAACCGAGGCGCTGCAGATTATTTTTTTACCAATAAGGGTAAGTACTTCTCGTAGCCCTGTGCTTTCATCTTGTCTTTTGGAATAAATCGAAGTGAAGCACTGTTTATACAATAACGTAGACCACCTTTATCTGCCGGTCCATCGTTAAAAACGTGGCCGAGGTGTGCATCACCAGTTTTGCTGCGTACTTCCGTTCTGCGCATCCCGTACGAAGTGTCGGAGTGTTCTTGAATCAAGCTATCGCTAATTGGTTTGGAAAAACTGGGCCATCCACAGCCCGATTCAAATTTATCTGTTGAGACAAATAAGGGTTCTCCGGTTGTGATATCGACATAAATGCCTTCCCTAAATTCGTCATTATAGGCATTGTCAAATGCGCGCTCTGTTGCGCTGTTTTGTGTAACATCGTATTGCAATGGAGTTAACTCCTTCTTCAAGGTCTCCTTGTCAGCCTTTTTATACCTGTTTTCAATGTTCACTTTCGCTTTTTCGGGGTTGGCATTTCGCGCAAGTTCAAATAAATCAGGGCTTATATGGCAATAACCACCGGGGTTTTTGTCCAGGTATTTTTGATGATAAGCTTCAGCATTATAGTAATTCTGTAAAGGTTCTATTTCCACCACTATTTTGCTCTTGTATTGACTTGCTAAAGCAGCTATTTGCTCTTTGATAACAGCGGCATCGTCCGCATTGGTATAATAAATGCCTGTACGGTATTGTGTACCGATATCGTTGCCTTGTTTATTCAGTGAAGTCGGGTCAATTGTTTTGAAGAAAAGATCTACGAGCAGCTTTAGATCGACAACCGCTGGGTCGAAGTTTACCTTTACGGTTTCGGCAAACCCGGACGTTCCTGTCGAAACTTGTGCATAAGTAGGGTGCTGAAGGTTTCCATTGGCATAGCCAACTTCCGTTGCGGTGACCCCGCGCACTTGTTTAAAGAAATGCTCAGTTCCCCAGAAGCATCCTCCTGCAAAATAGACAACATGATCTTTTTGATTTGTAGTATTCATAGTATTTTGTGTTGACGGTTTTAAGTCTTTCCCTTTTTGTGAAAAGCAAACTTTGCTGATCAGAAATAAGCCGGTCGCTATAGCAAGGAGGACGAATAAGTGTTTCATGGTATGGATTGCTACATGAAAGAAACAACATTGTTTCTTTCATGTAAACTACAAACACCGTACCCTTCTGGACGTTTGTCTTAGAAGATTCAGGCAGTTTCGACTCTAATAGATTCTTTTTACAATTGAAAGACGAAATAAGTCGATGAAAGGTATGTCCTGACAAAAAGTCTTTTTAGCTAAACTTCGCCAGCTGCATCTCTGACAGGAGAGCTCCTATGCAGGTTATATCCTACGACCTGCGCAAGTGATCGTTTAATCCATATTGTTTTAAGTACTGCTCTTGTGACTAAGTTAACTGTCAGGGAAAGACTCCTTTCGGCTTAAGGCTACAGCATGAATCTGTCGGTTTGATCAGGCCCTTGTGTAGCTGTCTCACTGTGGCTATAATAGCCTGTTTGTCGTAGTAATAAAGTTGGTGAAGCTGTTGCTGTGTACCCTGTACTGCGAACGAGTCGGGCAAACCAAGACGCTTCAACGTGGCTGAGTAACCATGTTCCACCATAAATTCAAGCACTGCGGTGCCCACTCCACCTGCTACACATCCATCTTCGATGGTGATGATAGACGAATATGATTGGAATACCTCATGTAATAACGCTTCGTCGAGCGGTTTAAAAAACCGGAGATCATAGTGCCCGACGTGGATGTCCTCTTGGAGCAGCTCGCAGCAGGCGTCCTGTGCATATTGACCAACGGGTCCAAGAGAGAGTAGGGCAATGTCTTTGCCTGAACAAAGTCTTCTTCCTTTTCCAATTTCAAGTCTTGTGTATTTGTCGGATTGTTTTTCTTGGTTACCCCGACCTTTTGGGTAGCGGATTGCAAAAGGTCCATCGAGAGCGATGTCCTGAGCCGTGAACAACAAATTTTTAAAGTCTGTAAGCGTCATGGGAGAGGCGCCCGTAATGTTGGGTATGCAACGGAGAAAAGCAATGTCGAATGCCCCCTGATGGGTGGGGCCATCGGGACCGACAACACCGGCCCTGTCGATACAGAATACGACTGGTAATTTCTGTAAAGCGACGTCGTGGATAAGCTGATCATAGGCGCGTTGTAAGAATGTCGAATAAATAATACAGAAAGGAAGTAGCCCATCGGCAGCAAGGCCGGCAGAAAAAGTAACGGCATGCTGTTCGCAGATACCAACATCAAAAACACGCTTGGGCATCAGCTGTTTCATTGCCGTTAGTCTGCTGCCGGAAACCATCGCTGGGCTAATAGCCATAATACGACTATTCTTTCGGGCCAGCTGTGTCAGCGTTTCGCCCAGCACCTGCTGAAAAGTCTCGTTGTGGAGTTGCGGTACCTGGCTTTCTAACCGTTTACCTGTCAGTTTGTCGAATTTCCCGGTGGCATGCCATTCTGCCTTATTTAACATGGCCGGCGCAAAACCTTTTCCTTTCTGCGTCACACAATGTACTATTTTGGGCCCGGGTATATGCTTCAACTGCTCGAATATTTTGATAAGCTTATGGAGATTATGACCATCCACTGGTCCAAAATAACGTATACCTAAGGCCTCAAAAATATTGCTTGAAGCAAGTAGTCCCGTTTTTATCAGTTTCTCTACTTTTCTAATTGCAGCAATTGACCATTGTGCCCGATCCTTATTACGCGACAGCAGCTTTTTGATCTGTGATTTGAACTGATTATAGGCTTGCCCCGAGGTCAGGTCGGTCAGATAATTTTGTAGCGCTCCCGTACCGGCATCAATAGACATATTGTTGTCATTTAATATAATCAACAGGTCGGGCTGTTCGAAACCAATATTATTTAAAGCTTCGAATGCTAGACCGGCAGTCATGGCGCCGTCACCGATAACAGCGATGTGTTGACGGCTATGATCACCCTTATACCTGGCTGCGCAGGCCATACCCAGAATTGCTGATAAGGATGTGGATGAATGACCGGTACCAAACGCGTCAAAGTTATTTTCTTCCATAACAGGAAATCCGCTGATGCCATGTAGAAGCCTGTTCGAATGAAAGCGAGCCGCTCTACCCGTGATTAATTTATGGACATAAGCCTGATGACCAACGTCCCATATCAATTTATCCTCAGGGGTGTTAAACACATAATGTATTGCTATGGTAAGTTCTACAACACCAAGGCTTGAACTAAAATGACCGCCATGTGTAGCAATATGGTCAATGAGGAGGTTCCTTAATTCCTGACCTAATTCGGGTAATACCTCCTGTGGAAGAGCTCGTAATTCATTGGGGCTGTTGATTTGATAATTACCTGTCATTTCTTTTTTAGACAAATTTAGATTGATTAGATTTGCGATACAGGTACAGTATAGGTAAAAGTGATCAATACAGATGAAGAGCTATAAATTTGAAATCTTTACACGGGCAATCGAGAAAAATATAAAATCAGGGGTCTATAAACCCGGACAAAAGCTACCTTCAGTACGTGATTTTAAAGATTATTATGGTTTAAGTATGAGTACTGTTCAAGCTGGATACGAATATCTTATGATTCGTGGCCTAGTGGAAAGCGTTCCGAAATCTGGCTACTATGTCAGTGCGAAAAATGAAATGCTGGCAGAACCAGGAGGGCATGGTCGTCCACCAATAGTAAGGGATGCTGTCTTTGAACAAAGGCTGGGCCTGACAACAGCGTCACCTTTGGGGCGGGGTTTTTCCGAATTTAATGTTGCGGCTCCAGGGGATCTCCTTGTTCCGCAAAAACTTTTACTTCGGACGATGCAACAGGTCATTCGGGAACTAGGGGCAGGCTTGCTACGTTATTATCCGTCGAATGGCTCTGTACAATTGAAGGATAACATTGTCAGCCGTGCGGCCTCTCATCAGACCTTACTGCATGCAGATGAATTGCTGATCACAGATGGCGCCTTACAGGCCTTGTATATCGCCTTGGCAGCCGTATGCGAAGCCGGAGATATTGTTGCTGTGGAAAGTCCATGTGTATTTTCTGTATTGGAGGTCATTCGGGTGCTCAAACTGCGTGTCATTGAAGTTCCTGTTCTGACTAAAGAAGGATTCGATATTGATTTTTTTAGACGAGCATGTCAAAGAAGTGTTGTAAGAGCCGTTGTGCTAACACCGAATTTTCATAATCCAACAGGTATTTTGCTTGCAGATGAACAGAAAATTGCTCTATTGGCGATTGCTCATCAATATCATGTTGCTGTTATCGAGAACGATATATATGGCGACCTAAACTTTCACGGGAGTAGACCATCTACTTTAAAACAATTTGATGAAAGTGGATTGGTGATGACTTATTCATCTTATTCAAAAACCCTGGCACCTGGAATTCGACTGGGCTGGTTAAGCACAGGGCTATTTCTGAAAGATGCCGAACAGATCAAGTTTGCGTTGGGCAGTACAGTTTCCCCTTTGAATCAGGAGACTGTAAGCCGTTTAATCGGCAGCAGTAGTTACGATCGGCATATTCGTTCTCTGAAGATGCAACTGGCAAAAAATGCCTATCTAGCCACCAACCTAATCGCTTCCAGTTTTCCCGAACAAACCAAAGTGATTACCCCGGCAGGTGGATATAATCTTTGGGTTAAAATGCCCGAAAGTACAGATATGTCGGATTTTTATGCGCAGTGTGAAAAAATTGGTGCGAGATTCACACCGGGCTATACGTTCTCTTTTGCGAATACTTTTGGACATTATTTTAGGTTGGTCATCGCGGATAAATTTTCTGATAAACGAATTGAAGCGATCCAGCAAATAGGTCGGTATTTATGTGGGAAGCTGTAGCTGTACTGATGCTAAATAAATAATGTGTATCGAATAATAGCAAGTGATAGCATGTACATTTGTTTTTTTAATAGGAGATGCATATATGAATATAGTTACAAAATTTACGGTGGCAACAGAGCAGGGAATTGAAGCGTTGTCGATGCTCACCAAAACACTGGCCCTAGAAAAATTCGCCAGCTTAGTGGAGCCAGCTGAACTGGAACATTACATCGTTGACAATTTTAATTCCAGAACACTTGTCAACGAAATAAACAGCATGTCAAACCAATGGCTGGTGGTGTATGTCGACGATCAACCAATGGGTTATGCAAGAATAACCTCGAAAGGGCAGAAGCCGGATGGCCTGGCAGGTACACGTGCGATTCGAATCGCGGACTTTGGAGTCTGCCAACATGCAGCTCGGCAGCAAATGGAGACATCTTTAATGGACAAATGTCTTGCCGTCTGCAACCCCTATGACGTGATATGGGTCAATGAACCCATAAAAAGTTCGTCGATAGGATTTTTTGAGCAGAATGGATTTATAAAACAGCCGGGGATTAGCAGATTCGAGGGGTTGGCCTTGGAATCAGCAATATATCTTAAGGCGACCTCATAGTTCAAAGGAACTTTATAGTGAAGTTTAAACAAAGCATAATCAATGTTTAGCAAAAAAAGTGCACAGATTAGTGCGCTTTTTTTTGTTTAATGATAGATATTTTAGTTTTATAATGTGTGTTTTTAGTTTTTAAAAAGAAGGTGTTTGTCAAACTTTAATAATATCTTTAAACTAAAAAATATCGTTTATAATCCCTTTTCATAAGTGTTTAATGAAGAAAATAGTTATAACGTTTCTATATCTTTGGTTCTGTGTATTCGTATTTGGGCAAGAATTTAAGGACATAAGGCCAGACAGTATCGTTCAGTACTTTAGTGAAATTAAAACTGCGGCTAAAATTGGTTATTCGTTGTGGAATAGGGATCTATATGGTAATATTATTTTGGTAAACCCTGATACGCGGCAGCTATTTAGTAATAACTCTGGTGCCGATAGTTCGTTTGTGCAATACAAAAATAGCTATATCGGTAAATTACCCGATAGTGTAAATATTGCCAATACATCTTTGACGTGGAATGGGCGTACTTGGGCGATGATTATGCTGCCTTTATCTAAAGATTATTATACACGGATCAATTTGTTGGCTCATGAATTGTTTCATTCCGCACAATCTGTTTTGGGATTTGTTCAAAATAACAGCGAAAGTATCCATCTCGACCAAGAGAATGGACGAATATATTTACGTTTAGAATTGGAAGCACTTAAAAAGGCGGTTTGTTCAGACGCGGAAGATGAACAACGAATGCATTTGAAGGATGCTTTGATTTTTCGGAAGTATCGAAATTTACTTTTTCCAGGTTCTGCCCACATTGAAAACCAATTGGAGCTTAATGAAGGAATCGCAGAGTATACCGGAGTAATGATCAGTGGTAGAAACAAAGAAAAAACAAAAAAACATTTTACTGATGTTGTAGACAGATTTTTCTCGAATCCCACTTATGTAAGGTCTTTTGCCTATAATACCACGCCGATCTATGGTTATATAATGAGTTTAAAGGATCCGCTTTGGAACCAAAAGATTTCAGTAAATACGGATTTAACCGCATTTGTTATGCGCGAATTGAACATTGAAGTTCCGAAAGATCTTGCGGCAACGGTGAAAGTCATAGCAGCGAAGTATAACGGGGACCAGGTATTCAGAGAAGAGCGGCTACGTGCGGAAAAAATAAGAAAGCAAATCGCATTTTATCGTTCCTTGTTTGCAGACCAGCCTCATATGACTATAAAATTCGAGAAAATGAATGTGTCTTTTGATCCGAGAAATATCCTTCCAATCGCAGATTTGGGAACTGTTTATCCAACCACAAGGATTACTGATAACTGGGGGATTCTTGAAGTTAAAAGTGGAGCGCTTATGAGCCCCAATTGGGATAAAATAACCGTTAGTAGGCCTACAAAAATCGAAGGACAACGCGTAGAGGGTGAGGGCTGGGTGATGCAACTCAAAGAACAGTATGCCGTGCAAAAGGACGAATCGCTGAATAACTACAGACTTATCAAAAAGCAGTAAATACACGATCTTGATTTTTTGTACGATGCAGCTTTACCGAATCAACATTAAATACTGGTAAAATATAGGAATATCACCAAAATATCATAAAGAGCTTCCCCTGTGATATTCAATTTTTAGCTATCGATCGGGAGATAGCTTCGAGCTATTTTTTAGATATAGTCCAGCGCATTTAATGCCCTAAATTTTCGGGGACTCAGACCTGTATGCTTTTTTATAAACCGTGTTAATGATGCTGAAGAACTAAAACCATAATATGAAGTCAACTCTTTAATCGGAATTTCAGTGGTCGCAAGTTTTTTGGCAATCTCACTTGCGACAATTTCCTTGACGATCGTGCTGGGTGAAGTTTCACTGCTTGAAAGTGTCAATCGATGTAAGACCATTCTTGAAACATTGAGCTTTTTCAAGTAGAATTGGAGGTCCCAGTGATTCTGAGGATATTGGTGAATGAGTTTTTTAAATTCTACTATAATGGGGTGTTCCGCGAGCGGTGCTGAATTTTGATCCAATTGATTTAATGTTTCTTTTTGTTCCTTTATGTTATTTTTCATGTTTTAAGATAATCGCTTGTTATTGCTTCGCTATAGTGTTCTGAGGCTATAGTTTAGGTTAAATGTTTCATCAAACTTTTTGAATACAAGCAAAATTAGGGTATTAATTTCATAGTGTACTTTTCGAAATTAACGATTCGCTTTTTAAAATTATAATTTTTTATAATTGATTCTGGTAATACTGAAGCGCAGCAGATTATCCTTTGAAAAATAGGCGGATAAATTAAAACCGGTTCCGATAAGAGAGAAATCGTTTTTTTGTTCTATTTTCTGATTTCATTTTTCTCTTGTTTTATTTTGTATTATTCTTTGTAATATAGGTATTTACGTATGTTATCTGTATTAAAAGTAAAATAATGAAATAGGTTGCCTATAACCTTTGGTTATAAGTCTTTTTTTGTTTTTTTGGGGTTCACGTCATGATTAATCCACTTCAAGTCATCTTCATCTATAATTTTATTCATGGTTAGGGTGATGATCATGTACAGCTCCGCTAGTGCTTGATGATGGAATGTTCGCGGGAATAGCATTGGGTCTGTGTGATTAGTTTGAATAACATCTAGCTTCTATCGCGGTACAGAATAAGGCTATTACTCGATTCTTTTCATTTTTTATAAAACAGACTTTCTTTTAGGTTATTTGATGTTTGTATAAGCGAAAAGGTTTTCGTTGATTGTGCAAACGTTTGATCTGTAGCAGTTGATTATTTTTCTGTACAATATATTTTATCTTGCTTTTAGATTATGAACTAATACTTTACCGAAGGTGAAATGAATTTTTTGGATGGATCATCTTGTTTCAAGTTTCGTGGGATCCTAAATTGATCAAAGAAATAAAAAACTTCGAAACGGCCGCTGAGGCTTTTTAGGATGATCGGAAGAAGTGCGGACAATTAATACAATTTATAAACTTTATTTAAAAATTATGAAAAAGACCGTGTTTTCCTTAATCACGATTTTAATGCTCGCTATGGCCATTTCCTGTCGGAAGGACGGCAGCTTAATGTACACCTTACCGAACGATACTGGCGCAGAATCCTTAGCTATAGCGGATTCGGTGCAACTATTTAACGTAAGTCCTTCGGCCGCAACGGAAGCTGATAGACTTCAGTTTCGAGCGAATCACAATGAGATGCAAATGACCGGATTTTATGTGGCGCCAAACAGTACCATAACCATAAATGTAAAAATCAACGCAGGTACTACAGCAGCACGATTAGCGATTGGGACGCCTTTTAGAGACAATATTCGACCAGTGCGGCAGTATTTCAATCTCCAGGCAGGGACGCAGACTTTCACAGTGGATCAATACGGGGGATTGGTTTATGTGATTTATACAGCTGATAATTATACAACAACTGGAGAAATCGAGCTTTCTTTTGGCAATGGCTTTATTCCGGTTCCTTACTTTCAAAAGGGGATAACCTCCCATGAGCAATGGGTAGCTACATTGGATTCGTTGAAAGGTACCGTGCCGGATGTCGTCTTCTCGTCAGATCACACCATCATGGTAGCCAAAATTGCCGATGCCTTGTTGTATAAGAACGAAGATCAACAGCTGATTGTTAATAGACTGGATTCAATTATTGACTTTTCCAATCGGATCAGTGGCTTGAACGGTACCAATGGAGTCCATGCGATACCTTACAATAAGCATCTGATTACCGTGAGGGATTCGAGTGCTGGAGGCTATATGGCTGCCGGTATTTCTATTTATTTTACCGATGCTTTATCTTATCGTATGCTGCAGCCAAAATATCTGTCCAATACAAATGGATGGGGAATATGGCATGAGGTCGGCCACACCTATCAACAAAAAGCTTGGACCTGGGGCAATCTGACAGAAACAACCGTGAACGTCTATTCGCTAGCCAGCGAAAGGGGATTTGGGTTGCCGGTAAGTCGGGTGACAGCCAATAATTCCTGGCCTAAATTGACGACTTACTTTCAAAAAAATATTGCTGATCGCAACTTTAATTTGGGAGATAATGATTTGAAAATGATTATGTTTCATCAACTTTGGTTGGGGTTTGGTGACGATTTTTACATCAAACTTAGCAAAGCTACGCGCGAGAACAGACCCACAGTTTCGACAGATGCAGAGAAAATGCGCTATTTTATGCTGTCTGTATGTCAGATTGCTCAAAAAGATCTTTCTGATTTTTTTAGAAAATGGGGGTTTAAAGTCGATGAATCTGTCTATACAGCGATAGGTAATCTGAATTTGCCAGCTCCAATGCAGGATCTAACTGCTTTAAGAGATTAAACACTCTTGCTTACTCTGCTGAACCGGACAGGACGGACAGACAGACAGACAGACAG
>NZ_LBGU01000011.1:0-20972 GCF_000988325.1 Sphingobacterium sp. Ag1 | reverse complement strand
TGAAAATTGAAAAATATATTATGATGCAAAACCAACACTGTTAAAAGTCAGCCACATACAGACTTAACATGTTACTCCAAACATAGATAAATTGATTTTTAAATAAAAGAAGTATGCGATCTTATTCAGATAATTCGCTATAAAACTGTCTTTACTGTCAATTTTTAAAGGTTCAGTTTTCTTTTCATCAACATATCTCTCGTTTTTAGGTTTCGAGAGCATAAGATGGTAATTAAATTAACCCAACTGTTAATTTAGCTAATGTACGCTGTAAGAGTCCGATTAGACTGAGAAATTATCCTACTATATTCAACTAACCGACTCTTTCCAATGTATATTGGAAGACTTCTGCTATAAATACAAAATATTACCACACATCACGATTTGATGCCTTAAGGCTTTCCCGAGCGTAATTCGCTACTTCATCATTTTCGTCTCCGGTTTTTAAACGTACCTGCAGATTTTCTAGCCAGTCGGCTAATGCATCTAAAGCCGTTTCACCGTTTCCGAAAATTCCTTGATGCGGATCGGGCCCCAGTAAACACCAATACGATGTTTCTTCTTTAAAAACAACAGGACGTAGCTCACGAATTTCAAAAGGTAATTCTTCTGAATCAAAATCCAGTGGTACAATTTTATCTTCAGCTATTTTCATCTGTTCCATAACCCATTTCTATTTTTTTAAAATCTTCCTCTGGCCAGGTAAGCAGCTCCTTCAACAAATATATTTTTGGTCCTCCATCTGCTGTATCATCAGCAAACTGTTGTAGAAATTCCTGTAGATCACCTTCAACTTTAATTAATTTTCCATCTTGAAGAACATCATATCCCGCTGCAATCCATTCTTCAATCTTTTCGGTATTGATTTGTAGTTTCTCCATTTTCCGTATTTTGTAGCATCTTACATGCTGTCTTATAACATCTAATAATCGTTCATCGATAAAAAATAGTCCAGCGCACTAATTTTACCTTGAAAAAACAGACTTTCTGTGATTAGAACAACACGCTAGTAAAAACGGTTGGATTTATTTTTAAATTATGCACAAAAAAAGACATTAAAAAAGAAGCAGTTACAGATCATTTATTGTTTATCAAAATATTAAAAAAATCTTTGGCAAACTATTTGTTTGAACAGCGAAAGTTTTCTAATCGAAAACGCACAACTAATATTTTTTTAAATTATCATGAAAAAAGTAATTCTACCTTTTCTAACACTTTTTACGCTACTATTTGCTGCTCATCAGCAAGCAAACGCACAAACTCCCTATCGGACAGCCATTGGTCTTGGAATAGACGTCGGCGATGGTCAAACGCTATTCGGTCCACAGATAAAACACAATTTTGGTGGAAATGACGCCGGAAATGCACAAGTATTATTTGGAGACAATATTACTGTTATCGGTGTGGATTATTCATACAATAAACGTATTCCTGGATCTCGAGGTCTTTCATGGTACATTGGTGTAGGTCCACAAGTTTCATTTATTGATTATGGTAAATGGCACGACGACTGGTATGACGACTACCATTGGAAAGATGGAAAAACACATACTGATTTTGCGATCCGACCAGCCTTGGGGCTAGAGTTCAAAATACCTTCGGCACCATTGGCAATGCATTTCGACTGGAAACCTTGGTGGAATCTTTCTCATGGTTCTAATTTCGAACCATCGCGTTTTTCTTTAGGATTTAAATTCGTTTTGAAATAGTATAACGCGGATACAAATAACAAAAATCCTGCTCATCGTTCGTATGGCAGGATTTTTTGTTTCTCAACTGCAATTTCACCATTTCATGAATGATTAGATTAGCCTAGAAATCAGTATAACACTATCCCTCAACCTGATATTCGATCGGTTGTCCGGTAGCGATCTCCCGTTCCAATATTTGTTCCGGAGAAAGATGTTCCAAAAACATAATCAGTGCCCTAAGGCTATTGCCATGCGCAACAACAAGTACATTTTTGCCTTCTTTCAGTTTAGGTGTTATAGAATGTTCATAATATGGAATAACACGTTCGTATGTATCTTTAAGACTCTCCCCTCCTGGTGGCGGAACATCAAAAGACCTACGCCAGATATGCACTTGTTCGGCGCCATATTTTTTGGCCGTTTCAGCCTTATTCAAGCCCTCAAGTTGTCCATAACCGCGCTCATTTAAAGCAGCATTTATAACAATAGGGACGGAAGGATTGCCCATTTCATGCAAAATAATTTCCAAAGTATGTTGCGCTCTTATAAGCGCTGAAGTATAAGCGATATCAATTCGTTCATTTGCCAAAGCTAGTCCCGCCTGCCGAGCTTCCTGTTGTCCCAATTCGGTAATATCAATATCTTGCCAACCCGTAAAGCGATTTTCCAAATTCCATTGCGATTGTCCATGCCGTACTAAAAAAAGTTTTGCCATTATTTATCCTAAGTTTTTCTAAAACTGTCGCCCACCACAGGCCCAACGCCATATATAATAACGGTACATTCCATTTTGTTTTATTTATACTTTGAATGCTTGTCTAACCGTCTAAACTAAGGATCAAACTACAGCTATAGGCTACCACAGATTCCTTAGCTGAAAAAACGGCACAAACAAATCCAGCTACCCTATTATTTGTATATACTTATTGTTTTTATAAGGGCACGCAACGAGTTTTATGGTAAAAATTGTTCTCATTCTCAAAGGAATAAAAATTTAAACAACTGTAAATCAATCAAATAATAAAAACAGGAATTATTTAACATATTTTAATTCTACACAATGTAGAATATGCTCTATATTTGTAGTATGAATAAATTATCAGCTACGGAAGAACAATTGATGGGCTACATCTGGGACATGAAAAAAGCTTTTATGAAAGATCTAATGGAAGCGTATCCTGAACCTAAACCGGCGCCAACAACTGTTGCTACATTATTGAAGAGAATGACTGAAAAGGGGGCAATATCTTATGTGCTTTATGGAAATTCGAGAGAGTATTATCCATTAATCGATAAAGACAACTATTACTTAGCACATGTAAATGATATTGTAGAAACTTACTTCGACAATTCAGCATTAAAATTTGCATCTTTTTTCACTAAACAATCTCAGCTGAGCAAAGAGCAATTGGAGGAACTGAAAAATATAATTGATTCCGAAATTAAAAACAAAGAGACATGATGCTATATATTGGAAAACTGATAGCCTGTTCGGGTTTACTGTATCTCATTTATTGGTCAGTACTACGCAACCAGAAGTTGTTGCTATTCAACCGCTGTTATTTACTTGGGATTATCCCCTTATCTGTCATCATTCCAATGATCCAGATCGCTGTCCCATTTGATGTTTTCAACTTATTGAACGCAAGAAACACTGATGCTACCCCTGTCGGGTCGATCATTACACAGCCGGCAACGGATTCAGCACTCTTCAATAATGATTATGTTGATTGGTACAACCTCGCTCTGCTGGTTTATGTGATCGTCTCGATTGCATTACTCCTGAAACAGGTTTGGTTGTACCGCAAATTCCTGTATTATATCCGAAGTGCCACACCGACTCATGAACAGTCTATATATTGCATACGTGGTTTAAAAACACCTTTTTCTTTTTTTCAAAAAATTTATGTTCCCAAAGAGGCCTATCAACAGGGCGATATTGATCAATCAATTATAACGCACGAACGGGCCCATGCCAATCAACGTCATTCAATAGACGTACTTTTTATACAGCTCTTGGGTATATTTTTTTGGTTCAATCCCTTTATTTATCTCATTCAAAAATCGATCCGACAAACGCATGAATACCTTGCAGATGATGCAGTCGTGAAGATTCACGAAAAGTTAAGATACCAACATTTAATTATCGAGTGGAGCATGTCCACCCCTGATATAAACACATTACCGGCCAGTAATTTTAATTTCTTAACAACAAAAAAACGATTAATTATGTTACAAAAAAGAACAACCCCAAGTAAACTCTTGTTAATGCCTGGGCTTACTTTATTACTGACAGTAGCGATATCCACGTTGTTTTCAACACATGTGGAGGCACAGAAAACAACGCCGACTACGACAAAAAAAGCAGCGGCTGCCAACACCGCAATAACGCCGCCTGCATCACGGCAATCGGAGGCTCCTAAAACTAGTGGAAGAATTCCTAAATCACCAACAAAGGAGATGGCTCCGCCAATAATATCCCAGCAGAGCTCTTCTTCTCAACAAGAGGATAATGTACGTTTCCCGGCACCTCGAAAAAAACCTGCTCCACCTCAAAATTCCCCAAAAATAATCGATGAGGTACATGTTGAGCGAATCAAATTTGCGGAGCCTCAAAAAAAGTCTACTCCATCAAAAAGAGTTTCACCGATAGTCGAAGAAGTGCAAGTAGCCCCTAAAATTGAGGAAGTATGGGTCGAAGATATTCAACCGCGTCAACCAAAACGTATCAATCTTTCTGCCAATGCCAATGTCAGTTCAAATCAAGATCAAAAAGACATTCAAGTTAAGGAGGAAAAGCCTATACGGATTTCCCTAAAAGTGAAACCCGAAGTGGAAGTAAATACAGTGAATAAAAAATAGCGAACGGAATTCTTCGAATTGCAATAAGAGGAATTGTATTCCTCTTATTGCGATATATCCACTTCTCTCGACTACACACCTATAAACCAACATGTTGTTTAGATTATTCAAAATTTAATGTACCAACGCTTCTTATAGATTTGATATAATTTAAAGTCCAGTTAAAGACAAACATCACCATTTTCCAAAATATGATTAAAGAGTAGATTCGGGTTAAAAAACAATAAATCCTACTGCCATTTATTTTTAAAGCAATTCGGTCCGTGTAATGATCCTTAAAAACGGTGGAAAAAGTTATACGCATCTTGGTGAAATGAATGTCTACCGGATGCGCTCTTCTATCATCGACAAAGAAAAGGAAGCTGAAGATAATTATTGACCATCATCACAAAGATTTTTTTCTAATCATCAATGGTGCTCAAAGGTGCACGACGACGGAGGTAGAAATACCTCCGTTTTACTTTTCGCTCTAGTATATCATCAACATTCAAACAAGCTCCAAAATGCTCTGAGGTCAAATTTCCGCTATAGCATCAGTGTATGTGAAGAAGCGATCCCCAGCAAAAAAATAAAAAACTTTTTTATTACCTTAGATAAATAAATCGAACAAGAAAACAACTTGTTTTTTCATTAACTATAGTTCACATATATGAAATTATATGCCTTTGTATTGGGAGTAGGTTTACTTCCAGCCGTAGGATTATGTCAAAAGACCGTCACCCCTGGGAGCAGCGATATCAATACCAACTATATAAAACCAGAAAAATCACTGTATACGGTCTATTATGTTAAAGATAACAATTGGGACAAACAAGGATCACTGACCTACGAAATTGTAGCGGCCGACAATCAGCTGACCTTAACCAATACCTATGTTCCGAAAGACAATGCCTGGACTTCGATACGCACGACGACTGCCGACGCAAAAACACTTCGGTCTATCCGCTATTCTAGCGATGGAAAGGAAGCAAAAGTAAACCTCAACTTTGGAGAAACAATTACAGGTAATTATTATTCGAAGAAAACGAAAAAGGAAAAAAAGATCAACTTACAGCCAACTAGACCTTTTGTGGATTTTAACTGGACAGATCACCTGATTTCAACTCTCCCTTTAGACCTAGGGTATAAAGCGCGCATCCCGCAATTTTATTATAATAGTGATTCGGACATTTTCGTCGAAGACTATACCATCAAGGAAGTAAAAAGCTACAGTTATGGCTCCCCAAAAACAGGTAAACACGACAGTTGGCTGGTTACACTTTTAGAAGAAAGTACCGGAGCCATCTATAATTATGTCATCGATAAGAAAGATCGCCGATTATGGCAAAGGGAAATGTCCATGGGAAATGGCAAATGGGAAATTACCGTAAACGAAGAACTGGACTATCAACCTATTAAAAATAGATTTAACAAAGAACAGGCTGCCCAACAGATTTCCCAGGGTAACAGTGTTATTATCGGGACGGCTTACGCTCGATCTAGCTCCGGAAAAAAACTTGGCGGACTCGTGAATACCGCCAAAAAGCAATATGCCCCAAAAGGTACAGAAATTACACTCTTCGCCAACTCCGCCTATTACGAAGAATGGCTGGAAGTCAATAAAAAGATCCGAAAACAGAAAAAAGTGCAGGAAGTTCCATTGGATCCCGATTTTGGCTATGCTATTAAAAAAGCAAAGGTGTATGATGATGAGGGGCATTTCGAATTTGCAGATCTCATGCCAGGTGCATACGTGATTATGGCGAGCTTCGATTTTACCAATTCTTACAACTATTCTTATGTATCAGGCTACACCAATTATTATAACTATTGGGGTTATACAGGTTCCACGACAAATTATGGTACGGCGAGATCATCCTATGTCGACAAAGCCAATGTTGAAAAGCACGTCACCATTGACAAAGACGGTGAAAAGAAAGAGGTAAATTTAAAGGAAATGTAATCAAAAAAATGCCGTTAAGCTCCTTTGTTTGACGGCATTTTTTATGCTTTTTAAAACGTATTTCTAAGACGATAAAATCTTCGACCCTTCATTTACCCATCCATTTACTTTTTCGAAGGTCAATATACCGGTCTAGGCTAATGGGAAAGTTATCGGCAGTCTGCAGTAGAAAACAGGCCGCAGCTCCTACCCAGACCGAATAATCAAACGTCGATTTAATTCCGAAGGAGAAAGTCATCACCATCGCAAAGCAGATCAGTAGAATCCCAGCAACGAATGCAGTGAAACGCAGTTTATAGCCGATCAGCAATAGGATTGCTAAGACAACCTCCAATAATGTTGCACCGATAGCAAGTATATTACCGAAAGATTCAGGCACAAAAAAATTAAGGGTATTTGAGTAGGCTACAAAATTGGCCCAATTTCCCCAGGAAACATGTGATGCCCCCGGTGCCCCCCACAGTCCCAAACGATCTGCAACAGCAGATAAAAACGCTGTCGATACAGCTATACGTACAAAAAGTTGACTATACATGGTATGAATTATATAAATTTCGTATAAACACTATAAATCAAATGTAAGAGAACAAAAACAGTCCAAACTTAAACCAGTTTAAGAAACTTGTTTCAACCATCCCATACCCACAAAGACTCCCCCTCATTGTCGGTGTTATACCTTCACTCCCTCGCTCATCGTTGGGCGATCACCTTTGGTCAAACCCATTGCACAGTAAATCAATAAGGCTGCCAGCACATGGGTGCTGTACAGCCTTATACATCAATTAATACGAATAAGAATTTAATATGTGCGCCCCCGGTAAGATGATAACACACTGTTATAATGACGACCTAGATGCTCAATAGTCCCAATGGAAATAAAAATTATAAACAAAAAATAATATCGTCATAAGATGATCGATCTATCACAACTGCCATGTTTTACTGCTAATTGCTCACAATAGCTATATCGCATGTCAACAAACCGAAGTACAATCGTATATTTCAATAAGCGCATAGAAAATTTACTACAGCTGCAGGGTTAATTCCTGCTGCCCTTGGTTTCTAAAAATGAACACCTTCGGCCGGTCAGCGTGTACATGCTTTTTAATCGCTTGTTGCAGGTCTATTAATTGATCTATTTTCTCACCCTGATAATTCAATACAACATCGCCGACACGCAAACCGCTTTTATAAAGATTGCCTTTTTCATCCAACTCGAGCAACAGCACGCCGTTTATCGAGGGTAGGCCTGCAGCCGACTGCTCGCCCAAAGTCTCCACTGATTTAAATACCCCCGACTTCCAGGTCCACCTGCTCCCCTGCTCCTTTGCTTCGGATTGGATCAACTGTGGTATTTCAGGACTAGCGGCTAGAGTTTTAAGTCTTTTACTGGTAACTCCAAAATGCAACATGTCAAAATTTTTAAAATCCTGATCCTTCCAGTTTTTCAACCGGAAATCACCATGTGCGGGATTCGTAAAGTTCAATTGAATAACCCGACCATGTTTTTCTATGCCTTTCGCTCGATCTTTGTCGAGGTCATCCTGCCGTCCGTAAATATTATGGTCTACCTCTTCCCCCCAATACTTGACCTGTATATCCTGATGGGACTCCATCACGATATTATTACGGAATACATCGTGACTATGCTGAAACCATACATGAGGATGAAAACCATTGTTGATCATCACGTTGTTGTACACTTTGCGATAAAACCCTTCTCTTAGTTTTAGTCCTCCACTTAAACAAAGGTTATTGTAAATTTCATAGTTGGAAGATCCGTCGTCCAGATCAATATCCCAACCGTGATCACAGCGAAATCTATTATCATGAATTTTGGTTGTTTTGACTGCGTCCAGCAATATTAAATTGGGATGTTTCGCCGTCAGTTCATCCATCTCCTTTCTATTGGGATGCCAAAAACGGTCGCGCCCCCATGAGTTGAAGGCTCCATGATCACTGGTTTCCAGGACTGTATTAAAAACATCATTGTAAGCGATCTCATGACCGCCCCAAGTCCCATCACCTACATTAATACCTGCTCGAGGAACATTGTAAATGGTATTATGCAAAATTCGTAGCGATTCAGCCATGGAGACCTGTACACCTGCCACTTGTTTTTCGATCAAGCCAATGTCATGGATCAGGTTGTCACTTGCCTCACAGTTCATGGGATAATTATTGGTTTTTGGTCCTTTAATGGTATCCATTTGGTCAAATGGGACAAATTTTTCATATCGAAATGCCGGTGAGCGCACTGCCGCTGGGTCACCTACAAAATTGATCGCTCCGGCACCGATTTGTTCAATCCGGTTTCCTTCGATCTTGACCTCTCGATTGTAATTGTTAACAAAGATCGCATTGCCGCCCAATGCGACAAAATCGTTCGCGCGAAAGATACAATTTTCCGCGCCTTCAATCTTTACGGCTCCCTGTCGATAGATCGTCCAATCACTACGTAAGAGCGGCTCGCTTGTTTTCATAAAGGTGGGCGCGGTATACGTGAAGCGAAGGCCACTAACCTCAATATCATGCACTGGGCTGGAAGATGAACCTGAAAGATAGATTAGATTTTCCAATTGTGGTGCTACAAACTTCAGCTTGTTGGGATCAACTCCTTTAGCAGGCATATAATATAATAGTGCTTTCTCCTCATCCAAATACCACTCCTGAAAGGTATCGAGTTCTTCAAAGATATTTTCTACAAAGCGATAGGTCTCGTGCATTTTGCTGGGACGATTATTTTGCTGTCCACCTTCCAGTGTAACAGTTGATAGGCCATCTTTTCCTGTAATCTTATAATGGAATCCTCCCCAGCGACCAGCATGCAAAGCATGTACAATTCCCCCCTTGGGGTTTTTCCAGGTTGTTACACGTTCGGGACTTAATGCATCTGCTGCATAGCCTTGAAATGGCAGGACTGTGGGATCGTAGTTTGGATAACGGGCCCGGACAAGATGCTTATCATTTGCATATAGACTTTGGAAGTTTACTCCTCTTGGGACCTTAGCCACCCAAATACCGCGATCGCCCTGTTCCCATTTGACGTTAAGCGATTTGGCACCACTCAGCGTAACTTGTGATCCTTCCTCAGCTTTGATCCGCAAGGGTTGTCTTCTTGTGCCCGATACCCCGGCAGACAATTCAATCGGTTTATCCAGCTGGTACGTGCCTGCCATAAAGATGATTTCGATGTCTGGTGTATTTTTTCCTTGTTTCTGTTTTTCTACGGACCGCAGTGCGGCTTCAGCTGTGGCATAGGGACTGACCATGGTTCCTTGGTTTCTATCACTTCCTTTTGTACTGATGTAAATACGTTTTACCGAGCCAGACTGTTGCCCACGCACGCTAAGTGAAGCGACACCGGTAAGGCCAATAAATAATAATTTTGGAAATAACATACAAGATATCTTCATAATTTTAATCGTTCATATAATTTTAGCTGGATTATATCAACTATAAACCAGCTATATCGTAAGGTCTATAAGTCAATAAACAGCAAATTAACTCAGATTAGTTCTTTTTTCGCTCTGCTGCTGCTTTCAACAAAATTTCTTTACTGGCAGCCGGCACATTTCCGTTAGCATCAGGCCCAATATTGAGCAACAAATTTCCGCCTTTTTCATTTATCTCGCGCAGCTTAGTATTTACTTCTGTAGGAGATTTCCAATTATTATCTGATTTTTTATATCCCCAAGAATTATTCAAGGTATAACAGGCTTCCCAATCGTAATCCAGCAACGTTCCAGGATGTTCTTGTTCAGGCGTTCCAAAATCACGCTTAAATTGATCCCGCTTTGCTACGCGGTTATTAATGATTAGAGTGGGTTTTAATTTGCGTAGATATTGATAAAGATCTTCTCCCGCGGCCATATCCCACCAATTCACCCAGTCTCCATCAAACCACAGGATGTCAGTATCATACTTAACAACCAATTCTTTCAATTGATTTTTCATGTATTGAATATAAGCGGCTTTCTGTTCCGGCTTAATGAGAATCTGGCCCCAGTCGCCTTTACCATTGGGATCAACATATTGCGAATCGTGATGCCAGTCGATAATACTGTAATAGGTACCAAATCTAATCCCAGCTTTCTTACAAGCTATGGACAACTCCCGCACGAGATCTCTTCCTTTCATTGGCGTCGAAGCGATATCATAATCTGTATAGGGGGAATCCCACAGACAAAACCCCTCATGATGTTTGGTCGTCAGGACGATATATTTCATTCCAGCATCCTTAGCCAATTGAACAATACGATCCGCATTGAAGTCCTTGGGATTCCAGGTGTTGATCAGTTCCGAATATGCTGCCTTCGGAATATTCATCTCCGATTGTATCCATTCGGCATATCCTTTGGTCGAATTCCCATTATACATCCCTCCAAGTTGACTATAAAGCCCAAAATGAATAAACATTCCGTACTTTGCTTCCCTAAACCAATGCATCCGTTCATCAAAATCCTTTTTGGATTCCTGCAAATAATTAACTTGGGCGTTTCCCATGTTCATAAACAACATGGCTAGTAAAGAAAGAATACAATGCGTTGCTTTTATCATATTTATTTTAATTGGTTAATCCAACAAGCTCAAGCAGCTGTCAAATCTTCTGTTGGTGCCACACACACATTATGCAAAATGCTAAACCATTCTGCTATTGCAAAATAAATATAAAAAATATGGACAATACTTTTTATTTATTTCAAATAAGTTACGCTTAATGGACAGGCCTATACCAGTCACAATTTTATAAGAAATAAATACTTTCAAAGCGGCTTATCAAACAAGCTATCTACTATAAAATTTAATGTAAATTCATTCCAAAAAGGATTTATATTTAGTAAATATTTCATTTAACACCATACTATAGATTAAAATTATGAGTTTAAAAACCTTAATCACAAAAAGTGCTGAATATAACAACTGGGTCGTCAATAAATACATCAATTGGTTGGCTGATAAATCAGATGACCAACTTAACCAAGAGGTACCTTCAAGTTTCCCGACCATTTTGAAGACCTTAAACCACATTTTGCAGACACAGGAATATTGGTGGAGCCACATTGCGGAAAGCAATGATTTTGATTTTGAGAAAAAGCGAGCCACAAAAGAAGAAATATTTGAAGCACTACAAAGAAGTTCAGCTCAACTCGTGGATTACATACACAAACTAACCGAGTTGGATCTTGAAAAAAATATCAAAGTGGAATCACCATGGTTTCAATGCGACTTCACGAAGTATGAATACATACAACAGCTGATCCTCCACGGAACATATCACAGGGGACAGATCGTTACAATGGGCCGAGCTATTGGAATAACGGATGCTCCAATGACAGACTTTAATTATTGGAATATTTATAAAGATCAACAATAGGGATTTGAGCACTGCCATGGACAAAATTACCAGTAAAGTACAGATCCGAGAAATTGTCGCAGCGGCGAAACAGCAAGGACAGCAATCCGGTATAGAATCCTTTATGTTAAGCTTACAAGCGTGTTTACTGAAAAAGAAAGTTCGTTTTCCGCTTCTGGAGTTTGCGGCCAGGGAAATTATGCTATTCGTACCTGAAACCGAGCAGTTACACTTAACAGATCGTCTCATTGCCACAACAGAAATGGGAAGTTATGTTTTAACGGGAATAATTCTCCAGCAACGTCTCCCCGAACACTTCGAACAATCCATCCATAAAGCCTGTACCTATATAACCATAGGTAATCAATGGTACGTCTGTGATATCATCGGCGAACGCGTCCTTGGTCATGCGCTGTTGACTTCGCCTAAAAAAGCAATACCTCTATTAAAAGAATTAGCTCATCATTCTGACAAATGGATTGTCCGAACAATTGGTGTAGCTACACATTATGCCGTAAAAAAAGGCCTATCAGCCACATACGTAAACATTTTATTGAAGCTACTGATTTCATTGTCAAACACAACAGATTTTCATGTAAAAAAGGGAATTGGCTGGGGAGCCAAAACAATAGCAAAATTCCATCCCGATCTTGTTAATTGTTACAGTAAAGCAATTGAATCGCCAGAAACCAAACAATGGTTTCGGACAAAAATTACGATTGGTCTCAATCGCCACAACTTGAGGACTAAACAGAATTGGCAGGAGGATACGACGATTCATCTTAACCAATGAAATGAATGCGTGATTTTCTTTGCGATAATTATACATCAAGAAAGAACTATACAGCAGGAAAGGCGAAGTCTACAATTAAACCTCGCCTTTCTATAAACCTTTAGTCCATATGTAACCACGCCCTCGGTTATTGGTCTTTTTTCATTGTTCCTTTTTCACGAAGGTTGATATGCCAGCTAAAAGCCTCTTCTAACAAATGTGGTGTATGCCCCCCTCTCTCACAAGCGCGGTTATAATAATCTAATAGCTGCTCTTTGTAATCGGGATGTACACAGTTCGCTATAATTACTTTCGCTCGCTCGCGAGGCGCTAAACCACGTAAATCTGCCAAGCCATAATCTGTTACCAAAATATCGACATCATGTTCGGTATGATCCACATGGGAAACCATGGGTACAATGTGAGAAATTGCATCTCCTTTAGAGGCCGCCTGTGCGACAAAGATGCTCAAATAAGCATTGCGTGCAAAGTCACCCGACCCGCCGATACCGTTCATGATATTTGTTCCTGAAGTATGGGTAGAATTTACGTTTCCATAAATATCAAACTCTATGGCTGTATTAATTGCAATAATCCCCAAACGTTTGATCAGTCCAGGTGTATTGGAAATGTTCTGTGGGCGCAATACAATTTTATCACGGTATCGATCCAAATGATCGAACACTCTTGAATAACACTCTTCCGAAACAGTAATTGAAGAAGCAGAAGCAAAATCCAGTTTTCCGGCATCGATAAGGTCAAAGGTACTATCTTGCAACACTTCAGAAAACATCGTTAGATTACGGAACTTACTATGTATAAATCCCGTCAGAACAGCGTTAGCTACTTTTCCAATACCCGCTTGAAGTGGCATCAAGCTTTCTGACAAATGACCTAGCGCTACCTCATTTTCGAAAAACTGCAAAATATGCTTCGCTATCGCTGTCGTTTTGGTATCCGGTTCAGCAATATCGGCTGGGCTATCAAGCTCATTCGTAAACACGATTCCCACCACCTTGCTCGCGTCCAAAGGAATAGTTTTGCGCCCAATTTTATTCTCAGGAGCTACGATTGGAATAACATTACGCCGAGGGTAATCTTCGGCTTGGTAAATATCATGTATTCCTTTAATAGTCACCGGTATCGCAGTATTGACTTCCAAAATAACCTGCTTAGCCAATGCAGCAAAAGTTGCCGAATTTCCTACAGAAGTCGTTGGAACAATACTTCCGTCTGATTCTATTGCTGCTACTTCCAAAACAGCAATATCCACCTGAGGCAAATTCTTATTGTGCAGCAATTCGGCTGTTTCGCTTAGATGCTGATCAATAAACAGCACATCCCCCGCATTAATTTTATGACGTAAAATACGATCTACCTGAAAGGGCATCCGCTTGGATAATGCTCCCGCTTCCGCCAATTTACCGTCCGTTCCGTGTCCCAACGAAGCCCCGGTAATCAAGGTTATTTTCAATGGATCCACTTTTGCACGTTCAGCCAAGGCAGGTAACACCACCTTACTGTCTCCAGCCTTGGTAAAACCACTCGACCCAACGACCATTCCGTTTTGAAATAGTTTAGCAGCTTCTTCTGCTGTAATCACTTTATCATGTAAGCTTTGAACTTTTATTCTTTCGTAAGCCATATTGTTATAGTTTGATTTTATTCCATTATTGTAAACTTAAGAAATTGAAATCTATATATTTCCCTTCGTTGAAAAGTTCTTTGTTATAATTTGCAACCTCTTAACCAAACAATTTTAGCACTTTTTTCAACTGCATATTTATTATCATTCGACACAAAATTATCCAAAGGCGACTAAAAATACACAACGCTCTACAAATCAAAAATATACAACAAATCATAATAAAAAAATAGTTTATATCACCCCGACAGATAATATATATCACACTGATAACAAACAACTTACAAGAATAACAGCAAAGCCAAAGTAAGTAAAGACTAACTCTCCGCTTGAATAACTGCCATTTTAATGTAAGCATACACTCACTTTCAAGAAGTAAAGGCGGGGTCTAGTAAAAAAGTCTTACCTTTGTGACATCGTATTATAGGTTAAAATGAATACACAAGAGATAAGCACAGATGCCAAATATGTCAACCGTTACTATATGACGGAAGTAGACTCATTTGAAGATAGCATTTACTGTCACCACGCTATTATAGCAGAAAACCATATTTCCGAACATTGCCATGATAAGGATCAATTTCTATATACAGAAGGCGGTGTCGTATTTGTTAAAACAGAGGAAAAATCTTATTTTCTACCTGCCCGTCATTATTTGTGGATTCCTGCTGGCATAAAACATAGTATTCATCCAAGTACCCCTGAGGTCGTTATGCGTAATTTGTATTTTCCCAAAGCCACTAATGACGCCCCCTTCTACAGTAAAATGGGAATTTATCCAGTAAATGATCTTTTGATAGAGCTGATTATGTTTACCAACCGCTGGAATGGCAATATCTTTCCAGTCGAAGAACCTAAATATAGTATCGCTACAGCATTTAAACTTATCCTTCCGGAACTATCGCTACATGAGCTTCCATTAGCCTTGCCCTATCCTAGTCATCAGAAATTAAAGGATATTGTCACTTACCTCGAAGAAAATATAGAGGAAAACGTCAGCTTTAAAAAACTTGCCGGATTATTTAACATTAGTGAACGCACATTGGCTAGACTATTTCAAAAGGAATTAAATATGTCTTTTATCCAATACTACACGATCCTCAGAATGCTGACCGCACTTAAGCTCCTTTTGGATGAAAAACTAAGCGTAAATGAAGTTGCGCTCAAAGTTGGATACAATAGCCTTCCCACATTTAGTAACACATTCAATAAGGTCGTCGGCATCCGTCCAAGCGAATATGTGAAACAAAAAGAATTGCTTATTTAAAAATGTTTACCTAATTTAGGTCAATAAACCTAATTCAGGATGAAATTCAAACATATCATTTACAGTGCTGGAATCCTATTGCTTAGCACTTCTTTATTTGCCAAATCTCAAGATAAGAAACCCAAACCCATTCAATTATTTAATGGGAAAGATTTGAAGAACTGGACTCCAAAAATCAGAAACCACAAAGTTGGTGATAATTATAAAAATACATTTCGTGTAGAAGACGGTTTACTCAAGGTAAGATATGATGGTTATGATAATTTCAATTTTCAGTATGGCCATCTGTTCTACAATAAAGAGTTCTCAGCGTATTTGTTGCGTGTCACTTACAGATTTGTCGGTGAACAGGTAAATGGTGGAGAAGGTTGGGCTTGGCGTAATAGCGGAGCCATGCTACATGGACAGGATCCTAATACCATGGGTGTGGATCAAGACTTTCCAATATCTATCGAAGGGCAACTGCTGGGTGGAAATGGCAAGGACGAACGGACCACAAGTAATCTTTGTACACCAGGCACAAACGTTGTGATCGACAATAAACTATTCACACCGCATTGCATCAGCTCAACATCAAAAACCTATGCTGGAGATCAATGGGTAACTGCTGATTTCTTGGTGTTGGGAGACTCTCTTGTGCAACATATCCTTGAAAACAAGGTCGTATTACAGTATACTAAACCCCAAATTGGTGGCGGCAATGTAAGTGGTTTCGATCCCAAAGTGAAGAAAGATGGACAGCTTTTAAACAAGGGTACTATTTCACTTCAGAGTGAGAGCCATCCCATTGATTTCAAAAAAGTGGAACTTTACGATTTAGAACCTTACATGAAAGATCCCAACAAATTGAAAAAGGTCATCGCAGAGCTACTTCCAAATTTACAGCAATAAATACACTGCAAATTTCAGTTTTAAAATAAAAAAGCATCGGTATTCGATGCTTTTTTATTTACTATTCGCTTGGAAAGAGAAATCCAAAGTATATAACATAAAGAAAAGGGATACAGCGAGCTGTACCCCTCTATATCTATACGAAAAGCTTACGCTAAACCGTTAACAAATTTTGTTAACTTCGATTTGTTGTTAGAAGCTTTTTTCTTGTGGATCACATTTTTCTTTGCCAAACGATCAAGCATAGAAATTACGCGTGGTAACAATGTTTTTGCTTCTTCTGCAGAAGTAGTGTGACGTAATTTTTTGATTGCGTTACGTGTAGTTTTTGCTTGGTAACGGTTTCTTAAACGTTTAGTAGCGTTTGCTCTAATTCTTTTGATCGCTGATTTATGATTTGCCATTTTTTTTAGCTAATTTTTATTCAATTTTTTTCTTGTAATTCGGACTGCAAAAATAACACCTTATTTTCAATATTCAAAATCTATTTTATTTTTTAGGTTTAGTATATTTGCGACATGCAAAAATTATCGATGGATGAACTTCAACGTACAGATGTTGAATCGTTTAAAAAACAAGAAAAAACTCCTATCACAATCGTTATGGACAATGTACGGAGCATGCATAATGTGGGCTCGGCCTTCCGTACTGCAGACGGATTTGCTATTGAAAAAATATATCTGTGTGGCATTACCGGCACACCTCCCCATCGCGAAATCGAAAAGACCGCCCTCGGGGCAACCCAATCGGTCGCTTGGGAATACCACAGAGATACCTCAGCTGTTGTAGATCAGCTTAGGACTGAAGGCTATGTCATTATTGCCATCGAGCAAGCAGATGATAGCGTTATGCTACATCAGTTTGAACCAGAAAATGACAAAAAGTATGCGCTGATTTTTGGAAATGAGGTTAATGGAGTCGATGAGGATGTCATGGAAAAAATCGATACTTGCATCGAAATCCCCCAATACGGGACTAAACATTCCTTAAATGTATCTGTCGCAATTGGCATTATTCTTTGGGATTTTATCCAAAAACGCAATTTCAATTAAAAATTTATCAATAAAGGTCACATTCCTATTCACATTGCTTCCATTTTAGAAAGCAAAATAGTAGATTTGTGTGCAAAATTTAAAGAAGAAATGAGTGTATTAGTTAATAAAGATTCAAAAGTAATCGTTCAAGGTTTCACTGGAAACGAAGGTACTTACCATGCTACTCAAATGATTGAGTACGGAACAAATGTAGTTGGTGGTGTTACTCCTGGTAAAGGTGGTCAACAACACTTAGACCGTCCTGTATTCAATACTGTGCAAGATGCAGTAGACGCTACAGGAGCTAATGTTTCTATTATTTTTGTACCTCCAGCATTTGCTGCAGATGCGATCATGGAAGCTGCCGCGGCTGGTATCGAAGTGATTGTTTGTATTACAGAAGGTATCCCAACAAAAGATATGATCCAAGTAAAATCTTACTTGAGCGACAAAAACTCTCGTTTGATCGGTCCTAACTGCCCAGGTATCATCACTGCAGGTGAAGCTAAAATCGGTATCATGCCAGGATTTATCTTCAAAAAAGGTAATGTGGGTGTTGTTTCTAAATCAGGAACTTTAACTTACGAAGCCGTAGATCAAACTGTAAAAGCAGGATTAGGTATCACAACAGCAATCGGAATTGGTGGTGACCCTATCATTGGTACGACAACGAAAGAAGCTGTTGAATTATTAATGAACGACCCTGAAACTGAAGCGATCATCATGATTGGTGAAATCGGCGGTGGAATGGAAGCTGAAGCTGCTCGTTGGATCAAAGAACATGGTACCAAACCTGTTGTTGGATTTATCGCAGGTCAAACAGCGCCTCCAGGACGTCGTATGGGACACGCTGGTGCAATTGTAGGTGGTGCTGATGACACTGCTGCAGCAAAAATGAAAATCATGCGTGAGTGTGGTATTCGTGTTGTTGAGTCTCCGGCTGAAATTGGAAAAGCAATCGCAGAAGAATTGGCTAAATAATTAGACCGTCGAACATATAAAAAAAGGGAATCAAATTTGATTCCCTTTTTTTATACCTATATAATTACATTACAACATTAACTAGGCATTGCTTCATCTGCCGATGGTCCATATAAGCCCGGGACAGCAATATCCAATAATCGCAAATAAACCGTCAACTGACCACGATGATGAACAATATGATTATTGACAACAAAACGTATTGCTCCGGCTCGTGGTAAACGTGCAATGAGATAATCGCCCGATTGTAACACCCAATCTTTAAACCAGTCTTCTTCCTTTATGTCTTCAATTGCGGCCTTATTATTTTCCAGGCCTATTTTTAACATCTCTTTTAATTCTTCTACAGAAGATACTTTAATGGGCTGATAATCTACTTTAAAATCAAATACATCTTTTGGTATTGCTTGATGTACCCAATTATGTAGTCCAACAATGTGAGCAGCTAGTTCTCCCAAACTCATCGATTTTTCGTGTGGACGCCAATCCAATTTATCGTCTGGTATGCGTTCTAAAATACGTTTGGTATTTTTTGTTTCGTGATCCAATTCGATCAAATAGCTCTTTTTGATACTCATATAAATATTAATTCATGAATTGAAAATCTTTTAATACGGTAACAGCATAGGGTGATTCCACAGCCTTATGTGCTGCTGCTCGCGCAATTTCGCCCTCTACATAGGTTACCTTGAGCGGTAAAAATGTATTGTTGAGTACATTTTCATGAAATAACGCCTCGTACCAGGTACAGGCAGCAACGAAACGTCCGTAGTTCAGATTTAAGTGATAGCCATCACGTGTAAAATGATCACCTACAAAACTCGAACGCGCATTTTGAACAGCTGTACCCGAAGGAATCAAAAGATCGAAATTACCCCAGTTAAACACCTCCTGCGAAGTGTTGGCAATAGCCCTATACATGCTATCTTGGCTACGGTTATAGCGAACAAAACCTTCATGCGATGAACCGTTCTGATACGCCCAGGTTTGATGTAATATATACTTGGTTTCAGGAAATAAAATATGTTTTGTTACATAATCATATAAGAGCGGTAGATCCTTCGCATACGAATCATAATCTCCTGATAGCGGACTTGCTTGCTGAAAGCTAATATAATCCCAAGCCTCATCTACAAGCGCTTCAGATAAGCGCTCATTTGCTTTTTCCAACATCTGCCCGTCAAGATTGATTTTACGGTAGCGATAAGCCGGCTTATCCTCTTTTGCGTTGCTAACATGTAAACTTAAAGGAGCCCCCCCAATATAGAGATTGCCGATTACTATCTTTTTTTTCCCAGCTTTCGCCAATTCATATAAATTCTGTTCAATAGCATCTTCCGAGAAACTATTACCGATGGCCAATATTCGTAGCACATCATCATCTAAAGATTTATTTTGTGCATTTAATCGATTATTCTTCAAAAAAAACATGATTAAAAAACCGAACACCAATACCTGTTTTACTTTTATCATAATATAATGCAATAACAACTAAATTAGATAATATCTCGTAGAAATGCGAATGATATCCCCAGAAAGAGAGATTTTATCCCATTTGCAAACTATCAGGATAACAGTTCGGACAGATACGAAAGTTTTGGAACAGACGCTACACAGTACAGCTAGACCACAGTGACGACTACATACCCCTGCTGGCTACGCCGATTTACCATACCGATAGACCACGGTGGCAACTGTATGTCCCTGGCTCCGAGGATGCGCCATACCATTGCAGCACAGTTGGAAACTGAACTACAGTCATCGATGGTTATGCTACTGCACCATACCCTTAAAGACAGTAGAGGCTCTAGGACAGCGCCGGTCGGGGAAGTACGGCAGATATGCAATAGCATTGTACAGGAAGTACGGGAGTTACCTAAACAAAAGAAGCCCTTGACTGTTTCCAGCAAGGGCTTCCGTGTAAAAAAAGGCACCGACCTACTCTCCCACCTGTTACGGCAATACCATCGGCTCTGGCGGGCTTGACTGCTCTGTTCGGAATGGGAAGAGGTAGACACCGCCGATATAGGCACCTAAATATTTTTTTAGATCTGAGATCAGGGATAAGAGTATCAGGAGCCTTTAAGGTCCGAAATAATCCCTATGTTCATATCTAAATGACATATATATTGAAAGAGTTTCGTTTCTGTTTTGTTTCTAAAAATTAAAGAGGAAGACAACAGTGTTATCTGCTTGAGAAAGCTTCGGGCTATTAGTACCACTTGGCTTTGGTCTCTCAACCTTTACACCTATGGCCTATCAACGTAGTCATCTTCTACGACCCTATAAGGAAGTCTCATCTCGTGGCTAGTTTCGCACTTAGATGCTTTCAGCGCTTATCTATTCCAGACGTAGCTACCCTGCCGTACACCTGGCGGCATAACAGGTTCACCAGAGGTCTGTCCAACCCGGTCCTCTCGTACTAAGGTCAGATCCACTCAAACTTCCAACGCCCACAACAGATAGGGACCGAACTGTCTCGCGACGTTCTGAACCCAGCTCGCGTGCCACTTTAATGGGCGAACAGCCCA
>NZ_LBGU01000034.1:0-169279 GCF_000988325.1 Sphingobacterium sp. Ag1 | reverse complement strand
CGGAAATCAGTCGGTGACTAAATTCGCTATTTGAACAGTGCTCGTCCAGTGCTTGTTCAGTGCTCGTTCAGTGCTTGTTCAGTGCCCGTTCAGTGCTTGCTCAGTGAAGACTGAATAAACAATGACTAATTACTGTCCAAATATTGATTAAAAATTGTTGTTTCATCTAATTTGGCATGAGTATTTTTCCTTAATAATGCTTATCTTTAATATCTATAACATAATCAGGTAATTATGGCAATCGTTAAAAATGGTGTTAATGGAACTGTTTCCGGTAAAGCAGGTTCTGTTGTGTTTGTATCGACTAAAACGGGAAATTATGTACGATCTCTCCCCCGCGTTAGGAAACGGGAGCCCACTCCTGAGCAACTGCTCAGTAGAAAACGCTTCAAAATGATGAGGTCGCATATTAGCCAATTAAAACCGATCATCAATATGGGTTATAAAGCGTACAGCTATCCTAAACGGGCTTACGATGTCGCGATGTCCTATAATTTGAACGAAGCACTAATCCGGGAAGGAGACGGTTTTGTGGTTGATTGGCAGAAATTTATGATTGCCAAAGGAATTCCCAATCCCATCACTTCCTACACGCTGGATTTCGATCAAGAAAACCAAGTGCTTCAGGTTACCTGGGAATATGATGCCTATCTGGAAGCAAAGTTCAACACAGGAACTTACGATTCGTTCCTAGTCCTGTATAATGCAGCGGATAACGGGAACGGATATTCACTTGTGATGAACGATGTAAAAAACAGCTTAATGTCTGGTAAACAACATGTTGAAGTGCCAAAAAATGGGAAGGAACTGAAGTATGAGGTGTATATCTTTTTTATCGAGAGTTACGGTGGAGGTAATACAGACAGTCTGCACTTGGGGACGATAACGATTTGAGTATACATAGTGCTGACACGATCGTGTATTATAAAATAGCGTAAAAAGGGGCAGTCCACATTTGGATAGCCCCTTTTTTTGTGCACTATTGTTACTGGTCTACCAGTCGATATTTCTATTGTCTGTTGAACCTACTTCCCATTGTTCGCTCACTTTACCGCTGTTGGCATCTTCTGGTCTGGCGTATGCCGAACCAGCGGCGATACCTTGTTCAAGTTCGATCGTGGCTACGCTAATTTGAGGGGCGATGTATGCTAATTTCTTTTCCATAATATCTTTTTTATCCTTGCTGAATCTCTATTGTTATGCTCAGCGTGTATTTAACTTTTAAGATTATTGATCTATTTATTGACTATTGGTGACTACTGACAAGGGATTTTCTTCTTTCCAGCGCCTACACCTTTGATAATTGTACGTCCATCAACAAGTTGGGTCACTTTTACGGTGTTGCTTTGTGTTGCGCTCCACGGGAATGTGTTGAAGCTGTTGCCATTAACGAGTTTAAGTTCATATAGAGGACCGCCGGATGTTTTGCTACCAAACATGGTAACCTGGCCAGTTCTGCTGATGACAAGCTTGATCAATGGGGCTGCACTTGTACCTTTCATGTTGTAGACCTGATCGATTCTTTTACCAGTTTCAATATTGTTACCTGCGTATTTGCTTCCATCAACAAACTGGATGTTTTGAGCAGAAGAGGCACCCACTTCAAATTGAATTTCCTGTTTCGCCAATTTGACACCATTTACTTCCATGTTGAATGCATTGTCCAGTTCGGTAATGTCGAAAACAAAGCCATAGTCTGCCGCTGGAGCAGTGAAATTTCTATCGATTGTCGTTCCATTGGCATAGAATTTTCCATCTTTCATAATACCCGTTTTACCTCCCGATGTTGTTGCCGGATAACTCCAGTCCAAGCCATTGCTGGTTACATTTTGTGTGCAGGTTCTGAAGTTAAGTTTCAGATCGTATTTCTGTCCAGGATTGATCTTAACATTTGGAATGGTGATGTTTGTTTTAGTCTCATCATCCAGTGTTAGACTACCGAGCATCAGTGTTCCATTGCTGGTTGCCGGGTGGATCAATAAAGAGGGGTTACTGATCACGCTACGTAGGCCATTTCCTAAAGCCGGGAATTGCGTGGTCACGCCTGCGTTGTTCAAGCCATTGTAGGTTAGTGTTTGGTCTGAGAATTTCAAATTTGCACTACCATGACTAGGTTTTAATACGGCAGTCCCGATTTGAGTAATAGCTCCGGTCATACTTGGATCCATGGTCAATGTTGTGGTGATTTGGCTAAACCGGTGTTTTAATACAACATTTAAGTTATTTACACCACTTTTTAACGTTAATGTGCCAGTGTAATACATCAAATCACCACTTATATTGTCTAGGCTGGCTGTGGACAGTGTGTTTTGATTGTTGACACCCGGTAATGCTGTGGTACTATTGATCGAATAGGCAATGAACGTGTAAGATTTTCCAGCGTCAAGAATGATACCTGCAGCAGTAGCTTCCTCACCATAGCTATAAATCTTTTCCGTTACGTAAGCGCCTTGGTTGTCATAGACAACAACTTTATATTTAACGTTTTTGTCCAATGGCTTCTCCTGTGTCTGAACAGCCGCTAGTTTGGGGTTGGACGAAGCGACGAGGCTTTTTGTAACCGCTGAATTGTTTGTTAGGATCACGTCGACAGATCCACCGTTTTCAAGCGGTACAGTCATTTCCTGTACATCAGGTGCATCGATTGATGTGCGCGAAGCGTTTGCAGATGCTTGCTTTTGAACAGCATTGTCCGCTTCAGTGTAAGCTTCTACACCTGAAAGATTGATTTTAACGATAGTTTCTCCTGTTAATGCGGTGTTTTCTCCACTTTTGTTACAGGAATAGAGACTAAGTGCGAAAGCACTGCACCCGAGCATGAACAGGTTAGTCAGTCGGCGATGGGGGATTAGATTCATGTTAATTGACATTTTGTTTTGTTATTGATTTGTTGATTTCGTTGTTAATTTATTTGTCGTACCATCTTTGCAGGTATATGCCTGTTTCTGTTTAAAATGCGGTATACGATTGCTTTTTTTGTTGCTATTATTTTTTATCGATGCAATTATATAAATAGCATTTTACTTAATATGACCTATTTGTATTATCTTATTTTTCTTGTAGAGAAATATCTACAATGCAGTTGTTTGCCGCTTTAAAGCTGTTTAAACATGTTTCGTGCTGTTTTTCTGTTAATTACAATTCGTTTTATTTGAATAATATTATAATAATAGTTAATGTTTAGATTTACTAAATGTGCTATGTTGGATTGTGCGGTTTTTATGAGGTGAAGGTTGAAAAAAGTGATCCGTTGTGCGTAAAACTGCTTTGCTTTTTAGGAAGCATAGGAGTTCCTGCTGAAGAATAGATTTGTCGGATAAGCGGAGATTTTAATTTATTTTTTTAAATTTGTGTATTCATGAGGTTAATTGTTTTCATATTGATAGCATATATTATGGGACTTTCTTTTGTTCCCTGCAGTGATTCTACCAATCGCTGCGAGCAGACTGTTATGGAAAGACAATTAAACCAAACTCATAACCATAATGATGACGCGTCCGATGCTTGTTCGATTTTCTGCTATTGCAATTGTTGTAGTGGAAATATAACGGCTTATGCGTATCAATTTCCGCAAATAGATGGTGTCCCGGTTTCAATTTATTTTGATAATCGTAATCCTGTCCTCAATACAGCGATTGTTTCCAGTTATTTTGGGAGCATCTGGCAGCCGCCAAAGGTTAATGCTTAATTTTTCGTAAAAATTCTAGAAACAAATCTGATAGAGCATGCTATGCTGTTCTTTATTCAGCTTTGTGCTCGGAATACGCTTGTTGTATGGTATTACGACAAAAGATGAGCTATTCTAACGAGCTATTATTTAAGCATTAATCACGTATAATTGTGTTAGATCATATTATAAAATTTAGCATTAAGAACAAGATCATTATCGGTTTAATGACCTTGTTGCTTATCATTTGGGGGGCATGGAGTGCAACGAAACTGCCAATCGATGCCGTTCCCGATATTACCAATAATCAAGTCCAGATCTTTACCTCTTGTCCAACGCTTGCCGGGCAGGAAGTGGAACAATTGGTTACTTTTCCAATTGAACAAAGTATTGCAACTGTACCCAAAATTGAGGAGATCAGGAGTATTTCGCGCTTTGGACTTTCTGTCATTACCGTTGTTTTTGACGATGATGTAGATATCTATTTTGCCCGTCAGCTGATTGGTGAGCGTTTAAAAGAAGCGGTGGATCAGATTCCACAAGGTATTGGTAAACCTGAGCTGGCTCCAGTGAGTACTGGACTGGGAGAAGTATATCAATATATTATCCATCCCAAAAAGGGAAGCGAAAAGAAATACAACGCAAAAGATTTGCGCACCATGCAAGATTGGATTGTTGCCCGTCAGCTCTATGGCACACCTGGGATTGCCGAGGTCAATAGCTTCGGTGGTGAGCTCAAACAATATGAAGTAGCTGTTGATCCGAATAGACTTAAGGCAATGAATATCACTATTCCAGAGCTATTTACTGCCCTGGAGAAAAACAATCAAAATACAGGTGGTGCCTATATTGATAAAAAACCGAATGCCTACTTTATCCGGGGAATTGGGCTGGCGACCTCCTTGGAAGATGTCAGAAATATTGCCATCCGAAAATCAGGGGCAATACCGATTTATGTAAAAGATGTTGCGGATGTACGTTTTGGTCATGCTGTGCGCTATGGTGCCTTGACATACAATGGTGAGGTCGATGCTGTGGGAGGCGTCGTCATGATGCTGAAGGGTGAAAACAGCAATGAGGTGGTCAACCGCGTGAAAGAAAAACTACCGACTATTCAAAAGTCGCTACCTGATGATGTGGTTATAGAGCCCTATTTGGACCGGACAGACCTCGTTGGGCGTGCGATAAGTACCGTTGAAAAAAATCTGATTGAAGGTGCCCTGATCGTCATTTTTGTCCTGGTCTTATTTCTTGGGAACTTGCGGGCAGGTCTTATCGTTGCTTCGGCAATTCCACTGGCGCTGCTGTTTGCACTTGGACTGATGAACGTCTTCGGCGTAAGCGCCAATTTAATGAGTTTGGGCGCGATAGATTTCGGTTTGATTGTGGACGGAGCCGTCATTGTGGTGGAAGCTACACTACACCATTTAGGCTTACGAAAGTCTACCGAGAAATTGACCCAGGCCGAAATGGACCATGAGGTATTTGAGTCTGCTTCAAAGATTCGTACCAGTGCAGCCTTTGGTGAGATTATTATTCTTATTGTCTATATTCCAATTTTAACATTGGTGGGTGTTGAAGGGAAAATGTTTCGTCCAATGGCGCAAACAGTTGGGTTTGCTATTTTCGGGGCATTGATTCTCTCGTTAACCTATATCCCCATGATGTGTGCTTTGTTCCTGCCGAAAAAACACAGCGACAAGAAAACGTTGAGCGACCGGATGATTGCGGGACTGCAACGTATTTATGAGCCTTTATTACAGAAAGCCATTCGGCTTAAATACCTGATCGTGAGTTTAACCGTTGCCATTTTTGCTTTGTCGGCCCTCTTTTTTAAGAATATGGGAGGCGAATTTATTCCACAATTGCAGGAAGGTGATTATGCATTCCATTGCATACTTCCCCAAGGGAGCTCACTTTCACAAAGTATCGAAACCTCGATGCAGGCATCCCGGATTATCAAAGAGTTCGATGAAGTGAAGATGGTTGTCGGTAAAACAGGAGCTGCTGAGGTACCAACAGACCCTATGCCACCGGAAGCGACAGATATTATGGTGGTATTGAAGCCTCAAAAAGAGTGGAAGTCGGGCCGTTCTTATGAAGAACTGGGGAGCGCTATTCTGGAGAAGCTAGAAGTAATTCCGGGTGTCTTCTTCGAAAAAAACCAACCTATTCAAATGCGTTTTAATGAACTGATGACGGGTATCCGTCAGGATGTTGCTGTAAAGATCTTCGGTGAAAACATCGATTCGCTGGCCGCTTACGCCAATGTGGTTGCCGCGCAGATTCAATCCGTTCAAGGGGCGACTTCGCCACAAGTGGAGCGCGTATCCGGTCTCCCACAAATCAATATCGTTTATGACCGCACCCGTATTGCAAATTATGGCTTGACAATTCAGGACGTCAATGACGTGGTGAGTACTGCTTTTGCCGGTCGAAGCACGGGACAGATCTATGAAAATGAACGTCGCTTTGATTTGGTCGTCCGGTTAGATACAACGCATCGAAACAGCATTGATGATGTGCGTAATTTGATGATTCCTACAGATACGGGTACGCAGATTCCGCTTTCTCAGGTCGCTGCCATTGATTATAAATTGGGGCCGGCCCAGATCAGCCGCGAAGCGGGTAAAAGAAGAATTGTGATTGGATTTAATGTGGCGGGGCGTGATGTTCAAACCGTCGTAAAAGATATCCAACAACAATTGGCTGCAAATGTAAAACTTCCTGCAGGGTATTATTTCACCTATGGGGGGCAGTTTGAGAATTTACAGAAGGCGAGCTCACGCTTGTTGATTGCTGTGCCAGTTTCCTTATTGCTTATTTTTATGCTGTTGTATTTCACGTTTCATTCCTTTAAGCAGGCGACGCTCATTTTTACTGCAATACCAATGAGTGCTATCGGGGGTGTATTTGCGTTGATGTTGCGCGGCATGCCTTTCAGTATTAGTGCCGGTATCGGTTTTATTGCCTTGTTTGGCGTAGCCGTACTCAATGGTATCGTTTTAATTGGGACATTCAATCAGTTGAAAAAAGAGGGTGTCGATGATATTTTTCAACGTGTTAAAGAGGGTACGTTGACCCGTTTACGTCCTGTACTCATGACTGCGACCGTGGCTTCACTGGGCTTTTTACCGATGGCAATAAGTACAAGTGCCGGCGCTGAAGTTCAGAAACCTTTGGCAACGGTTGTTATTGGCGGATTGGTAACGGCAACTTTCCTGACCTTGTTTGTGCTACCCTTATTGTATATAATTTTTAATTCTAAATTGAATATGAAACGAAGTAGAGGTGCTAAGACCTTTGTTACAGTACTTGTCTTCTCATTTATGGCCTTGGGTTCTGAGGTGTTTGGCCAAGAACGTATTGCTGTGACAGAAGCCGTGGAAACTGCATTGAAGAACAACCGTCAGGTTCAGATCAACCAGGCTGAAATCGTGGGCGCTGGTTTCAATGTTAAGACGGCGACTGAAATCCCCAAGACCGGGATTTTTGCAGAAAATGAAGATTACCGTCCTACGGATAAGGCCGGCTTATTGAAAATTGGTATAACGCAAAGTATTGCCTGGCCTGGACTTTACACTGCGCGTAAGGCGTATTTTAAAGAACAACTAAAATATGCGAACCTAAATACAGATGTATTGAAAACTGCGATTACCAAAGACGTGAGGACAGCCTATTTTCAGCTCTGGTATCTTCAGGATCGACAAAAACTGTATATGGAGTTGGATAGTATCTATACCGCCATGTTCAAAGCAACTGAACTTCGCTTTAGAACGGGTGACGTAGCTGCGCTGGATAAGATCGCGGCTGAAGCAAAGCTGAAGGAGCTGCAGGCACAACTTGTTCAAAACAAAAAGGATATCATTATTCAGCAACAGCAATTGATGATGTTGTTAGATCGTAATGAGTGGATGCTCCCTTTGGATCAGCCCTTGGAGAAGATTGTCGTGGACGCCAGTCCATCAGATGAAACGGCACATCCTTTACTGGTTTTACAGCAGCAAAATGTAAATATCGCTTCATCGAACGTCAGTGTTCAGAAAAATACCAATAAGCCTGAGTTCTCGGGTCGATTTTTCTCCCAACGTGTTTGGGGAGCCAAAGATCCATTATCGGGATTCTCGGTTTCCGCATCTTTTCCGGTCTTTAGCTTAGGCGCCTATAAAAGTAAAGTGAAGGCTGCCAACGCTGAAATGGAAGTTCAACAGCGTAAGTTGGAATATGATACGCAGGTATTCCAGACAAATAAAGGGAATGCACTTGCTGAAATTGACAAGAATAGTGCATTGCTGCAATTTTATGAGTCTTCGGGGTTAAAACAAGCTGATGCAATTATTAAAGCAGCTAGTTTGGGTTATAGAACGGGGGAGATCAATTTTGCTGAATTAAGCCAATTTTTAAGTCAGGCCATTGGCATTCGCCAGAATTATTTAGAAGTTCTCAATCAGTATAATCAATCAGCAATTCAATATAATTACTTCAATAACAAATAAGGCAACAATGAAAGTTTTCATAAAGATATTTATCGTATGTGTAGCCGTTACTGTTTTTTACGGTTGCGGTTCTAATGAGTCGGAGCGTAAAGGTCAACCGGAGGGAAAGGAAGTACCCAAAGCCGAAGCGGAGCATGAGGAAGGGCCGGTTACGGTGGCGGCACTGAGTGCTGCACAAATAAAGGCTGTGGGCATCGTTTTTGGAGGGATTGAAGCGAAGGAACTCACAGCTACCATTAAGGCCAATGGACTTTTGAGTGTGCCCAATAACAATAAAGCGAATGCGACGGCGCTTTATGGTGGTGTCGTAAAGACATTGAACGTACAGTTGGGAGACAATGTGCGTAAGGGACAGGTGATCGCCACGATTACCAACCCGCAGTTTGTACAATTGCAGGAGGAATATGTATCCCTGGCAAGTAAGATTACCTTGGCCGAACAAGAAATGGTAAGGCAACAGGAACTCAATGAAGGCAATGCAGGCGCACGGAAAAATCTGCAGGCCGCAACAGCAGACTTCAACAGTTTAAGGGCCCGAAAGGCTTCTTTGCAACAACAGATCCAATTGATGGGTATTAACCCCAATAGCGTGAATCTGTCCAATATGCGAACTTCACTGGCCGTAACAAGCCCTATCAACGGAACAGTTAGTAATGTTTTTGCGAAAATAGGGAGTTATGTGGATGTCTCTTCTCCAGTGATCGAGATTGTTGACAATAGTCTGTTGCATTTGGATCTGCAGGTATTTGAAAAGGATCTACCTTTGGTTAAAGTTGGACAGCTCATCAACTTTCAGCTGACCAACAATCCGGATAAGACGTATACCGCCAAAGTTTTTACAATTGGATCTTCATTTGAAAATGACAGCAAGACCATCGCTGTACACAGTACGGTTGTAGGCAGCAAAGTGGGGTTGATTGATGGGATGAACATTACGGGTATGATCGGTGTCAAAAATGTGCGGACTCCTGCTGTTCCGAATGACGCAATCGTGGAGGCTGACGGCAAGTATTATATTTTTGTGGAGACCAACAAGAAACCGGAAGAGCATGAGGAGGGGCATGACGATCACGGGCATGCGCACGATGAAGGTGAAGCAAAACATGCACATAAAAATGAGCAAGAAGCCGGGCAGCATGGAGAAGAACAGGCTAAAAACATCAATTTTGAAAAAATTGAGATTCAAAAAGGCGTATCTGCTTTGGGATATACGGCGATTACCCCGGTTACAGAAGTGCCTGCTGGAACAAAAATTGTTGTGAAGGGTGCTTTTTTTATCAATGCCAAAATGAGCAATACTGGTGGGCACGAACATTAATTGACCGTATTTGTTAACATAATCAAAGCAAGTGATGGAACATAAACATCGTTATGATGCACAAGGCAGACAGCTTTGTTGTACACAGACAGAAAAAATATATAATCAGGCTGGAGCTGAGGATCTTATTGGGAAAGCTCCGGCTTCCAGCCATGGTCATGACCATAGCCATGATGAGGACGGTCACGATCACTCGACGGCAGGGGCCAGTCAGATGCAGTTATTTCTACCCGCGCTAATTTCTTTTATCTTACTCATTGCTGCTATAGCCATGGATAATTGGATTGCACAATCCTGGTTTAAGGATTGGGTACGTACAGGCTGGTACATATTAGCTTATCTACCGGTTGGGTTTCCTGTTATCAGGGATGCTTTAAAGAGTATAGCCAAAGGGGAAATCTTTTCGGAGTTTTTGTTAATGAGTATTGCTACCATAGGCGCTTTTGGGATCAAAGAATACCCCGAGGCTGTAGCGGTAATGTTGTTTTACGCCGTAGGAGAGGTGTTTCAGACCTTGGCGGTAAGTCGGGCTAAAAGCAATATTAAGGCTCTACTGGATCAGCGTCCGGATGAGGTGACCATTTTGGAGAATGGAAAGAGCAAAGTGATCAAAGCTGCCGATGCAGGTATAGGAGCAATAGTTCAGCTGAAACCCGGTGAAAAGCTTGGGCTTGATGGTGAATTGTTGTCTGAGCAAGGTGCATTTAATACAGCTGCGCTGACTGGCGAGAGCAAGCCAGATACAAAGATGAAGGGTGATGTTGTACTGGCTGGAATGATTAATATGAACACCGTGAGCCTAGTTCAAGTGACAACAGCATATCAGGACAGCAAGTTGAGCAAAATCCTCGAACTCGTACAGAACGCAACGGCTCAAAAAGCACCTACAGAGCTGTTTATTCGCAAATTTGCTAAGATATATACCCCAATTGTCGTGTTTTTGGCGATTGGAATTTGTCTCCTGCCTTACTTGTTTGTGGATCAATATGTATTTAGCGAATGGTTGTATAGGGCTCTCGTGTTTTTAGTGATCTCTTGCCCCTGTGCACTTGTTATTTCAATTCCTTTGGGATATTTTGGTGGAATTGGTGCTGCTAGTAGGAACGGTATACTTTTTAAAGGAAGTAATTTTTTGGATGCAATGGCAGCTATCCGCCATGTCGTGATGGATAAAACCGGAACAATGACTGCCGGCGTTTTTAAAGTGCAGGAAATTAAGCTACAGGCCGGTTACGACGAAGCAAGGATTTTAAAGCTCGTCAATAAAATAGAGAGCCACAGTAGCCATCCAGTTGCAACAGCGATTAGAGAATATGTCGGTCCGATCGATGAGTCTGTCGATCTCAATAACATAGAAGAAATCCCCGGACATGGACTAAAAGCTATTGCTGATGGCAAAGTGTTGCTGGTGGGCAACTTTAAATTGCTGGACAAATTTAATGTAGTCTATGATATCGATCCCAATAGTATCGTATATACGACCATCGCGATCGCTTTGGACGGTAAATTTGTCGGGTTCATAACCATAGCCGACAGTATTAAAGCGGATGCTGCGCTTACGATTCAACTGCTACATAAACTCGGTGTAAAAGCCACAATGCTGAGCGGGGACAAGACGACTGTAGTCGTCTATGTTGCCAAGGAACTTGGAATAGATCAGGCCTATGGCGATCTACTGCCGGAAGATAAAGTGAATAAGGTCAGGGAAATAAAGGGACTAAACGAATCTGTTGCTTTTGTGGGGGATGGCGTTAATGATGCTCCGGTTGTCGCACTGAGTGATGTTGGAATAGCGATGGGGGGACTGGGCAGTGATGCGACGATCGAGACAGCAGATGTCGTGATACAAGATGACAAACCTTCGAAAATTCCAATGGCCATTCGCATTGGAAAAGAGACGAAAAAAGTTGTTTATCAGAATATAGGCCTTGCCTTCATAGTCAAAGGGGGCGTGTTGATTCTTGGCGCTGGAGGTTTGGCAACCATGTGGGAGGCAGTCTTTGCCGATGTTGGCGTATCGTTAATTGCGATATTGAATGCCATAAGAATTCAGAAAATGAAATTTTGACATTTAGCATCAAGTTGCACCCGCCCTTTTCATTGGATGAAATGAAGGGTGGGTGTATGCCTATTTTTATTAGCTATCATTTATTATTACTAAATATATTAGTATATTTGAGCGTGATTATCATTGCTTCGAAGCGATAATAAGACGTCAATACATGAATGATATGGAAAGGAGCATCGTACATTGTGATCTTGATACATTTTTTGTATCTGTTGAGCGGCTGATAAACAGTAAACTTAATGGTGTACCGGTACTTATCGGTGGTAGCAGTGACCGGGGCGTGGTGGCTTCGTGTTCCTATGAAGCCAGAAAATCAGGGGTGCATGCCGCGATGCCGATGCGCTTGGCACTAAGAATGTGTCCGGATGCAGTTGTCGTTAAAGGCGATCATGATCTCTACAGTTATTACTCCAATATGGTGACCGAAATTATTTCTCTTGAGACACCAGTTGTTGAGAAAGCAAGCATCGATGAACATTATCTTGATGTTTCCGGAATGGACCGTTTCTTTGGATGTTGGAAATGGACACAGGAATTGCGGCAGCGCATTATTCGGGAAACGGGGCTTCCGATCAGTTTCGGCCTTTCTGTTAATAAGACGGTGTCGAAAATAGCGACCGGACAGGCGAAACCATGTGGTGAGCTACAAGTAAATGGAGGTACAGAGAAGCAATTTTTGGCACCACTTTCTATTCGGAAAATACCGATGGTAGGTGATAAATCGTATACCCTGTTGCGTAATATGGGGATTTCGAAAATTGGAACGTTGCAACAAATGGAGATTTTCACCTTACAACAGGTCTTAGGGGAAAATGGTGTCAATATCTGGCGAAAGGCCAATGGTTTGGATGATACGCTTGTGGTCCCTTTTCGTGAGCAGAAGTCCATGTCCAAAGAAACAACCTATCAACAGGATACAATTGATATGGATGTATTGCGGCGCACACTCATCGGTATGGTCGATAATCTCGCATTTGAATTGCGTAAAGAACAGCGGCTTACCAGCTGTGTCACCTTAAAGATACGCTATAGTAATTTTGATACCCATACCCAACAATTGCAGATCGGGTATACCAATTCCGATCGGAGATTGATTGAAGTTGTGCTATCGCTATTTAAAAAGTTGTATAGTCGCCGCATGTTAATTCGGCTGGTGGGGATTAAGTTCTCCGGTTTGATCTATGGGGCTTACCAAACTGATCTATTTGCGGATAATGCCGAAGAAGTAAATTTGATGCAGGCTATGGATCGTATTAAAAATCGTTACGGTACAGCGTTTTTGATGAAGGGAATCTGCGTGCCCATGCCTGGGGAGAAAGGAGGGAGGGATGCTTTTAAATCTTCATAGTTTTTATAGTTTGCGTTATGGCACATTGAGTCTGGAAGATCTTATTGAAGGCATGCAGTCCGGTGGTTACGATACCGCCGTACTAACCGATATTAACAATACTTCCGGATCATTGGATTTTATTCGGTTGGGTCGGAAAAAGGGGCTGAATTTACTTGCAGGAATGGAGTTTCGAGACGGTGATAAGCTTTGTTTTGTCGCTATAGCGAAGAGCGAACGTGGTTTTCAAGAGATTAATGCCTATCGTACCAAACTCAGTAGGGAACAACGATCTGTACCGCAACGCGCTCCTGATTTTGAACAGGTATTTGTTGTTTATCCTTTTTCGGGGATCAACCACGATGGCTTGCGCGACTATGAATATATTGGCATAAGGCCTTCAGAACGGACCAAAGTACGGTTGTATGATCGAAAATATTTAGCGCATTGTGTCATTTTAGCAACGGTTAGTTTCAAACGAGATGATTATGTGCTGCATAGGCAATTGCGGGCCATTGATAATAATCTGTTAATATCACAATTGGAGAGGGATCAGGTGGCCCATCCGGATGAAATGCTGTTGTCAAGACTGACCTTAACGGAAATGTTTTCGGATCTGCCGGAGCTTGTGAATAATACAGAGCAGCTGCTTGCCCAGTGCTCTTTCTACTTCGACTTTGAGACCGTTAAAAATAAAACCACATTTACAGACAGTCATTATGGGGATAAGCAATTGCTTTTTAGTGAGGCATTAGCGGGGCTGGAAAGACGTTATGGAAAAAATGATGCCATTGCAATGGAACGAGTCCAACGGGAATTGGAAATTATAGAACAACTTAAGTTTTCAAGTTATTTTCTGATCACGAATGATATCTGTAACTATGCTCGGCATAGCGATTTTCATTACGTGGGGCGTGGCTCCGGAGCAAACTCCGCCGTTGCTTATTGTTTGGGAATTACCGATGTCGATCCCATCGCGCTGCATCTGCCATTTGAGCGTTTTCTAAATCCAAAACGGAAGAGTGCCCCCGATTTTGATATTGACTTTAGCTGGAATGAACGTGACGCTATGTATCGTTATATTTTTAATAAATATAAACGTGGACATGTTGCGTTGATGGGCGCTATGAGTACGTTTCGGTCGCGAAGTATTTTGCGTGAGCTTGGAAAGGTATATGGGCTTCCTAAGGGAGAAATAGATCGGTTAATCAAGGAACCCGAACATATGCTGAACAAAAATGAGGTAACGAATACCATTTTGAATGTATATAACCGGATGGCGGATTTCCCTAATCAACGTTCAATTCACGCAAGTGGGCTACTCATTTCAGAAGCTCCTTTGGTATGTTATGGAGCGATGGACTACCCGCCTAAAGGACTGCCCACGATGCAATTTGACATGTATGTTGCCGAAGATATTGGTTTTGAAAAATTTGATATCCTATCACAACGGGGAATAGGGCATATAAAAGACTGTAAGGCGATCGTACGGGAGAATCTGGGCGAGCTGATTGATACCGACAACCCCAAGCGTTTCTTTGATGATCCGCTAATAGCAGCACAACTGCAGTCGGCCCATACTATTGGGTGTTTTTATATTGAAAGTCCGGCGATGCGGCAACTATTGACCAAACTGTCCTGTAATAACTATAACACATTAGTGGCAGCATCGTCCATTATTCGTCCCGGTGTGGCGAGTTCAGGAATGATGAGCGAGTATATTCGGCGTCACCACGACCCAGCTGTTGCGAATTATCCGCATCCAGTATTCAAAGAACAGCTGGCTGAAACTTATGGTGTGATGGTTTATCAGGAAGACGTAATGAAAATTGCGAATGCCTATGGTGGTCTGGATATGGCAGATGCGGATGTGCTGCGGCGAATGATGTCGGGCAAGTATCGTGATAAGGAGCATCTTGCGGCCATTAAAGGACGTTTTTTTGCCAATTGCAAGACACGGGGGTACGAGCAGCAGGGAAGTTTAGAAATCTGGAGACAGATGGAGAGCTTTGCCGGCTATTCATTTAATAAGGCACATTCAGCTTCCTATGCTGTTGAGAGTTACCAGAGTTTATACTTAAAAACCTATTTTCCATTGGAGTTTATGGTTGCGGTACTCAATAATTACGGTGGTTTTTATAATCGTAAGGTTTACGTAAATGAAGCGCGGGTTGCGGGCGCCACGATTTGTTTACCATGTGTCAACCAGTCTCATTTAAATGCACGTATTTTTGGAAAAGATATCTATCTGGGCTTTGATTGCCTTCAGCGTCTGGAGGAAAAATTGGCTTTACGGATAGTGAATGAACGGGAATTGAATGGATCCTATCTCAGTTTGGAAAATTTTATTGGCCGGACGGAAATTGGCCTGGAGCAATTGATCATTTTAATCCGTGTGGGCGCCTTGCGTTTTACGGCTATAGGAAAAAAGCAATTATTGTGGGAAGGCCATTTGATGATGAGTAAATATAAACCTCGCCGTGGCGGAAATGTTCTCTTTGAAATTGAGACCAAAAAACCGTTGCTTCCTTTGTTTGAAGAAAACCGCTTGGAAGACTATTATGACGAACTGGAGTTGATTGGTTTCTGTGTTACGGGAACATTGTTTGATTTGGCAAAAAGCAGTTACAGAGGCGATCTTTTTGCAGAAGACATGAAGGCGCATGAAGGTAAGACAATTCGGATGGTAGGCGATTTCGTCTGTGAAAAAATAGTCAAGATGCGCAATGGAGGGCAAATGAAATTTGGAACCTTTTTGGATGCAGAAGGACATTTTTTTGATACTGTCCATTTCCCGCAGACACTTATCGAATATCCACTGCGGGGAAACGGTATTTATTTGATCGAAGGAAAAATTGTAGTTGACTATGGCTGCCCCTCACTTGAAGTAATACGATGTGCCAAGATGCCTTTAAAATCTGATCCGCGAAGTGAATAGCCTGTTTTTTAAATTACCTTTGTAAGAACTCACCTGGTGTTAAAGTGATGACGAAAGAGCAAATTACCGGATTGCTTGAAGGAGTACCCTCTGCAATCGGCGTATATTATATTTATGATAAGCATGATGCGCTAATTTATGTCGGCAAGAGTATCGATATTAGAAATAGGTTATTACAGCATTTTAGAAGCACAGATTTTAAGGAACGTAAAATCCAAGAGGCAGCCAGCAGAGTTGGATTTGAACTGACGGGGCATGAACTACTAGCGTTATTGCATGAATCTGACCTGATCAAAAAATACCAACCCTATTACAATCGGGCGCAGCGTCGAACTTACTATGGATTTGGTCTTTATCTGACCATAAATTCGTCAGGTTATCAAGTGCTTCAGGTTGAGGTGCTTGATCCCGAACGTGAAGAGTTAATGACTTTTTCAAGTTACCAGGAGGGGCGGGAGCAATTATTTCATATCGTGGAAGCTTATCAGCTGTGTCAAAAAATAAACAAATTACAGACGTATACGAAACATTGTTTTCAGTATATGTTGAAGACCTGTAAGGGGGCCTGTATTGCGGAGGAGGTTCCAGAAGACTATAATCGAAGAGTACAGGAATTTGTAAGCTCGTCGGAGCTGCCGATGGGCGAAATATTTTTGGAGTTTTTAGGACGTAATCCCAATGAAAAGGGACTTGTTTACTTGTCGGATGGTCGGTATAAAGGATTTGGTTACTGTAATAAGCGTGTATATAGTGAAAAGAAAAAACGGGAAGCCATTATCTCCAAGGCTGACAACAGGGATATCAGACGTATTTTGAGGCGTTATTTCAAACTCAACCCTGTTTAAATTTTTATCAACACTGATTTACTGGTGTATCAAGCCAGTAAATCAGTGTTTTACCTTCGGTAAAAACTTTTTGTCGTTCTCATCGGAATCTTTATAGTAGGCTCGCGCTTCTTCCAGTTTATGATGCATTTCTTCACGTACGTTGCGGTAGGCTTTCACATGGTATACATTCTGCATTTCTTGCGGATCTTTTTCTAGATCGTATAATTCCCACTCATCTTTGTCATAATAGAAGTGGATCAGTTTGTACCTTTCGGTACGAATTCCATAGTGTCGTTTTACCATATGAATGGAAGGATACTCATAATAGGTGTAATATACGGCATCGCGCCATTGTTGTTCTTTTCCATTGAGTAAACCACGAAAAGATTTTCCCTGCATATCTTTTGGGATGGCAAGTCCTGCATAATCTAGGATTGTGGGGGCAAAATCGAGATTCTGGACAAGTGCCTTTGAGGATTGGCCAGCTTTAATCTCTGCTGGATAGCGGATCAATAAGGGGGTCCGAAGCGATTCTTCATACATAAAACGTTTGTCAAACCAGCCATGTTCTCCTAGATAGAACCCTTGGTCCGAAGTATAAATGACAATGGTATTTTCGTCGAGTCCGTTGTCTTTGAGAAATTCCAATAGACGTCCAACGCCATCGTCTACCGCTGCAACGGTACCAAGGTAATCCTGCATATAGCGTTGATATCGCCAGCGCATCAGGTCTTCTTTGGACATGCTGGGATATTTTATCTTAAAATCTGCCATAATTGGGTTGTATATTGAATCCCATGTTGCACGTTGTGCTGCGGTCATTCTTCCTAAGTTTCCATTAAAGGCAGCTTTATCCCAAGATAGATATTCTTTTAGTCCCAATTCATCCATTAGCGTAGGCGGTATCTTATTGTCACCAGCCCAGTTCATGTGTTTAAGGATATTCATTTCCGCGGTTTTTGCGGCGGTTCCTCTTCCTTCGTAGGTGTCGAATAGATTGTCCGGTTCTTTATAGGTTTTTGATGTATATTGTTGAATATGCCGTAAAGCAGGTAGCCATTCTCGGTGTGGCGCTTTTTGATGATAAAGCACACAGAATGGTTTACTAGTATCTCTTTTAGCGATCCAATCTAAGGTCATATCGGTGGTGAGATCCGATACATAGCCTGGTATTTGTTGTTTCACACCATTGATAATGAAGTTAGGATTATAATATTCGCCCTGGTCGATAAGGACCGCGGAGTAGTTGAATCCCTGTGGCAATCCATCCATGTGGATTTTACCAATTAATGCTGTTTGGTACCCATTTTTTTGAAGAATCTTGGCAAAGTTGTCCTGATTCCAATCGAATTTTGCCTCATTATCAATTTTCCCATTCATATAACTGTGCTTTCCCGTTAAAAGTACAGCCCGACTGGGCGCACATAATGAATTTGTCACGGTCGCACGTGTGAAAATGGCACCTTCCTGTGCTAATCTGTCAATATTGGGTGTTTCATTTAATCCGTAACCATAAGCGCTGATCGCTTGATAACCATGGTCATCACTCATGATATATACAATATTTGGATGCTTTTTTGTCTGCTCTTTTTGTGCCAATGCCCAAAAAGGTACACATGCGTACAAGGTGAACGTAAGAATATAATGATGCAATTTCATGGTTAAGGTTTGTATGTGTTGCGACGATCGTGTTTACCACAAGCTAATATAGCTGTTTTCATTGAGACAAAGATGATGCTATTAGTTTAATGATACCTTTTACTATTTAAATGATTTGTTTATTTTATTATTCTGATAGAAATTTGCAGTATTGATAATTTTACTTATATATGAAGAAGAGTTTATTAGCACTTGCACTAGGGGGATTAGGGATAGGTATTACCGAATTTAGTATGATGGGAATGTTACCGGACGTTGCCCAAAGCCTGCAAGTTTCAATTCCGGAAGCTGGTTATCTCATTACCGCTTATGCTTTGGGTGTTGTTATTGGTGCTCCACTATTGGTAGTTGCTATGAATCGGTTCTCGCCCCTTAAAACCCTGATTACCCTCATGGGATTATTTACCCTGTTTAATGGATTATCTGTGATTGCTCCAGACTACGGTCTTTTGCTGGTGTCGCGTTTTATTTCAGGATTGCCGCATGGTGCTTTCTTCGGTGTAGGGTCTGTCATTGCCAGTCGATTGGCCGATCCTGGGAAAGAAGCGCAGGCGGTAGCGACGATGTATTCGGGATTGACCGTTGCCAATTTATTGGGAGTGCCATTGGGAACCTATATTGGACATCATTTTTCATGGCGTTATACTTTCTTATTGATTGTTGTCGTCGGTATTTTGACCATGTTAGCCTTAAAGTTGTGGATGCCTAAAATGAAAGCAGCACCTAAAAATAATCCCTGGAAGGACTTTGGCATTTTTCGCAATGTGAATGTCTGGTTTATGGTTTTATTATTTTCAGTGGCCCCAGGGGCGTTGTTTGCCTGGATAAGTTATATTGCTCCGCTGATGACTGAAGTGTCTGGGATTGCCGATAAATACCTGCCGTATATTATGGTGTTGGCTGGATTGGGTATGTTTGTAGGGAATTTGATCGGCGGGAAGTTGACGGATGCTTTTTCGCCAACAAAGGTGGTCGTAGCCGTATTGGTGGTTCAGATTTTGTGTATGTTGATTATTTATGGCCTGTCCGACAACGTTGGGATATCCTTGGTAATGACTTTTTTAACCGGAGTCACTACTTTTGCGCTTGTACCTTCGTTAACCCTATTATTGCTTAATTCGGTAAAGAGTGATGCTGAAATGTTGGTTGCTTCTCTGGGGCCTGCATGTTTTAATATTGCGAATGCATTGGGTGCTTTTTTAGGTGGTGTGCCTATTAATCAAGGCTATGGTTACACTTCTCCGGCTTTAGTCGGTGCGGTCATGGCCGCTTTAGGAATAGTAATTTCTTTATGTTACATCCAACGAAGCAAAAGGCAGCCGACTATGGATAACAAAGAAGTTCTTGAGGATGCCGTTGGTCAACTTTCATAGTCCTTCATGTCGTCTTGAAATTTGTTGTCGGTCCTAAAAAAATAGCGAATAGAATTGATGTTAACCAATATTTCCACCAATTCTATTGAAGATAGACTTAAATTGAACATCAATATTTTCACCCAGGTACATGCGCTTGGCCCGGCGTTTTATAGGGTTTCCTTGGTTCAATAGGAAGGAAACTGTGGTTGTATTCTCTTGAGGTAGTACAATTTTGGAATTTTGCCTTAAATAGAGTTTTAACAAAGCCATTCCGGCGGATTGTTTATTGGCGACAATAAGACCTTCTCCCAAAGTGGGAAGATAATAGCCGCGGACAGTTTTGTTCTCCACATAGACAAAGCCAGCCGTGAAATGTGGTTCTATTTCGAATCGTCTATTTTCGGCAGCAGTTTTCTGGTCGAGTGCCAAAAGTTGCTCGCTATAATGGGATTGATAGTGCTGTATGCTGTGGTCCGGTTCTTCAAGCTGAGTGATCTGTATATCATCAAAGAAAAGATAGGAAGAAGATTCCTTAAAGCCGAGTTTTGTGTAAACTGGTGCGCCCATATCCGTTGCAATGAGTTGGATGCTCTTGCATTTTTTGCTATTTGCTATACGAATAAGTTCTTGGGTGATGTGTTTCCCATAGCCTTTTCCTCTTTCATCGGCAGAAACGATAATATGTCCCAACCAGGCTACGTTACTATGGATAATGGTCGTACCTATGGCGACAATTTTCTGATCGACCAGGAGTTTTATGGGTAAACAAAAAGGGCTTTCTATATAGTGTTGTATTTTGATCGTGATATTGCCCCATCCTTCCGGACTTAGCGTTGTAATTATGGGAAGATCCGAAAACTGAATAGGATCAAAATTCATGTAGCCTCTATTTTATTGCGGTTTTATTGTACTTGTTTTTATATTCAAGGGGGGATAGTCCCGTAAACCGACGGAATATTTCACGAAAAGCCTTTACGTCAGTATACCCAATAGCGTACATTACCTCATTTACCGTTTTCCGCGAGCTTTCCAATTCCTTTTTTGCCGATTCCACTTTTATCCGTTGAAGATATTCCACAGGTGTATTACCTGTCGCTTTAATAAATCTACGGTCGAAATTCCGGCGTCCGACGGTGAATTTTTCAGATAACTTCTCCATGGAGATTTTTTCTGAGAAGTTATTCTCGAGATAGTCCTGTGCACGCATGACCATTTCATCGCCATGTGACTTTTGACCATTAAAGATCATAAAATCGGATTGCGTTTGTCTGGCAATATCAATTTGAAATATTTTGGAGCAATAAATCGCTGTCTGTCTGTCGTAAAACTTTTCAACCAGGTAAAGGAGGAGGTTGAGGAAGGAATAACCGCCACCATTGGTATAGATTCCCTGCTCATCGGTAATAATTTGTTCAGTTTTTAAGTTGACTTTGGGGAAGAGCTTATGGAAGTTTGCTGCTGATTTCCAATGGATAGAGCAGCTTTTGTTATCTAAAAGTCCCGTGGATGCGAGCAGATATGCACCGGTACACATGCTTGCAACATTTGCTCCTTTGGCATGATGGTGTAATATCCATTCTGAAAGAACGCTATTCCCAGCTTCTAATGCAGTAAAATTGGAAATGACAGCGGGTACAATAATGAGGTCTGTTTTTTGAATTGCAGTGATATCTTTCTGTGGCATGACCGTTAATAATCCATTGACAAAGTTACTCTGTTTAGAAACTCCTGCTAATTCTATAATAAATATAGGCTCCCTGTTCAGTTGATCGTAATAGCGGTTCGCTTCGGTGAATACATGGTATGTTCCAATAATGCACGATAGCGTATTAGGGCCTGTCTGACTGTCTGGAACTAAGATCGTTAGATGTTTCATGTTCAAAGTTCATAAGATCGAATAAACAATAACATGCCTATTTGATACTATTCAAATATACCTAAACGATTTGTCTAAATCAACCGCTGAGAATGTCTATTTTACACCCCTTTTTGTGTTTTAAAGTCCGTTATATTTGATCTATACATTAAAGTTAATACAACAAGATGGTACAAATGATCGCAATATATAAGACTCCTACGGATAGGGAGTTTTTTGACAAACACTATTTGGAGACACATATTCCCTTGGCAAAAACGCTTCCGGGACTTGTTCGTTATGACGTGGCCAAGGGTGGAATCCTGTCAACGACGGGACACGAAGATGTCTATTGTATTGGAACCTTATATTTTGAAAGTTTAGCCGCGATTAAAATGGCATTTGCGTCTGAAGAAGGAAAGGCTTGCGCAGCTGACCGAAGAATCTTGGCACCTCAAACTCAGGATGTCCAGATTTATATATTTGATTCGATCGAAGTCTAGGAACTTAAGAAGTATGCGTTAATGGTATAAAATATGATGAATAATGAAAAAGGACGATTTTAAAATAAGCATTACCGTTGAAGCAGGTGCTCAACGCGTATTTGAAGCAATCAACAATGTCAGGGGATGGTGGTCTCAAAACATTGACGGGCCAACGACTGCTTTGCATGACGAGTTTATATATCATTATCAGGATGTACATCGTTGTCGAATAAATATAGAAGCGATGGAAACGGATCGTAAAGTCGTCTGGCGGGTGCTCGAAAACTATTTTAAATTTACCCAGGATGAACGAGAATGGACGAATAGTTCCATTATATTCGATATTGTTGAAGACGCAGGTACATCTAAATTACATTTTACCCATCATGGCCTTAATTCCGAGATGGAATGTTACAAGGTATGTCATGATGCCTGGACGTATTATATAGCTGACAGCCTAAGACAGTTGATTCTAACGGGGCAGGGACAACCTACTCCGAAAGAAGAAGTAACGGCTGGGGTTACTGAAGAGAATCGGGTAGCACATGATCCTGGGACTAAAAGCATCTACCATAGACTGTTGATAGAAACGCCAGTAGAGACTGTTTACAAGGCGCTTACAACAGCGGAAGGGTTAGCCGGCTGGTGGACGCCAGATACTGTTGCAAAGCCAGAGATTGGCGCTGTATTGCGGTTTGGGTTTGGTCCCAGCTACTTTAAAAATATGGAAGTTATTGCGCTGAAACCTTATTCCAGGGTCGAGTGGCGCTGTATCAAGGCATTTGAGGAATGGATTGGAACGACACTGACCTTTGAACTTGAACCTCAGCAAAAGGGATGTATGCTGCTGTTCCACCACGATGGCTGGGCAAATTATAGTGCGGAATTTGCTTCCTGTAGTTTTGATTGGGCGCTATTTTTCAGGAGTTTAAAATTTTTCTGTGAAAAAGGAAAGGGTTTTCCTTATCCTGAATTTAATGTATAAAATTGCTGCAGGGGCATGATGTATTTTAGGGATAAAATAACACTATCGCAATAGATCGGCAATTGCATGCAGATAGTCTTTATTTTTAGAAAAATCATTATGTCCCTCCTTTGCCAACCGAATCAATTTATCCTGTTTTTTAAAGAATCTACTCAGTTTAATGGAAGAGTCAAAATAGACGGCTTTATCCTGGTCTCCGTGGAAGATGATCGTTCTACATTTTACTTTTTGTAATGCCGAAGCATTGTCGAAATGAAAGGGGAGCCCGCTTGTATCGAGCTCAGGAGCGATATGTTGCGTCCAATCTTCAAAACTATAGTAAGGTGCCTGAAGAATAAGCATTTTTGGGGCGTTATGGGAAGCAATAGTTGAAGCCAGTGCTGTACCCATCGATTGACCAATTATGACAATATGATCTTCCGGATAATGTTGTGTCAGGTTATCATAGGCCATTTGCAGATCACTATAAAGTAGTTCTTCATTGGTTACTTTACCTTCACTTTTTCCGTAACCTCGGTAGTCTAACATAAAAAGATCATAGCCGTTATCAGTATAGATATTCGCAATTTTACCCCAAGTGTCTACCGCTCCATTACTTCCATGCAAATAGAAAATTAGTCCTTTGCTCTTGTCTGCCTTAAACAAGATCCCATGGAGTTTAACATGATCTGCTGTTGTGATAAATTGTTCTTCAAATTTGCCCTGAAAGTGGAACGTGGAATCCTGGAGCTTTTTACCTGGAAACAGTTGTTCTTCAAGGATCTCATTCCAGTTTGGTTTCACTTTAGATTTACTGTTGGATTGAGCATATACCACGGGGTATAAAAAAATGAATAGCAAGAGTAATAGTATCGGACGTAACCAAAGGAGACGGTAGAATTTTGTTAATGTGACGGTATTGTTTGCGTGCATAAAGATACTTGGTCTATGATTTTTATTAAGTTACACATTTCTATGGCATCCAGAAAATGTGGGAATTCCTAGTTTTAGCGGTATCTTTCTTATAAACTTAATCTAGGTTAAGTTTATGCCTTAATCTAGGTTGTTGGAAGCAGGCTTCTTCTTGTCGTACCTTTGAGATAGCAATTTAAAATGAAGTGATCATTTAGGCTTCAACTTAATTCATCAAGAACGATAAAAAAGGAGATCATAACATGAAAAAATCAATTGAAAGAATTTTCCAACGTCCAGCTCAACCTGGCATGGTAGGAGATGGATTTCGTGTATTTAATATGATACCAGGGAATGGGATTTCCCAAAAGAGGATGAGTCCATTTCTTTTACTGGATTTCAATGCAGCATTTGATTTTGGACCTTCGGATCATATTAGAGGCGTGGATGTACATCCGCATAAAGGATTTGAAACCGTGACTATCGCCTACAAAGGTAGTGTAGCCCATCATGACAGTTCGGGGAATAGCGGTGTTATTCGTCCGGGTGATGTACAATGGATGACTGCCGGCGCTGGCATATTGCATAAAGAGTACCATGAAGAGGAATTTTCAAAGAAAGGCGGATTATTTGAAATGGTTCAGCTCTGGGTTAATTTACCAGCGAAAGATAAATCAACAGCGGCGCACTATCAGGCAATTACTGCCGATCAGATGGGGAAAGTCGTGTTGCCCGATGCGGCAGGGGTAGTCAATGTCATCGCGGGGAAATTTCAGGATATGGTTGGACCAGCGAGCACCTATACACCCGTCAATCTATTTGACATCAAATTGGAAGAGCAACATGAAACGAACTTTTTGGTTTCACAAAATCATAATACGGCGATGTTGGTTGTGAATGGCGAGGTCGTAGTCAACGGTGAACTTGCGAAGGAGCATAGCTTTGTCTTATTTGGTCATGATGGTGAAGAGATTTCGATAAGGGCAAATAAGAATGCAGTTTTACTTGTGTTAAGTGGTGAACCCATTGATGAACCTATCGTGAGTTATGGCCCATTTGTAATGAATACACAGGCGGAGATTTACCAAGCCTTTGAAGATTTTCAAGCTGGCAAGTTTGGCGTACTTGAATAAATGAAATAAATTTCCATACATGGCTTATATCCTTAATATGTAGGCCATGTATGGAAATCAAAATAGAAAAGATTGTCCGTTAACTTGCATTTCTTGGGATTGTCGTGCTCAACGACTAAGAAAAGTTTTTTGGTCGTCTATCATGCCGACATGCACGATGAGGACCAGTAGTGTACAACAAAAGCCGGTCAATACCACGCCATTCCATTGAAAGTATTTCCAAGCCAGGGAAGCCAAGTAACTACCCAATGATCCACCGGCAAAGTAACTAAACATATAGACTGTATTTAGTCGGTTGGTTGCCCCTAGATTTAAGGCAAAAAAAGCAGATTGATTGCTGATATGCATGGATTGTAAACCCAGGTCGATTAAGATTACACCGCTTATTAATCCGATATAGTTATTCCCTCCGATGTAGAATAAAATCCAGCTCAATAGCAGAATAAATATGGAACCAAGAATAATGGTATACGTAGAAACACGCGTTGCAATCCGGCCGACCACTGATGCTGCCAGCGCGCCAACAGCCCCTATTAATCCGAAGGATCCCGCTACGGCAGAGCCTGCGTAGAAAGGGGCTTCCTGTAAATGAAATACTAATGTAATCCAAAAAGCACTGAATCCAGCAAAGCCTAAAGCCCCTCTGAGTGCAGATAGCCGTAATACCCGTTGAGTTTTTGTCAGATGGACCAATGAGTGCATTAATTGTAGATAAGTACCTTGAAATGTCGGTTTTACATCAGGTAGTGCGAAAGCTAATAATAACATGAATAAAACCATTAATGCTATAGCTATATAATAGATTGCTTGCCATCCCCAGATATCGCCAATAAATCCAGCTGCGACACGGGAAAGCAGAATACCCAATAGTAAGCCACTCATGACCATTCCGATTGATGAATTGCGTTTTTCCGGAGCAGCAAGTTCGGCTGTCAGGGGGACCAGCATCTGAGGAACAACAGAGCTGAATCCAACCATAAAGCTTGCGATATAGAGCAACTCGAGGGTGGGAGCTAAGACCATAGCCAATAAGGAGACTAAGATGAGCAGAAATATGGTTAATATTAATTTCTTTCTTTTTATCATATCTCCCAAAGGGACGATAAACAGTAGCCCAGTTGCAAAACCGATCTGTGTGAGCATAGCAATCATACTAATTGCAGCTTCACTAACGTGAAAGTCTTTTGCCATCAATCCCAAAAGCGGCTGATTATAATAGTTGTTGCCGACGACAATTCCCGTTGTCAAGGTAATAAGCCATAAAAGGGGCTTCGTCAATACAGGTAGATCCGGTTTTGAGTTTACCTGAGGTTCTTTGCTTTGATCTGCTATGTTTGCTGTATGTATCATCTCGAATTGTATTTCCTTGGCCGCAAATTTAAAGAGAGAATTGTTGGCAGAAATGAAGAATTCGATCCATGAATTGAAGAATTGAAGTTTGATTAACATCAATAGTGTAAAACTCAACAGGCCTATGCAGTTCTTAGATGCATAGGCCTGTTGAGTTTTAAATGAAGATAGGCGAAAATATTGTGCACTGATCAATCAGGTTTAAAGATTTATTTGCTGATTTCTCTTTTTGCGAGAAGCATTATAGACAATGATCACACTAATCGTCATCAGGATAAATGCTAAGAAAAACGGCGCACCCGAAAATTTAAATGGTGCTTGGTCATGGGTGAAATAATAAAATAGGTTTGTCATCATCGGTGGACCAATAATCGATGTTGCACTCATCAAGCTTGTTAATGCACCTTGAAGTTCACCCTGTTCGTTTGAAGGAACATTTTTTGTAATAACCGATTGAAGAGCCGGTCCACAAATACCGCCTAAGCAATAGGGGATAAGGAATACGAACATCATCCATCCTTCGCTTGCAAATGAGAATAACAGTAGTCCAATGGCATACAAGGTCAATCCATAGAAAATGCTTTTTTGTTCACCAAGTTTGGGTGTTGTCCAGCGAATTAAAACACCCTGAACCAATCCAATCAATAATCCAATAACACCCAATGAGATACCCACCATTCTTTCGGTCCAGTCGAATTTATACATGGTGAAGAAGTTCCAGTTACTTTGAACCGCATGACCTGCGATATATATTAAAATTAAGGCAACGATTAATCCGGATATTTCCGGGTGTTTTCCAAGAAACTTAAAGGATCCAATTGGATTTGCGCGTTTCCATTCAAAAGCTCTACGTTTTTCTTTATCTAAGCTCTCAGGTAAGATAAAATAGCCATACAGGAAGTTTAGCATACACAGTCCTGCGGCCGCATAAAAGGGAATCCTGGCGCCATAGTGACCGAGTAGACCACCGATAACCGGGCCGATAATAAAGCCTAGACCAAATGCAGCGCCTATCAAACCAAAGTTCTTTGCCCGATCTTCATCGGTGGATATATCAGCGATATAAGCACTTGCCGTTGTGAAACTAGCGCCTGTCAATCCAGCGATAACGCGTCCTAAGAATAACCAACCTATAGTTGGCGCGAGGGCAAGAAAGATGTAGTCTACCGCAAAGCCAAAAAGTGAGATCAATATAATTGGCCTTCTGCCATATTTATCGCTGAGATTGCCGACGACGGGAGAACAGATGAATTGCGTGAAAGCGTAGGCAAAGCCGAGCCAGCCGCCATATTTTGCCGCTTCACTGACATCGCTATGAATCAATTCCTCAATAAGTTTAGGGACGACAGGAATAATGATTCCCCAACCCGTAATATCGATTAATAGTGTAATAAATATGAATCCGATTGCTGCTTTTTTCTTGGAATTTTCCATCATGATTCAAAAGTAATGAAATCCTTAAAAACTTGTCTGTTATTTAATTACTAATTTGTGGTAAGTGTTATATTTTCGGTAGTGTTAACAAACCGAAAACAAGAGGTTTTTTTCTTTCGATAGAACGCCCAGGCCCGATTAGATCGCTCGACATTTGGGATGGTGCAGCACCGGGAAATTACATGAATTCGCAATAAAACACAATTTATTTGCTTGGGCATGTAAGGATAAAGCAAGTGCTATCTGGAACTCATCTGTGATGACAACCTCGGGATGTAATATAACTTCTGTAAAACGACCACTTCCATCTGCATTCGTTTCGAGTGTAGCGATAGCATTGTCCGTATAAGATAATACCTCAATGCTATTTTTCGAGCAGACGTATAAATAGGACATCATGTGGCAAGAAATCAGGCTGCTAAGCAGCAAATCTTCCGGATTGTACAATGCGGGGTCCCCCTTGAATGCTTTTGCTGCGGAAACGTGCACGTCAGCTTTCCCTTCGATCGCGATGTGATGGCTTTTTGTATAAATTTTTGAACCTACAGCACTAGGCTGTTCAGGATGGTTCCAAGTTAAGGACGCTTTAAAGATATGTTTGTAACTCATTTTTGTTTCAAATTTAAGGTATTATCCGATGTTATAGAACGTCTAGTCCGCCAATTGCAACTACTTCGTTTGTCATCAGACCACGGCGGCGTCTGATGACAGTACTGTTATGTGCGAACAAAAGTGATATAATCTGTGTTGACAGGTTCAATGCCATTTTTTCGCATTTCGCTTGCTATTTGCGCCCTGTGATAGGTGCCATGATTAAAGACGTGTAACAGAATGTCGTTGGCCTTGTTATGAAAAGCCTGATGCTGTGTGTTTGTATAATTGACAATTTCATCCTCCGTATCATTTATGCGCCGAATTTGCTGCCCAAATCCTTCAGAAGCTAAATCGTGATACCTTTGGCAATCGATGATACTGTGCTCATCCCAAACACCTACAGGTGGTTTTTCACCAGTTAATCGACTTAACCAAATAATCTGAGCATTGACAATATGGCTAAAGAGCCGTATGCAAGAATGAGGTACATTTTCGCCTTCACTTTTCAGTTTATCCAGGAGTGCTGTATTGGCCCAGTTATTATATAACCAAAGCTGCATAAAAGTAGTTGACATCTAATTGTTGTTTATGTGGGTTCTGTAAAATTAAATATACGGAAGATCGCAATAAATTTTTTGCAAACCCCATCAATCGTTCATTTTATGGACAATTTATGGTTGAAAATTTAAAGCGATATATTTGTTACAATTTAATTATTTTGTGCGTAATTCTATTTTTTGGACTCGCTCAGGTCTTAATTGGAATATATTCAAATTGTTAGGGTAATAGTTTGTTGTTTTTTGTCGCAGAAATGTCTTTTTGCGCTATCACTTGACAGGCCAGACTACCACAGACTAAATGATATCATTATATTAGGCTGATATTATTGAAAAGTATGCTATCTATGAACAGGTTTTTCCAAAATTACAATACGGGGAAACGTATTATTCTTCATTTGTGTTTTTGGTTTGTGATTTTGGGAATGCAATTCGTTACCTATCAGCGGATAGACATGGATAATTCCTGGATTTTATTTTTAAAAGACGTATTTTCTTTGCTGACAATTTTTTATGTTACGGGATATGTCATCATTCCGCGTTGGTTTATTCCAGGGAAGTTTGTATTGTGTATAGTATGGTTGTTGTTTATTTATGCCTGGTGGTCGTTTTTAAGTTACTTTGCTGCCCTATTAACGCTGAACTATTTAACACCAGATGTTCGCCTGTCAAGTTATCTTGAAATAATACTAAGTCAAGGAATCTTTGGTGCTTTTCGTCCTTCTTCCATTAGCGATTATTTATTGGATTTTATTTTTTTGGTGGCGCTGCCTTTGACCGTAAAAATTGTACAGGCATTTATGTCTGTCAGAAATTCAAAAATGAAACTCGAATTGAAAAATTCAGCACTGGAATTGAACAATGTACAGTTGGAACTTGCTTTCCTAAAATACCAGATTAATCCACATTTTTTACTTAACACACTTTATAGCATCTATGTACTCGTATCCGATCATGATGAAAGGGGAGGCGAAAGTATGATGCGTTTAAGCAGCATGATGGTGTATTTACTGCATGAAAGTAATCAGCCCAGGATAGATATAAGTCGTGAATTTCAATTGCTAAAGGATTATGTTGAATTGGAGAAACTGCGCTATAGTGAGACGGTTCAGATCAATCTAAATTTGGAAACAGAAGACGAAAACTGCATGGTGGTTCCTTTGATCTTTTTTCCGTTTGTAGAAAATGCATTCAAACACGGACCCCGGCTAAGTTCTTCGGCAGGATGGATATCCATAGACATTAAGGTTAAGGATGAGAAGGTCTATATGCACGTGGCTAATGCATATAGGGAACTTTCAAAACCAGAAAATTATATTGGTGGATTGGGGATAGAAAATGTAAAAAAACGACTGGAGCTTCATTATCCTCATCATCACGATTTGGAAATAAAGTCGCAAGAGGGTGTATTTAGTGTTAATCTTGTTGTAACTTTACATTCGGAAACAGAACCCTAGCACCAAAGCAGCGGGTTACGAAGTACTTATGAACAGAATTAAAACTATCCTTATTGAAGATGAGCCTATTGCGAGAGGTCGCCTGGAGAAATTAGTGTCCAAGTTAGGCCTGATTGAAATATTGGGTGTATTCGAAAACCCATTGCAAGCAATTAACGTTTTAAGGCAGCAGGAGGTAGATCTCATTTTGTCGGATATAGACATGCCTGAAATGGATGGCATTACCTTTCTCAAAGGACTTGCTCATCCACCATTTGTTGTTTTCATAACAGGGCATTATGAGTATGCGGTCGATGGATTTGAGCTGGATGTAATCGACTATATTTTAAAGCCACTCCTGACAGAAGAGCGGCTGATTAAGGCAATTGAAAAGGTTCAGAAGGCAATTTTGTTTTCTAGAAGTGGGCCACAGGGTGAAAGAAAAGCAATTAAGATAAAGGATCGGAACAAAACTATTTTTATCGATCCTACAGATATTTTCTATCTAAAAGCCTGGGGGGATTACATTCAAATTTATACGTTAGAAGGTATGCAGACTTTGCTGTCCACCATGAAAGATATGGAAGCAGAATTGCCTTGGGACATGTTTGCGCGTATGCATCGGTCTTATATTGTCAATATCAAACAGATAAAGGGTGTTGAGGCAAGTAAAGTCATTCTGAAAAACGGGACAGAACTCGGTATTGGTTTACAATATCGCAATCAGCTTTTCGCGAAGATGGGACTGCTATAATTTACCGGATTCCTATGTTCTTTCTGTTTCCCAATTTGCATCTTATAATAGCCAGCCATAAAGTGATAAATAGCAAGTTCATGTAAGCGTTGATCGGAAATGAACAATCGATTAATAAACATATGAATGTAGCTTGACAGGAGCGATGCTCGGACCGACTGGAATCTATGTTGGTCGGTATGTCTCCGTAAGGTGGAAAATATCCTATATTGAAGTGCATTGAGTCTTTTTCTGGAGCCTCCCAGGTTGTCAAAAGGTTTGTTGAACCAGTCTTTTTTTTCTTTGAACTTATTGTTGAGATGAATCCAAAGCTTTTTATTATTATCAAATTCTTGCTGATAGATGGTATTCATCTGTAGGCAAAAATCTCTTTTTTCGATTAATGTAAATTCTGCAGTTTCAAATAGCGACTCCATATTTTCGAAAGCTAAGCGCCATCGATCGTTGGTTGAAGTACTTTGTTGAATAACCTCCAGTATCGTTTCGCTTTGTCGAAAGAATAACTCCTCACTAAGCTCCATACAAAAAGGTGTATACCGTTCAATTTCCCGCGTATAAGTATCGAAGGATATCGTTGAAATCTGACCAGCTTGAATGAACTGTTCCAATAGGGCATTCAATGTAGATATAATGGAAGAATACCGACTTGGATCTGTGAGCTCAACTCTAAATCTAATGTGGGGAGCCGGATCGTTGTAGCGTATAAAAAACCATTTTTTTAGGACATCTTGTTGATTAATGGCCGCTATAATTATCGGGAAAATTTCCTTTAACAAGGTGTCTGCAACATGTAAGCCGCAGTAGATTTTAGCGTAAAGCCATTCACTGCCCAAAGGGAAGCATCTTTTTAGGTTACTTTCTTGAGGGGCCGACTCATGAATGCAAGTCTCCTGTCGTGCTTCTATTGGAATAATGATTTCGTTGGCAAAAATACGTCCGTCTTTATCTCTGCTTACTGATGAATAGTCATTCAGGATATATTCGGTTAATATGGTGTCTCTTTTGCATATATGATCCAATAATATGTTTATGCAAAAAGGATTGTCTAAATTTATCAATAATTCATTGTCCCCATTGCTGATGATAACCATCGCGGGGATATCTAACTCCGTTCGTATGTTTTTTATGAAAGCTTGAGGTTCACCGGGATATTTCGCTATTTTTTGAATTCGCCACTGGGCTCTAGACAAGATAATATTTTTGTAGCTTATTCTTGGGAGCCTTGGCTGCTCTTTCATAATCCCCCAATTCCAGGAAAGATCCAGCCTATTATTTTGGAACTGAAAATCTGCAAGAAACTTGTATATATTCATCCCCTGTTCAAAATTGTGGGCTGTGGTTAGACGAGGTATAACCATTTTATTGAATTTCTTGGACCACAAGATTAGACGCTGGTCTTTGAGGAACAGGTATAAGTCATTCACATCAATTTGCTCTTGTTCTTCGTCGATTGTTGGGCTTATACTAATTGATGCCCTTCTTAGTGCAGGTCTATAAATTATATTTCCAGCATTGTTATCTGGATAATGACAAATCTCGGCGAGTATTGCGTTAGGAAACTGCTGTTGTTCTCTGTCGGCAGATTCTTTCAACTTGTTATGTAATTTTTCATCCAAATGTCCGAATCTGGAAATTAAGTTACCTGATGACGAACCTCCGATTGTACCCATATTGAAGCATAAATTTTCCTGACATGAACTTCTAAGGAGATTGCCGATGGCATAGAATGAAGAAGGGATAGTATTGACAGTTTGTTTACGTTGTTTAGCGATATGATCTAGATCGTTGTTGGTCAGCCGAATTTCGGTGAATTGATTTTTTACACTTTCTACAAATTTTTCAATGGCCAGATCTTGATAATGGTGGTCACCATATTTTTTTTCGCCTGTTGGAGTGATGTTTTTAACTTCCCCGAGTATTTCATCCGTTATATTGTAGACACCTTCTTGGCGGCCATAACCAATCCCTATATCTGGGTCTAAGGCTGTCGTTAGTGGGATCATTCTATCTTCATATTTAACAGAGAACGCCGCTCTAAACCGGTCGAAATCTGTTAACTTAAATGGGCTACAAAGCGGTAGTAAATCCTGAAATTGGTCTCTTATATGATTTAATGCGGTATCTGATAAATTATTTTCTTCCATACCCATGAGCAGGTCTCCTTGCAACAAACTGGTCATATCGAGGTCGGGAGCCAGAGGCTGCAATAATCTAACGATGGCGTCTCGGATTGTAATGACAGATTGAGAACTATGAAGCCATGCTTTTATTTTTAATAAAGGATTTAAATAATTCCCGTCCTTATCTATTCTTTCTAAGGTCGCTATTAGGCTATCCATATAACCCCGACCAATTACATTGGGCTGTAATTCAGAAGAGGTGATTCCTAGGCTGGTAAGATTATTTACGAATAGGCTAGCATGCGTTGTTGATGTTCCAAGATCTTGTAGCAGATCGATTAATGATTGATAGTGAGCGATTTTTTTATTGCTTTCGAAGTATTGGATGACCCGATCCAAAACAGGGGTCAGCCTTATGCGTTTCAGGACATGCTGTCCTTTCTTTCCATTTGTTACTTTTTGATAATATTTGTAATATTTACCATCTAAGTATAAGGTGGGATTGAGACGATAATAGAGTTGACTGTAAATTCTTTTGTCTTTTGATATCTGTTCAATAATTTTTGTCAAAATGGTGGTATCCAGTTTTAAAACAGCTTGATTTGCATTTGACCTGATTATCGATACCTTTTTATCGGATGCGCTAATGTTGCCAAATGATACCCCAGCGAATAAACCGAAGGGCGTACTTCTTGTGCTCATCCTAATCGCATATTTGAGTAGTGAAGCGATCATTTTTGAGTTGCTCTCTTTTTTGTATTCAAGCCATTTTTGAACTTCCACCGAGAAGGCAGGGCTTGCCAGAAATAAGGCTTCTTTTAATTGCTCGTCTTGAAACAGACGACGAAGTTTCTCTTCTATTTCATGCCTCTCTTTCATCGCTAAAAGATCAACGGCAAATGCAGCTGGAAGTAGCGGCGTGCGCAGAAGAAAATAATCGGATAAGTGGAATAATGACATGAATTAGTTGGACTAGTATTGCATGACTTGTTTTATACAGGACTGAAACATTTGGGGTGAAATTGGTTTTTGTAGTGCAAAATGCTTCCTGTTTTTGATAAATTCCGGATATTGCCAGCGTGACACAGCGGAGGTAATGATCAGGATAGGAATATCGGCGATCAATTCGGCAAGTATATTAATATTGCCGCCGCTAACAATCAGATCGAGGAATAAGATGTCTGCAGATTTTAAATCATGACTAAATAATGCTGGATTTTCAATGTCTTCAACCATTCTTATCAATTGAAGATCTGGGAACATATGAATGTATTCAACTATTTTTTTTGTCGCCAGGGGTTCATCCTCAATGAGAATACATTTAAGCTTAGGTGAAGTCATATACTAGGTTCTTTTATTAGGGGGAGCGGTTTTAAAGACGATTGCTGTAAAGGCGCCTACCAGAACGCCTTCACAGCTTTATCCTCTTTTATATTATTTGTGAAGACGAAACTGTCTTCGTTGTTATAAATTCCACATCATCAAAATCAAAGAATGAGATCGGTTCGACCACGCAGACCGTTTGTACATCCAGTGCAAAATCTTCCGCTAAAAAATTTTCAGTGTTTTCCATAGTTGATACGTTTAAATCGTAGACAAATGTGCTTTCTACGGAAAAGAACAACGAAAAATATCGACAGAATTGAAAATGAATCAGACGAACTAAGGAATCTATTCGACGAAAAAATGCCGCTTGTTCCTATTTCTGTTTGTCGTGCTTTGTCCAATAGGCTGCAGATCATCATGGACATTGAAACAAGTGCTATCGTGGGCTGTTCTAAAATTCGACGAAACAGTCTTTGAGTACGATGAAATAGCGGCTGCTTTGTTGTAGGATTCTATCCGCATCATTATTTTAGACCTATCTATTTTAGCATTGAAAAACCATTTCTTTAGCCATTAAAGTTATGCTGCTAAATAGGTAAAGAATGAGATGGCTTGAGGTAAGTCTCTAAGCCAAAAAAGCATCTGCCGAATCAATAAGTGAGTTGTGTGTGCGCGTAAAACAAATGAGATTATGAATTTATCTAAGGAAATGTACGGTTTTTTGAAAAGAGAAGGTTTACGGTTATTTCGAAAAAAAATAAGCTGGCAGACCGCTGCGAAATATCAGATCTATGCGGATGAGAAAACAAAGATTGGTGTCGCATTTGACAGAATTCAAAATTTTATCGCTGGAGAGACCAGTGCATCCAGCTGGAATGGAATAAAAACCATTAAACTCGAAGAACGTGGTGATTATATTATCTACGGTTTTGTCGAAGAAATTGAACGCTAAAGAAACGTTCTCCATATACTTTTTCCGTTGCGCTTGACCTTTCGTATTTTTATCGAATAAATATTACAAATCAATTCCTTAATTGTGTAATGATTTCGATCTTATTTGTGGCCAAATTTGTTGTGTAAAATAAAACAATCAGTTATGGCGACAGATATTTATAACGATACAGTTTATCTACCTTTAGAGGATGTTGACAGCGAACATTGTGCATCGATTGTCGAAAAAGGACTAGCGCATGTCAAGGGCTTGGCGAGCTATCGGGTGGAACTGAATAATCATAGAGCTGCTATCGTACCGAAGGATAGTGAGGCCGTCGTTAGTAGTGTAAAGACGATCAAAGATCTTGGTTATGGTGTTTCCACATTGACCAAAACATTCCCCGTTCTTGGGATGACTTGTGCCTCCTGTGCCAGTAGCGCCGAAAGTATGGCGAAATATGAACAAGGGGTTGTCAATGCGTCTGTAAATTTTGCAACAGGAAACCTTACGGTTGAGTATTTGCCTAATATTACGGATCATTTAAAAATCCAGAAAGCGGTTCAGGCTGGTGGCTATGATTTATTAATCGAAGATGAATCTACTCAGCAGGAAACGTTGGAGGCTATTCACGTCGAGAAATTCCGTAAGCTTAAAATCAAAACACGATGGGCAGTAATACTATCGCTTCCGGTAGTCGTGATAGGTATGTTCTTTATGGATATGCCGTACGCAAATCCTATTATGTGGCTGTTTTCCACGCCAGTAGTTCTTTGGCTGGGTAAGGACTTTTTTGTCAACGCGTGGAAACAGGCCAAACATCGTTCGGCCAATATGGATACGCTTGTTGCGTTAAGCACGGGAATAGCCTACATCTTTAGTGTGTTTAATATGCTTTTTGCTGAATTTTGGCATCAGCGCGGCTTGCATGCACATGTGTATTTTGAGGCCGCCTCAGTCGTCATTGCTTTTATTTTATTGGGTAAACTACTGGAAGAGAAGGCCAAAGGTAACACCTCATCCGCCATTAAAAAGCTAATGGGGCTGCAGCCTAAGACGGTGATGGTCATTCAATTGGATGGAACAGGGCGTCAGGTCGCTATAGAAGCCGTTAATACCGGCGATATTATTCTGGTGAAACCAGGGGAGAAGATCGCCGTTGATGGGGTCGTTATCAGCGGAAATTCCTATGTTGACGAAAGTATGTTAAGCGGAGAGCCGGTCCCGGTTTTAAAAATGGGAAATGAGCAGGTATTTGCAGGGACGATCAACCAGAAGGGCAGTTTTCAGTTCAAAGCTACAAAAGTTGGACGCGAAACAATGCTTGCACAGATCATTAAAATGGTACAGGATGCACAGGGTAGTAAGGCTCCTGTACAAAAACTGGTCGATCGAATTGCTGCTGTATTTGTTCCCGTTGTCATTGGGATTGCTATTTTAACTTTTCTGCTGTGGTTTATTTTAGGCGGAGATAACCATCTGGTACAGGGTTTATTGGCAGCGGTAACGGTTTTAGTTATTGCTTGTCCTTGCGCACTAGGTTTAGCAACTCCCACAGCAATCATGGTTGGAGTGGGTAAGGGAGCTGAGCAGGGTATTTTAATTAAAGATGCAGAAAGTCTGGAGCTGGCCAAAAGGGTAAATGCAGTTGTTTTGGATAAAACCGGAACCATTACAGAAGGTAAACCTGTTGTCACAGACGTGTATTGGAAAAGAAATGAGGATAATTTGAAAGGTATCTTGTTGAGCCTGGAGAAACAGTCAGAGCATCCATTGGCAGAAGCTGTAGTCGGGTATTTTAAAGATGTAAAAGCTACTCCAATATCCTTTATCGAAAGTATTACGGGGAAAGGTGTTAAAGGCAGTGATGGAATCGAAACGTACTCTGTAGGTAATCGCAGGTTGTTGGATGAGAATGGGATTACAATTCCGACGGATTTGATGGAACATGCCACTCAATGGGAACATCAATCCAAAACAGTGATCTGGTTTGCCAACAGTCATACTGCGTTAGCGGTAATAGCCATTGCGGACCGAATTAAGGAAACTTCTGTACGTGCCATCAAGGAAATGCAAGCACTAGGAATTGAGCTATATATGCTGACAGGCGACAACGAGGCTACAGCCAGGGCCATTGCCGCGGAAACAGGTCTTCAGCATTACAAGGCTGAGGTGTTGCCAGAACACAAAGCTGATTTTGTTAAAGAATTACAGCAAAGGGGGCATGTGGTCGCTATGGTTGGGGACGGTATTAATGACAGTACAGCCTTAGCAACGGCCGATGTCAGTATTGCAATGGGTAAAGGAAGTGATATTGCCATGGATGTGGCGAAAATGACAATTATTTCTTCTGATTTGACGAAGATACCGCAGGCTATTCGACTTTCCAAACAAACGGTCGCGACAATTAAACAAAATTTGTTCTGGGCGTTTATTTATAATTTAATTGGGATTCCCCTCGCCGCAGGTATTCTGTATCCATTCAATGGTTTCCTTTTAAACCCGATGATAGCTGGAGCTGCAATGGCATTGAGCAGTGTAAGTGTTGTCAGTAATAGCTTGCGACTTCGCTGGAAAAAATAGTGAACTATTTGAGCTATAGACAGCATTTTAAACGGTAAATATTGTAAAAAAAAATAGAAAAAATGTAAGTACAACCCGTTGAATTAAAGGGATATTTGTATAGATAATTAAATAGATTAATAATATTAAAATGAAATAAGATGGAAAGCAAAGAACTTCAATTTAAAACAAACCTTACTTGTGGAGGATGTGTATCCAAGGTAAGTGCTGATCTGGATAGCGTGGACGGTATCTGTGAATGGAATGTTGACACCACAAATGCAGACAAAATTTTGACTGTAAAATCTGAAGGTGTTTCGGAGGAAGAAATCATTGAAATTATCAAAAAAAAGGGCTTTAATGCCACGGCCTACTCCGCATAATTGTTCCATAAATTTATAGAAGCATCACACCCTAAATGTTGGATAAAACTTTTAGGGTGTTTTTATGATGTATATTGATGAGACGAAACTGAGCTCAGTGTTATTCGTTTTAAATTTGAGGTTTCCTTTTTATCCATTTTAGTTTTAGCTTTCTGTTAATTAAAATAGATAAACATATCTTGAAAATTAAGTGTCATTTTAGAAAATTGGCGGATAATATCTTGTCCTATATTTCCAAATACGGTTTCATTCTTGATCTTCGATTTTAATAGGTTTATCTTTTTAAGCGCGATCGGTTTATCGCTAATATGGAAGGTATGGTGAATGATAAAGCCATCATATTCAACGTTACCACCTGCGCCCCCCATGGCGACTTTGGTCGGTATACCCTGTTTTTCTATATGTTGTTTGTAGGTTTCGTAAAACGGCGCATAAAGGATTGTTTTTTCAGCTCCTGTATCAAAGGTATAGTGCTTTCCATCAATAGCAATAAGCGGTGATAACCCATCTATTGCAAGATTTGAAGCTTTCCATGCAACCGTAGGTTTTTTGGGTACAATAAAAAAATCATCCTGTGTAAGCTGTACTTCTTGCAGTGCTTCAATAACGGGGAAGCCTATTATGCCATTGATCTGATAGGCGATTTGTGGGATATAAAGTGCACTATCTGGGAAAACCAGGAATACAGCATTCGATATGTTGATGCTACCAAGTTTTAATTGTTTACAGACTGCTAAATTGGCTTTGATAGAAATACCTGTAATGGCGTCTACATCAATATCTGCACGGATAATATCCATATGAAGTCGTTTGGCCACAGACTCCGAAACTGTCGATAGATTTGCTCCGGTGTCAAATATGAAACTTGCTGTATCGCCGTTGACCTTTACTTTAAGATTCTTCAACCCGGCTTTATCTTTCGTCATTTTAAGACGGGTATCGTCGTTGATTTCTACAAGCTGTGGCTTTACATGATCAAGTGCAGACCAGATTTTTAGATTATTTCGGAGGTCCGCTCTTGTATCTGGTGATAGCAAGGGATCAAATTCGAGTAGTATTTTTTGCGTTGTCTGTTTTGCCCCAACGTAATCTTTCAGTTTAACGAAATTATCTTCCTGAACGCGTCGTATCTTTAGTCGCAGTGTGTCGGGTAATTCTTCTGTTGCTGCGCTCAATAGTGCTATTTTTTTGTTTGAAGCGATGGGTTTATTAAAGGCGTTATCGAGTATTGCCAAAATAAAAACTTGCTCGTTGGCGTTTAAGAAAGTTTTATTTGCCTTAAACAGGTCGCGGGCGGTGAAGAAATCTTTTGATGCTATTAGCTGATATAGCATGTTGAATTTAGTTGAGGTGGCTTGTCCGAAATTAAGCTGGATGGTGATGAATAACAGGAAACATATTGATAAGCATTTTTTGAAATGATTTGCTGGGAGATTCATGATGTATTCAATTAATTGTCTTTTGATCAACGATATGTTCACGCTCTTAAATGTCGGAAAAGTTCTTATTATTTTTTTAATTTTATTGTTACTTATTTTACTATTGATCAAAGGTTTATGTTGTGGAGTTGTGTGCAATACTTGTGGTCTTGAATAATTAAGGTTAAATTAGCTAATGTTTTGAGAAATTTCTCCTAGGAGGATTGGATTGACGAGATCTCCGAATTCGGATTTAATCTTTTACCCCTTACTTTAAGAGAACGATTAGTGAACAGGGATTTATTTTTAATAGAATAATTTAATGAAACAAAAGACGATGAATATTAGGTTTAATGGAGGGGTTATTTTTTTTGGTCTTGCGGCTTTATCGACCAGTTTATTTTTTAGCTGTGGAAACGCTGGAAATAAAAGTGAGACCAAGGTCGAAAAGGTAGAGGAAGCTACTGAAGTTACTGCACCCACAACGCAGGAGTTATCTTTTAAGGATAAAGAGGGCAAAGTTCTTCAATTAAGTGCTTTAAAAGGTAAGGTCGTATTTATTAATTTCTGGGCGACCTGGTGTCCTCCCTGTATTCATGAACTACCTTCTATTGACCAGCTTAGGCAATCGCTTAAAGACAATAAGGATATCGTTTTCCTCATGGTGGACGTTGATGGTGACATGGAGAAGTCTTCAGCATTCATGGCGGAAAATAAGTATGATCTGCCCCTTTATATTGCAGCGGGTGAAATTCCTGCAGAATTCTTAGGGCAGTCCATCCCGACGACGGTCATCTTGGATAAGGCTGGAAAGATCGTAGAGCGTCTGGAAGGAAGCCGTGACTATGGAACTCCTGAGATAAAAAAAGCATTGCAGGATATCGCGAGCGGCAGTTAACGATCGATTATTGTAATCGCTATTTTCTATAGCTGGAGAATAGAATTTGAAGAGAAAAAACAGTATTTTCGCGGTGTCAAGTTAATTTATAGCTATGTCCGAACTTCAAGAGCAGACTGCAGTCAGAACGACTTATTTTAGTATTGTAGGTAATGCATTACTGGCATTATTAAAATGGTTAGCCGGTTTCTTTGGAAACTCCTATGCCCTGATTGCGGATGCAATTGAGTCAACAGCGGACATTTTCTCTTCATTTCTAGTGCTTCTGGGTTTGAAATATGCGCAACGACCTGCCGACGACAATCATCCTTATGGTCATGGTCGGGTAGAACCCCTCATTACATTTATTGTCGTTGGTTTTCTCATTGTTTCTGCAACCATAATCGCTTATGAAAGTATTGAGAATATAGGAACGCCACATGACCTGCCAAAACCTTGGACCTTATTTGTTCTGGGCGGGATCATTGTATGGAAAGAAATTTCTTATAGGATCGTTATGAAGAAAAGTAAAGAAACAAATAGTTCTTCACTTCGTGCAGACGCTTGGCATCATCGAAGCGATGCGATAACATCAGTTGCAGCCTTCATTGGGATATCTATTGCATTGTTGCTCGGAAAGGGATATGAAAATGCGGATGACTACGCGGCATTATTTGCTGCTGGATTTATTCTGTATAACTGTTATCATATTTTCAGACCGGCGCTTGGCGAGATCATGGATGAAAATGTATACGATGAGGTCATTGATAATATCCGGGAAGAAGCATTAAAAGTAGATGGGATAAAAGCCACAGAAAAATGTTTTGTTCGCAAATCGGGGGCTAAATATCACGTCGATCTGCACGCTATTGTTGATAGTGAAATTACGGTGAGGGAAGGACATGAGCTGGCGCATAAACTCAAAGACCATTTGGTTACGCATATTCCTGATCTCGGTCATGTGATGATCCATATTGAACCGAACGAATGTCTTTGGGAAGCAAATTGAAATGGCGACACATGTTAGTTTTCTTAAACCGTGCCACCATTGATTGTTTAGAAGCTTAGGTGTTTTCAGCTTCAAGCAATTCGATCTGCCATTTAATCTGATCCGCTTTAATAGGGTAATCGATATTATTTCTTAAGCTTTCATAAATGGCTTCAAACAGCTGATTGTAATCTCCTTTATGTGGTGTTACTAAAGACTCATGTTTTTGATTTGAAGCGTCTATCGTAACAAGTTTCCCCTCGAGGCCGGCTGGCTCAAGGCCATAAGATGGATTGTCAGGTAGCATACCATCTAGCAATTGCTGTTCTTGCACATCCGTCATATTCTTGATAAAACTCCCTTTTGTACCATGTAAGACAAAGGCGGGCTGCGGAGAGGCAACAAGTAGACTACCCGTTAAATATACGTTCAGTCCAGCTGGATAATAGAGATGGTAGTGAAAATAATCTGCGACTTTAGAATCCGGCCTGTTAATGGATGTTGTCTTGGTAAATTTAACCGGTTTTCCAAAAAGTGAGATTGCTTGATCGATAAGGTGCGGGCCTAGGTCATAAGTAATACCATTGGAAATATACTGCGTATCTTCCTTAAAGTATTTTTGTCCCAATTCCATTTTATAGCGATCAAATCTGAAATGTACTTCAATCAGCTTTCCTAATTCTCCACTGTCGATCACTTTTTTAATGTCTAAAAAGTGACCGTCATACCGTCTGTTTTGATAGAAAAATAAGTGTTTTCCTTGTTTTTTGCTGATGGCAAGAAGCGTATCGAATTGTGTAGAGTCATCTACGGCAGGTTTTTCTATCAATACATGTTTTCCTGCTTCTAGGGCCTCTTTCGCATATTGGAAATGGGTATAGTTTGGTGTATTCACAATGACCAATTCGATGCCTTCGTCCACTAGTAGTTCAGCAATGCTATTATAGCTTTTTATTGCCGGATAAAATTCATGTGCTGCTTTTTTCGACCGTTCTACAACAGCACTGAGATTGAAATGTGGATTGGTATGTATAAATGGTGCGTGAAAAACACGTCCTGACATGCCAAAACTCAGTATTCCTGTGTTAATTTGAGTGTGTTTCATGTTGATTTAAATTACTTTAGCGTTGTCTTGTTAGTTGTTAGCCTTCAATATAAACTTTAATGCTATTGCGTGACGTTCTTATCCGGGTTTGACTCTCCAAGGTGGTTTGCAGATAAATGCGTTATGCCGTCTTCTGTTGCTAGAAGACACTGCGAACACAGTCGATAAAAAAGTGAATGTTCTACGACACCTGTAATGAGTTTGATTTGTTTATTTAAATCAAAAATATCGGGTAGTGTATAAAAATAAATATCTGCCAGGAAATTACCTCTCTCAGACAGGAGAGGACCTGATTTTTGTTCGGATTTTCGTAATACTACGTCGGCTATTGCTGTAGAATAGCTTGACTTTAGTTCTTTCAGTACCGATAACCAGGCTTCGGGTATAATTTCAACACATAGTGGATGTTTTGTGGTCAGTTTATCGACCATCTTTGCGCCATCGACCAATAGAATAAACTGCTGTGCCATATTCGCCATAATCTTTTCACCTGTGTGCACGCCGCCGCCACTTTTAAATGCATTTAAATGCATGTCCACTTGATCGCAGCTGTCAAAATAATAGTCCAACGTTGCTAGAGTACTGTTATCCATACAAGTAAGATCATTCTCTTGGAGTAGTATTTTGGTTTCAAAAGAAGGCGAAGTAAATTTTAAGCTGGATTTAAAGCTGATACTGCCGGCGATTAATTCGATGAAATAAGCTATTGTTGATCCAACACCTAGTCCAATGAGCTGATCGGGTTTTAAAAGTTGAAGAGCAGCTTTGGCAGCTTCCTGTTTGAGATTATTCATAAATGGTAAACTTATAAAATGGTAATACCTTGTGTGGCATAAGGCTGTAAAATGCGATCAAGAGGATCTTTTTCTGTAATTAAATAACTGATATCAGACGCGGGACATGTTAGGAAAGGTGCGAGGGTATCGAGCTTATTGCTTGTTGTTGCAGCAACAATGTTCATTGAATTTTTACAAAGTACCCTTTTGATAGCTGTTTCCTCGAGCGTCCTTGCCGTAAGTCCGCGGTAGAGATCCAGGCCGCATACCCCTATAAAGCTGATATCTGCGTATATTTCTCCATAGGCGGAAATAGTTTGCTGTCCCTGCATCGTAAGAGATGATTTGCAGAAAGCACCACCCGCGAAAATCAAGCTGATGTTTGGGAGGTTTGCAAGTATATTGGCTATCGGGAGACTATGTGTGACAACAGTAAGGTTTAGGCTATCTGGAATATTTCCAGCAATTGCCTGTGTTGTTGTGCCTCCATCGAAAAAGATGACCTGATGATCTTTCAATAGTGTGATTGATTTTTCTGCTATGAATTGTTTCTCCATAACATCAAGGTTATTTCGGTCGTATATATCGAATGGAATGTTTGACCGTAGTGTAGCACCGCCACGAATAGCCCGAAGTAAGCCGGCATCAGCTAACTCTTTAAGATCACGTCGCACGGTATGTTCGGAAACACCAAGCTCGGTGGCCAAGTCCGCCATCGCTAATTTTCTTTCCTTTTGGATTTTAATTAATATAAAATCGTGACGTTCTTCTTTTGAGATCATGCTATAAATATATGTATTTATGCTAAATGTTGCAATGATAGGAGCTTTATTTGGTAAAAATCTGCAATGTATTGCGGTTTAGTCTGCTATTTACTGTAAAATTAATTTTTTGGTGCTGGAAGATCGAATTCAATCCCATTTTTAATGAACTTGTTTTGCCGCACTTATTTTTTATTAGCATTATATTTGTGAATGATCGGTGATAGTTTCGTTCGTTCTCCAGTTGTAACCAATTTATAATTTTCACTTTTACAGGCTGTTGGTTAATGTTGCGTTTAAAACCATAGAAATCAATTAAAATATGAATATTATCGTAAAAATTGCAGGTTCTATGCTGTTCGTCTTTTTGAGTGGTTGTAAGATACAGCATGGCGTACAGCTTAAGAAAGGACAATGGGTATTGGGGGGCTTTGAGCGCCCCAAAGGAGTAAATCCAATTATTGAGCCTGATACAAGTTCGCTATTTTATGATCCAATGCTAAAGAAGGAGATCCGATGGGAGGACAACGACACTTTTAATCCTGCGGCAGTGGTGAAGGGAGATAGTGTCTTTGTCATATATCGTGCGGAAGACCGGACGGGGAAGGCTATTGGCCACCGGACCTCCCGTCTGGGGTTAGCGGCTAGTGCGGATGGTATTCATTTTGAACGGCTCAAAACACCGGTATTCTATCCGGGGCCTGATGAACAGCAGGATAACGAGTGGCCTGGCGGGACAGAAGATCCTCGGATAGCACAGACTGAGGATGGGCGTTTCGTGCTATTTTATACCCAATGGAACCGAAAGGTGCCGCGGCTTGGTGTAGCAATATCCACTGATCTGAGACACTGGGTTAAGTATGGTCCCATTTTTAAAAAATCGAAAAACAGGCCCACTCTCATTGATGAACCGCATAAATCAGCTTCAATTGTGACAGTAATGAACGGTAACAAGCAGGTGATAGCTAAAATCAATGGTAAATATTGGTTGTACTGGGGAGAACATGGTGTTTATGGTGCCACATCCGATAATTTGATTGACTGGGAACCCGTAACAGCTGGTAAAGGTATACTGAAAGCCTTTATTTCCCCAAGGGACGGTTATTTTGATAGCTCCTTGACCGAGTGTGGTCCCCCAGCAGTTTTGACTGATAATGGAATTGTATTGCTATACAATGGTAAGAATCATGCTGAGAAAGGAGATAAGCGTTTTAATAAAAATACCTATTCGGCGGGGCAGGTGTTATTTGATCCACAAGATCCAACAAGGGTACTGGCTCGAATGGATACTCCGTTTTTGCGTCCCATGGAAGCCTTCGAGAAAAGTGGGCAATACATTGATGGAACGGTTTTTATTGAAGGGTTGGTCTTTTTTAAACAAAAATGGTTTTTATATTATGGTTGTGCGGACTCTAAGGTTGCTGTGGCCATTTATGATCCCGAAAATCCTTCCGTCATGGACCCCTTGCCCTAATCGGTGTGAAGTTGTTTTCATAGCGTAAAGGCTATAGTGAGTCTGAATGCGCTATTGTTAAGGGGTTATGGAGCGGTTGATCGGAGGTTGTATTAATTGAATTCACAAAATTAAAAAAGGCAGATCATTTGATCTGCCTTTTTGGGTAAGTAATCGGGCTCGAACCGACGACCCCTAGAACCACAATCTAGTGCTCTAACCAACTGAGCTATACCTACCGTGATTTTGATGATACAAAAGTACGATTAAACCCTATTCCCTCCAAATATTTGACTGAAAAAAAACAGCGTTTAAAGTCAACTAGGTGAAGATTAGTTTATTAAATTTTAATAAAAAACATCGAAACGCGTCCATATCGGTGCCGATATGCATTTCGCTACTCCCAAAGCTACTATTTTCTTCCAATTTCTACTAAAAAAGGCGGTTCCTATCAAAGAAACCGCCTTTTTTAGTAGAGGAAATGTTGTTAGATCATTTCTACACTTCTCTTCACAAAAGATGTTAGATCGGCTCCAGACAATAAACCTCTGGATAGGAGCGCTAAATCAAAAGCCTGTTTTGCTAGTTTTGAACCCTCTTCGTCCGATGCTGATAAAATTCTTTTGATCAGCGGATGGTTTCCATTGACAGTTACCTTATAATTGTCGGGCAATGAACCATAGAAATTCATACCTCCACCTGTCTTGGCCATATCTTTCATTCGGCGCATAAATTCATCAATTGTTACCGATACAGGCAGGTCACCTTCATTTAACGCGTCAACTTCAACTTTCATATCTTGCCGTGAAATTGCTTTTTCGAAAACCTCAAGCGCTTTTTTGGATTCTTCTTCCGAAAGGGCAAGTTCGACCTTTTCGTCTTTTTGGATCAATTTATCGATAACGTCAGCATCCACACGTTTCAATTGAACCTTTTCACCGCCCTTTTGCTCCAAATAAGCAGCAAAGTGCGTATCCAGTGGCCCATCAAGCATCAAAACATCATAACCTTTGTTTAATGCTGTTTGGATAAACCCATCTTGTTGAGCGGCATCATGTGTATATAAGTAGACAATGTTACCATCTTTATCTACCTGGATATCTTTGACCTTTTCGTAATACTCTTTAATGGTGAAGCTTTGGTTCCCTGTGTTTTTTACTAAACAGAAGTCATTTGCTTTTTCAGCAAATTTCTCATCGCTTAGCATACCGTATTTGATGAATAAACCGATATCCGTCCATTTCTCTTCAAACCCCTTACGGTCGGTCTTAAATATTTCGTTCAATTTGTCGGCCACCTTTTTGGTGATATAACTGTTGATTTTTTTAACGTTACTGTCTGCCTGTAAAAATGAACGGGATACGTTTAATGGAATATCCGGTGAATCGATGACCCCATGAAGTAACATCAAGAATTCAGGAACAATATCTTTTACCTCGTCGGTGATGAACACTTGTCTAGAATAGAGTTTGATTTTATTGCGTTGGATCTCCAGTTCATTTTTAACTTTAGGGAAGTAAAGGATACCTGTTAGGTTGAATGGGTAATCTACATTGAGATGAATCCAAAACAACGGCTCATCCATTGAGTAGGGATAGAGTTCGCGGTAGAAGGCTAGATAATCTTCGTCTTTTAATTCAGACGGTGATTTTGTCCAAGCCGGATTGGTATTGTTGATGATATTATCTACCGCTACAGATTTGTATTTTGGTTTTCCTTCTTCGTCTTCGCCATCCGGTTCAGAATTCGTTTTGGTACCAAAACGAATTGAAACAGGAAGAAATTTAGCATACTTATCTAAAATGTCCTGTAAGCGTGCCTGGCTTAAAAATTCAGTTGATTCTTCGTTAATATGTAAGATGACATCTGTTCCACGGGTGGTTCTTGTACCTGTAGAAATTTCGTAAGATGTACTACCATCGCAAGTCCAATGAGCGGGTTCTGCTCCATCCTGATAAGATAAGGATTGGATTTCTACTGTATCGGCCACCATAAATGCGGAATAGAAGCCTAAACCAAAGCGGCCAATGATTTCATTTGCATCATTTGCCTCTTTGAATTTTTCCATAAACTCTGTTGCGCCTGAGAAAGCGATCTGGTTGATGTATTTTTTTATTTCATCTGCTGTCATACCAATACCATTGTCGGAAATAGTGATGGTCTTGGCAGCTTCATCAAATTTTACGTCTACAATCAATTCTCCTGTTTCCCCTTGGTATTGACCCAAAGAAGCCAGACGTTTGATTTTTTGAGAAGCATCAACGGCATTAGATACCAGTTCACGCAAGAAAATTTCATTATCAGAGTATAAGAACTTTTTGATTACGGGAAATATATTCTCCGTGTGAATTGAAATACTACCTTTTTCTGGATTCATAATTTGTATGTCGCTATTTTTAATTTTAAGATTTGTTTAAAACATACAATCTGTGTTCCAAATCGTCCCTACAGGACATGATGGCAGGAAACGGTCTATTTTGTCATGGAGGCGTTTGCTGGATTTATAGAATCCCAACGTACTCTGTCAGCGCGAGGTGATCTTTATACTAGTTTAGACCTGGGCTATGCGGAAAATTGGCGACATGTGCATATTTGGGGCCAAGTCCAATAATCGCATCCTTCCATAGCAATTCACCGTTACCTTCAAAAATGAGCTGATGGTGGTATTTGTTTTGTACAGCCCAGCTATTTTCTTTTATTTCGCCGTCTAACTGACCGGCGGACCATCCAGAATATCCGATAAAGAATTTTAATTCATCTTGTTTTATGCTGTCCGTTTGTATGGCTTCAATAAGTCTATCTTCATCGCCGCCAAAATAGATTCCAGGGGCTACTTCTTCGCCACTCAGCAGCAAATCAAAACGGCTATGTACAAAAAAAAGGCTTTCCTGAGCCACGGGACCACCGACGTAGATGGGGAAATTGCAATGCGGTATAGCTTCCAATAATTGGCCTATACGAACATTGGTTTGATTATTTAAGACAAATCCGAGGGAACCTTCTGTATTGTATTCGCATAACAATATCACGGATCTGAGGAATCTAGGGTCTAGCATAAATGGTTCGGAAATCAACAGACTTCCTTTTTGTGGGTCTAGTTCGGTAAACATATAGCGCGAGTTTTAATTATTTATTGAATTTAATCTTTTTTATTTAATCTATGCGAGATTTGTGCCAAAATTAGGATTTTGTCAATTTCTACTAACTTTATAGAGAAAAAGCAATGATTTTAGTAAGTTTGTAGGATATAAAAACAGGTTTCTATGTCCATTCAACATAAAGATATTGCAGCAATCAGACAGGATTACGTATTAGGTAGCCTATCTGAATCGGACGTGGATCGTGATCCGGTCCAGCAGTTTAAAAAATGGTTTGACGAGGCGATTCGTAGCGAGGTAATTGAGCCAAATGCCATGGTGCTTTCAACGGTGTCCTCGCAGCAATTGCCGTCCTCGAGAGTCGTTTTATTGAAGGACATTGTAGCCGACGGACTGGTCTTTTTTACAAACTATGAAAGCCGTAAAGGTGAGGATATGAAAGCTAATCCGCATGTGGCCTTGTTGTTTTTTTGGCCCGAATTACAAAGGCAGGTCCGAATTGAAGGTGTTATTGATTTTGTGAGTGAGGCCGATTCGGATGAATATTTCCAATCGCGGCCAAAAGCAAGCCGTATTGGTGCACTAGCATCCCCGCAGAGCCACGAAATCCCCAACCGCAGTTTTCTGGAAGGCAGGGTGAAAGAACTCGAGCATCAGTATGATGGGAACGATTCTGTACCTAGACCATCGCATTGGGGTGGTTATCTATTGAAACCGGTTTATTTCGAGTTCTGGCAAGGACGTGCAAGCCGGTTACATGATCGCATAGTCTATAAAAAAGTGTCAGATTCCTGGAAGATTACGCGTATAGCTCCATAAATATGACATTTGACGAAATTAAATCGATGCTTGTTTCCAAATTTGGAATTCAACTTATTCTTAAAGAAGATCGCAATGGACTGCAGCCTGCACTATTTATAGATAAAGCAGATATTGTAGCCGTTTGTTTATTCCTCCGGGATACAGAAGGCTTATATTTTGATTTTTTAAGCAACCTTACTGCAGTGGATTATCAAACGCATTTTACCATTGTCTACCATTTAAATTCCTTACCGTATCAACACAGTTTGGTCTTAAAAGTTGAGTTGTCTGGTCATCGTTCGCTGGATGAACTACCGGAGATTCCTTCGCTTACTTCGGTGTGGCGCACGGCAGACTGGCATGAGCGCGAAGCATTTGACCTGATGGGGATTTATTTTGAGGGACATCCGGACCTTAGAAGGATTTTGCTGCCTGACGATTGGGAGGGCTATCCTTTACGGAAGGATTATGAGGAAGCGGAGAAATATCATGGCATTCATATTAATTGATAGAAATGGCGAATCCAAAATATAAAGAGGCATTACTGCGCTATGAAAAACACCTTACAGAGATCTCAAGTCAGGAAATGGTGTTGAATATGGGACCTCAGCACCCTTCGACACATGGTGTGCTTCGGTTACAACTGATTACAGACGGAGAGATCGTGAAAGAGGTTGTTCCACATTTGGGTTATCTGCATCGTTGTTTCGATAAGCATGCTGAATCGTTGAATTATGCAAAAACAATTCCTTTTACTGATCGCTTGGACTATTTGGCTTCGATGAACAATAGCCATGCTTTCGTTATGGGGGTTGAACGTATGCTTGGCCTTGACAGCAAAATACCTAAAAGAATAGAGTACATTCGGGTTTTGGTCTGTGAACTCAACCGAATAGCATCCCACCTGATTGCTATTGGAACATATGGTATTGATATCGGTGCCACAACGCCATTTTTGTGGTGTTTTCGGGATCGTGAACATATCATGAATATGTTGGAATGGGTCTCAGGTTCCAGGATGCTGTACAACTATATCTGGGTAGGCGGCTTATTTTATGATTTGCCCGTTGGCTTTGAAGAGCGCTGTACAGAATTTATCACGTATTTCAAACCTAAATTGGTCGAATTGGATGAGATATTGACACAGAACCAAATATTTATTTCCCGTACAGCTACAATAGGTGTCCTTCCTGCTGATGTTGCCATAAATTATGGCGTATCGGGACCTATGCTGCGTGCATCGGGAATAAAATGGGATTTGAGGCGCGTAGATGGTTATTCTGTTTACCCGGAAATTGATTTTGAGATACCTGTGGGAAAAGGTGAAATGGGGAAAATCGGTGATTGCTGGGATCGTTATAAAGTTAGGGTAGACGAGGTCAAGGAATCGGTTCGCATTGTTGAGCAATGTCTTGAACGATTAAAGAAAGACTTTAAACGTACGGCCGAATTTGATCCGCGCGCTTTGGTTCCGAAGAAAGTGAATCTGAAAGCTCAGGACTACTATGTCCGTGCTGAAAATCCGAAAGGAGAATTAGGGTTTTATTTTGTCACAAAAGATAAATCAGATATCCCGTTGCGGGTCAAGTCAAGAGGCCCAAGCTTTAATAACCTTTCGGTGATTTCAGAACTTGGAAAAGGGGTGCTGATTGCTGATCTAATTGCGATCCTTGGATCGATTGATATCGTTTTGGGGGAGGTGGACCGTTAGATTGCGGTAGTATGCGTGTTTTATAAACGATTTAGCAAAATAAAATAGGGATTGTATTGAAAATGTTGCATGAAAACGCAAATAAATTTGTAAATGAAAGCAATTTTCAGCATATTTGCAGTCTCATAATTTAAGTTTATAATTGGTTAATGAAAGCTCGTTACTCCCAAAGTAACGGGCTTCTCTTTTTTATGGCATGCATTCTATTGATGCTGTGTATTTATGATGCCGGTGCGTTGGTTTGAGCTTGAAGGGTTTACTGTCTTTTCGCGCGAGTATTGTTGATTATCTTGTAGATTTCATCGAATTCCTGTACTAGAATTTAACGTAAATGATTACCTTTACTGGTCTTAAATATATAAAAGTGACGGATAGTTTAGTTATCATTCCAACATACAATGAAAAGGAAAATATTGAAAAAATCATTCGCAAAGTTTTTTCCTTATCACACGCATTTGATATTTTAATTGTCGACGACGGTTCGCCCGATGGGACGGCTACAATCATCAAGAATTTACAGGTTAATGAATTTACTGGCCGTTTGTTTATCGAAGAGCGAACCGGAAAGCTGGGTTTGGGAACAGCGTATATCCATGGATTTAAATGGGCGCTATCGCGCGAACATTACCAGTATATTTTCGAAATGGATGCGGATTTCAGCCACAATCCAGAGGATCTGCTCCGCTTACGGCAGGCTTGTTTGGATGGTGCTGATATGAGCATAGGTTCGCGTTATATCAAAGGTGTGAATGTTGTCAATTGGCCGATGAGCCGTGTGTTGATGTCCTATTTTGCTTCGGTATATGTTCGTTTTATAACCGGAATAAATATCCAGGATGCTACCGCGGGATTTGTCTGTTTCACTAGGGAAGTCCTCCGGACGATCCCTCTCGAAAAGATTAAGTTTGTAGGCTATGCTTTTCAGATTGAAATGAAATTCACAGCCGTAAAATATGGCTTTAATGTGGTTGAAGTACCCATTATATTCACAGACCGAACCGAAGGCACATCAAAGATGAGCACAAGTATCTTTAAGGAAGCATTTTTTGGCGTTATCCAATTGAAATTAGGAAGTATCGGAAAGCGCTACAAGAGAAATTAAAAATAGCCCACAATGAACGAGAATTTAGATCCAAATCCAGAACGTCTGAGCAACACAGATCGTGATATTGAACGGGCTTTGCGACCTCAGGCTTTTGAAGATTTCACAGGTCAGGCTAAAATATTAGAAAACCTCAATATTTTTGTGAAGGCAGCCAGGCTGAGAGGCGAGGCGCTGGATCACGTTTTGCTACATGGCCCCCCAGGCTTAGGAAAGACTACCTTATCCCATATCATTGCTAATGAGATGGGGGTTGGCATTAAAATTACTTCGGGACCTGTATTGGATAAACCGGGTGATCTTGCAGGATTATTGACAAATCTCGAAGAAGGGGATGTCTTGTTTATCGATGAGATCCACCGTCTAAGCCCTTTAGTAGAAGAATATCTCTATTCGGCAATGGAAGATTTTAAAATCGACATTATGCTGGAAACAGGGCCGAATGCACGGTCTGTGCAGATCTCCCTGAATCCGTTTACCTTGATAGGGGCAACAACACGCTCGGGGCTTTTGACTGCTCCTTTGCGTGCGCGCTTTGGAATTAATTCACGCCTACAATATTATGATGCAAAACTCCTGACAACTATCGTGTTACGCTCGGCACATATCTTAAACACACCGATTTCTGATGAAGGTGCCTATGAGATTGCACGAAGGAGCAGAGGTACACCCCGGATAGCCAATGCTTTACTGCGCCGTACACGGGATTTTGCACAGATAAAGGGTAACGGAAGCATCGATAAAGAAATAGCGAAATATGCTTTGCACGCGCTTAATGTGGATGAAAATGGTTTAGACGAGATGGACAACAAAATCTTAACGACCATTATAGACAAATTTAAAGGTGGACCTGTCGGTTTAAAAACTGTAGCCACAGCAGTTGGGGAGGATGAAGGTACGATTGAGGAAGTCTACGAACCCTTTCTGATTCAAGAAGGATACATTATGCGGACCTCGCGGGGTCGCGAATGTACCGAGGCTGCGTATAAGCATTTGGGCCGTGTCAATCACTCGAAAGGAAATACATTGTTTTAATCGCGAATGGAAACGATACTTTAACTTTTCTGCTGAATAATTTTATTGGTCCGGCTCATTAAGGCTGGACTCGGTTTTGTTCGTTGAAAATAGCTTATCTGAGCCTGTAACTCCTCATGTATCCAAGGGTACTTTTTTCGTAGGTTATTTAAGATGTCCAGGCAGTTGACCAATACGGCGACGGGACATGACGGTTCGATCATCCATTGGAAGGAGTGCTCGATAATTTCTTCTTCTATCTCATTTTGAAGTGTATATTCTTTATTTTTTTTAGACGTTAAAAATAATAGAATTTTGGTATAGCTTCTAAGACAACTCCAGTTTTTTTGTTTTTTTAAATTGTTCAAGAATTGCGGGAGAACAGATCTTAGTAATGCTGTATTCTTTAAAACGATGGTTTCAAATACCCAGGCGGCGCGAAAGGCAACCTTTTTATCCTTCTCTAAGGAGATGTTCAACAGCTCGGCCAGGGTTATCCCTTGAAGGATATCCAAAGAAAAATCCGTTACCTCGAAAGATCTCAAGGTAACGGATAAAAATACTAATTTTTCATCGTAGGTCATGCAACCGTTATTTTTGTGGTTTTTCTCGATTCATTTCAGTCATGTCAACTTCGTTCATCTTGGAATCACCCAACAGATATTGGCTGAAGTAATCGCCCATTTTCCAGAAGAAATACTCCGTCATATCGCCAAAACCATGTCTTTGTCCTGGTAATAGCAAGAAATCAAATCTTTTGTTTGCCTTTATCAATGCGTCCACCATTCGAATGGAATTTGCCGGGTGTACATTGTTGTCAATATCTCCGGTAGCGATAAGCAGTCTGCCTTTTAGGTTTTTTGCAAGCTCTGTATTTTTATTGATTTGGTAGGAGAATGTTGTATCACCTTTAGCAGATACTTTTTCTGTCACCCCATGATGACGCTCACTCCACCAGCGGTTGTAAATCTGATTTTCATGGTTTCCGGCGCCAGACACCGCAACTTTAAAGAAGTCAGGGTAAACAAGCATCGCTGCTGTAGACATAAAACCACCGCCGGAGTGACCAGTTATGCCAACGCGGTTAATGTCGATGTATTTATAACGATCTGCGAGCTGTTCTGCCGCTACTTTTTTATCTTCCAAACCATAGTCACGCAGATTGCCATATCCATAGGTATGATACCATTGCGAACGTGAAGGGTGTCCGCCACGGTTACCAACTGTGATGACGATAAAACCAAACTGCGCTAGCCTGTCAATTCTGTCCATGCTTCTTCCAAAGGATTTATTGACAGCTTCGGTTTGAGGCCCAGGGTATACATATTCCACAATGGGATAAGTTCTAGTACTGTCAAAGTCAAATGGTTTGTACATGACCCCATAGAGATCCGTGGTGCCATCCCCAGCTTTCACTTTAAAAGGTTCTGGAAATTTGTAACCTGCAGCAAATAGTAAGGATAGGTCAGCTTTTTCCAGTGTCATTATTTTCTGTCCATTGCTATTGTATAAGACGGATTCAGGAGTCGTGTTTACTCTGGAGGAATTATTGACAAAATATCGGGAAGATTCGCTCATTTCCACTTGGTGGTCAAAGTTTCCTGGATTTAATAATTTAATTCCGGTGCCATTTGTATTTATACTGTACTGGTGTAGATAATAGGGGTCTTCGTTTTTCTCACGTCCCGATGCTGTAAAGTATAATGTTCCGGAAGCAGGGTCTAAACCGGTAATTTCCTCCGTATGAAAAGCGCCTTTTGTAATTTGATTAATCAATTTTCCATTTGTGTCGTAGAGGTAGTAGTGGCCCCAGCCATCTCTTTCCGACCAATGAACTAATTGCTTTTTGTTTTCGATCAAGAATGGTTTCTGAACATCCAAATATACATTGGAACGCTCCTGGATAATATTGTTTACCGTACCATTTATATTGACCTTTAGGAGATCAATTCGTTTCAGGTCACGGCTAGAGCGCGAAATGTAAAACTCTTCGTTATTGCCCAGCCAGTAGTTGATAAAATAATCCTCTTTATAAGAATTTTTATCCGGGGTTTTTGTCCAGGTAGATACGGTCTGATTTTTAAACGCAGCTATATTGATGCGGCGTGGAGTTTTTGCTGCTGCGTCGAAGATAAATAGTTCAGTTTCTGTTGAATCGACTTCGCCAGGCATTTGGTATTTATAAGTTTCAAGTGTCGGCCGGGATGAGCCAACATTATTGATTACCCATAAGGGCTTTAGGGGACGGTTGTCCTTTCTGGTTAAGGTAAAATAACGTCCATCCGGAGACCAGCTGATCCATATCCGCTTGCGTTTAGTATCGTTGTCTTTATCTTTTTCCTCACCCGTAGTTGTGCTATATTCATCACCGCCCCAAGCATAATATTGTACACCATCTTTTGTTATCTGGTGTTCAACAATGGTGCTGTCTTTTTCATTCTTTACCGCTTTAAGATAGTTGGATTTGTCCATCCAATACAAGTTGTAATCTTTTGCAAAATAGACTGTATTGGTGTCAGGGGAGAATGTGGCCCAACCCAATGGCGGTTTTACCTTTGTCGAGTCGCTGATTTCTACCACAGACTGTGCTGCTAAGTCATATTCCAGATAAAATAGTTTCTTTTTGGTGGTATCGGACTTATTCTTGAGCTTTTGTATTTCATCTTTGGATTTCACCGTATCTTTGGTACTCTGCACTTGGAACCTCAATTTTTTCTCATCTTTGGTAAATCGAAGGCCCTGTAATTCCAAATGTTGGGCATCGACAGGATTTTTAACGATTTTAGTAATTTGAGCGGCGAGGTTGTCATTATTGAAAAGAAGATCTTTCTTTTTCAGCGCAGGGTTTACAATGTACCAGTTTCTTCCCTGCGGACTTGCGTAATCATACCAAAAGCGATCGGAAAAATTGATCCAATTTGGTTTGATGCTCGTCGAAAAAATCATTTTCTTTAATTTTTCAGGGGAGAATTTTGCAGCCAACTGATAATTGGACTTGATAGGCGCTTCCTTTGCCTGTTGTGCAGTGCTCACATAGGGCAATAAGCTCGCCGCTAAGATAAAGTAGTACTTATGCATTAATAATATAGATAATTGTATAATAATGGTTCTGAACGTAAAAATATCTATTATTAGCTTCTTTTGCGAATGATTCGTGTAATAATCCTATGATGGATAGAAGTTTTCATTGAAATTAACCAGGAAAAGTTCCTTTGTTGCCCGGGTAACCCCGGTGTACAACCATCTTAAAAATTCAAGATCCAACATATCATCGTTTATATAGCCTTGGTCGACAAATACGATTGGCCATTGGCCGCCCTGTGCTTTATGGCAGGTAATTGCAAATGCAAATTTAATCTGAAGCGCATTATAATAGGGATCTTTTTTGATTGCTTCGAGCCTGTCCTTCTTGTCCATGATATCGGCATAGTCCAAAGCAATCTCTTCGTATAGTGTTTTTTGGGTTTCGTAAGGCAGATTGGGGCTGTCTGTATAAAGGCTGTCTAAGATAACGCGGCAAGTGATGGGTTCTATTTCGTCGATGTCTACAAATTCAAGTGTCACATCTGCAAATCGAAATCCATGCTGATCGTGGATGTTACTTACTTTTCGTACTTTGGCCATATCGCCGTTTGCAATAAATCCATCGCCCATGTTGTTTTCCTGTAGCCAGAAGTAGTTGTTCTTTACAACCATAATATAATCTCCGCCCGTCAGTTCCTCGTCCCGGAACAAAATCCGGTTCCTTATATTCTGATTGTATAAATTTGCCGATCGATTTGAACGGCAGATAATCATTGTATTTTCGAGTCCATATTTATCATATGCATAGTTTATTCCCTCTATTAACCGTTCACCTGTCATTCTGTAAAGGTCTTTAAATCCTTTTGTTATGAATTTTGGGAAGGGAAAATCATCTTGACCTTCCTCTGCCGAGGTTATCTCCTCACGTATTTTAGTTGCATTATACAGTATGCCAGAGTCTTTGGACTGACGGACAACCGTGGTCAGCTCAAAAGGATAAACGCAAAGATGAAATTCACTTTCGAGATAGCTCGGATTTAAGGCAGGACTATCCAAGAGTCCTACAGGAGGTAGTTGAGCCGTATCTCCAACAAATAATAAGGTACAGTTCTTCCCCGATTGTACATAACGGATCAAATCGTCCAATAGGCTTGCCGAAAATGCATTCACAGGCGCGTTGGATATCATTGAAGCTTCATCGATGATAAATAAAGTGTCTTCGTGCAGGTTCTCCGCCAAGGTAAAATCCAGTTGAAATGATACGGCAGATTTCTTTCGGTATATTTTCTTGTGTATTGTCAGTGCTTTGCGACCAGAATAATAGGTGATCACTTTTGCCGCCCTGCCCGTTGGCGCCAGTAGAACAGCTTTTTTTCGCAAAGCCGGCAGCACTTTAACCAGCGCCGAAATTAACGTTGTCTTTCCCGTACCGGCGTATCCTCTAAGTACAAAACAGGATTGCTTGTCAAAAGCGAGTAGGAATTCTTGCAGTAATTCGAAAGCCTCCAACTGCTGTTCGGTGGCTTGCCATGGGAATTGCTGTATTAACAGATTTTTGATGAACACCCTCAAAGTTATTTAAAAGGTTTGTCTTATCCTCTAGAAAAAGCTATTTTTGCTCTAAGAAGTTTTAATTTTTACAATTCAGCGAATGAATTATATTTCAAAACAATTTAATATTCATTATTTACCGGAGTACAATCTTTTGGTCAAGGCTGGCTTTCAGAAGGATGTCTTGGCGGTGGTCGATAAAAAGTCGATCGCACCGATTTTGATCGAGTATCCGTCAGAGGAGCCGATTTTGGATGCTACGCGGATTATGAGCCTTCCGTTTCGATTTGTTCGGGTTGTGATACCACATCAAACTTTTACGTTTATTCCAAAAGAATTTTTTCTACACGAAAATATCAGCGATTACTTACCGTTTTTAGGGACTACAGATCTTGAAAATACATTTAGCTATTCTTTAGATAATCTTAATTTAGTTGCTGTATATCAGTTTGATGGTCTTTTGTTAAATAGATGGAAAAGGTTGTTTCCCGATGCAGTTATACTTCCCGAATTTGCGGTTGTGCTTGACCGTGCGCAGGAGCGTGTATCCATTAGAGGCAGTGTGCTCGGGCTTCATTTCGTAGCTGAAAATACAGTTGATTTTTATCTGTTTAAAAACGGAGTGTTCCAGCTTTACAATAGTTTTGAAATCCATAATTTAGATGATATCAGCTACTATGTGCTTAATATTTTAACACAATTTAATCTAGGGAGCTCCATCAATAAGGTGCTTCTTTCCGGGGAGATTCCCAATGAATCTTATTATAAACGTATCTCTGCTTATGCGGGAGAAATCGAGATATTGGATTTGAAGACAAAAGTCGTATTGGCGGATAGCGAAATCGAGTCAAATTTGGCACCGTATAATGTATTGTTTGATTCTATACTATGCGAATAATAGGAGGGCGTTTAGGTGGTTTAAGGCTGAATCCACCCACTAATTTACCTGTGAGACCAACCACGGATATCGCCAAGGAAGCGTTGTTTAATATTTTACAGAACCGACTGGAGTTTGATCACTTAAAGTGTCTGGATCTTTTTGCTGGAACAGGCAATATTAGTTTCGAGCTCGCATCGCGGGACGTCGAATCCATAGATGCAATAGATCTTCATTTCAAATGTGTACAATATATCAATGATACCGCCAGAAAGATGAAACTGGAGCAAATTAAAGCGAGGAAAGCCGATGTATTTAAATTCATTGCCAGTTGTAAAAATACGTATGATTTTATTTTTGCAGATCCGCCTTATGATATTCCTAAATTGCCACAATTACCAAAATTAATTTTCGAACAAGAATTGCTGCATGATCAAGGGCTCCTCGTTGTTGAGCATCCGTCAACAAGACAGATGGAAGATCATCCAAATTTTATAGAAACTAGAAAATACGGGTATTCATCATTTTCCTTTTACGCTAAGACTATTTGATATGAAAATTGCTGTTTTTCCGGGCTCTTTTGATCCCTTTACGTTAGCTCATCAAGATCTTGTTGAAAGAGCAATGCCGCTATTTGATAAAATTATTATTGCAGTTGGCTATAACGCCAATAAAAAAGGAATGTTAGACCACGATGAGCGGGTAGATTCAATTAGCCGTGTTTTTAAGGATGTTAATAGTGTTGAGGTGCATAAATATAAAGGCCTTACAGTAGATTTCTGTAAGCAGGTTAAAGCGCGTTTTATATTGCGTGGGCTCCGAAATACCAATGATTTTGAATTTGAAAACGCTGTTGCTCAAAATAATCTGCTGCTCAACAATGATGTTGAAAGCTATTTTTTAATGAGTAGATCTGGAAAAGCTCATATTTCTTCTTCCATTGTAAGAGACGTGTGGTTTAATGGGGGAGATATCAGTGCAATGGTGCCTGTTTCCATTTTATCCTTGCTGAATGAAAAAATAAGATAAGTTGCCTCGGGCTGGGAAAAAGTTGTTGAAAAACAGGTGTTTATATTCGTTTTCTAAATCATCTGTTTTCTTTATTTTAGAACAGCTCACTTTCTTCTATACGGTATGGCCAAATATTATTTGGCAATGTGATTGGTGTATTTTTAACATTCTTATTTTCAATAAATTAAATTGTTTTTTTGTGCTTTTTGGTCTAGTAATCGCTTGCTTTGTTTAGGAGGTAATACTCTTCAGGTGTCAGCTTGATTTCTACAGCTCTGCTAAGTTCTTCGAGCTGCTGGATACTAGTTGCACTCACTATAGGCGCTGTAACTGAAGGCCTGTGTAAATTCCAGGCTAATGCAATAGCTGACATGCTAGCTTGTTGTGTATGTGCTATCTCAGCCAACACATCTAAAATGCGCAGGCCGCGGGTGTTAAACTTGTCTTTTAGTGCGTCATAACGCTTGACACCTTTGATGTCATCAATAGAGCGGTATTTACCCGACAGGAAACCACTCGCAAGTGAATAATAGCTGATGACGCCAAGATGATTATCGAGGGCCAATTGTTCATACTGCTCTTCGTATTTCATCCGGTCGTAAAGGTTATATTCGGGCTGAATAGCGATATAATACGGTAAATTGTGGTCTTCGGCTATACGAAGGGATTCTGAAATCCGTTCTGGACTTAGGTTGGAAGCACCGATCCATTTTATTTTTCCATTCTGTATCAGGTGATGATAAGCATCCAGTGTTTCATCGATTCCAGTTGTCAGATCATCGTGATGAGATTGATAAAGATCGATTGTGTCTACATTCAATCGCAGGAGTGAATCTTCCACAGATTTAATAATATACTCTTTTTTAAGATTAGGTTTACTATTGTCTATTCGACGTCCGCCGACTTTTGTTGCAATCTGAATTTTATCGCGAATATCTCTTTTGCTGATCCATTTGCCAATGATTGTTTCTGATTCTGACCCACTGTGTCCCGGCACCCAATGCGAATAGTTGTTGGATGTATCAATAAGACTGAATCCCATATCGATAAAAGCATCTAACAGGGCGAAAGACTGTTTCTCATCGACGGTCCAGCCAAATACATTTCCACCGAAGACCAGCGGTTTGAATTCAATTTCACTGTTTCCGAGTTTTACTTTTTCCATGATCATTTGATTGTTTCCTGATTAAAATTACGTAAAAAAGGCCGTTTTCAATCCATTGATAGAGCAATGAAAAGTTTTTTTTAAATTTTCTCATTCATTTTCAGTGAGTTTTAAAAATGATCAGTATAGTGATTTGGAATAATAAAAACTTTACTTACTTTTGCATCATCCCAAACGGATATGCCCGGATGGCGGAATTGGTAGACGCGCTGGTCTCAAACACCAGTGGGAAACCGTGCCGGTTCGACTCCGGCTCCGGGTACTAAAGCTTCTCAATCGAGAAGCTTTTTTTATTTACTGGGGGCTTTTTATAGTTAGATTAAGGCACTCTTAAGAGGTTACGTATTCATTTCCAATTTCACTTCCAGAATTAATGGACTCATTCTTTTGGTTTTCGGCTTTTTCCATTAAAATTAAAATGTAGTAGAAATAAAAAACACCACAATACGGTGTATTATGGTGTTACATGAATATGTGGTTTGATTAGTTTTTTGCTAAGACCATTTCTGGTTCTTCTTTTCCACCATGACAGGTTTTACAGGAAATAGCTTTGGCGGGTGAGCTATCCCAGCTACGATTAAAATACTTTTTGTTTATCTTTTGGGTCATCTTAATCATCGCTCGTCCAATTTCTTTTTTGTGGTTATCATCACTCGCAAAATCCATTTTTTTGGGATCTTCCTTCGACGGTGCATGACAGAAACCACATTTTACGCCCAAGGCGACATTAAATTCCTTCATAGTGGAAATCAATTCGTCGTGGGAGATATTTTTGGGAAGAACTTTGAGATTGGTCGGTTTTGGTTCTTCTTTCGGCTTTTCCTGTTGGAAGCCAAATGCACTCAAAGCAAGGGCGATAGTAAAGACAGATACAATTGCACCAAGTTTATTTATTGTTTTCATTTCTCTTTTCCTTTATAGCTTAGCTAAATATAGGGAGAAAGCGATAATTTTCAAACAGAAAATGAAGTTAATATGACAATTTAGATTGATTATTATTTACGTACTGCATCCGTAACATTCCAGCTCTGACTATTGGATTGGTAGTTAATCGCTAATAATTTTCCGGTAATTGTTACTATTTTTAATTCTGTTGTATCGGTGGAGGTCCAAGTACTATCATTGGTTTTATCAAATCGAACGCCTGTGATATTTGGGATGCCTGTGAAAAACTCAATTTTATAGGTATCGGTACCATCACGCAGCACGCGTATCAGGCGATTATCCCGGTCCACTTCAATGGAATTCCCTTGGTATTTAACACGACCGATAAAGCTGCCCGAAGCGTCCGCAGCACCGCCAGTATTTTCATTTTTTTTACACGCGACAAATAAGATAACGAATAAAACGGACAAGACCAAAGACTTAAACAACTTCATGTGTGTATTTTTTTGTGCTAAAATAAGCTTTTTTGCCCAAAATCTCAATTGATTAAGCCAGAAATGATGTTAATGGTCAATGCAACGACAAACGTATTTAAGGCAAAGGAGAGGAGGCCATGAAATAATGCTACTCTTCTTATTTTTTTTGACGATATTTCCACATCAGATACTTGAAAGGTACAGCCCATCACAAATGAAAAATAAGCAAAATCTAAATAATCTGGATGGTCATCTCCTGGAAACTCCAGTCCAGCTCCATTTGCGTGATGTTCGTAGTATAATCGCGCATAATGAAAGGTGTATATGGTGTGAACCAATATCCATGAAGCCAACATGGCCAGCATACAAATAATAATAATATAGGCATCATTGAGCTGTTTATCCTTACTTGATATAATAATCATTAATACGGAAATAAAACAGCCAATGGTTACCAAAATGATCAAAAGGGACACAAAGAGACGGCTACCATCTTCTTGCTGCGCTTTGTGCGCAATGGTAGAAATAGGTGTGGTGTAGAATGTATACCAAGATATAGAAACGTAGGAAAGACAAAAACCAAACCAGCACAACATCAAATTGAGCAGGGGGATGGTTTTAACGGGAGAGATGAAGTAGATCAATAAAAAAATACAGACCGAAATCATTGCCCTATGAATGGATTGCATTCGATGTAGGTAATAGTTTATTTTTTCCATTGCACGTTGTATTAACAATCAAACTGTTCTTCTGCATCAAAAATCAATGGATTGCCATGATTGGAAAGCAGCAGTAATAGCGCCTCTTCCTCATAATTCCTTGGATTGGAAAAAATAAAATCCAGCGCGCCATCCCGGTCAATATCTCCAACAAATAATGTCCTCATAAATACATGGTCATATTGATCTACCTGAAAAATTGTCTTTTCTTTATCTCCGTTAGTTGGGCTATAGTTGAGTTTATAATTGGCAACCTCATGAAATACTTTCTCGTGACCGTTTTCGTCGGTTTGCACTTCAGTCGATCTAATATCACCCACTGCTTTGAGGTTAACTTTTTGGTTTTTAAAAGTATACTGTACAGATTCTTTTGGCCAGATTTCGGCCTGATTTATTTTGACATGTTCAATAAGACCAGGCTTAAGTCCGCTTAACTTCAAGAATAACAATGAATTTCTGCGTGATTCGACACTCTTAGACGGTACCTGAGCACACTCGTCAAAACCATCTTTAATCACATAGTCCGCCTTTGCCAAGTAATATTGTCCACTTTCTTCGTAAAGATCATACCATTCTTTATTTAAGATAACCGTTGGATCTTCCTTTTCCCAGATACGGTAACTACGAACAAGGAAAATCTGACCTTTAGCAGGGTCTGCTTTTTGGTAAATAGAAGATGTTGTGTCATCCACAGTCGATACCGCTAAACTGTCTGATACTATTTTTTTATCAGGTCGATCTTGCTGTTGTTTTGTTGTCTGGTTTGAACATGCCTGCAGGGAGAGCAAACCCAATATCAGGCTGAAGGAAAAAAAAATATTCATATACGGTGAATTTTGCTTAAATATATAAAATTCACCGTATATAAAGTAGTTTGGATTCTTAAGCAAGTATTTCTTTCAACAATGATAATGAATGGAGACACTTTTCATCATCAAAGATATAGGAAGTCGCCATGATCTCGTCCACTTTGTGATCGTTAACGAATTTTTCTATTTCCGGAAGGATTTTAGGGCCATCCCCAATAAATGCACAGGAAGCCATACTTTGCACAGCTTGCTCTATCGCGGGAATGCCTTTGTAGATAACTTCTTGAGTAGGTTCTGAAAGTGGTCTTCTGGTATTTGTCACAATACCAGCGAATAGATTATAGAAGCTTGTTGCTAAGAAATTGGCTTCTTCCGTACTATCGGCGGCGATAACATTGACACAGGAAATGAAATATGGTTTCTCCAATGCATTGGAAGGAACAAAATTTCGATGATAGATCATGCTTGCTGAGGCAAACTGTGCCGGAGCAAAATGCGTTGCAAAAGCATAGGGAAGACCTAAGCTAGCAGCTAAATAGGCACTATCAGTACTTGACCCGAGGATATAGAGTGGGATGTCCAATCCTTCTCCTGGAAATGCACGTACTTTTGCGTCGTAGTTGTCTCCACTGAAGTAGCGCTGTAAGTCTTTTACCTCTTGCGGAAACTGAAAGGCTGTATTCAAGTTGTTTCTGCGCAAAGCCATTGCGGTCAATTGATCAGTGCCCGGTGCACGTCCCAAACCGAGGTCAATACGCCCGGGGAACAAGGTTTCTAATGTTCCAAATTGCTCTGCAATAACTAAAGGAGCGTGATTTGGTAACATAATCCCACCAGAACCCACGCGAATAGAACTGGTATTTGATGCGATATGTTGTATGAGGAGTGAGGTTGCTGAACTGGCAATATATTCCATATTATGATGTTCGGCAACCCATATCCTTTCAAAATCTAATTTTTCTACATGTTGGGCTATTTTTACGGTGCGAGCCAACGCGCTTGCTGTATTCTCTCCTTTTTTGATCGGAGCCAAGTCCAATGCTGATAACGCTATTTTATCCATGCATTAAAATTACGGAGAAGTTATTCGACAATTGTAATGAAAATGTCTATTCTAAAATACGTTGTGTATGTATGACACTAAATTGATCATTCACGGTTGTCGTGAAAAATGTGAACGAGTCACCAGCGTCTTTGATTTTAAATTTCTTTTTGATCTCTTCGGTCTTCAAGGGAAAATTTTTGGCGATGATATCGGAATTCAATGCTCTTTTATTTTTCTTAAAATCTGCAAATGATTCCACCTGTTTGATGATGAATGTTTTACCGGGAAAATTTTCGATCTTTTGATCGGAGGTGTAGAGATGGGTGTTTTTATGGAGTTTTTTTACCTTGAATACTTCGGCAATAGTCTTAAATGCTCCGGCTTTGGAAAGAGCTACATCCGGTTCGTATAAATAGGATAGCGGCCTACTGTAGTCATTTGAAATTGCACGTTCATTTTCGTAAGTGAAAGATATAATCTGCTGTTGTTCTTGATATAACCTGACCGCGTGGATGCAAGGTTCAGCTTCGTATCCTTTCTCCTGCACGAAGATAAGTTCTTTGCAGTCATTTTGCAAAGAGACGACATAAACGTCCTTAACATGTTGCAGCATGTGTATTGCTGCAGAAATATCCAATAGTGGAGCTAGCTTACTTATTATTTTGTTGGCATGTTTGAAAAATTCATCCTGCAAGGCAACCAAATTAGGCTCACATTCATCAAGTAGAAACACTTTTTTGTTTTGAACCCTTCTAGAAGGATCCAAATAGATATAATCAAATCTTCTGTTTGGATCGTTTAGTATATATTCAACTCCATTTACCGCAATGATCTGAAGATTTTCTGCTTTCAGTATCTTTGCATTATGTTGGGTGATCGCTGCGAGTTCGGGATTGAGTTCGCAGGATGTTACTTGCTTTGCCCGTTTAGAGAAGTAAAAGCTATCAACACCGAAGCCACTGGTAGCATCAATTAAATGGCTGTTGTTTTCGATGAGTGAACTTTTAAATAATCCGGTTTTCTCGGAAGAACATTGTTCGAGATTGAGTTTGGTGGGGAAGTAAATCCCTGCTGTTTCGGCCCATAGTGGAATTTTGCCGCTCGCCCGTTGTCTACCATCGAGTTGTGCTGCGAGCTCGGAAGATGATATTCCTTCAAAAGGAGATTTTTTTAAAGCGATTTTAGTCGGAGACTCCAGTTTGTTTCGTTCTAAAAACTGTTGAGCCTCCTCTTGAAGGATTAATGTGTTCATTTATATTTTCTTAACGAGAAGTTGGCAAGTATAGGTATCCTTTAGTTCGCTAATAACTTCTTTATCAACCAAAACGCGATCAATGGTTTCTTGATTATAATAACGGATTGTAATGAGTTCTAGCCCAGATTCATACCTGACTTTGAATTTTTGCTCTAGTTCGTTAATTAAGTCAACTAGATTTTTTCCAGTATCATCGACGGAAACCGTAAAGTTGATCGCCGTATTATGCATCATATTAATTTTAATACGATGTTCATGAAATAGGTTGAAGATGTCTCTCAGATTGTCTTCAACGATAAATGAGAAATCCCTCGGGGAGATGGAAATAAAAATCTGGTTCACCTTAAAGATGAAGGAGGGCACAGGTAAAGTTTGGTTTGTACTCTTTATCATTGTTCCAGGTGAGTCAGGGTCTACAAACGATCGCACATTTAATGCGATCTTTTTATTCTGAAGCGGCTTGATTGTTTTCGGGTGAATAACCGTAGCCCCATAATAGGTAAGCTCGATAGCATCGGTATAAGATAGCTCAGGAATCAACTCGGTTTTCTCAAACCACTTCGGATCCGCATTAAGTACACCTGGAACGTCTTTCCATATAGTTACATTTTCGGCATTTAGACAAGAAGCAAAAATTGCCGCAGAGTAATCGGAACCTTCACGGCCCAAAGTAGTTGTGAAATTTTCAGAGGTAGAACCTAAAAAACCCTGTGTAATCACAATAAACTCGTCTAGGATGGCTGGCAGTTCGGCACGGATTTTTTCTTCTGTTTTGTTCCAGTCTACGACAGCTTCGCGATAGGTGTTGTCCGTAAATATGTAATCTCGTGCATCTAGCCATTTTACCTTTTCACCAATGAACGCAACGTAGGCTGCAACAATCTTGGTGGAGATAAGTTCACCCATCGAAACAATTTGATCGAAAAGATAATCATATGAATCTTGAGGTTCTTCCTCTAAAATCCACTCGATCTCCACAAAGCAGTTGGAAATCTCATCAAATATAGGATGTTCAGCTTCAGGAAATAATTCTTGAAGAATTTGAAAGTGAAATGCTTTCGCCTCTTCGAGTGTGTGAAATTGATTCCCCGTGTTGTTAAAATATTCTTTGGTCAATTTCTCTAGAAGGTTCGTTGTCTTTCCCATGGCGGATATGACGACTAACAAGGCGTCGCCTTTGTATTTAGAAATAATCCGCGCCGAATTTCTGACACTTTCAGCATCTTTTACTGATGCACCCCCAAATTTAAAAACCTGCATTTATTTATTAGTTTAGTTGATTGCTAGTTGATACTATTAATATAGTGTAATCCTTTTTCTGAAATCAGATGTTTAAATGTTGTATAGGGAATACGTAATTCAGTATTTCCTTCAGCATAAGATTTGATTTCGTATACGTTGTAGTAAAAGAGGATGTCGTTTTTTTCAAAAGTGAAGTTATCGGCCAAAGAAAATTTACCGTCTTCAAAAAAGTACTTTCCATTTAGGGAATCATCAGCACTTAATCCTTCTTGCTTACGGAAGTATTGCTCGGCGATTTGAACGAATTTATTTTTGTTCTCTTCCTGAATGATATCATTGATTGTAATTGCACTGTTAGATTGACGATCAAAATTGGAGTACAGCGTGAAATGGTCCCCATGCGCTCCACCAGTATATTCCTCTTGTTTGGTTCTTATACCCAAGAAAACAGGTGTATTGACGATCACATCAATCTGTAGATCCCGACTCCAGGTTGATGTAGATTTGCCATTATTGTCTTCCACATATTCGTTGTATGAATTTATAAAACGATGTGCTGCATCTGCCATGCTTGTGTCGCCTTCAAGATGAACGATACTTGATATGAGGGTATTGATTTTATTTTCTCGGAAAATCGGGTATTTTGCGCGAAAATAAGTTGTGTCCAAGCGATCATCTTCTTTTAGAAAATAATTGCTATGCTCATCGATGATTTTTTGATTATAGGAAAGTGTGTCTGTGGGCTGTTTCGCTATAGCGGCCTTTTTGTGGTCACTGCAAGCGGACAGAACGCAGCTAATAAATAATACTATTAAAAAAAAGTAAAATCGCATTGAATTGATGATTCTCGTTATTTAATACGTGATTGACACATTAATCCATTCGGCATCGAAGTTTGCTTTATATTTTTCATAAAACTTTATAGCTGGCTCATTCCAATCGAGGACCTGCCACACCATGCCATGAAATCCACACTGTTTGCCGTAAGCTAAAGTTTTATCAAAAAGCAGCTTGCCTATCCCTAAACCTCGCATTCTTTCGGTAACAATCAAATCTTCCAAATAGAGTCTTCTACCTTTCCAGGTTGAATATCGGACATAATATAATGAAATTCCGACAATTTCGCCATCCACTTCGGCAACAAATGCACCCCAAACGGGATTCTTTCCAAATCCTGCATCTTTAAATTCTTCAAGCGACACGGTGACCTCGTCCGGTGCTTTTTCAAAAATAGCTAATTCTTTAATTAGCTCAAGCATTTGGGTGCAATCACTTTCAATTGCCTCTCGTATCGTTGTTTTAATCATTGTTTTTGAAGTGTTTGATTACTCTTTTGCCAAATATTGTGCTTCCAATCCGTACCATTGTCGAACCTTCTTCAATCGCTAACTTATAGTCTGAAGACATTCCCATGGATAGGATATTAAAATACTCTTCCTTCCGGTAGAAACTTACCTTAATTCCATCGAATAACATTTTTAACTCATAAAATTCGGCTTTAATTACCTTTTCATTATCTGTATTGGATGCTATGCCCATTAAGCCACAGATCCGAATATTTTTTAATTCAAGAAACTCGTCGTCGCGAAGAAGTTCGATTAGTTCAGCATGGTCGAAACCGAATTTTGTTTCTTCTTCTGCAATATATACTTGCAGCAAACAGTCGATTGTGCGGTTCGCTTTCTGCGCATGTTTGTTAATTTCCTTTAATAATTTTAAAGAATCAACTGACGCAATTAAGCTCACGAATGGTGCAATATATTTGACCTTATTTGTTTGAAGGTGACCAATCATATGCCACTGAATATCATTAGGTAAAAGAGCGGCTTTTTCGACTAATTCTTGAACATGATTTTCACCAAATATACGCTGTCCCGCCTCGTAGGCTTCCATAATGTCCGAATTGGATTTTGTTTTTGAAACTGCTACAAGTTGTACGCCAACAGCCTCGGTTTCCAATCTTAACGCTTCTAAATTACTAGCAATACTCATTTCCGATATAGTTTTGATGATGTAAAAAGTGCCAAATGTCGGTGCTTTTTGTAAATTTGTACAAAACTACAAAATGCTACGATTAATACTGAATCTACTTGCAGTGATTTTTTTATTTGGTTCTTGTATCGGAACTGGGGAGAAAGATATTATCTCCCAAGGTAAGTTTGTGGATGCATTGACCGAAATTCAACTGACAGACTCCTATCTTAATATTTTACCCATTGATAGCGCACGTAAAGTGATGTTGCCTTTGTATCAAGTGACCTTTGATAAATATGGATTGGATTCGATTTCCTTTCGAAAGAACTTAGACTATTATGGTAAGGATGCTGAAGTGATGTCTGCGATATATAAAAAAGTGGGGGATAATTTAACGAAGGAAAATAAGATTTACGCCGATATAGAACGGAAAAAACAAGATTCAATTCGAACGCGCGATTCAATCCAGAATATGCGTATTCAAGATAGCACCAATCGCGTTATGCGTGCACAGCAGGCGTATCAGGAACGAATTGCAGCACTTGTCCATTATCTGCCAAATAAGGCGAAATTCAACTTTAGAGAAGCTTCTTCCTTGTTTAATACCGACTTTCAAACAAAGACCGGTATGAGCATGAACACTTATCTCATGAATCAATTGTCGGTCGGTAATTCAAATTTACCAATTGAATCGCCTTCTTTACAGAAAGACACGACTTCCCAACTGAAAACACCTGGTACTTCAGTCAAGGATACTGTTGTGACACAAAACCATGTGGAGCCACAATTACCAACAAATGAATTGGAAAAAAGACCAATTCTTACGCCGCCGCGGCACATCAAGCCACCGACGGAACTTTAACCATCAAAGAATATAATTTCTATGGTATATCCAATAAATGCAATTGATAAACTCGGGTTTTCCGAGATAAAAGATAAAATAAAACAAAAATGCCTAAGCGAATCTGGGCGTGAATTAGTTGAAAAAATTCAACCTCAAACCCGGTTTGACCAAATCGACCGATTTCTAAGACAGACCAGCGAGTTTAAGGATCTTCTGATGAATGATGGCGCATTTCCAGTTGAAAATTTCTTTCCGCTTAAATCCATTATTGAGAAAGCTCGGGTGGAGGGCGCGTTCTTATTTGAAGATGAATTCTTTCGGGTATTGTTATCCCTCAAGACTGTTTACGCTATTATCCGCTATTTTAATGAACGGGAAGGTCTCTATCCCAATTTAGAGGTATTGTTTGAGCATTTACCGATCGAGAAGGGGATTATTCGCGATATCGAAATGGTCATTGACGAGCGTGGAAAGCTTAAAAATAATGCTTCCCGATTACTTTTGGAAATAACCCAACAAATTCAACGCGCAGAACAGGAGGCCCTAAAACGTATCAATAGTATCTTTAAGAGCGCACAGGACAGCGGATGGACAGCGGATGGGAATTTGACCATACGGGATGGAAGGCTCTGTATTCCTATTCTTGCGGAAAATAAAAGAAAGCTCAAAGGTTTGATTCATGATGAGTCCGCTACGGGACAAACTGCTTATATAGAGCCTGAAGAAGTATTTCAGTTAAATAATAAAATTAGGGACCTAGAGTTTGAACGTAGGCGTGAGGTCATCCGTATTTTAGTCGAACTAACGGACAAGGTCCGGCCACATATTCCGCTCTTGCTTTCCTATCACAGCCTATTAACCAAAGTAGATTTTGTGCGAGCGAAAGCACTTTTTGCCTTGGATATTGAGGCAGAAATGCCTGAATTATCGAAGGAGGCTGAGATTAATTTGGTCAATGGTCGACATCCGCTTCTATTGCTGAATCAGCATCATACTGTTGTTCCATTGAACATTCAAATTGATCATATTCAACGTATTATTGTTGTATCGGGGCCGAATGCTGGTGGGAAATCTGTGTGTATGAAAACGGTTGGTCTTTTGCAAATCATGGTGCAATCGGGCTTATTAATACCAGCGGAACCAACAAGTAAAGTCGGTGTTTTTAAGCAGATATTTGCAGATATAGGGGATGATCAATCCATTGAAAGTGACTTAAGTACCTACAGTGCGCATCTGTCCAAAATGAAATATTTTACGGAATTTGCAAATGGACGTACTTTGGTACTGATCGATGAGTTTGGAACCGGTACCGACCCTTTGTTTGGCGGACCTATTGCTGAGGCTGTATTGGAATCCCTTAACAAAAAACAAATCAGGGGAGTTGTGACCACCCACTATTCAAATCTCAAAGTTTTTGCCAGCAATACTACAGGTCTGGAAAATGCTTCAATGTTATTTGATAATCGCGAAATGAAACCGATGTATATCCTACAAATTGGTAAGCCAGGAAGCTCTTATGCTTTTGAAATCGCACAGAAAATAGGATTAGGTAAGGATATTTTGGAGTCTGCTAAAAGTAAAATTGGTGTTCAGCAGAAGAAGGTAGATACATTATTGATCGATCTTGAGCGAGAAAAGAAGGAGGTGTTTGATACAAAAGTTGCTATTAATAAGCGTGAAAAGGAACTGGAGTCAATTAAATCGGATTATTTGGAATTACAAAGTTATTTAGAAGAAAATAAGCGTGTAATTTTGAAGAAGGCGAAAGAGGAGGCGCAGCAAATTATTAAAAGTTCGAACAAGCTAATCGAAAATACGGTAGCGCAGATCAAATCTGCAAAAGCGGATAAGGAGAAAACTCGTGAGTTGCGCAGCAATTTGGATAAGGCACTTCAAGCTGTTCTTCCCAAAGAGCAAAAACCAGTAAAACAAATCGTCAAAGAGAAAACACCGGAATCCACTGTATTAAATATTGGGGATTGGGTGCAAATTATTGATAATGGAGCTGAAGCGCAGATTGTCGAAATTGCGAAGAACAACCTTATTCTTGCCATGGGTGAACTGCGTACTGTTCAAAAGCGAAAGAATGTGATTAAACTCGAGGGACGGGAAGGGAAGAAGTCTGCAAAAAGTCTATCAAAATCATTATCTTCTAGTAGTGTAGCTGATTTCAAGCCAGAACTTGATTTAAGAGGCATGCGCACAGAAGACGCACTGCATGAATTAGAACGTGTTCTGGATCGGGCCGTCATGATAGGTTACCCGTCCTTAAAAATTATTCATGGTAAAGGTGATGGTATTTTGCGCAAATTTATTCGCGACTACCTTCGTAAATATAGCCATGTAAGTCGTTTTGAGGATGAACACCAAGATCGTGGGGGCGATGGTATAACTTACGCTTATCTATAGTCTAAATTGCATGGAGCTGAGCATGTTCGAAGCTCCGTGTTTAATCTTTCTGTAAAGTTCGGCATGGAGAATATCATTAACTTTTTGACTAGTGAGCCTTTGTTAAACGCTTTCACTTCAATTCTGTGTGGCAGTTTAATTGGTTTTGAACGTGAGTATAGGAATAAATCTGCTGGATTTCGGACGGTAGTGCTTATTTGTTTCGGTTCGGCAATGTTTACGATTGTTTCCTGTTTGTTTATTGGCAATAGTACTGATCGCGTTGCTGCAAATATTGTGACTGGTATAGGCTTTATTGGTGCTGGTGTGATCTTTAAGGGCAAACTATCGGTCAGTGGTCTCACAACAGCGGCCGTTATTTGGGCGACAGCTGGTATAGGCATGTTTGCCGGATTGGGGCAACTGGTTTATGCGATTTCCTTTGCTGTTTTTATGGTAGTAATACTCGCGCTTTTTCAGCGGATCGAAATTCTTCTGGCTCGTTATTACCTAGTTCGTTCTCTACATGTAAAATTTAGTTCCAATGAGTTTTATCACTTACATGAGTTTGAACAATTGGCATTGGATTTTAAGATTAAAGCTACCAGGCGTGTTATTGAAAAGATCAATGGAAAGTTGGAAGTTATGTATGATATTTCTGGTAAAATGACTGATTTAGATCGTTTTAACCAACAATTGGCAGGCTCATTAGTTATAGATGAGTTTTACTATAACAAATAAACACATCTATAACTAACCACATGGTAGCTTAGGTCGTTTCTTTACCCCCGAAAGTTATCAAAACCATGCCTGAAATAATGACAAACATACCCAGTACCTGCTGCCAGCTCAATGAACTTTTAAAATATAGCGCCATCGCCAATTGGACTGTCAAGAATGTACCGCCTGAACATAGGGCAATTACGATAGGTTGAGAGACATTCTTAAATAACTGCACAAGAAACCAACTTGCTGATAAAAGAATAATGTTTCCAATAATTAAAGTAGTCCATTTATATTTTGGATGTATCCCGCCAAGTTTAAACAGGATAGATGAAATAATTTGACAGGCCCAAAATGCCACAAAATATATATAGTTCAGCATGGCTTTCTTATTCGTATCTACTGTAAGCACTATTAAAAGATTGGCGCATCAATGCGAATTGGTCGATCACACTTTTCAGAAATTCTTCGTCAAGTAAATCAAAGACACCATTTACACCGCCAATTATATCCATTTCTGCGATTTTATAGGATTGTTCTAAGTTTCCTTGTTCAAATTTAATAATGAATTTTTGATTCATACCAAAGATTGAAATCTTGCAATCGGGATGGGGGAGTTCAGCTATTAATCTCATGTAAATTTCGTGTTTTTTAAAATTAGCATAAAAGTATAAAAAAACGCCCAAATGCAATGCATTTGAGCGCTCAGGATTATGATATGATTAGAAAAAGGCGTGTTATACGATACCTTGTGCTTTCATCGCGTTAGCGACTTTTATAAAACCACCAATATTGGCACCTTTCAAATAATTAACAAATCCACTGTCTTGACCATATTTCAAACAAGTTTCGTGAATGCTTTCCATAATGGTTTTTAAGCGATTGTCAACTTCTTCTGTACACCATTGTGTACGGATTGAGTTTTGAGACATTTCCAAACCGCTGACAGCAACACCACCAGCATTCGCAGCTTTACCAGGCGCAAAACTAATTTTTGCGTCTAGAAAAACTTTAATAGCTTCAGCAGTAGAAGGCATATTGGCGCCTTCAGCTACGCACGTACAACCATTTGCAACAAGCGCTTTAGCATCCGATTCTTCTAATTCATTTTGTGTTGCACACGGCAATGCGATATCACACTTAAACTGCCATGGCTTTTGACCAGGTAAGAATTGGGCGTTCGGATAGCGCGCTGGGTACTGATCGAGGTTTCTTCCCAAAGTAGCCCCAAATGCCATTTTTTCAGCGTCAAAACCATCGGGGTCATAAAGTGTACCCAGACTATTTGATACCGTAATTACTTTGGCTCCAAGTTGAACGGCTTTTTCAACAGCGTAAAAGGCTACGTTGCCAGCACCAGATACTGTAGCTACTTTACCTTGTAAAGATTTTCCCTGATATTTGAAGATACAGTCAACAAAATATAGGAGCCCATAACCGGTCGCTTCAGGACGAATATATGATCCACCCCATAATTCACCTTTACCTGTTAGAACACCTGTAAAATTGTTTTGAAGTCGTTTAAATTGACCAAATAAGAAGCCTATTTCGCGTCCGCCAACGCCAATGTCGCCCGCAGGAACGTCTGTATCCGCGCCAATATGACGATAAAGTTCGGTCATAAAGCTTTGACAAAAACGCATAATTTCATTGTCTGATTTACCTTTAGGGTCAAAATCAGCCCCCCCTTTACCACCACCAATTGGTAGTCCTGTTAAGCTATTTTTAAATACTTGCTCAAAAGCGAGGAATTTTAAAATACTTTGGTTAACAGAAGGAGCGAAGCGGAGACCACCTTTATATGGGCCGATTGAACTGTTCATTTGAACACGATAGCCACGATTTACCTGTACTTGGTGGTTATCATCCAACCATGTTACGCGAAAAGATATAATACGCTCAGGTTCAGTAAGTCTCTCAAGAATTTTTTGGTCGAAAAAATCGGGATGATTTTCAGTGATATAAGGAAATAAATCCTCAGTAACTTCCTTTACAGCTTGTAAGAATTCTGGTTCATTTGGATTACGTTTCTCAACGATTGAAATGAACTCGTTAAAGTTTTTTGACATGTTTTAATTAGTAAAATTTCCCTTTGGCTGGCACTAATTTATATAATTTTTAACGAAAAACCAATATTTGTTAATTATTTACAATTATTAATGTGTTTTGATGAAATTTCATATTTTATTATAATTATTCAAAACCGATTAATTAAGAGAGAAATGAAGGAAAAATGAACATATAACAGTATTTTATTCGAGTTATTATTAAAAAAATAGAAGCATTTTCGTTTTTTACAAAATAACTGTAAATACTGATGATCATTGATAAATATTTAATAGTTGATAGTTTTTTCCGATTATTTGATAAATATACCAAACCCCTATTTTTCTCTTATATAGTATTTATAATAAATATTATGTTAAATAATGAATTACCGGACGTACCCTATTTTACAGTTGATCTATATCAACCTGGTTCTTTGGTATTATAAGCTAAACTTCATAAAAAAAGGAACCCAGATATTGCTTGAGTTCCTTGAAAAATATTTAGGTTGAATATTTACGTTTAAAAAAAATATTAATCGACTGCCTGAATCATTAAAGCACCAACGGTTAGATTTGTCCGTGGATCAATAACAATCGCTTGAGAATTTGCCGGATTTTCCTGCTGCAGATCAAATACTAGATTCTCAGCGGACTTAATGGCTATTCGACCAATATCATTTAGTTTGATTGGATCATTATATATTTTTTCCTGTGTATTGATATCAAATTTGTATAACACATCTAAAATCTTAACCTTGGTTAATTTACTGTGGCTTTGGACAAGATAAACTTGCGCAGTATCCAAAGGTTTATTGTCGAACCAACATAAGTTTGCTTGAATATTGCGCTCAAACTTTGGCGGCTGTTCTACACTTGCAATGGTATCGCCGCGACTAATGTCGACATCGTCACTGAGGTGTACAATGACAGATTGTCCGTTTTCAGCCCGTTGAAGTTGTTGCCCGTTTAATTCAATCGCTTGAATTGTGCTATATGTTTCTGCTGGATAAACAATAACCTGGTCACCAACCGTGAGCCCCTCTCCTAGTACTCGACCTGCATAACCTCTATAGTCGTGTAAATCATCGGTTTGTGGTCTTACAACCCATTGGACGGGAAACCTCCAACTGGCTGCTTCCTGTTCGTGAATTTCTACATTTTCCAGGTAATCCAATAAGGATTCGCCTGCATACCAGCTCATTCTTTCGGACTTATGGACAATATTGTCTCCTTTTAAGGCTGAAACAGGTATGAAATCAATATCCTTAAGTCCGAGATTGTTAGCTAAAGTTAAATAATCAGCCTTGATCTGTTCGAAAACAGAAGCGCTATAATCGACCATATCCATCTTGTTTATGCAGACCAAAACTTGTTTCATGGCCAATAATTTGGCTATGAAAGAATGACGTTTTGTTTGCTCTATTACGCCTTTGCGTGCATCAACCAGAATGATTATGAGATCTGAATTGGAAGCTCCAGTTACCATGTTTCTGGTGTATTGGATATGTCCTGGAGCATCGGCTATAATATATTTTCGGTGTTCAGTCTGGAAATATTTATAGGCTACATCAATTGTTATGCCTTGTTCACGTTCAGCTTTAAGTCCATCAGTCAATATGGCCAAGTCTACCGTCCCATCGTCATTTTTCCGGTTGGCACGCTGTATAGCTTCCAATTGGTCGTCCAAAATGGAGTTTGTATCATATAGTAATCGGCCAATCAAGGTACTTTTACCATCATCTACAGAACCGGCCGTTATAAATTTCAATATATTCATTGTTGTCAATATCAGGTATGTGATTTGAATTAAAAGTATCCTTGTTTTTTACGCTCTTCCATGGCTGCTTCCGATACCTTATCGTCCATTCTAGCGCCACGTTCACTTACTGTTGAAGCCTTGATTTCGGCGATAATATCATCTAGCTCCGTTGCTGTTGAATCTACGGCTGCTGTACAGGTCATGTCGCCTACAGTTCTGAAACGTACAGATTTGCGTTCTATGATATCATCAGCATCGATATTTAAGAATGAGGCAGCAGCCATCAGTTGCCCATTGCGGGTAATAACATCCCGCTCATGGCTGAAATAAATCGATGGCAATGCAATCTGTTCACGTTTAATATAGTTCCAAACATCGAGCTCAGTCCAGTTTGAAATAGGAAACACCCGTACATTTTCGCCTTTGTTTATTTTGCCATTAAAGATGCTCCACAGCTCAGGTCTTTGGCGTTTCGGATCCCATTGTCCAAATTCATCACGCACGGAGAAGATTCTTTCCTTAGCACGCGCTTTTTCTTCGTCCCGACGTGCGCCACCGATACAGGCATCAAAACCATGTTTAGCGATTGTATCGAGTAAGGTAACTGTTTGCAAGGCGTTCCGACTTGCATTTTTTCCTTTTTGCTCAACGACTTTTCCTTGATCAATGCTGTCTTGAACATAACCAACGATAAGTTTTTCTCCTATGTCTTTAATCAATGAATCCCTGAAAGTAATTGTCTCGGGAAAATTGTGACCAGTGTCAATATGAACTAGTGGAAAAGGAAATTTACCAGGTCTAAATGCTTTTTTTGCTAGGTGAACAAGTGTAATGGAGTCCTTACCACCAGAGAATAATAGCGCTGGTTTTTCAAATTGTCCGGCTACCTCCCTTAAAATATATATTGCTTCCGCTTCTAAATGATCTAAATAGTCCATTCTCTGAAATAATAAAATTTGATTTTAATGAATTTGGGTTTCTACTTCGTTATTTTATGATTTAACGGCGTGCAAACCACATTCTTTTTTACTTTGATCTTCCCACCACCATCTACCAGCGCGGAAGTCCTCTCCTTCTTGTATTGCTCTTGTACAAGGTTGACAACCGATACTTGGGAAACCCTTGTCGTGTAGCACATTGTACGGGATATATTGCTCTTTACAATAATTTTTAACTTCCTCAAAAGTCCAGTCAAATAAAGGATGGATTTTGATGATTTGGTTTGTTTCATCGTATTCGATAAAGTCCATGTCGTGGCGATTGATGGATTGATCTGATCGGATGCCCGTTACCCAAATTTTTTTCCCTTTAATCGCGCGTTGTAAAGGTTCAATTTTCCTTATCCTACAACATTCCTTCCGATTCTCAACCGACTCATAAAAGGAGTTTGGACCTTTTCTGCTGATAAAATCTTCCAACGATGTTGTATCCGCAGTATATGTTTTGATACTCAACTGATAACGCTCTAAGGTGCGGCTCCAAAGGGAATAGGTCTCTTTGAATAGCCGTCCAGTATCCAGCGTAAATATTTCGATATTAATATTATTTTTACCGATCCATTCCGTGATTACTTGATCCTCAATACCGAAAGAGGTTGAAAAAACTACCTCATTAGGAAATAGTGAGGCTATTGTTTGTAAGAGCTCCACTCCTTTTTTTTCGCCAATAATTTCTTTAATTTCCTTAACGTTCATAACGTAATATATTTTTTGTATGCTCGTTCAACTGCTTTACTTTGTATTCAAAATCTCCTCGGAGCTGCTCTCGATAAGCACTCATGAGTGATAGTGTTTCGTCAATTTCCTCCGGTAACAAGTCATTCAATAGTTCCTTCACCCTTTTGGCAATCGTCGGTGATTTGCCATTGGTGGAAATAGCTATTTTCAAGTCGCCTTTCTTTACGATGGACCCCAGGTAGAAGTCGCATAATTCGGGTTTGTCCGCGGCATTAAACAGTATGTTATTTTGCCTGGTTAAATTACGCAGCTGCTCGTTGAGCTCCATGTTATTGGTTGCTGCAATAACAAGTTGTTTGTCCGTAAGGTCGTCTGGTCTAAACGGACGAATGTGGAGCCGAATTTGTGTGTAATTTTGTAATAACTCCTTAAATTCCGGGATGATTTCCCGAGTCACAATGGTCAGTTTTAATCCCTCATCATTGGAAATTAAAGCTTGAAATTTTTCCAATGCAACTTTCCCGCCCCCAACAAGTAAGGTGTCAATTTGATTCAATTTGACGAATATTGGAAATAGCTGGTTCATATCTATAAAGCTAAAGCTTTTTCTTTAATGTGTTGGAATGAACGATGCTTGGCAACGACCTCGCCGATTACAATAATCGCTGGGACACCGACCCTTTTCTCTTTTGATTCATCAAGAATATTATCGATAGTACCTAGTACAACTTTTTCATTAGGCAATGAACCATTTTGAATCAAGGCTATTGGTAAATTATGAAGATTTCTTTGGCGGTAGATTTCCACGATCTCTGCCAATTTTCCGTAGCCCATCAAGACAACGACAGTGGCCTTGGATTCTGCCGCCAGATAAAGATCTGTTGAAAGTGAACCGTCCGATTTGGAGCCTGTGATGACCCAAAAGCTCTCACTGATTCCCCGGTAAGTTAATGGAAGTTGTTGTAGTCCGGTAAGTCCAATTGCGGAGGAAATACCTGGCACAACGGTAGTTTCAATACCATATTGCTGTACGTAGTCAATTTCTTCGCCACCACGGCCAAAAACAAATGGATCACCACCTTTTAGACGTACAACATGTCCATAGTTTAAGGCATAATCCACCAAAAGGCGATTGATTTCATCCTGTGAAGTAGAGATTTGTTCGGCTCGTTTTCCAACATATATCTTGATGCATTCAGCCTGTGCATAATCCAGTAGTTCATCATTCACCAAGGCGTCGTATAAAATGACATCTGCTTTTTCTATTGCTTTGATGCCCTTTAGGCTGATCAGATCCGGATCACCGGGGCCTGCTCCTACCAATGTTACTTTTGCTTTTATTGACATACCTATTCCCTCCTATACCAATACTGGTTTTAAATTTTTCCGTTGATAGACTTCATTGATAAACTTCGTTGCTTCCTGAAGGTAGTTGATTGCAAAATGCTCCGTTGGTTCATTTTTACTAATCTGTAGAACTAATTCTGGAAACGTTTGGTCAAAATTATATTCACCTGTTTCCACGAAATGTGTTTGGAATTCGTTGATTACGATATTTTGTGTGCTGGCGCTAATCCCTTTATCCAATAGTAGGGCTTTTGCTGCTTGTACAAAGGCATTATAAGCGTGATAAATCGCATCCGAGAATTTGGATTCCTGAAATGTTTCATTTGCCCATTGTAACTTTTCTTCCGCCTCATAGATCAACGTAGCAACCAAGTCAATCACGACACCTGCACACTCGCCAACTCCGATTGCCGTTTGGAAAGTTCCTTCATGTCCCCAGTCGACAAATTCGTCCTCAGCAAGATTGGTCAAATCCGATAGAGGCTTTAAAAGATTATAAAAGTAATTTTTACTTTGTCTGTCGTAGTAAGCATGGAAGTTTTCATTTGCTTCAGCATTTTTTTTATAATCATTCAGCACCCATTCTACAACATGCAAGACTCTTTTTGTCGGCACTTTAATAATACGCTCGGCAACACGTCCTTCACCATTACCAATTGTCCCGCCGCCAAGCATAACTTGGGCTGCAGGGACCACTTTGCCCTCCGCTTTAACCGAACTACCATGAAAGCCGATATGTGCCAGACCATGTTGGCCACAAGAATTCATACAACCCGAAATTTTTATTTTTAAATCCCGATTAAAGACAAAATCCTGATGAAATTCGGCGATATAAGATTCGATAACCCGCGCCATTTCAGTACTGTTTGAGATGCCTAGATTACAGGTATCCGTACCAGGGCAAGTTGTTACATCAGCAGTACTATCAAAACCTACCTGCGCTAGATCCAACGATTTAAGTAGTTGATAAATATGTGGCAGTGACTTTTCTGTTGCGTATTTTAGCAGTAGGCTTTGGTTTTGTGTGATACGGATATCGTCCGCGACCAAATCCTTCAGACCTGCAACCAACGCGCGTGCTTTATCTGTACCTATATCACCGGTGGATACCCGCACATAGACACCGTAATATCCTTTTTGTTTTTGTTCGAATGTATTGGTGCCCTTCCAAACTTGATAGTTTAGATCACTATCTAGATTAATCGTTGATAGCTGATTGTCGTCCGGTGGTATTGGCTGTTCGATTTTGGTTCGGTCGATCGGATAGCTTTTCACCTTCGTGGCGATTTTCTCGGCTTCAATTAAACTTAGCACTTCCTCTAACCCTAGTTTCTGAATAAGGTATTTGAATCGAGCTTTATTTCGGTTATTTCTTTCACCATAACGATCAAAGACACGAAGTGTCGCTTCGATATAAGGGATCAATTCATCTTCTGGTAAAAACTCGCTTGTCACTGATGCTAAGAAAGGCTGAGATCCCAATCCCCCACCCAATAACACTTTAAAACCACGAATTTCCACACCATCAACAATTTTTAGTTTTGGAATAAAACCAAGGTCATGAATATAGGAAAACGCAGTGTCTTCATCACTGGCAGAAAATGACATTTTGAATTTTCGTCCCATTTCCGCACATACTGGATTGCGCAAAAAATATTCAAAGGTCGCCTGAGCATATGGCGAAACATCAAAAGGTTCCTTTGGATCGATTCCCGAGCTTGGGGAAGCGGTGACATTACGGACTGTATTTCCACAAGCTTCGCGTAATGTAATATCGTCTTCAGCCAATTTGGACCAAAGTTCTGGTGTACGGTCAAGACTAACGTAATGAATCTGTATATCTTGACGTGTGGTCAGGTGCAGATTACGGCTTGCGTATTCGTCTGATATTGCTGCAATTTTGTTCAATTGCTTAAACGTAACCTTTCCAAATGGAAGTTTTATACGAACCATTTGAACTCCAGGTTGTCTTTGTCCATATACCCCCCTAGCCAAACGCAACGATCTAAATTTCTCGTCGGCAATTTTGCCCTCGTGGAACAATCGAATCTTTTTTTCAAGTTCTATAATTTCCTTCTCCACGATAGGATTTTCTAATTCTGTGCGGAAGCTTTGCATATAACAAATAAAATCTATTGATTTAGTATTCTTTTCTCGATGTCAAATGTAAAAATATTTTTTTAATATTCTATAATATCTACCAAATTAATATATATTTGCCCTATAAAATTTAATATATAAAACCTGTAGACTTTTAGGTGTAATGATGAGAAAGTTTTTTATAATCTTGATTTTAAGCTATGTAATCGTATTTAAAATGACTTCCTGTGCGCCAAAAGTCAAAAATGGTTATAGTAAGGAACATGGTTTTGAAGGTAATATTTCTTTGTCCGGTGCCTTTGCCCTTTATCCTTTAGCTGTAGTTTGGAGCGAAGATTTTAAAAAAATACATCCAAATGTTCGCTTCAATATTTCAGCTGGAGGTGCTGGAAAAGGAATCGCCGATGTTCTGACAGGTATGGTTGATATCGGAATGGTATCGAGAGACCTACACGAGCAGGAAATAAAAAAAGGGGCTGTTCCAGTTATTGTTGCTAAAGACGCTGTTATCTGTACGATTAATCCTGGTAACCCTAATTATTCCGCTATTTTGAAGCGTGGTCTGAGCCGCGAAGAATTGCTGAATATTTTTGTAAATAGAAAGTTTAAGACCTGGAAAGAAATTGATCCTCAGTTTACGGCGGATCCTATCAACGTGTATGTACGTTCGGATGCTGCAGGAGCGGCTGAAACATGGGCTAAATTTTTTGGTCATAAGCAGGAGGATCTGCAAGGTATTGGCATTTTTGGTGACCCTGGGATTGCTCAGGCCATTAAAGATGATACTCACGGGATTGGATTCAATAACATTAACTACGTCTATAATCTGAAAACCAATAACGTGTTTGATCGTATTGCGGTTGTTCCTTTGGATCTCAATAAAAATGGGCACATTGAGGATGATGAGCAGTTTTATGGTACTCTATCTAATTTGACAGAGGCCGTCGCTACAGGAAAATACCCAGCTCCACCCTCAAGAGAGCTAACCTTTGTAACGCGCAATAAGACCGAATCCCTTCTCTTGAAGGAATTTATTTCTTTTGTGCTTCAAAAACAGGCCCAATCGCAACTCCTTGAGAATGGCTATGTCCCACTAGATGAAACATTGATAAAAGAAGAACTTAATAAGTTATAGCATGCTAAATACCCGTCTCGTTAAAGATACTCTGGTCAAGCGATCCACCTTGCTCCTGCTGCTGATTTCACTTTCGGTTGTGGTGATTATTGCGGTTGGCTTAACTATAAAATCGATTCCGTTATTTGAATACAGTAATATCTTTCAACTGTTAACCGACAAGGTTTGGTCACCAATGAAAGGATCGTTTGGCTTTTTGCCTTTTATTGCAGGTACGCTTGCTGTTACCTTGATTTCTCTTGTTATTGCGATTCCGCTTTGTATACTGACTGCGGTTTATTTGACTGAATATGCTTCGGATGCCTTAAAAAATATGATGTTTCCGTTGGTCAATATTTTAGCCGCGATACCCCCGGTTCTCTATGGTGTTTGGGGGGTATTGTTTATTGTACCTTTAATTCAGCTGTATATCGCTCCCATCTTTGGGGTTGTTACATCGGGATATTCAGTGCTTGCCGGTGGAATTGTATTGGCAGTGATGATCTTTCCCATTATGATTTCCATTATGGTGGAGGTGCTGCAAACGATACCTTATGAGCTAAAAGCGGCTTCGCTATCTTTAGGTGCAACAAAATGGGATACCATTAAGCATGTTATTCTGAAGAAGGCTAGACCTGGCATTGTTGCTGCAATCGTTTTGTCAACATCGAGGGCATTTGGTGAAACAATAGCGGTATTGATGGTCTGTGGCAACGTTGCAAAAGTCCCTACTTCGGTATTTGATGCCGGATACCCAATTCCAGCATTAATAGCCAATAATTTCGGGGAAATGATGTCAATTCCACTTTATGAATCTGCGCTAATGTTCTCTGCGTTGTTGCTGTTTGTGATCATATTTGTTTTTAATTTAATATCTCGTCTTATATTGAGACGACTGGAAGGAGCTCAGCATGGATAATACAAAAAGACGGTTATTGAGTGAAAAAGTAGCGAAAGGTTTTATGCATCTCTCTGGGATAACCGTGACTGCTTCCTTGTTTTTTATCGTAGGAACCATCTTGTATAAAGGGCTTCCTTATCTCAGTTGGGAGATGGTTAGCCAGTTGCCAAAAGGTGGATTTTATATTGGAAAGGAAGGTGGGATTTTGAACGCAATCTTGGGCTCCCTCTATCTAGCAGGTGTAGCGACAGCCTTGTCCGCAATTATAGGTATTCCGATTTCGTTGTACCTTAACGTTTATTTGGGGGCGAAATCAAAAGTGACACAGCTTGCTAAATTGTTGTTTGATGTCTTGTATGGTGTTCCTTCTATTGTTTATGGAGCGGTTGGTTTTGGTATTATGGTTTATTTAGGTATTCGAGCATCGTTATTGGGGGGAATTATTACAGTGACACTGTTAACCATTCCAATTGTGGTTCGCACGGTTGATGAATTGATAAAAACAATTCCTGACGATTTAAAGAATGTCACTCTTTCCCTTGGGACCACACGCTGGGAATTGGCTAAGGTCATGCTAAGAAGCATCCGATCAGGGCTTCTTACCGCGATTTTGCTTGCTTTTGGGCGTGCTATTGGTGATGTTGCGGGCGTTTTATTGACAACAGGTTTTAGTGACAATCTTCCAAAATATATTGATGAACCAGCGGCAACGTTGCCATTGTCCATTTTTTTTCAGCTAAGTAGTCCTATTCCTGAAGTTCAGGGGCGCGCTTATGCTTCAGCTTTAGTTTTAACAATCATTATTTTAATTATTGTAGTATGCACTCATATCCTTCAATCGAAACAAAAAAATCGTCGATAATAAGTCCTTTGAGCAATCCCCACATTGAAATCAAGGATCTTAATGTCTATATTGACGGCCGACATATACTTAAAAATATTAATCTCGCCCTTCCTAACAATAGTGTAACTTCGATTATTGGTCCTTCAGGTTGCGGAAAGACGACGCTTTTAAAGACACTCAATAGATTAGTAGATGATACCAAGGGGGTTGAAATAACGGGATCTGTACTTGTTAATGGTGAGGATATTTATGGTAGAAATGCTGAAGTAACACATATCCGTAAGAAAATGGGACTTTTATCCCAAAAACCTTATCCTTTACCAATGTCGATCTATGATAATGTGGCTTACGGTCCTCGCATACATGGTACTCGAAGCAAAAAGGAGTTGGACAGAATTGTGGAAACGCAATTGCGAAATGTGGCGTTATGGGACGAAGTCAAGGACCGTCTCGGACATTCGGCTAGCGGATTGTCCATCGGTCAGCAGCAAAGGCTTTGTCTTGCAAGAGGTTTGGCTGTAGAACCTGAGATTATACTTGGAGATGAATCGACATCAGCGTTAGATCCGCTTTCAACTGCTAAAATTGAGGAATTACTAATTGAATTGAAGAAAGATTATACCATCGTATTGGTAACGCATATTTTACGGCAGGCAAGACGGGTGTCTGACTATATTCTGTTTGTCTATGGTGGAGAAATTCTTGAGTTTGGACCGACGGAACAGGTTTTATTGAATCCGCAGAATGAAATCACAAAACAGTATGTAAAAGGATTTATTTCCTAGAAGCTTAAGAAACATCGACACTGGATTAGGTTTATGGGAAAGCGATAAGGATTGGCTGATAAAAAGAATAAGCCAAAGGCTTAATTTCTACTGTGGGATATCTTCCCTATAATTGTGAAGACGATTGCTTTGTTGGGATAAACATTAGCAAAATCAGCATATGACCGATATTGTTTCCATCAAATCAGTCCGTAACTTCGTTTAAGAAATTATGCGGGAGCATTCAGGTTTAAAATAGGAATACTCCCGCATTTATTTTATCATGGTATCAGATAGACTCTATTCCCTACTTCAGGTGGAATAAATCATCAACGCCAAGTATCTTCTTGGAAGTAAATCCTTCGGCATATTTCGCTTGGATATATCGTCCAAATTCTCGGGCTCTGGCAGCAGTTGATTCCATGAAATCCGGATTGGAAATGTAGGTTTGTGGTTCATCAGGATTTACGTTTTCTCCTGTGTAAAATTGAGTTTTATAGGCTAAAACGGATTTTTCTTTAACATGGTAATAATCTGTTATATCGATAACAACATCTGGTTTTATATAATAATCCTGTACAAATTGCAGTACCAATCGGGGGCGGTGGGCCTCCTGAGGAACATTGTCCTGATCAAAAGTTTCCACTCTTCTCAAGCCAGCAAGAAAGCAAGCTTCACTGACCATCTGCCCCGCTCTTCCATGGTCCGGGTGGCGGTCTGTGATGGCATTTGTAATAATAATTTCGGGTTGATATTTGCGGATAGCTCTTATTACTGCCATTTTCTCTCTTTCGGCATTTTCAAAAAAACCATCTCTTAAGCCCAGGTTCTCTCTAGCGGCCAGTCCTAGGATTTCGGCAGCATCTTTTGCTTCCTGAGCCCTGGTTTCTGCTGTGCCGCGTGTGCCAAGCTCGCCTTGAGTCAAATCAACAATTCCAACCTTTTTTCCTTCAGCAACATATTTTGCCATTACTCCACCTGCGCCTAATTCAGCATCATCAGGATGTACAGCAATGATAAGTAGATCTAATTTTAACATATGATATCTCTCTTTTTATTTGGCTCTTCAATGACAAATCATTCCATTTAATCAACGAACAATTTTACTGAGATGCTATAGACAGCTTCAATATACTATTGTTCCTGAGTCGATATACGATTAGATTGACGTTGTGAAAGCCGCGGCAAAGGTAAGCAGTTTATGGGTTACTCTTGTAAAAGACGCTCGATATTGCGGCAAATTTTACTTGATAATGGCGAAGTAATCGGATAATAAAAATCAATCACCTCTCCTTTTTTGTTTACCAAGTATTTGTGGAAATTCCAGGAAGGTTTGCTGTTGATATGGCCATTTTGTTCTTTGTTTGAAAGAAAACGGTATAATGGTGTTGTGTATTCGCCGATAACATGGCTACGTTTAAAAATAGGGAAACTCACTTGTTGATTGATTCGGCAGAATGTTTCCAGTGTACCGCCTGTTAGAGGTTCCTGATTTCGGAAATTATTTGCCGGAAATGCCAGAATTTCGAACCTTGGTCTTTATATTTTTGGTAGAGTTTTTCGAGCGATTTAAATTGTCTGGTAAAGAGGCATTGACTAGCAGTATTGACGATGAGTAAAACTTTACCTTCAAAATCAGCGAGAGATTTTTTTTTACCATTAAACTGAAGTGCGTCAAAGTCGTATACTGTTTTCATCTAGTTTTAGTTTGATTGGTCACATGACAGGTTGGGGTCTCGATTTCTCAAATTCTCTAATGATATTTTCAATGGCAAAGTCTTCTTTTGGATCATAAGTTGACTTTAGGTTGTGACCGAATATTTTCGCGACTCCCTGATAAAAAAAAGCGGAAATCCCACCCTTCATTTCCTTTACCATTTCATAGCCGGTATGTCCCGTATAACGATCGATCAATTTAATGAGTATTTTGCCTTGTGAGATAGTCATATTTTTGATTTCTCGGTCAAACATCTGTTTTACGTCACTTTCACATTTTTCGACCAAAGCTTTATGTTCCTTCTTGTCCGAAGTCAGTGCTAGATCTCTGTCCAACTGATCATATCTTTTTTGCGCATAGATGGCATAGGGAAGAACCTTGAGGACATTTCTTCTAAAGCGGAGATATTCTCTTCGCGCTTCTTCACTCGACCAAGTCCTTTTGGCCACTACAACAACTTCTCGAATAGGAAACCAAGGCAATACTTCTCCATTTGCCAAGGTTGTTGTCATATAACTGTTTACGGTTTCCTGTGCCCCTTCTCCATACAAAGGAAGCGTGAGAGGTTGAGACTGCGCCCAGCTGGACAAAGTCCCTGTTAGAAAAAGTAAACAAAATAATATTGTCTTCATCTGGGCAATTATATAACGCTTTTTAATTTGTCAATGCTATAATATTTTGGTAGATTTATTACAAAATAAGTTAGCTTGAAAATAGTATTCAAGAATTCATTAACTAAATTACACAAATTTACTCAAAAAACATCATTTACCTGCAACGTTTATGAAAGATTATGTGATTGATATTGAAGCAGAAAACAAAGAGATAAGGAAACGTTACCGTGCATTGTTACGCGCCTGTAAACCAACTTTACAACGCGGGGACAAGCAAGAGATCCGCAAGGCATTTGATTTGGCGTTGGACAGTCATAAAGAGATGCGACGTAAATCAGGGGAGCCATACATCTATCACCCAATTGCTGTTGCCCAGATTGCCGCTGAAGAGATTGGCTTAGGGACGACATCTATTGTATGCGCGTTGCTCCATGATGTAGTTGAAGATACCAATGTTACATTGGATGAAATTGAAGAAATGTTTGGTAAAAAAGTTCGCCGAATTATCGATGGGCTTACCAAAATTTCAGGGATTTTCGATCCAAACAGCTCGATGCAAGCGGAGAACTTCCGGAAAATGTTGCTCACACTTGCTGATGATGTCCGTGTGATTCTCATAAAACTTGCGGATCGATTGCACAATATGCGTACCATGGAATTCATGGCCAGGGATAAGCAGCTGAAGATTGCTTCGGAGACAAGCTACCTTTATGCACCATTGGCACATCGTCTTGGACTTTACGCGATAAAATCCGAACTGGAAGATCTGTCCATGAAATATACCGACCCGGATACCTATAAATTTATCGCCCGAAAACTGAATGAGAAAAAAGCGGAACGGGAAAGATTTATAGGCGACTTTATCGGGCCTATCAAAGATATATTGGAAGAACAAGGTATTAAGGCATCCGTATTTGGACGGCCTAAATCAATTCATTCGATTTGGAATAAGATGCGTAAAAAATCGATTCCTTTTGAAGAAGTTTATGACTTGTTTGCAATACGGATCGTTATCGATGCTGTGGATGAAAAGGAAAAGACGGAATGTTGGAAGGTCTATTCTATTGTCACAGACTTATATCGCCCTAACCCCGACCGCCTTCGTGATTGGATTTCTTCACCTAAAGGGAATGGTTATGAATCATTACATACGACTGTAATGGGACCTAAAGGGCAATGGGTAGAAGTTCAGATCCGCACCAAACGGATGAATGAGATTGCCGAAAAAGGGTTCGCAGCGCATTGGAAGTACAAAGAATCAAATTCAGATTCTGGCTTGGATCAATGGATTAAAAAAGTACGTGACGTCTTAAGCAGTCCAGATCAGAATGCGATGGATTTTGTGGATGATTTTAAGATGAATCTCTTCTCCGATGAGATTTTTATATTCACCCCCAAAGGAACACTGATTCAACTCCCCAACAATGCCACTGCTTTAGATTTTGCCTTTGAGATTCACTCTGATATTGGGGCGAGTTGTATTGGCGCTAAAGTAAATCACAAACTTGTTCCTTTGAGCCATATTTTGCAAAATGGAGATCAGGTGGAGATTATTACTTCAAGCAAACAGTCGCCTAAAGAGGATTGGTTGAATTTTGTTGTGACTGCGAAAGCCAAATCTAAAATCAGATCTTCTTTAAAAGAAGAAAAGAGAAGAGTAGCGGAAGATGGGAAAGAAATTTTGGAACGTAAGTTGAAATCGCTAAAGGTTACTTACAATACGGATAATATTAACAAAATTGCCAACTTTTTAAAATATCCAAGTTCGCAGGATCTCTTCTACAATGTTGCTAAGGGAATCGTTGATATCAGGCAGTTAAGAGAGTATGTCGCCCATGAAAAAGCAGTTGAAATTAATACCAGTTCTTCGTCTGGAAATCAATTTAATACTCATATAGGTGGTCTAGTCGAAAAAATCAATAAAAAGGAATTCGATACGATCTTGATTGGCGATGACATGCAGAAAGTGGACTATACGTTAGCACCATGTTGTAATCCTATTCCAGGTGATGATGTCTTTGGCTTTTTAACTGTTAATGATGGTATAAAAATTCACCGTACGAGCTGTCCAAATGCCTCCAAGCTGATGGCAAATTATGGCTACAGAATTTTAAAAGCACGCTGGGCTTCTACAAAAGATTCTGCATTTTTGACAGGTTTACACATTGTTGGTATAGATGATGTAGGATTAGTGAACAAGATTACAACTGTTATCTCGCAAGAATTTGCTGTTAATATTCGATCGTTGTCAATCTCCAGCAACGACGGTATTTTTGATGGTAATATCATGGTGTATGTAAATGATACTGCGCAATTGGAAAGTCTGATGAAAAATTTAAAGCAAGTCAGGGGGATAACGGGTGTCAATCGATATGAATCGGAAAGTTAATACCCAAGGATTAGATTGAAAACTGCATTGCAGCAGCTACCATTAACCACTATTTTTAATAGAGGAAATATCAATCTTAATTGGTAAATTTGTACAAGAATATTTTTACTATGAATCAAGCTGAAAATTTTGCAACTGTAAAAAAAATCTTTGAAGCCTACTTAGAAAATAAAAATCTAAGAAAAACACCAGAGCGCTATGCGATTTTGGAAGAGATTTATTCACGTACTGATCACTTTGATGTCGAGTCTTTGTATATCCATATGAAGAACAAGAAATATCGTGTCAGTCGTGCTACAGTTTATAATACCCTAGAACTTTTGGTCTCTTGTGACTTGGTTACAAAACACCAGTTTGGAAGGAACATGGCACAATTTGAGAAGTCATATGGGTTCAAACAACACGATCACGTGATCTGTATTGAATGTAATAAGGTTGTTGAATTCTGTGATCCACGTATCAACCAAATTCAGAGTCTCATGGGAGATCTTTTAAAATTTGATATTAAGCACCACTCACTCAATTTGTATGGTGTATGTCAAGACTGTCAACTTAAGAACAAAAAAGAAGAGACCGTCGCTCACGAAGCTATTTCAAATTAATCTTATATTTTCTTAAATATAATAGTACATTTGTTCAGGAATGTTCAGGGGAAAATTCCTGAACATTTTATTTTTAAATAGAGTCTATTTTTATTAATAACATTTTAATTACTATACTTTAAAAGCTATGCAAGTTGATGTGCTTTTGGGCTTACAATGGGGTGACGAGGGTAAAGGTAAAATCGTAGACGTATTTTGTCCAAAATACGATTTAATCGCTCGTTTCCAAGGCGGCCCTAACGCCGGACACACGTTGGAATTCGATAACAAGAAATTCGTACTCAACACAATTCCATCTGGTATCTTCAATGAAGGTACACTAAATCTTATTGGTAATGGTGTCGTTATCGATCCGATTATCTTAAAAAGAGAGTTAGACAACCTGAAGACAGCTGGTTTTGATCCGGTGGGTAAAGGCAATTTGGTTTTAGCGCGAAAAGCACACCTTATTCTGCCTACACACCAATTATTGGATGCTGCCTCAGAATCAAAAATGGGTGCAGGAAAAATTGGATCCACACTGAAAGGTATCGGTCCAACTTACATGGATAAAACCGGTAGAAATGGTTTACGCGTAGGTGATACAACACTTCCAGATTTTCAAGAGCGTTACCAAAAGTTGAAAGAAAAACATCTAAGTATTCTTTCGCACTATGGAGAAATACCTGATTTCAGTGAAAAGGAGAACGCATTTTTGGATGCAATTGAATTCATTAAATCTATCCCACATGTGGATTCAGAGCATTTGGTGAATCAATATCTGAAAGAAGGCAAAAGGGTATTAGCTGAGGGTGCTCAAGGTACACTTTTGGATGTTGATTTTGGTTCTTATCCATTTGTAACTTCATCGAATACCACAACAGCTGGAGCTTGTACAGGTCTAGGTATTGCACCAAATAAAATCGGCAAGGTATATGGTATCTTTAAAGCTTATGCGACTCGTGTAGGTGGTGGTCCCTTCCCTACTGAACTTCATGATGAAACTGGCGAAAAATTACGTCAATTAGGCCATGAATTTGGAGCAACTACTGGTCGTGCTCGCCGTACAGGTTGGATTGATATCCCTGCCTTGAAATATGCTATTATGCTTAATGGCGTAACAGACTTGATTATGATGAAGGCTGACGTTTTGGATACCTTCGACAAAATCTATGCATGTACACATTATAAATATAATGGTGAAGTGATTGATTATATGCCTTATGAAATCATCACACATCAAGCCGAACCTATCTTGGAAGAAATTGATGGGTGGAAACAAGATTTGACTGGTATAACGTCTGAACAGGAGATACCTGAAGCATTAAAAAATTACATTTCTTATTTAGAGAAAGCTCTTGAAGTACCTATCACAATCCTATCGGTAGGTCCTGATCGTAAACAAACATTAGCTTTATCAAAATAAACTATGCGGATCGAAAGTTTTGATCTTCTCGATTCTAAAGATAAATTTCATCAAAAAGCCCTGCATTGGTCGGGGCAATTTGATGAAATTTCTTTCTTTAATAGTAATGGGATGTCCGATCAATGGGGCAAATTTGAGCAGATATTGGCTGTCAAGGCATTATTCTCCTTCCGTGCAAATGAAAATGTATTTGATCAGCTCGATACATTTTTGAATTTACATCAATCGCAGTTTATCCCTGGATTTCTATCCTACGACCTGAAGAATGAGATAGAGGAATTACAGACAACAGGTAAAGATCAGCTCGAATTTCCGGAAGCTTATTTCTTCGTGCCAGCGATTACGCTCCGATGGACGGCAGATCAAGTGCATATAGAGGCTGAAGATCCAGTTGACATATATCAAGCTATTTGCGACACGAAGATCCCTTTAGCAGCTCCAATTGCGGTGCAAGTACAATCGCGTTGGACAAAAAGTGAATACGTCAAAGCATTTGAAGATGTGCAAGCGCATATTCAACGTGGAGACATTTATGAAGTTAACCTTTGTCAAGAATTTTTTGCTGAGAACGCCGACATCTCGCCGCTCGAAGTTTATCACCAATTGAATAGCCTATCACCTACCCCATTTAGTTCGTTCTTCAGAGTAGGACATCATTTTATCATGTGTGCTTCTCCGGAGCGATTTTTAGCGAAAAGGCAGGGAAAGCTGATTTCTCAGCCGATTAAAGGTACGGCGAAAAGGGGGGCAAATCCAACAGAGGACCGACAGATTATAGCTGATATGTTGAGGTCAAAAAAGGAGATTGCTGAAAATGTGATGATCGTTGATTTGGTGCGTAATGACTTGACACGAAGTGCTCTTCCTGGAACGGTTGAAGCTACTCGCCTTTTTGAGATTCAATCCTTCGAACAAGTGCATCAAATGATTTCTACGATTACCTGCATGCAAGACCCAGAAGTCGCCAATGTGGATGTGTTTAGAAATACCTTTCCTGCAGGTTCGATGACGGGGGCTCCCAAAATTGCAGCTATGCAAATTTGCGATCAGCTTGAAGCTCAAAAGAGAGGTGTCTATGCAGGGTCTATCGGATACTTTGACACTGTACATGATGAATTCGATTTTAATGTTGTCATCCGCTCACTGCTGTATAATAAACAAAAACTGTACCTTTCCTTTCATACTGGAGGGGCGGTCACCAATCAGGCAGCTGCAGATCAGGAGTATCAAGAATGCCTTTTGAAAGCTTCAGCCATCCTTGAAGCCCTAGATGCAAGATTGGAAGAATAAAACTATACTAATTTTGTAGAGAATATTTTTTGCTTCAAGTATTTTTTCGACCTTTGTCCCATTGGTACCACAAGTTCCTTATATCGATCTACATACTCATCGGAATTATCCGATCAAAGAGCGCGCGATTCTCTCGGTGAAGAATATCGCATTGAATCATGCTGAAGAAATCACTGAAACAGATTGCTCCATAGGGTTACATCCATGGTATATAGACGGGAATTCTGAACTTGCTTTAGCCTTAATGAAAGGAGGATTAAAGCAGGATCAAGTTTTGGCGATAGGCGAATGCGGTTTGGATAAAAATATTGCCATTCCCCTCATCCAGCAGCAGCAGGTCTTTGATCGACAGGTTCAACTGGCTCAAGTTTATCGAAAACCGTTGATTATTCATTGTGTTCGAGCTTTTCAGGAGATTGTCGGTTGTTTAAAAAAAGTGAATTTTAACGAAGCTGTTGTTTTCCATGGCTATCGGAAAAATTGGACACTAGCTCGGCAATTAATTGATCAGGGGTACTATCTTTCAATAGGTGGACATTGTTTAAATGGAAGTCAAGACGAGCTTTTGGAAAATATTTCACTCAGTCAATTGTTTCTAGAAACGGATACAGATACGACCGTAGAAATTACTACGCTTTATCAATACGTAGCTCGGATCAGATCGATCGAGTTGGAGGAGCTAAAGCGGGCTTTATACCAAAATTATAAGAAAGTATTTAATAAGTGAGGCCATCATAGTTTGTTTATTCACGTTGTCGGATAGCTATAAGGTTTCATGAAAATATAAAAAAACAAATTTAGATAGATGAAAGATTTAAGTTGGCTGTCACGTACCGAAGCATTGATAGGTCGATCAGCGGTTGAAAAATTGGCAAATTCACATGTGATGGTTTTGGGATTAGGTGGTGTTGGATCATTTGCCGCGGAATTTATATGCCGAGCAGGAGTTGGGAAAATGACCATTATCGATGGAGACACTGTAGATCCATCCAACCGTAATAGACAATTGCCTGCCTTGGCAACCAATCACGGTGAAGCAAAAGCTGAAATTATGCGGGAAAGATTGTTGGCCATTAATCCTGAGTTGGATTTAACCGTAATACAAGATTTTATCATTCCAGAAAAGATACCAGCTTTGTTAGATTTGGCGCCAGATTATTGTGTCGAAGCTATTGATAGTATTACACCGAAACTATTTTTTATTCGGAGAGCTTTGGAAGCCAAAATACCATTTGTAAGTTCAATGGGTGCCGGTGGCAAAGTGGATCCGACAAAAATAAAAATTGCCGATATCGGTAAATCCTATAATTGTAAGTTGGCCCAGCATATCCGTAAGAAATTGCGTAAACATGGTATTCGTGACGGAGTGAAAGTGGCATTTTCAACTGAACTTCCAAACAAGGATTCGTTACTGTATACCGATGGAAGTAATTTTAAAAAGTCTGCCTATGGTACGATGTCCTATTTGCCAGCAGCCTTTGGTGGCGCCATAGCTTCTGTTGCTATACGAGATTTAATAGAAAATGCTTAACTTTGTTTCTAAATAAACATATGAACACATGAAGGAAGCTACCTGTCGATTGATGGGTAACTTCTTTTTTTTAAGCTATCGGCTTGTGACCCCTTTTATATCAATACCTTTGGGTTTGATATGTTCCAATCGTTTCTTGAGTGTATCTATTTTTGATTTTTCAAGATTACCCGTTGCAATTATAATCCCTTCTTTAACCTGTGCTGTAATGGTCGGAAAATCTTCCAGAACAAGGTTAACGTCTCGTGTTAAGGTAGAATCTATCGCGCCACCCAAAATTTCATGATATTTTTCACGGGCATCTTCTGGTTCAGGAAGATTTACGACAATATTGTTGTGAATGGATTTGACATCCTCTCCTCCGGCTAGCTTTGTTTTGTTTTCGATGTCCTGCTTGAGAGAGTCTGAACCTATTTGTCCATTCAAGGTTACATTACCCTCTTCGACATCGACTCCGATGCCCGCAGTAGTTTCCAATGCTACCTCGATTTTTGATCTTAGTTTTTCGTCCGACTCGGGCGATCTACAAGAGTGAATAAATAGTGCTGCACCAAGCAAGAAGATTAAAAGTAAACTATTGAATTTCATGTCATTCTTTGTTTCTGTACTAAATAAGAACAGATGCATCGGCATATTGTTTAATTTTTTGGTATTTTCATCACCTAGTAAATTGCAATAACTTTTTGATTAACGTTGTTAAAAACAAAACTATTGCCTATTTTTTTTCCGATAAGTAACTGTCCAATTGGAGATGCAGGCGAAATGACGAAGATATTGCTGTCCCTTATTTTTACGGCGCCAATACTTGTTGCAATTAAATATAAGGCTACATTCGTTTGCACAAGCGATCCTACCCTAGCGACATCCGTTGCATCATCTATTATAGATTCTATATTGACGACCTGCTGCAGATCTTTATTGGCTTCCACGAGTTGTTTCTGGTAGCGATTAATGTCCTGTTGAATCATTTCACGTGACGTCTCATATTTGTCTCCAGCACTACTTTTTGTATCGTCATTGCTTGAATCCCGTGCGGTTTCCAAAGCAGATTCTATCATTGTAATACGGTCCCTGGTGCGTTTTAGCGCTATGTTAAGGACCTCCCCTTTTATGTCGAAATAATTATTTGTCATTCCGAAAAATAAGGAATAAGTTTTATTCATTAAAAAATAAAAACAATAGGCTTAGACTCAATAGAATATAATAAATTGGATGGTAAATAATACGAATAAGGTTGCAATAAATTAAAAAATTACTACATTTGTGCACTGAAACACGGAAAGGTGTCAGAGTGGTCGAATGAGCAGTCCTGGAAAGACTGTATACGGGATGACTGTATCGAGGGTTCGAATCCCTCCCTTTCCGCAAAACGAACCGTTTTTAACACTGTTAAAAACGGTTTTTCTGTTTTAAGTATTATACCGGCACCAAAAACAGCACTTAGATCAAAGCAAAGAAGTTCATGTTTAATGGGACTGTCTTCTTCCCAATCCCACGTATAATAAGAGCCAAATCAGGTGACAGGAGAGTCGTTATGAATACGAGATTCTGAGGTACACCAATGAGTTCAAAAAAGATCTGCGTTCTATATCTTATTAGTTGCCTCAATTTCATCTTCAGCCCCTTAAGATATTTAAACAGGTATATAACTTTAACAATCAACTGTATAATTCTTTCTTAGGCTTTCTTGATCAAGAGAATAAACAACCAGTCAATTTTTATTAATGGATCTTGTTACCAATCAAAAGTCAATTCATCAAATTATTGGCGTTTTTTATATTAATATTTTTTTATAATATATTAATATATGTTTATATTTAATTAATCGTACAAGCTAATGTTAATTAAGTTTTAAATGAAAAGGATAATTCAAGAAGAAGAACTTGTCAAAACTGGAAAGATGAAAAAAGATCCGCTCACTATGTCTGCGGATGAAAAGATACAATGGAGGCAAGAATTGCAAAAGAGCATTCGTTCCTATTTATTTTCTCGCGAACAGCCATTGGTTTATAACAAGGATGGGCAAATGGTTGAAGAGCATCGCGATGGCACGATTCAAAGTATTTGATCATGGCGACAATATATGTGATAACCGGTCCCCCTTACATTGGGAAAAGTACTTGTGGTCAGTATTTCATCCCAGAAGGGATTAAGATACTTGACCCAAATCTCTTTGTTCAAAGCTATGCTGAACTAGGTTTAAAAGATGGATATCGGAGATTTGAGGAACAGCTGTTGGGGTTGCTGAGTCATGACGAAGATTTTGCTGTTGAGGTCAATATCGTTAATAAGGTGCATCTTCAAATGCTACAAGACATTAAAGCCTTGTATCCTGAAAATAAGATTGAAATGATCTTTTTTTACACCGATAATATGTACATATGCCAAGCGAGGTCTAAGGCTAAGAAAAATAGTAGTTGCGACTCCGACCCTGACAAAATAACCCGTTCATATATTCATACCATGCCGCTTGTGAAAAGGCATCTAAATCTCTTTTCCTCCGTTAAGGGGATCGATATAAGCGAAAACCACATAGTACCTGAAACTGTGTTTAAATACCAAGATAATGTTTTAGGAATCGAGGAGGCTACATCTCTCCCCGTATGGGCTCAATGAAGGAACATCATACCGACTTAAATTTCGATAAAAGGAGAAGTCTAAATTTAAAGGCTCTTGACCTGACTAACTTCTACCTTTGTTCGGCTTTTCCTCAGCTGGACTTTGAGTTGGCTTTGATGAAAACTTTCATATTCATACTTACTGCAGTTCCAAATGGTTGATCCTTTTAAGCGATAGATATTATTACTACCACAACGATTATAATAACGTTGGCCTATTATAATCATTATTTTAGTACAATATCTTTTATATGAGCAAGCCCCTCGGATAAATTGCTAAAGATGATCTTGCCACCTCGGTCAATGACAATAAAGGTTGGAAAGATAGCCCCCCCAATTCTAAGACGATAGAATTTGTTTTTTGCTTCATATCCACATATACCTGAGGCGAGTTTAAACAATAGTGTATTTATTACTATATTTGAGAATAAACCGAACATAAAAAAGCATGAATGCCCTCAACTTTCAACTTACACTTAGGCCGACAGTATACACGGATTTAGAAACACATTATCAGTTTCAGCTTGATGAAGAAGCAAATTATCTCGCCGCATTTACCTCAAGTACTTCTTCAGACAAAGAAGCTTACCTTGAGAAATATGCTAAATTTCTCAATGAGCCAAGTATAAACAATCAAACGATTCTGGTTGATGGGACAATTGTAGGAAGTATTGCGAAGTTTGTTATTGATGGTGATGCTGAGATCACTTATTGGATTGACCGGAAATTCTGGGGACGTGGAATTGCAACAAAGGCGCTTAAAGAACTTCTTTCATTTGAAACAAGCCGTCCGATTTATGGGCGTGTCGCTTTCGATAATATCGGTTCTCAAAAAGTACTGGAAAATTGTGGTTTTGTTAAGGTTGGTACAGACCGAGGTTTTGCTAATGCACGCCAAATCGAAATCGAGGAATTTATTTATAGATTAGATGAATCAGTGATTTGATCAGCCTATTCATTACCAGCTTTCTTCTTAGTACATTTTGCATTTACGTTTCTGGGCCTAACAAGAATATTCCAGTCTTAATACGGCTTATCGGACACACTACTAGACGCATTATTTAGGATCGTCTTTATCGGAAAAGATCGCCTTTAACTTTTCTTCTAAATCTTTTCCCCTGAGGTCGCGGTATATAATTTTTCCTGTGGGATCCAATAAGAAGCTTGCTGGTATGGAATTTATGCCATAACGTTTTGCTGCTTGGCTATCCCAACCTTTTAAATCAGATACTTGTGGCCAACTGAGCTTATCATCTGCAATTGCTTTCATCCATTGTTCGCGTTGAGCCGCCTTGTCCAGGGATACTCCTAAGATCTCGAATCCCGAATCTTTGTATTTATTGTAAAGCGCTACAAGATTTGGATTTTCCTCACGGCATGGTCCACACCAACTAGCCCAAAAGTCTACTAATAGATACTTTCCTCGGAATTCAGTTAGTTTTAGACTCGTACCCATTTGCGTTTGTAGTTCAAGATCGGGGGCAATCTGTCCCACTTTCGTCCTGATCGACGATTCTAATTGCATGGGTATCTCTTTGGCCAAAGGGTAGCTTCTGAGCTCCTCCGCTAAACCGCTGTATATCCCTTTAACCTCTTCTATAAATTTCTCCTGTCCAGCAACAAAGGATAAACTGATTAAACTAAGGTAAGACGATGGATGTTGGCGAGCAAATGCTAAATGAACGCTATACAGGTCATCCATTAATCCCTTTTCCCGATCAATAAAAGCTTCCCGTACTTTAGGATCGCTCTGTTGATTAGCTGAAAGTGCATAAAATTCTTTATTAAGTGCTGTAAATTTATCATCTACAACGCTTCGCATTTTTTTTAAAGCATCTTGGTCGAGATTAATTTGAGACCCGCTAATTACAATGTTCTTCAAGGAGTCGCTTGCTCGCATTTCCATAGTCACAGGCTCAAGGTAAAAACGAAAAAAATCCATTTGCTCGTTGCGAGCTGGTCTATTTACATAAGGATTTTTATTGAGATATAACGATGATGAAACAGGATACTCTACTGTTCCCGAAAATGAAAAATTTCCTCCATTTGAGAAAGTGGAATCCACGACAGACTTACCTTCTATTTCGTAGATCAAAAATACTTTAGCACCATTCTGCAATGGGGGTATTGTGCTATTAATTTGATAGCGATTTTGCCCACAAACTAGAAAAGGAAGCGTAAGAGCCACTACTAGCAATCCTGCCCGAATTCTCATAATATAAAGTCTATTTTCAGTTAAATTACGAACCTAAATATACAGAATTTTTCTGTTCTGAACCAGTCACTATTTAGTGTAATCCATGGTATATGCCCAATAAACGACTTAAAATGTGTTTTCTACATAAAACATATAAATATTATCCCAATGGACTCCCATTACTATCTGTTACCGATTTCCATACGCATTTCCAGAAGATTTGGCTTAAATCCTGCCTTTGCATAGGCCTTTTTTGCACTGGTATTTTCTTCATAAACCTGAAGTCTTACTTCCGAGATATTTCTTTCTTTTGCCCAATCGATCAATCGGTGTAAAATCATCTTGTTGATACCCTGACCTCGATATTCTGGCCTAACGTACATAAAACCAAGATAAGCATACTTTTCATACTTTTGATAAGGTTTTGCATCCAATAATTTCGCATATCCTGATCCGACAAGTTGATCGTCAACAACTGCAACAAGGACTTCAGCCTCCCTAGACTTGATCAATTCGAGGAGATCATAATAATGAATTTCGCCTGGCTTTAATGTGTTATCAAAAGGTCGTTCCGCTTCAACGATCCCTTGTTCAAACTCAATTAACACATTGATTTCGCTTTCTTTTGCTTGTCTGATGATTATTTCCATAATTAATATTCTGCGTGTATTATTCCGCCTCTTTCGGGCTAGATCCACTGTTGGCAAACTACAAATCGCATAGCAACTGTAGTATTATTTTCATATTTTAAGTTCTCATAAGAAGGAACTTCGGAGCCTTTTTCACCTTTTCTACAAGTTACATATTTTATCACTTATAACGGACGGGCTACTTATTAAGAATATGGAACTCTCGTTTTTCCAATAATCCATTTTTGAATAGTTCAGTATAAATCAACGGTCCTCTTTTTCTTGTGTTAATTATTGGTTCCCCCGTTTCTTCATTATATTCCTGCAATAATTTATAACATTTCCATTCGCCATCAGGAAGACCTCCTTTATACTTTGCTTCCACGTACGTATACGAATCTGTAAATGATGGATATTCTTGTAAGTCCACAAACCGATTTGTTTTAAATTCGATCCATTTTCCTTCTTTATGGTGATTTTTAATTGAGCCCTGTTCTTCATCTGTTTTATATAATCCATTCTGATCATAGTATCTGACAAATGTTCCGTTGCTTAAGAGCTGAAATTGATAAACAGGTTTTTGCCTAAAGGGATTCTCATTAAATTCATAATCCCGCAATGAGATTATAAAATTTTTATCGATATAGAATAGTGTATAGTCTGTGAATCCCATTTCTCCCTCATGATGAAGATAAATTCTTCTTATATCAACCGGCTTCCCATTCTTTACTGAAATTAAATATATTTTTTCTATGAATGGTTCACTATAGCGGACAGCGTTATAAATGGCCAGAAAATGAAGCGAATAATCCCCATAACGGAGGAAATTGGAGGCAAGTTTAATCTGATTATATTCTTTGCCGATATCTTGCTCAAATGGAAAAGAAACATCATATGCTTCGGGTATCGTTACGAGATTGTTTTTGATTGATTGATCAAATTTTAATGCATAGCGATTTCCTAAACCACGGTGATCTTGCATAGCCGACAATACGGAATCGACAGGTAGGTGTTTTGAAATATTTGAATACCCAAATGGAGGCGTTATACAATTCCTTTTATCCGTATTAAAAAAGGTAGATCCTTCAACTGATGCAGGTATATTTAAATTCTTATATCCGGTTTGTGCTTTGCTGTAGTTGGAAACAAGTACAAGCACAAGAAGGATAAAGGTTTTATTAATTTTACTAAACATATACTCTTTAGTTGTTCACATTGATCTTAACATTGCTCCATGAGTTTTCAGGCAAACTGAGTCATCATCTCCTATCTAACCTAAAAAGCTATCTCCTTCGCTTTTTTTAATGTTTCTTCGATATTTTCACACAAAATCTTGGGAATAAAATCCTCTCTTGGCATTCCGTTGATATGATACAATCTTTCCGTTGGGAATTGGAATCCAATTTTTGTTTCTGTCAGACGAAAATTTGAAATTGCGCCTAATAGCCCGGCCATAGGTGTGCCAATAACTGTAGCTCTATCAAGCGCGTCAAAACCTATAGCTATCCCTTCGCCCATACTTCCTGTCCAGTGTCCCACGAGGATATACACATTACCCTTGTAGGTTTTCTTACGTGGACTTACATACTCTACCCAATGTCGTTTTGTGTCATAATCCTTCTCATCAAATTCGTGAATCTGATAAGGTAGAACTTTATTGACAAACCGCCCCATAATGGCCCTCGCAACCGTTGAATTTCCACCGCTAGGGGTCTCAGTCAAATCCAAAATAAGGTTTTTATTAGAAATCAAACTGTCAAGCGTCTTATCAAATTCAGCGATCAAGTTGTTATTTCCCAGTGAATTATTGATTTTGATATAGGCTGTGTTTCCATTTATAATTTTATAATACAACAATTCATTCCGATTGCCATAGCTTACCGGTTCAAATGTTTTACGTTCGCCGTTTTCAACGACAGTAATCACCCGCTTTTTATCGTGAGTTCCTGCAAAAAGCATATCTAAAGCATACTGATACATCTTTGGACTGTAATGATCTGTAAATCGAGGTAAGAAACTTTTTAACTGTTCATCGATTGCTTTTCCGTTGAAAAGAGTTACTTGCATACCAATTTTTAACCCCGCTAAATCTGCACCAAAACCTTTTCTTAAGTCTTTTATTAAATATTTGTTTCCATTTTTTTCGACACGTAGGTCGGACCATGATGGAATTATCCTGTTTGATGTATTAAGATTTGTGCTTAACGACGAATGTCCATTGTACAGCTCATTCAACGTATTTTCAAGAAACTGAATAAACTCGTTGTCATTTGTAACTTTTTCTACTTGTGAAGAATAAATTTCTTTGACTTTATTCCAGTTGATATTTTGCCTTTCTAAATAAGCATAATGTTTATTGATGTCAGACCAAAACTCATAAAAATCCTTTTGGTATTTGGTTTGGGCGAAAATATTATTCTTTGTTAAAAATAAGAATACTATAGTAAAAATTGCTTTAGTCAATAGGCTTAATTTCATTGTTGTGTTCTTGAAGTGGTATTTCATTGGTCCAACCGTAGCAAAAATAATAAAACCGGTGTTAAAATACTGAATCTTTTGAAAGCATTACTTTTTTCGTAATCTCTTTGTATAGATTTATAACTTGGAAAATCCTGGTGTTGTGATTCAGCAATTAAGCTGTTAACATCCCATTGGAGTTTTGATAATGATTAATTTGGTAACTTTTTTACCGTTATCTTTAAGACGACATGCGATCCGTAAGAAATAACGGCTTATACCGACTGCTGATGGATATTCAGATGGCGATTTTACTTTAGCCAAAAGTTTAAACCATTCTTCACCACACTGCTCTTTTACTTTTTGTTTCAACTCGTCCATAGATACGCTGGGAAAGGTCCGATGATCCTGATCAGTATATTCTTCACTTAGAAAAAGGCCATTCCCATTTTGTTTTAAAGGCTTCCAGTCTGAGTTAAAATGTTTCCATTCGGTAAGATCACAATGGGGACCTTCATTCATAATAGTTACGCTGGTTTCATAGCGTTGTTCCACCTTCAAGTCACGGACCTGATCACTTAAAATAGAAATATAAGTTCCCTCGATGCTTTCCCCGACTTCTGCTTCGATTTCTACGGTATCACGTTGTAGTCGATCCATCCTTTCTGGATCAAAAATGGCCATACCTTGAATCGAAACGACAAATTCATTGAATTTTATGGATGTTGTAGTCTTAACCTCATTCGTGGTATGTGAGGCGGGGACCGTATCTATCTGCTGCCGGGATATCACTACTTCTCCGTCAATAGGATGTTCTGATTGCTTAACATCCCGTTTTTGTAGGGGTACGCTAGGATTGGTACAAGAGCAAATTGCAGCAACAGTTAGCATGATGATATTTTGTTGTATGTTCATCTCTATACCTTAGTTTGTATTTTCTTTGCTTAACCGGGCAGTGTAGTACGCAAACTGCTTCATATTTTCATTGGCAACTTTTTTAAGCGTATAAGCTTTTATGATAATCGTCATGCTATCGATCCATCTGATGTTTTCCACCGCCCAATTGTCCGTTTCAAAACTGTTGTATTCGGAAAGTTTGATCCGGAAAGGAGCCTTTTCTTTGCGGACAGCAAGTACCCCTATAAAGCAACTATTCGCAGCATAGACCTCATTATAATAATAAGCAAGAAAATCTCCGTTTGGAGATGGAATTGGTATTTCAACTGCACCGTCGCCGACTGAAGCAATTGTATGTTGACTACCATTGATGCTATCGAGTAAAACTAAATCGCTAAAACCTAATGATTCAGCAACATGATTGCTTACGAGAATATGCATTTTCAGTTTGGGAAGATAGCCTTTATACGCCCAACCCTTAAATCCATCGCCATAACCGGCTGAAATACTATATTTCCTGAACTTTAGCTTGCCTTTGCCTGTAGGAATCACAAAGCTTTTCCGTTCAACAGCAGGAGTTTTATTGATAATGTTGGAGCTAAATGCTTTATGATAGTCTTCTGGTGTAGCTGCTTTGATCACTAATTTGGGAAGGCTATCATAGCGATCTCCATAACCTACTGTCAAATTTGGTGCAGATTGACCGTAAACAAGGTTTATCGAAAAAAGAAATATCAATAGCGATTTCATATTTATTTCTGGATTTTAGTAAAAACAGGATTCCATCTAAGATAACCCTCCCTGCGTAGCATGATGAAATAGATCTATTGTTTGTTCAAAAGTGACATCATGAATCGATCATCGTGTAAAGATAGGCCACAAGCCGCAAAAGTTTAAGACCATTTAATATTTGCATGTGGCGATTTATTATTCGCTATTTCTTTAAAGGATGAAGACTTGACGCTGTTGTATAACTATACAACTCTCCTGTTTTATCCCAACATTTGATCCTCTTGAAAACGATGACTTCGACTCGTCGTCACTAGTCCAGCAGAGTGGCAACTAACAGTACAATAGTGGGTTTTTCCAAACAATCGCGAATCAAAATGAGTTTACAATGCTGTTTTATTATGGGATTGACAGATTGATCAATTTCGCTTAAAGACTGTATTCCCTTCTTTGATTGTTTCAATTACTTTGATGTCCCGTAATTTTTGGGGATCAATTGTTAATGGATTTTGATCCAAAATAACCAAATCAGCTAGTTTACCTTTTTTAAGAGACCCTTTATCTTTTTCTTCCTGATACTGATAGGCAGCGTTGATGGTAATTGCTTTGAGCGCGTCCCTGACATCAATACGTTCATCTGGCCCCAACAACATTCCCGAACGTGTCGTCCGATTGACTGCAGCATACACCCCGGTCAATAGATCTGGAGGTGTTACTGGGCTATCATGATGGATGGTAAACAGTATTCCCGCTTTTTTTGCCGACTGAGCTGGACTAATAAACGCCGCACGTTTGGGACCAAAAACACTTTGATAGTGCCAATCTCCCCATAAGTAAACATGGGATGAAAAGTAAGAAGGAATAACACCGATATCTTTTATCTTGGCGATATGATCGGGGCGGCTGTTCTGCACATGTATCAAGGTTGCCCTAAGCTCGGGCTTATAAATTCCTTCGGCTTTCAATTTGCCGATCACACGAAGTGCCTGATCAATAGCCGCATCGCCATTAACATGTAGTTGTGCCGTAATATGATTTGAAAACACTGTCTTTAAATCATTGTAGAGGGTCTGGTCCGAAAAGATTGGAAAGCCTTTGTAATCTGCCGATTGACCTTCTGGTGGAACCAGGTATGGTTCTGTCAACCAGGCTGTCTTCCCCTGAGGCGAACCATCATCCGAAAATTTAAATCCACCAAATTTCAAACGCTTTTCGTATTTCATGTAATTGGGTTTAAAGGATTTCCATTCGGCTTTGTTTGCTTCAAAATCCGGAAAATAAACGACATCTGCCTTTAAAAGATTTTTCGAAGCTGCTTCCTTCAACAGGCCAATCCCCACTCCCATCGAACGTCCGTCACAGATGGTTGTCTGGCCATAACTAAGCCATTCGTCTTGCGCTTTGACAAAATCTTTTAGGGTTTGGGGTAGTTCGTTTTTAGCCTGTTGAGGCCTGGGAATCATATTCGTCAACTTCACCAATGCGGCAAAAGAGGCATTTTCTTCCAGCTTACCGTTTAGTCGATTATCAGGGCTTCGGCCGTAATGTCCCCCCTCCGGGTCTTTTACATTTTCGGCAATACCTAATAACTTCAACATCGCACTATTGGCAACACTTGCATGACCAGAAGCATGAATGACAATAATCGGATTTGTCGTACTGATCGCATCCAATTCCTGACGAGTCGGATGGCGATGCTCACGCATGATAGCATCATCGTAACCATTTCCTAATACAGGAACAGACGTGCCTAATTTTGTTCGCTTAATAACTGATAATATAGTCTTTTGAAGATCTGGTATTGAATTAACGGTACCATATGGACTTGGCGATAAATCTATTGCCTGTTCCATTCCTGCTCTTGAAGTGATATGGCCATGGGCATCGATAAAGCCAGGCAGTAAAGTTTTTCCCTTTAAATCGATCTGTTTCGTGTTTTCCCCTACATAGGGGGCCGCTTCTTTCCGGCTACCGACGAAAAGAATTTTCCCGCCTTTTACTACTAACGCATCTACCTGGGGAAAATCATCTTCCATCGTAATAATATTTCCACCATAATACAACGTATCCCCTTTTTGCTGACTGCTCTTACAGCTTAAAATAAAAAAGGGTAAAAGGAAAAATAGATATTTTGTAATAATTGCCATGTGAGAGGTTAACTGTACTGATGAATAACAACAGAAAACAGTTAATTGTTTCGCAGCTCTTTGCTGGGTAACAGCCGGTAGAAGAAATGCGCATCTAGATGCGCATTTTGGATTAAAGCAGAATCGGTAGCAGTTGATCTAGACTTTCTACCTGCAGGAAATTGCTTGGTTTAATCTCATCACAAGCTTGCTCATGTGTCCAAGTCACATGGTAAGGGACATGTATTGCCTGTCCCCCCAATTCCAGAACAGGCAGAACATCGGAGTTGATTGAATTTCCGATCATGATAAAATTTTCAGCGGGGCATTCAATTTTTCTTAATAATTTTGAGTAATCGTCATTTTTCTTGTTACTCATAATTTCCACATGATGGAAGTACTGTTGGAGACCCGAATTTTTCAGCTTTCTTTCCTGATCCAAAAGGTCGCCTTTTGTGGCTACGATTAGCTTATAATGTGCACTCAGCCTTACCAACGTATCTTCAACACCTTCCAATAATTCAATCGGCATCTTTAATAAATCTTGTCCAATCGCTATGATTTTGTTTATTGTCTTCAGCGATAACTGTCCTGCCGAAATACGGCTGGCAGTCTCTATCATACAAAGAATAAAGCCTTTCACACCATACCCATAGAGGGACAGGTTGTTCATTTCTGTTTCAAATAACTCTTTTGATACTGCATGCTGTGGAAGATAATTTTCCAAAAGTTCGCAAAAATCATGTTCTGCTTTTTGAAAATATGGTTCGTTTACCCATAATGTATCATCTGCATCGAATGCAATGACTTTAATGGCAGTTTTATTGATAATCATTCTAATTTTAATTCAATTTAAGTAGTTTACTTGATCTTGATGCCATTATATTGTTCCCATAACCCGGTCAAGTTTAGGTCTGAATCATATACGGCATTAAAAGCAAACAGTTTTCCCTTAGCCACATAATCATAAATATAAAGATCGGTTAAAGGGGTCGGAATAGATTCCAGTTCGTCTGCAGCGATCCATTCGAGGTCACCCTCATTACAATAGGGGGCCTCTACATATTCGATATCGGATACATATACATAGCTGATCCAATTGTAATTGATCGGTGATGTTTCGGTTAACATGCCACAAAATTGTTTTGACGTGATATGGATCCCTGTTTCTTCCATGACTTCACGAACTACCGCATCATCCGGGTTTTCAAATGGGTCTAATTTCCCACCAACGGGAACATACATATCTTTATTGGGTTCTTTAAGGCGCTTTAGCAATAGAAACTTATCTTTATTTCTTAATATACATAGTGTGGCTACACGCTTCAAACCCGTCAATTCAGTGTTCATTTCTTTTCTGTTTGGAACAAAAATAGAAAATGTTGCGAGAGTCTTCAAGCATTTTAGCGAATTCATTCAGTCTATCTCTCATCAGTAAAGACTTGCATATCTATTGCATCGGCATAAGTCACCTTGGCGATCACTTTTCCATGAAGCGGACCCCATAATCTTTACGCACTCACTCTCATGGGGTACCGAAATTTATTTTTGAGGGAAAGCCCATTATCCAATGAACGATCGGCATAATGGGCTATATCCATAGAATTAAACATTAAATTATGCGGGTCTTAAATGATAGGCTTTAGGCTGAACAAATGCTCGTATACCTTGAGCCGATAAGGTCGAACCTAAGCCAGAATTTCGTCTTCCGGACCAAGGCACATTAGGGCTTACCCTATCACAGCAGTTCCAATACACCGTTCCTGTATCCATTTTGCTAAGGATATTCATTGCTCTATCCTGATCGGACGAAAAGACCGCTGCAGTAAGGCCATAGGTCGTATCCTGCATCAACGTAATTGCCTCTTCGTCTGAAGTGACCTTTTGTATACCTATCAACGGACCAAAAGTCTCTTCACGCATAAGTAGCATGTTGTGATTACAGTGCTCAAATACTGTGGGAGCATAATAATATCCCTTACCTTCTAATACATGTCCGCCCAACCGTAGTGTTGCTCCCTTTGCAAGGGCATCTTTCACTTGATCCTCAAGGACGTCCAGCTGAGCAGCCCTCGTTAAAGGACCGATAAATGTGTCTCCAGCGCATGGATCGCCAACCTGATAGGAAGCTACCTCCTCAATAAATGCCTCGACAAACTCATCGTATATCTGTTCTGAAACATAGATACGTTCAACCGCACAACAGCTCTGCCCATTGTTGTAGAAAGCGCCTTCGGCTGCCGACACCGCCGCCTGTTTTATGTCTTTCACATCTTCTGTTACGTATAGTGGATCCTTTCCGCCTAGCTCAAGCTGGACTGGAACTAATTTATGCGCTACGGCCCTAGCAATATGTACTCCAGTCTTATAGGATCCAGTAAAGAAATAGCCATCCAATGGCAATGATAAGATATGCTCGCCAATCCTCCCATCTCCAACAACACAGTGAAATACATCATCAGGTATACCGGCTTCATAAAGGTATTTTGCAAACTGCAATCCGGTCAGCGTAGCAAATTCAGAAGGTTTATAGAGCACGGCATTGCCCGCAACCAAGGCGTACAGAAAAATATTAAAGCCCACATTATAAGGGAAATTCCATGCAGAAATATTGGCAATGACACCAAGTGGTTCATAGCGAATATGTTCTAGTGTAGCTCCCTCATTTACAATAATTTCTTCTGAAAGCCATCTTTCAGCATTTTTTCGAAGATGCTCAATACGGTTTTGTGCTCCGTTAATTTCATTAAGCGATTGTGTGATGGGTTTGCCCGTCTCCTTGGTAAGGATCTCCGCAAGTTCCTGTTTATTCGCCAAGATCAGCTCCCCAAATTGTATGATGCACGCCAAACGATCCTTCAAAGGAACGTTGGCCCATTTTTGCTGTCCCTGTTTTAGTAAGGAGAGTGTATTTTCCAATTCAACTGTTGTGGTTGAAGGCAACGTTGCTACTACAGCACCGGTTGCAGGATTTCTAATTTCTATGTTGTCTTGCATGTTCGATAAAAACATTAAGAATTAAATTTTCATCTAAAAGTATTCCCTTCTGTGTTTGGGAAAATTCGGGATGCCATTGTACACCCATCACTTTCCCGGCCGCTTCTTTGGTATAACCAAATGCTTCGATAAATCCGTCTTCCGAGCGCGCAAAGACTTCGAGATCATGGCCAAGATCTTTAATAGCCTGATGATGTACAGTGTTGACCAATGGATTGGCAACATGGCCATATAGTCTGTCGAAAAGTGTTCCTGGTTCTATATGTACGGGATGATTGATGGTGTCGTATAGACTTGCTGAACGATGTACAGCCGACTGAGGAAGCAGACTACCGATATCCTGATACATTGTGCCTCCAAAATAGACGTTCATTAACTGAAATCCCCGACAGATACCTAAGACTGGCTTATGATTTCTGATGGCATAATCCAATATCTTTAGCTCATATTGATCCCGATAAGGGTCTCCTTTCCAGGGTCCGATAGGCTCTTCTCCATAATGCTGGGGTGCTATATCGCTTCCACCTTGAAGAACTATGCCATCCATCTGGTGTAAGATGTCCGCTAATAATGATTCTTCAAGATCCGGCAATAATATAGGAAGAACGCCTTTTTTAGTTATCCATCGAACCATATCATTTTCCATATAGCTCAGTGATTTGTGTCCAAAGACCGTCCTCTCGGGGTCTGGATAAAAAAAACACGCACTAATACCGATTTTTAACATATTATTTTCCTTCGTAAGCGGTTTCATAAATTGCAAGAAAATCTGCTTTGCTAACGGGCTTGGGGTTTGATGGGTGACAGAAATCTGCAAACGCCAGTTCTGATAACGGTTGCAGATGTTCCTTTTGCACGCCTATCGCAGATAATTGTGTAGGCAGTCCCAAACGTACATTGAGGTCAAACAGATAGTCTACAACCTTGTCTCCAGCATGACTGCCGAGCCCTAAAGCCATGGCCATTTTATCGAAACGATCTTCAAAACCGACATAATTAAACTGCATGCCATAGGGAAGATTTACCGCGTTGGCCAATCCATGATGGGTATCAAGGAGCGAGGACAGCGGATGCGCTAAACTATGAACGACTCCTAATCCCTTCTGAAAAGCAACAGCTCCCATCAATGATGCCAAAAGCATTTTGGAGCGGGATGGCAAGTCTGATTCTTTCGTAGCACACTCAATAGACGTCGCCACCATGGCCATTCCTTCAAGCGCTATACCATCACACATCGGATGATACCCTTTGGCCAAATAGGCTTCCATATTGTGGGTAAGTGCGTCCATTCCCGTTGCTGCCGTAATAAACGGTGGCAGATCCATTGTAAGCAAAGGATCGGCAAATACAATTTTTGCCATCAATCTGGGACTAAACAGAATTCGTTTTTTCTTGGTTTCATCTTCTGAAATAATAGCACTACGCCCCACCTCACTCCCAGTCCCGGCGGTCGTAGGTACAGTAATCAATGGTGGTATCTCGTTGGTCACATAGATATCGCCACCGATCAGATCGTCGTAATCAAATAAATCACGATGATGATTTGCGCGCAAGGCAATTGCCCGTGCTACGTCGAGTGCTGCTCCACCGCCAACACCAATAATTGAATCTCTATTTTGCCCTCTAAAGACATCTCCTCCCAAGAGGACATCAGATTTTACTGGATTTTTATGCAAATCATGAAAGACAATAACGTCGATCCCTTTGTTCGTCAGCTTTTGTTGGACTCCCTTAAAAAATGGTAGTTGGGCGATAGTCGGATCCGTTACCAGTAAAGGGCGATTAAGTCCATTGGTCAATAAATAGTCTGGTAGCTCGTCGATCACTCCAGCACCAAAACGGATCGGTGTCGGAAAATTAAAACCGTAAATTTTTGCTGTATCCATTGTTCAGTTAAATAATTTCAAAATATCTTTTTGTTTCCCAATCTGTGACCTGCTCAGAAAATTGTCGCCATTCCCATAACCGTGATTTACAAAAATGATCGACAAACTTTTGGCCAAATAGCTCGGAGGCTATTTGCGATTGCGCCATTCGAGCGGTCGCATCGTGGAGGTTTCTTGGTAACACGCCGTGTTGCAGATCTTTATAACCATTACCGCTAGTATGTCGATTATCCAATGGCAATTTATACTTGATGCCATACAACCCGCTAGCCAAACATGCTGCTACTGCCAAATAAGGGTTCACATCTGAACCGACAACACGATGTTCAATGCGTGTGGCTTTGGGGCCGCCTTCGATGACGCGGAGTGCTGTGGTACGATTATCTATGCCCCAAGTCAGGGTTGTCGGTGCCCATGCTCCTTCAGTCAGCCTTTTATAACTGTTAACAGTGGGCGCCAATAACGGTAGAATATCAGGTAAACAATACAATTGCCCAGCAAGAAAATGCTTCATCAACTGGCTCATTCCGAGTTCATCATCTTTATCATAAAAGAGGTTGTTCTGTTTGTTGAGATCCCAAAGACTTTGATGCACATGGCCACTGCAGCCTGGTAAGTCCTTGGTCTGTTTCGCCATAAAACTCGCCGTGATATTATGTTTTTTTCCGATGTCCTTAACCGCAGATTTAAAGAGCGTAGCCCTATCCGCAGCTTCAAGAGCATCACTACATTGGATCGCAGCTTCCAGAACACCTGGCCCGGTCTCCGTATGCAGCCCCTCAAGAGGTACACCGAATCTTTCGAGCATAGCCAAAAGATCCTGAAAAAATCCGTAGTTGTCAGACATCCGTAAGATGGAATAGCCAAACATACCAGATGTTATCGGTGTCATATCTCTAAAACTATTTTGGGGAGCGGCATTATCGGCTTTCACGAAATTAAACCATTCAAATTCCTGTGAAAAAATTGGTTTAAATCCAGCAGTCTCCGCCTGTGCAATTATGTTTTTAAGGAGTGATCTTGGGCACACATTTTGGTCGCGAGAAAGCGGAGATTCAAAATCAGCTAGAAAAAAGGGAATATCTTCTTGCCAGGGAATCTGTCGAAATGTATTTCCATCAATACGCGCCGGGAAATCGCCGTATCCTGTATGCCAGCCTGTAATTTCCACATTGTCATATACCTGATCGTTAACATCCCATCCAAACACCACCGAGCAAAACCCAAATTCATTGTCCAGTGCAGAGATAAACTTATCCCGATGCATAAATTTCCCACGGAGCACCCCGTCTATATCAGCGACGGCAACTTTAACGTGCGTACTTGTGCTTGCTGTTAATTTGGCAATAATTTCATTTTTAGTTATCATAATTTGATGGTTTTGTCCTTGTCAAGGAAGATTAGGAAATAGAGGTATGATAAGATGACAAGCCCAAAGAATAATAGAGCTGTCAAGGGGTTATAATATATCATTGCAATGAGACACACGACAGCAATAATAAATGCAATTGCCGGAAACAGCGGATACAAAGGAACTCTGAATGGGCGTTCCAAATCGGGTTCCTTTTTTCGCAAGGCAAAAAATGACCACATGGATATTATATAAAGACAGATTGCCCCAAAACATGCGATGGTAATAATGCCTGCGGTCTTCCCGGTCAATAATGCTATGATGCCAATAGCCATATTAATTAAGAGTGCATTGGCCGGAGTCTTAAATCGTTGATGCACTTTTCCGAGAATCGACGGTGCATACCCTACTCTCCCAAACTCAAAGGTGGCTCTGCCACCAGCGAGAATGATACCATGAAATGAGGCTATAAGACCCAAAAGACCAACGCCTATAAGTAGTTTATAGAGAATATGGCGATTGTCAATGACATGTGCAATGGCAAGTGGCAATGGTGAATCGGAGGGTTCAGTGCTTCCGACAGGATAAACAACAGCCTCCCAGCCGCCGACACCCACCGCCGACAAAAATGTAATGATACAAAGCACAACTAAAGTTACGATGGCCGATCCAAAGCCGATTAATACATTTTTCTGTGGATTGATCGTTTCCTCAGCAACATTCGCTACACCTTCAATAGCGAGAAAAAACCAGATGGCAAAGGGAATAGCTGCAAAAATACCCGAGAAGCCATTGGGCAATGCGTTGTGCTCAAGGTTGGAAAATTCGAAAGCCGGAAATGTAACACCGGCAAATATCAGTAATTCGATAACCGCAAGAACAGTTACGACCAATTCAAATGATGCAGCGAGCTTTACGCCCAGTATATTCATTGAAGTGAAAATCACATAGGCCCCAATGGCAAAAATAAGATAGTCAACCGAAGGATGCAATAAATGTAGATAAGCACCTATAGCAGCAGCAATGGCAGGCGGAGCAAAAACAAACTCGATATTTTGTGCAATACCGGCGACAAATCCCAAATGCTTGCCCAATCCTCGATTGGCATATTCAAAGGCTCCGCCAGCCTTAGGGATCGCACACGCCATCTCTGTATAGCTGAAGGTAAATGTAAGGTACATGATAATAACGAACACTGTAGCAATGGCCAATCCCAATGTGCCGCCTTCTGCCAAACCGAGATTCCATCCAAAATACATTCCCGAGATAACATAGCCTACACCCAATCCCCATAACATAACCGGACCAAGGACTTTTTTTAATTGAGGCTCACTCATAATTTTATTTAGGTTGGTAAATTGATAGTAATTAATTAATTTAAATTTACTATATATAGTTTAAATGATAGTATTATATATCTGTAATTATGACTATTTTAGTAAAATAATATGGTTGTATTTTATTTACTAGTGTTTGCGATCTAACTACAGTCATAGATATAGTTTTTTTAGATTTAATTTACTACGATAATGAAATTGGATGAGAAAGACCTCATGCTTCTGGACCTTTTGCAACAGGATGCGAACATAAGTAACAAGGAAATAGCTGACCGTGTTAATTTATCCATGACTCCCGTATACGAACGTATTAAGAAGTTAATAGCAACCTCCGTTCTCAAACAGAAAGTCTTTCTGCTGGACAGAAGAAAACTTGATCTTAATCTAATGGTGCTTGTATCCATCAGTATGGAAAAACATTCCAATGAAAGTGCCTTGTTATTTATGGAGGAGATACAAAAATTTCCAGAGGTAGTCGAGTGTTTCCACGTAACGGGTGCATTTGACTATCAAATAAAGGTGATGGTTAGGGATGTTGATCACTATCATGAATTCAATTTTAATAAACTGGCAACAATCAAGGGAATCAGACATATGGAAAGTTATTTTGTCATGAAAGAAATCGTGAATACAACCCGTCTCCCAATCTTTCTTTGATAATTAGTTTAGCATATTTTGGCTTTACTATGCTGCGCTGACGACTCTCCTAATTTAATTTCCCGGAATTGATGGATTTCATTGGTATGGCACCTACACTTAGGCAATGGTTCATACTTGCAGAACCATGTCTTCTATTTGTATCGTGTTGTTTATAAGAGCACAATATTCTCAAGCGATACGCCTACTCCCTTAAGAGCTGCGTAGGTTAATTTGTCCATTGAGGCTCCGTCAAAATCGATTGTTTTAATACTCTTATAATATTTATTGGTAAGCGCAAACGTTGGCCGAAAGGAGACATTTCTAAGAATAACCCCTCTAAATGAACTGTTTGCTAGGTCTGCATTATCGAATTTTACGTCGACAAATACTTGCCCATCAAAGCTTATGCCTTTCATATCACAAGACTTAAAGCAAACACCATTGAACTCACAGTGTTCAAAAATGGTTTTTCTGAGATCCGACGCCGTAAATTTGACATCTGTCAGCTTTATACTATTAAATCTAGCATTGTTCAACTCCGACGCATAAAATTCTGTACGTGCGAGAACGGTCTGGTTGAAATTTGCGTTCGTCATATTACTAGCAGAAAATGTACAGTCCGTAAGGTTCGACGAATCAAAATTAGCATCGCGGATATCACTTCCTTTAAAAATGCTTGCCGTGAAATCTGCTGTACTGAAGTCTGTACCACGCAGCTCACTTCCGAGAAATTTTCTCTTTGGCGCATTTACGCCAGAAAAATCAGTTTCGGCTAGCGTGTTACCACTAAAATCTGTCAGTAGGGGCTTTTGTCCCGTATCAGAAAATTTTGCCTCTTCCAGAGAATTTCCTTTCGTGCCATCTAAAGTGCCAATGACCACCTTTTGACTTGCTACGCTATCTCCTATTTTCGAATTTTCGGCGAAGTAGTTTAGATCGACTGCGAATATTTCAGCAAGTCTATGAAGTGTTAAAAAGTCTGGTAGAGACTCTCCCCGCTCCCATTTTCCAACTGCTTGGGGGCTGACGAATAAAAGTTCAGCAAGCTGTGCTTGCGACATATTTCGCTCTTTCCGCACTTTGGCAATATTATTACCTAATGTTTTGTTATCCATAATTATTGTTTATTGATGATGTTCAACTTTACAAATATATTGAGGCTAATCTGTAATTATCGCGAAAAGGGAAATACCTCTAGTTGTAATTATGCTACTTATCGTTGTATTCGAACAACTTCGGGTTGTTATTTCTAGAGTATTGTCCTATACTGTTATTGAAACTATATTTTAAGTAAAACTTCTCAAAGACGAACCTTTCTTTATAATAATGCCATCCCATATTTTAGATCGTGGGTTATGAGAAAGACAAACTTTAACTAATTTAGCAAGATCTACCACCATGAATACCGCCAAGCTAGTTTAAATATTTCTAGAAATTTGATCTATATTTATATACCTAAAATTTACATATGTTAGAGAATTTTGAGTTTTACCTTTTTTTAGTCCTACTAATTACGATGTTGATCATGCTGGCGAGAAAAATTCAGGTTGCATACCCTGTTTTACTCGTATTAGCGGGACTTGTAATGAGTTTTATCCCGGGAGTTCCCCCTATTAAGATAGAACCCGAATTGATATTCATTATTTTTTTACCGCCGCTCCTCTACGAGGCAGCTTGGTCAACTTCCTGGAAAGAACTCTGGCGATGGCGCCGGATTATCTTCAGCTTTGCCTTTGTTGTGGTCTTTTTTACAGCATTGTCCGTTGCCGTTTTTGCCAACTATTTTATCCCGGGATTCTCCTTAGCTCTCGGTTTTCTATTGGGTGGAATAGTTTCCCCCCCTGATGCGGTTAGTGCCGGTGCAATTTTAAAATTCGTGAAGGTACCCAAAAGGCTGGCGTCCATATTGGAAGGTGAAAGTTTGTTGAATGATGCTTCCTCACTAATAATTTTTCGCTTTGCAATGATTGCTGCTGCTACTGGGCAGTATGTATGGTACCAAGCGGCCGGGAGCTTTATTTGGATGTGTATTGGCGGAGTGGGAATCGGACTTACAATTGCCTTTGTTTTTCTGAAAATGCACAAACTTTTACCAACCGATTCCAATACAGACATATTGCTAACTTTTATTGCACCTTTCTCGATGTATTTGATCGCAGAACAACTTCATGCTTCTGGGGTTCTTGCGGTTGTCAGTGGCGGCTTATTTCTCTCGTATCGTAGTCACGATTTTTTGAGCAGTGCATCCCGGATCCGGACAGTAACCGTATGGGAAAGCTTTTGCTTTCTGCTGAATGGCATTGTCTTTATGCTTATCGGATTGGATTTACCGGAAATTGTATCTGGATTGGGTGATACCAATATCTCCACTGCTATTGGCTATGGCGTCGCCGTTACAATAGTCCTTATTCTTGTACGAATTTTTGCAGGTTATGCTGCAGTAATTACGACCTTGATCATGAGAAATTTTATAACGGTTGCAGATGCTCAATCGCCCGGTTGGCAAACGCCAATGATTATCGGCTGGACTGGAATGCGTGGCGTCGTTTCTTTGGCAGCAGCGCTATCTATCCCATTAACTTTGGCCGACGGAACTCCTTTTCCTCAAAGGAATCTCATTCTTTTCATCACATTTGTTGTGATTCTGTTAACCTTACTTGTTCAAGGGTTGACCCTCCCTTTTATCTTGAGGAAAATCAAATTAGTAGATAGAGATTTTGTAAGAAGTGAAAAGGAGATAGATTATGAAATTCAGAATAGATTGGCTCAAGTCGCCGTTGACAAGATTCGTAATGATTACGCGGACAAAGTTGAAAGTTTTCCGACCTTAAAGGATCAACTACAGAAGTATGAAAATCAATTGCGGAGCTCCGAGATTATCATTAATTATGCCGAATACCGTAAAATCTATATCGATATCCTTGAAACACAGCGTATTTGGCTTATCAATAAAAACCGCGAAGAACTTTTATTGGACGAAGAGATCATCCGCAAACACCTTCGTTTGTTAGATCTTCAGGAAGAAAGGTTGAATATGAGAAGCTAATTTATCCCTAGCTCACCCTACTGCCGTACATTTATGATCGACAATGCAGATTGAATTGTCGATCATAAATAACTAATATATTAGTCTTCATCCAAATAAATGTCGTGAACAACAAAACGAATAGATTTGCTAAACACCAACATATCCGCTACATCTTCAGAATCTATGGCATAGAGTGTTTCTACCCCACCTTCATCCAAAAGTTCGGAATCTGGTATAAGTTCAAAAAAAGTGATTCCTTCAACAATGGATAATTCTTCTACTTTAACATATGATACATCCTGGCTCTTCCAAAGTGAGAGAATTTCTTTGGAAAACAATCGATAATTATTAGCTTGATTTGACATGGTCGCAAATTAACAAAAATATGGCTCATTATATTTGTGTTATAACGTTTCTAAAATCTTACTTACTCTTTCGTTTTTAGGATTAATTTCGCGAACTTTTTGATAGTTCTTCTTGGCACTATCTATTTGTCCAGATTTCAGGTAGGCTTCCGCTAAACTATCATAAACATTTTCACTTTTAGGATATAGCACCGTATTCACCTTAAATATATCAATAGCTTGGTTTATTTTATGCTGATTGAGCAATTCATAACCTGCACCGTTCAGGAAACCTTCTGAAAGCAACTCATCGTCACTATCCTGTTCTTTTGCTTTTTGAAAAGCTTTTAATCCATCCTCGAAATTTCCTTCTAAAATAAGCTCTAGTGGAGTCCGGTCATTTGCATCGACTTTCGGATTTTTGGAATAAATCTTTTTATCACGCAAAACCTGTATAAGTTCATATTGACCGCTTTCGGTATCCTTTGAAAATACTACGTTCACGTTTCGATCTCGCATAACAAAAGTATTTGCCGACACTTTAACCAACTCTACAGGCTTGTCTAGATTTTGGACTGACATAAGCTTGCCACTCTGACTATAGACCCTTATAACACCGTATTTGCCAGATCGATAACGTCCACTATTGACATTCAGTTCTTGAGAACTGAGCGGCAAAATTTTATTTATTGGGGCCAGATAATTGGGCCATTGATAGGTTAATGCAACCGCTCGGACAAGTTCGTTGATAAATTCAGGTTTGTTTGTATTTGTAAGAATAACTACGCCATCACCGCTTGTTTTATTTCCAACAAAATAGGAGCTAAAGCCTTCGTTCCATCCACCATGGCAAAAATAAGATGAACCGTCGTAATCTTCCAGAAAGACACCTAATCCTATAATAGGTTCAATATAGGGGCTTGTGAATTCTTCGGCCATCTTCTTGGAAATAATAGTACTACTTTTGCCATTTAAGGTCCGTTGAATATCGATCACGAATCTAGCGTAATCTTCTGCTGTTGACCACAAGCCAGCAGCCGCCTGCTCTGGGTAGACATGATATCTTCCTTCGACTTTTTTACCATCTACAGTATAAGCCGTCGCCGCAAATTGTTTTTTCAACTCAGGAAGAGGCTGGGCAAAAGTGCTGTTTTTCATACCCAAAGGTGAGAGTACCTTTTCTTCCATTATGCTACTATAATCTTTCCCTTCAATATCAACGAGCATCTGTTGAAGTACGGTATAGCCACCGCCTGAATACCGAAAATTTAAGCCAGGAAGTTTATCAACATACACCATAGGTGTATTAGCAGGCTTTAGACCACTCAGTACTTCTACCGCTGTAGGAATTGGGTCTGTTGTCCGATAGCCCGGGAAACCACTTACAGTAAGTCCCGCAGTGTGGCTAAGGATATTTTTGAATGTAACAGTTTTCGCTCTGGTCCAATTATTTTCGGGTATTTTCCAGGATTTCAGGTATAAATTCACATCGGCATTGGATGCCAACTTGCCAAGCTCCACTTCCTTCAATGCAGCGTATGCACTTACGGGCTTGCTCATGGACGCCACCTGAAATAAGGTGTTTGACCTAACTGGTGTTTTCGAATCGAGATCGGCAAAACCATACGTTTTGCTCCATAATATTTCAGCGTTTTTTATCACGGCGATGCTTACACCTGGAACCTGATAAAATTCCATGCGCGATTTAATATTCCAGGCCGGCTCACCCTCAAAACGAACAGGCGGTATGAGACTGGATTCGACATGAGAAATCTCCTTTATTTTTTGAGGGGCCGTTTGAGCACATGCGGTTGACACTAGTATCGCAAAAATTCCAGTAATTGGTAAAGCTTTCATTTTATTTATGATCGTTTAAGTGATGATACGAAGCGCCTCTCCTATCTCTTGCTGGCTTCTTTGTAATTCTTCATTGACAGCTGATGCCAATTTTATTGCCAAAACCATAAATCACTGTAAAACAATGTTATGCAATAGTATTCCAAAATAAATTGATCGTATTCGGACAATAAATGTCCGAATACGATCAATTTATTTTTACTAAGCGGTATCTCGCTTTTCTAACATCATCAGCGGTCAGCCCCATAGCATGTTCGCATACAGTAGCATCTTCATTGTCGTATTAGGATCGTCAATAGAAGTTTCCTTTTGGCTGAATTGTGGAAAAATGAAAACGGGGCATACTAGCCCCGTTACATTGTTTGATTAATTGATACTTAATGATTCGGATTACCATAATAGTTTTGATAATTCTGAATGGTAGCACTAAACCATGCTCCACAGCTGCTATAATACATATCATTGGCTCCATAGCTGGTGTACGTGAGAACCTGAGTTTCGATCAACTGACCGCTTGTATTATAGATACTCATCGTCAATCTACATAGCGTACGAGACTTTCCGAGCTTGATCTCTTTGGCTTCGCTCACGATATTCAAATTAGCTTTTCCAGTTTGTGATTTGTAAATCGTTGATTTTTCAACAAGGCTGTTGTCGGCCGCTTTTGGCCCCGTTTTCGCAAAAGTAGCAGATGACATTAAAGCCAAGGCTACGGCGCTCATCATTAATTTTTTCATGTTACTAAGTTTTAGATAAATACATTGGAGGACCAGCCTCACTGTTAATTAACCTAAAACTGCCAATAAATTTGGCACTGTAAACACTGTAATAAATATCTGATGTAGTCGTAACAATATTCGGTTGGTTTGATCAAATTTTTGAAAATAACTAAGAATTCAAAAAATTCTACTACCTTTGCAATCATCAGATGATATGACTATATGAAGACTGAAGCTATCGTACGAAGATCCTTGGCAGAGGAAGTTGCCGCGGCAATAGAAGAAAAAATAAAATTAGGTGAATTCCCGGTAGAATCTAAACTTCCTACGGAACCAGAATTGATGAAACAATTTGCTGTGGGCAGATCCAGCATTCGTGAGGCGGTCAAATATTTAAGTCAATCAGGCTATCTCAATGTACAACAAGGTCTTGGTACTTTTGTTAAAAGTAGCACGGGTCATCATGCTCTTGATTCAAAAATTGAAAAAGCCAATTTTAACGATATTTTTGAAGTTAGACACGTATTGGAATTGCGAATTATTGAAAAAGCAGCCTTAAATCGTACTTCGAAAGGCCTCAAGGATATGGCTCAAGCGCTCAAAAATAGAGCAAAATATGCCGAAATGGGAAATTTAATGGCGTGCGTGGATGCCGATATTGCCTTTCACAGTGCAATTGCTGAATCATGTGGAAATAGTATTTTGACCGCTTTATATACAACTTTATCTGAACATGTCAATAAGTTCTTCATGACTATTTATAAGGATACAGTACCCTTCTTAACTTCACAACAGCAACACGAGGAACTGATGTTGGCAATCAAAGATAAAGAAGTGAAAAAAGCTGTTGATATGGCTAACCGAATTATCCAACAGCTGTAATTTTCCTATAGCATATGCAAATTATCAATCTCAATATACTCTATTTTTATCAATTAAAACATCAGATGACCTGATGAATATTTCTTTTATGAAAACACAATCATTAAACCCGAGTGGATCTTGGAAAAGCTCCGAAACCGTCTATCCGATTTTATTTGCGATTAGTCTTTCACACTTGCTCAATGACTTGATTCAGTCGGTCATCCCGGCAGTATATCCCATGTTAAAATCAAATTATGCACTTAGTTTTACCCAAATTGGTATTATAACGTTGGTTTTTCAGCTTACTGCTTCTATTTTGCAACCCTTCGTTGGTTTGTATACAGATAAAAACCCTACATCACGATCACTCGCTGTCGGTATGCTTTTCTCTTTAGCAGGATTGATATGCATTTCTTTTGCGTCAAACTTTATCTACATTCTCCTTTCTGTAAGTCTTATTGGCATGGGTTCGTCTATATTTCATCCTGAAGCTTCTCGAGTTGCTCATTTAGCTTCCGGAGGCAAAAAGGGACTCGCCCAGTCTATCTTCCAAGTCGGTGGTAATGCTGGTGGTGCGATAGGTCCCCTTCTTGTAGCGCTTATTGTGATCCCTTTGGGCCAACAATACATTGGTGTATTTGGCGTATTGGCCATTGTAGCCGTTATGATTCTTACTTATGTCGGTAATTGGTATCAAATACATCTCAAGCCTAAGACACAAACAACTACTGTTGGTGCTTCAAAAGCCGACCTGCCAAAATCAAAAGTAATATTTGCACTTGTAATTTTATTGGTACTCATTTTTTCCAAATATTTTTACATGGCTTCCATGACCAGTTATTTCACCTTCTATTTGATCAATAAATTCCATGTTTCGGTTCAGGAATCTCAAATATACTTATTTATATTTCTTGCTTCTGTAGCTGCGGGAACTATATTAGGGGGGCCATTGGGAGATCGCTATGGGCGTAAACTAATTATCTGGGTATCGATTCTCGGAGCGGCTCCGTTCACATTACTATTGCCACACGTTGGTCTAGGGCTAACCATTATCCTCGCTATTTTAATAGGTCTTATTATATCGTCTGCATTCTCTGCTATCTTGGTCTATGCGACAGAACTCATCCCAGGAAAGGTCGGAATGATTGCTGGTTTATTTTTTGGCTTTGCTTTTGGTATGGGGGGAATTGGTTCAGCAGTTCTGGGCTGGCTTGCAGATCAAACCTCAATCGAATATGTATTTAATATCTGTGCTTATCTTCCATTAATCGGAGTAGTTACAGGGCTATTACCTAATATAAGTCAGCAGAAAAAGTAATTATATAATCAGTGTGTCCGAAAAGTTTGTCACTTGTTTTGTGGAAACTATTTTTGAATAGCAGAGAAAGTTTCAACCTGTCCAAAGAGCTATGGTGAAATTCGATGAAAAATACCCAAAATAAGCGAGTGGGAAGCCCTTTGCTTCGTACCTGCTTCGTACTTTCTTCGGATCATCAATAGATTCCGTACAGGTGCTGAACAGTCATTGACCAGTCTCCGAACAGGAAAATACTGGTCAGGAACTGGCCAATAGCTAATCCTTATCTGGTGAGCTCTGAAGCTTGTCCGAAGCAGGTACGAACACAATAGGTATCTAAGGCATATTGCCGCCACTAGCAGCATATACTGAAACTTATTCCTGTCGCTTATCAATACAGCATAGTTACTAAAATTGGACCTATTCAAAACGTATTAAAAATTAGCCGCAAAAAAAGCTGTCCAAAAAAATGCAGTGCCCCCAAAAAGTTAGACATTTTCCGGGGGCACAGCACATTTGGACAGCTTCTTTAAATACTAGTAACCTGGATTTTGGATCAATTTTGTATTTCGATTAACCTCATCGCGATGCAAAGACGTGTAGTACATCTTGTCATCCCAGTTCCTATTTTCGATACCTGGATCAATATTGGATACCGTATAGGTATAGGTGTAGTTATCGGGATTATATTGATAAAGAGTTACATTTTTACCCGCCTTAAGGGTTCCCGTGATGTTTATAATATTTGCTTTACGACCTATAGTTTCCGCGGCTATCATCCAGCGTCGCGCGTCAAAGAAGCGATGCTCCTCGTAGGCTAATTCAATACGGCGCTCGTTTCTATAACGTGCTTTTAGAGCCGCTCCGGTTTCGGCGGTTGGAATTGCAGGCATTCCAGCTCTAAAGCGGATTTTGTTTAACCATGTTTTAGCTTCATTCTCTTCTCCTAATTCAAGACATGCTTCTACATAGTTCAATATCGCCTCTGTATAGCGAAACATTGGCCAGGGAATGCGCTGTCTTGTGTTTTGATCCTGCATTGTAGGGTCCGGATCTGTAAATTTACGAATATAATATCCTGTCCGTGAACCATTCCAATCTTCAATCGGGCTTTTTCTTGTGTCAAGGCCAAATTGGATAACCTTTTGTCCTTTGGCATTCATTATTTCGTATTGACCTGTTTGGATTTGATTCGCCTTATCTCTTTCAGCGACATCGGCTGTCCTAGGTTTCCAATCCGCACCGTCGTATAAAATTGTTGCCTTTAAACGTGGGTCACGATTTTGATAAGGGCTGGCTGCCATAGTAGGATTTGACCAGCTGAATTTTTGGCCATCAATAGTCTCGTAGTCGTCTACCAAGAGTTGTATCGGTGTATTTCCGGCCCAGTTATGATAGCCATTTGGACCGTTGTCTCGCCCTACCCAGCCACCACGTTCATCCTTTTCGTCAATAAAGAATCTCCCCAGAATAATATCTTTTCCTGCTGTAAAATCAACTGTCTTGCTCCCCCCTCCTAACGATACGGCCATATAGTTGGCGGTACCCTCATTAGGCGAAGCGGGCTGAGTTAGGTCTAACTTATAGGCGAATTCTGTATGATCCAGTACGGCTTTTGCTGCGGCTTTTGCTTTTGTCCAACGCTCCACCTGATTGCCACTCGTGTACATTAGATATTCTGGATTTTTATACCCTGCCAATAATGTTGATTTTGCTTTGGCTTTACCCGCATCATGGAGATCGCTGGCAGCATAGAGTAATACCCTTGATCTTAAGGCCAATACTGCAGTTTCATTTGCACGTCCCTTTGTTGATGAACTGCCCTTTAACAAAAGAGCTGCGCTGTCTAGATCTTTCACGATGGCATTGACACACTCCTCATAGCTATTCCTCGGAACCATATAGTCTTTATCGTTCAATGTATATATCTTATTATCGATGGGGATGCCACCATAAAAGCGTAAGAGCTGTTGATAATAATACCCACGCAGGAAATAGGCTTCGCCTAACAGCTTATCGGCTTTTGCTTTGTCAAACTTGGGTGCACTCAAATTGGAGATGGCAATGTTAGTTGCCCGGATGCGCGTATACATGCGACCGTATTCGTAAGTATCCATAATATAGCCTTGATCAGCTGGATTTGATCGAGATTCGGTCACGGTATTTATGCCCCGATTAGGGTGTGTAAATAAAGCTTCGTCAGTCATGGATGCCATTTCTTGCTCATAAAAGCCTCCTACCCCAAAACCGTTATAGATTTCTGTCACGAAAGCCTCAGACAAACCTGCATCCGACCAAACGATCTCCTGTGGAACTTCACTGAGTGGCTTCGTGCTCACAAAATCATCATTGCAAGCTTGTAATGATGCAGAAAGTACAAGTAGTATAAGTGATATATTCTTAATTTTTTTCATTTTTCTTCTTCGTTAAGTTCTTAATATGACAGTTGGTTAGAACGATAATAATGCGCCAAAATTAATCAATCTTGCCTGCGGATAATATTGCCCTAATGCATTAACGGCTTCTGGATCATACATTTTGATCTTACTCCACGTTATTAAATTCATGCCATTTGCATATAGACGTAAAGAACCAATGCCAATTTTACTACAAATGCTTGAGGCTAGATTATATCCTATTTCCACATTTTTAAGCCGCAAATAATCGGTACTCCGCATCCAATAGGTATTGTTATAAGAATAATATTGATTGCCACGGTCTGTCAAACGTGGATAAACGCTACTTGGGTTACTGATGCTCCAGCGTTTATCATAGAATTCTTCCACAAAATTTCCGATAGATCCAGATTCATCCGTTCCTACACGTATCTCTCCTCCTGTAGCTCCTTGAAATAGTACCGATAAGTCAAAATCCTTATAGGTCAGACTAAAATTGAAACCTCCCTGAAATGTTGGGTCACTATTCTTGTCTCGCCTTACTTTGTCATCCGGGGTAATCTTTCCGTCACCATTGAAATCTTTATATTTCATATCTCCAGGGCGTAAAGTTTTCGTAATGGCACTATAGTCCAATTTATTGTTGGCAATATCTTCCATGTCACGGAATACGCCGTCATAGACATAATAGATATCCGTTTTGATAGGTTTACCTGTACTTTGCTGCCATGCAGGGGCGCCCGGGGCTTCATCCCAGAAGATAATTTTGTTTTTAGCATAACCACCATTCACACCTACCGTGTACCCCAAATCTCCCACCTTGCCACGATAACCTAAGTTAAATTCCCAACCCTTGTTATCCACTTTACCAATATTTTCTGCCGGTAATGTCATCCCTGTACTTTGTGGTATTGATGCATTTTTTCTCCACAGAATGGAATTACGGCGATTTTTAAAAATATCAAACTCGAAATTCAGCTTTCCTTGTAAAAATTGAAAATCAAACCCTAAATTATAGTTATTGGCAACCTCCCAAGTAATCATCTCGTTAGGAACACGGCTTTCAAAAAGGGTTTTGGCTAGCTTATCATTGACGATATAAGTACCAAAGGAATAGGTTGAAAAATATTGATATTCTTGTAACTTATCATCATAGTAGATGTTGTCATTACCCATCTGGCCATATGACGCACGGATCTTGAAATAATTAATCACAGGGACATTTTCCTTCCAGAAATTCTCTTCCGACACGACCCATCCCGCCATGGCACCTGGAAAGAAACCGAACCGTTCACTTTCAGGGAACATATACGATCCGTCATAACGCCAAAGGAATTCTGCGATATACTTGCTTTTATAATTATAGCCAAATCGCCCAAAGTAATTTAGCCGCGCTCTTTTCCATGCAGATCCATCGTTATTTTTTTCCTGTTCTCCACCGGCAAAAAGATAGTCGATCGCATTTGAAAGAAAATAGCGACGATACGCGCTGAATTTATCATTATCAATTGTTTCTCTGTTGATACCGGCTATAGCATTTACCTGATGGTCACCAAATTTCCGCTCAAAGCTTAAGATTCCACCAAGTAAGATATTCAGTTGATCTTCATTGCTTTGGTTTAAATTTGGATCGGCAGGCCCACGTCTTCCAGGAACCAGTTGTGGTGTGCTGCCATCGGCCTCATAAGCGCCCTGCCAAGAATACAAAGTCCAGGGTGTAACCCATGTTTTTTGATTTTTTACATATTTGTCAACAGAGGCATTAAGTGTTAATTTAAGACCATCTATCCAGGGATTTGTAATCTCAACCTGACCATTTGTTTGAAAATAGTAGCGTTTATCGTGATCGTAACCTGTCGCATTGGTCGTAATTACCACGGGGTTTTCGCCATTTTCGATATCTGGTCCCGGCATTCCATTCGGCCATATTGCTGGTTGTGTTGGATTTCCCCGCATCAGCATTCTAAAGACAGTGCCGGCACTCTTGGTGGGGAAATTTCGGTTTTCCTGTCTTCCTAAAACACCAAATTGTGTTTTGATATACTGACTTATATTGGCGTCCAGATTAATCCTTAAGTCATACTGTTTATAACCTGTAGCCGAATTTTTATAGTAGGCATCCTGATTTTGATACCCCAAAGACATCAGATACTTGACATCCTCAGTACCGCCATTGATTTGGAGGTTGTGGCGCTGTTGAGGTGACCAGTTTTTTAGCGTAGCTTTATACCAGTCAGTATTGGGATGCCCCCAAGGATCGGATCCGTCTTTGAACTTTTGGATATCTTCTGGTTTAAACGGCGCATCCAAAACTCCTCCACCTTGTTTATCGTAACTGCCTTTCTCGTTGATCGCTGTATAAGCAGCAGACCATTCTTCAACAGGGAGGTTATAAATTTCGAGTTCATTTCTAATTGCCGCAAACTGGGAGGCATCTGTTAATTTAGGAATAACGGTAGGTTGGGAATACCCTTGGTTGAACGTATAAGAAAACTGCGGTTTTCCTGTTTTTCCTCTTCTTGTCGTAACGAGAATAACCCCATTGGCTGCCCTGGCTCCATAAATAGCAGCAGAAGCATCTTTTAGAACCGAGATATTTTCTATATCTCGGGGATTAATACGATCAATTCCTCCTTCACGCGCAGGAACTCCATCAATAACGACTAAGGGACTGCTATTACCCAGTGTATTCGTTCCCCGGATTTTGATATTGGAACCATCGTAGCCAGGCTCGGCGCTTCCGTTGGTTGCTGTAACGCCCGGGACGCGTCCTGTTAATGCATTGGAAACGTTCAATGCCGGTGATTGTGCTAGATCGCTTCCCTTCACAGTGGCTACGGCACCGGTGACAGTCTCTTTGCGTTGCTTTCCGTAACCAACAACAACGACTTCTTCGAGATTCGATTCCGAATTAAGAAGTGTGATATCGATGGTCTGTCTTCCTTTTACAGCTTCATCCATAGATTGTTTGCCAACCATCCGGAAATTAATAATCGCACTTGCGGGGACTTTGTCTAACTTGTATCTACCTTGAACGTCGGTTTTAGTTACTAGCTTTGTTCCATTGACGGAAACTGTTACTCCAGGAATTGGCATTCCAGATTCATCATGCACCGTTCCAGAAACACTTTGCTCCTGCTGAAAGAGAATTCCATAGCTTGCGAGGGTTGTAGCATCGACGATTTGGGGACTCAAGGCCACTAATGAGCACAATGATCCAGTCCAAAACGCTCTCTTCCATTGATTTGAGAAATAATGGCAGTTAATCATAAAAACTGTTTAATTGTTTAAATTTTGTGTTTAATTAGTTATTTTTTTTACCTCTAAGACGTGTCGGTTTAGGTGTCTACTGGAGGCGATTTATAATTGTTTATTTAATATGAAAATACGAAAATAAATATACATTGCAAGTGTTATTTTTACACTATTTAACACTCATATTATTAAACTATTGATAACCAGCCTATTGGTTGTAAACAAATCAATTGTAATTCATTTTCTCAAAATTGTTTCCAGCGCTTTTGCTACTCAACGCAAGATCAAAGAACTAGTAAAACACTGCAAATAGAGAGTCCTGAAGAAAAGTACTTTTTATCATTTAGAAACTATATTATCAATTTTTCAAATATTAATACGCATATTTATCCTATATAATTAGATCTATAATTGATTTTTTCTAAACAACTATGTATCTACAAACAACGGAGCCAAAAACGGCCTTATTAATAGCAAAGAAATAGTTGTATCTACAAACAAAACTATGACTATAAATATTAGGCCAGAAAAGTCAAGTGACACAACGATTGTATTCGAACTGATCCGACTCGCTTTTGAAAACGAACAGTATAGCGATCATCAAGAGCACATTTTAGTAGAAAAACTAAGAAGGACAGCAGAATTTATACCACAACTGTCAATGGTAGCAGAAGTTGAAGGAGAAATAGCAGGCTATATACTCCTGACAAAGGTGAAGATTATCAATAAAGAGAATCAAAAAACATCCGATTCTCTTGCCTTGGCTCCTGTCGCTGTGCTACCTCAGTTTCAAGGACAGGGAATTGGCGGTAAATTAATTCTTGGTGCTCATCAGATTGCAAAAGAAATGGGTTTTGATGAGATGACAGCTGACGAACCTATCTAATACTTAATTGGATAATCTTGCATCAATTCAAACTGGTAGCCTTCTTTTTTTAATGCATCAATTAAAGTGGATAACTCCTGCTGCCCTTTTCGCGTTTGAAACATATCATCATGCATTAAGAAAACAACATTATTAGGTACCATTGAGCTTTTGTTGTTCATATAATTTCGGATATGAGACAAGGTAGCCTCTTGGCTCTGTATGGGCGTACCAGTAACGCTATTAAGCCGCCACTCAACGTCCCAGCCATAAATTGTATATCCGTTCTTGTGCAATAGATCGGCTGTGCTGGATCCATTCTTAAGGTCAATCTTACGAACATTATCATATATCCAAATATTCCTTCCTGGAAGCCGAACAATTTTATGTTTTAAATGGAGATCTTTTTCATTCTTTTCAAAATCAGCAAAAGCATTTTGGGGGTTACTATAAAATCTTGAATATTGATTGTTTGCGTGCGTATAGCTGTGATTATAACAGGCTATAAGTGGATTGGATTCATAACGGGCAAGATCGCGTTTCCTTCCTTTGCTCATATTCGCATGTTTACCAATCAAGAATACACTCACTTTAATGTTTTTTTCTTTCGCAATAGAATCAATAAAAGCACTACCAATTAATGGTCCATCATCAAAAGTCAAATAAATATGTTTTGGTTGCTTATCAAATGCTTTCCGCAGGGAGTCCTTTAGCTCACGTTTTTGTTGTTTGATCGGAACAGGGTGTAGACTATCTACTGTAAAGTGTATCTGATTTTTCTGAAGCGAATCCCACCTATTCAACAAATGTGGTATTTTTTCCTTGACAACCAATTTCTCCGTAAGTGTGTCCTTCAGTTCGCCTTTTCCCAAGACTTTGTTTGAAAAATCCTTACATGCGGTTACACTAAACACTATACTACAAATGAAAAGTACCACAAACAACCTACTACACTTCATATCAATCGCTATAACTTAATGAATTTCTTTTTTCAAAATTACTACAAAAACCTATTTATTAACCATAAAATCTTACAAATCCCTACTTTCAGGGATAAGGTGAGTCATCTTCAACAATCCGGTATAGCTCTTTTTATGGCTTCAGTCTTTATTATAAATCCGATATAAGAAACTATCGTGCCACTTTTTTCGACCGTTGGTCTTTATTTCTTTTTAAAAAATAGTGCCTTGTTATACTCAAAATTCATCCGTGCGATATTCAGTACTGATATACCTTGTGGACACTCTACCTCGCACGCTTCTGTATTTGAACAATGACCGAAGGACTCCTTATCCATTTGTTTGATCATATTTAATACCCGTTGACTACGCTCTTCCTTTCCTTGTGGTAATAGTGCCATATGGGTGATCTTTGCTGAGGTAAAAAGGGCCGCGCTGCCATTTTTGCACGTCGCCACACAAGCACCACAACCTATACAGGCTGCCGAGTCAAAGGCCGATTCAGCTAGTTCATGAGAAATAGGAATGGCTGTTGCATCTGGAGCCTGTCCTGTATTGATAGAGACAAATCCACCGGAAGAAATAATTCGATCGAATGCGGAACGATCCACTTTCAGATCTTTTTTTATATGAAATGCGGCTGAACGAAAAGGTTCTATGGTAATGGTATCCTTGTCTTTAAATGAACGTAAATGTAACTGGCAAGTCGTCGTATGTTTAAGGGGCCCATGTGCAATGCCGTTAATCATCATTCCGCACTGTCCGCAAATTCCTTCACGACAGTCGTGATCGAACTCGACGGGCTCTTCTCCTCCTGTTATCAACTGTTCATTTAAAGTATCCAACATTTCCAAAAAAGACATATGCGGATTGAGGTCAGTTAATGTGTACGTCACTAATTTGCCTGTAGCATTGCGATCCTTTTGTCGCCATATTTTAAGATATAAATCCATAATCATTCATTTTATTTATAGCTCCTAACAGTTGGTTGTATTTCTTCAAAGGTCAACGGTTCTTTGACCAACTCAGGTTCTTCATTTTCTCCCTTCCATAACCAAGCGGAAATAAATTGGTATTCGGCATCATTGCGTAGCGCCTCTCCGTCTGCAGTTTGATATTCTTCCCGAAAATGCGCTCCACAGGATTCATTTCGCGTCAATGCATCATAACACATCAGTTCTCCAATCTCAAAATAGTCTGCTACGCGTCCGGCTTTCTCCAGTTCGCTATTTAAAGTATCGGCCTCGCCGCTGACAATAACGTCCTTGAAAAATTCTTGTTTTAGCTTTCTAATTTCTTCAATAGCATAGCGAAGCCCTTTTTCATTACGCGCCAGCCCACAATAGTCATAGAGTATTTTGCCCAGTGTTTTATGGAAATAATCCACAGTTTTACTGCCTTTGATTTTCAAAAATACGTCGATTTGTTTTCTAACATCCTCTTCAGCACGTTCAAACGCAATATGATCTGTGGAAATTTTCCCCGTATGAATATCGTTTGCCAAATAATTGGCAATCGTATAGGGACCGATAAAATAGCCATCGACAGATGCCTGAAGCAGTGAGTTTGCCCCAAGTCTGTTTGCACCATGGTCCGCAAAATTAGCTTCGCCAAGCGCAAATAAACCTGGCAGACTCGTCATCAACTCATAATCGACCCATAAACCGCCCATGGAAAAGTGTGCAGACGGTGAAATCATCATCGGTACGCTATAAGCATCATATCCCGTAATCTTTTCATACATGTCAAATAGATTACCATATTTTTCCTGTATTTTCTGTTTCCCCTGTTCTCTGATAGCCTTCGCAAAATCAAGATAAACAGCATTTTTGAGTGGACCAATCCCAAAGCCGGCATCGATCCGTTCCTTTGCCGCCCGAGAGGAAATATCCCGTGGGGCAAGATTTCCAAATGCGGGATACCGTCGTTCTAAATAGTAATCCCGTTCTTCCTCCGGAATAGCGTTGGGTTCTCGCGTCTCACCTTCCTTCATGGGGACCCATATTCTTCCGTCATTGCGCAAAGACTCCGACATTAAGGTTAATTTAGACTGATAACTGCCCGATTGTGGTAAGGACGTCGGGTGAATCTGAATCCAGCTCGGAGAAGCCATTAATGCGCCCTTTTTATGTGCGCGCCAGATTGCCGAACCGTTACATCCCATGGCCAAGGTCGATAGGTAATATATTTTACCATAACCTCCTGTTGCTAATACAACTGTATGGGCCGCATGCCGTTCAATATCGCCCGTATCTAGATTACGTACGATAACACCACGTGCCTTTCCATCGATAACAACAACATCAAGCATCTCATGTCGTGTAAAAAGTTGCACGGTTCCCTTCCCTACCTGGCGCATAAGTGCCTGGTAGGCGCCCAAAAGAAGCTGCTGCCCGGTTTGGCCTCTTGCATAGAACGTCCGACTTACCTGTACGCCGCCAAAAGAGCGATTATTTAAATAGCCGCCGTATTCTCGTCCAAAAGGAACTCCTTGGGCTACAGCTTGATCGATCAAATTAAGTGAGCATTCTGCCATGCGGTATACATTTGCTTCACGTGCACGGAAATCCCCTCCTTTTAAGGTGTCAACAAACATCCTGTAGACGCTATCTCCATCATTTTTATAGTTCTTTGCCGCATTTACACCGCCCTGCGCTGCGACGGAATGCGCCCGTCGCGGACTGTCCTGAAAACAAAATGATTTCACCTGATACCCCATCTCGCCAAGGGAGGCTGCAATAGAACTACCCGCCAACCCTGTACCAATCACGATAACATCCAATTTTTTGCGATTGGCGGGATTAACTAATTTGGCAGTCTTCTTATAGCGTGTCCATTTTTCATCCAATGGCCCTTCTGGTATTTTTGAATTTAATATCATGATTTATCCGCTTTAGTTTACTGTAAAGAATATATAAATGGGCATCATGGCAAACCCCAAACTAATGATAACCGAATAGCCAATGCCAAGGATCTTAAACCATTTGACAAATTTTGGATGAAATAATCCTAAGGTTCGGATTGCGCTATGAATCCCGTGAATAAGATGATAACACAAGGCTATCATAGATAATACATAAATAAGGACGTACCACCATTGTTGGAAGACAGCGATCACCAATACATATAAATCCTTGTTCCCCCGCTCATCAAGCGGGGTTGCACCAAATTTGTATACATACCAAAAATTCTGAAAATGGATAACTAAAAAGATGAGAATTATAGTACCTAAAATTCCCATATTACGCGAATACCATTTGCTTGCTCTTCCGCGATGATCCGATTTATAAACAGCTCCCTCCTTTTTATTTTTTAAGGTAATAACAAGGCCATCCAAGGCATGAAGGATAATGCTGGCATAAAGTACATAAGAGATAATCTTGATCAAGATATTGCCCGCTAGAAAATGTGAGTAGGCATTAAATTGTAAATGTGCTTGTTCCTGCGGCAAGAATAGCTGTAAGTTCCCTAGGAAGTGAATCAGCAAAAAGAACGCTAAAAACAATCCAGTCAGGCACATGAGCATCTTTTTTGACAAAGTAGATAACATAATAAGATCCTAATTTTTAATAATAACCTATAACCTTCATCCACAATCCACCAACACCCATGTAAATCACCAATAATACGATACCGATTTCCAATCCACGCAACCACCATGATTTTAAATCAACATAGCCACTTCCGAAAAATACCGGTGCAGGGCCATGGCCATAATGTGTTAATACACCATAGATGGAGCCTAGAAATCCAAGCATCATCGCAAGCAGCATTGGTGGAATGCCTAAAGAAACACCGACACCCAACAAAGCGGCATACATCGCTGCTACATGGGCAGTTGCACTAGCGAAAATGTAGTGACTAAAGAAGTAAACAAGAATAATGACAGGAAAGGCTATTTGCCAGCTCAAATCACCAATCTGTACTTTAATCAAATCACTAAACCAGCCGATGAATCCCAATTCGTTTAATGAACTGGCCATCATGACCAACACAGCAAACCAAACAATCGTATCCCATGCTCCTTTTTCTGCTTTAACATCCTCCCAGGTCAACACAGAGGTTAGTAACAGTAGCGTTAAACCTATAAAAGCCGTCGTTGTAGCATCAATTGAAAAGGATCCACCAAAGATCCATAATGCCAATAAGATAAAGAATGCCAAAAGCATTAACCACTCATTCCTCGAAATAGGCCCCATCTCTTTTAGTTTCTGTGCCGCCATCTTCGGCGCATCGCCTGTTTTTTTTAATTCAGGCGGATATAATTTGTAAAGAACAAGCGGTACCACAAAAAAGGCGACAATACCAGGTATGAATCCCGCAATGGCCCAGGACATCCAAGTAATGTCGATTCCCAGGTTCGCAGCAAATTTTTGACACATTGGATTACTGGCCGTCCCCGTCAAAAACATCGAAGATGCGATAAGATTCATATAATAGCTATTTAAAGTAAGATAGGATCCCAATTTCCGATGTGTCTCTGGTTTATCGGGGACGGAATCAAAACTAATAGCCATGGATTTCATAATTGGATATATAATTCCACCGCCTCGAGCCGTATTGCTCGGGATTGCTGGAGCTAAACAGACGTCTGCCAGTCCCAATCCATAGGCTAACCCGAGCGAACTTTTTCCAAAAACACGAATGAAAAGAAATGCAATCCGATTGCCAAGACCGGTTTTTATGAAACCGCGAGCAATAAAGAAAGATATGCCAATCAGCCAGATAACTTTGTCGCCAAAACCGGTCAAAGCTTTGGTAATGGATTTACCAGCATCTCCGGGGGCCAATACTTGTGTCAGCGCGGTAAATGCTATGGCCATCATACACATGGTACCCATCGGCGCTGCTTTTAAAATAATCCCAAGAATAGTTGCTGCGAAGATAGCAAAGAGATGCCAAGCCTCTGGGCTGACTCCTTTCGGTATTGGGATAAACCATAAAATGAGTGCCACAAGAAAAGTGATGGCAATATTTTTAATACTGATTTCTTTCATAATAAGCGAGGTTTAATAAATTAGAATCGACTTTGTACTTGAATAATAAATAAATTCTTATTGAATTCACTGGTATTTTCGGTCTGCTTTTTATACCGGTCTAACTGGAGACCAAGCTGAATCCTTGCACCATAATTTTTTAAAAATTCTAGACCAAACATCGGTGTGTATGTTTGACGTCCATTTGCATTTAGTTTATAATTAGGATCAATGTATTCATATCGGCAAGATAGCTCGAAAGCGCTTAGGTTGAAATAATTTACTTCGTATCTTAAGTTTGGAAGAAAATAAATACCCCGTACAAGGTAATCGCTCAATTTGGAGCTACGAGCACTCTCGTCCAACGAATAATACAGGTTATGATTGATCGCCTGTTTTGCTTCCAGCTGCATATCGAGATTCCAGCGCTTGCCAAAGTTCACGTTTCCGGTTAGATCAACACCCAATGCGTGCACCTGTTTTTTCATGACTTCACCAATCCCCCCATTGAGTCCTAAGTTAACACTATACTTCTTTGAGAGGCCAAAGACAAGACGCGTAGCATATTGTTTGCCATTGTCGTTATCGACTACCTGATTTTTTCCATTTCCATTTACCACGGATAACGAGTAGCTAAAAGGCATTTCCCCAAGTGTGGTCTCACCTGTCGCTGCCACGCCGATCTGAAAGCTTGCCCAGCCGAGTTTGCCAAACTCAAGATATTGATTGGACCAATCCAATGATTTGATAATATCAATCGGATAGGTCTCTTCAATACCAAACCAGGGACGGAATTGGCCTACTGTGATCGCCAATTTGGGACTAAATGTATATTTCAAATAAGCATTTTCGAGAACTTTTGTTTTCGGATCGCTTTTAAAATCCGCGAGATTTGCCAAAACTGCCACCTCTGTGCGCTTGCTAATTTGGGCACGCATCTGAACGCGCATATACTTCACCATAAAATTGTTGTCCGTACCAGAACCATCACTGTGATGCAGTCCATTAACGTCTACATCTTTTGTGCCACTCACAAGGTATCTGGCCTGAAATAAACCTTTTACCTGAAGCTTGGGATAAATCGTATCATCCTTGGTTAGTTTTACAGAATCTACTTTGCTTTGTTGTTCGGTCCCTACTTCTTGCCCCTTGGCCAGGTTATTCAATAGTGAGCACGCAATAAGGAGTGGAATGTAATGTTTCTTCATATCAAAACAATTTGGCCTTAGCGAGTAGCCCGGCCTACTTTTCGTTGTTAATAATGTTACTTCTTCGATTTGGTATTGTAGTAACAACAGATAACATTAGAAAATGTTTTGTTATTTTAATATAATTTAATAACTGTAAGAAAACCAGTCCGATTCTAAAATGGTGCCGTGTAAATTCCATGTTTTTGTGTAATTTCACGGACGAACATTAAACTAATCTAATTTTCAAATTCGCAGATTGATCTTTTAAGGAGCCATTGAACTCACTGAAAACTTCGCGCGTAAATTATGGTATGCAATTTTTAGAATCGATAAATATTATGAAAGAAAAATTAATCAAGACATGTTTTATTTGCCTGCTTCTCCTGATCATTCAGGGTTTTTCAATAACCACAAGCCACGCTGCTGACAAAGAAAAACCCGCCATGTTTTGGACTTGGCTAGATTACAACGCCAAAACAAACTTTGATTCAATTTGCCGTGAGATGAATTATTTAGGAATCGATGGCGTAATGTTAAATGCCGCCAGTCCAGACGAGTATCGGGTAGCAATTCCCATTGCAAAAAAATATGGCATCCAAGTTATCGCGTGGCTTTGGACGATGAACTTGGAACATGACAGGGATAAAATACTCCGAGAACATCCGGATTGGTTCAGCGTCAATCGAAATGGTAAAAGTCTGGCAGATACCACTGCATACGTTGGTTATTATAAATTCTTGTCACCTGTTGTGCCCGGAGTAAAAGAGTATATCCGTAAAAAAATCGAATCCTATTGTGAAGTCGAGGGATTGGAGGGGATTTCTATTGACTATAATCGCTACGTGGATGTTGTCCTCCCTACAACCCTTTGGCCTAAATACAATATTGTTCAAGATCGTGAATACCCAGCTTGGGATTACGGTTACCATCCAATTGCAATAGCGAAGTTCAAGAAACAGTATGGTTATGATCCGAGAGCACAAAAAGATCCATCGAAAGATCTAAAATGGCGCCAATTTCGTTGCGATCAGATAACCGATATCGCCAATATGATTGCAGACATCGTTCACTCCCATGGTAAAACAATGGCTGCATCCCCATTTCCGACTCCCAAAATGGCTTCTCGTATGGTGCGCCAAGATTGGGGTAAGTGGAATTTGGATGTTGTTTTTCCGATGGTATACAGCAATTTTTATACAGAAGATCCAAGCTTTATTAGAGATTGTACATTAGAAAATGTGCGCGATAAAGGAGCAAATACGACACTATATTGTGGATTGATGGCTAAAAATAATGAAGAAATATTTGCCGATATGGATGAGGCGCTAAATAATGGTGCGCAGGGAATTTCTATCTTTACCATCCATAGCTTAAAAGATCCACAGATAAGGGAAAAATTTAAAAACTATACAGCTGCTGCGAAAGCTAAAAAAGCGCAAAATAATGGAACTTTAACCCATTCGGCACATGTGAAAATCGAAAATAATCCTTTCAAAAAAGAAGGTATTATGAAATTAATCAACCAAAAGATACAAGATTTGGTACGCTCAGAAAATCCTGCTGCCAGCCCGATAGCATTATCAAAATATAAAAAAATAGATGCATACGATGTAACTCAAAAATACCTGGTTACTGATCAGGTGAGCAAAAAGAATTTTTACGTCACCTTCTTTTTCTATGGCGGTATACTTTCCGGTTGGAATGTTGATCCAGCTCCAAATGCATCCTAAAGGATGACCTACTAGATGGAGGTGCTAAAATGTTACTTATTTGGCACCTCTTTTCTTTTAATACACTGTTCCCTATCTTTGGAACAAACAAATACTGAAAAAATGAGAAAAAATGTCAGGTTGGTAGCCTGTATTATAGGTTTGATATGTTCCGGATCAATTACTGTATCGTTTGCTCAAAACAACATTCAAAACCAGCACAGTACTAAGAGCGCGATCATTGATAAAGCGCTATTGGATAAAATATTGGATAAAAATAGGCAATCATTCAAAGAAGGTAAAGTGGCTGATTACATCCCGGAATTAAGTAAAGCCAATGCAGCATCTGTCGCACTTTCGGTGGTAAATAGTGATGGAACAATCGTTAGTATCGGAGATGTACAACAAAGATTTACAATTCAGAGTATTTCAAAAATTGTTTCCTTGATGCTTGCTGTATTGGAAAATGGCGAGGAAGTTGTTTTTAATAAAATGGGATACTATGGAACAGATAAACCCTTCAATCATTTTGCGAATTTGGAAACATCGGGTAAACCGCTCAATCCGATGATGAACGCCGGCGCCATTTTAACGACATCGCTTATTAAAGGAACAGGTGAGGAACCTTTTGTTAAAATAAGGGATATGATTCGCTTTATAACGAATAATGAAAAAATCGATTACAGTAGATCTGTATACCATTCGGAACGGGAGACTGGAAATCGAAACAGAGGCATGTTCTACCTGATGCGCAACAATGGACTCATTGATGGTGAAGGTGAAGACAAACTCAATAATTATTTTAAGCAGTGCTCCATTGAGATAACTGCGGAGGATCTGGCTAAAATAGGTTTCTTTTTTGCCCATCATTGCGTGCGCTATGATGGAAATAAGCAATACTATAACCCAGATCTATCTCAGCTAGTTCAATCACAAATGCTCATTGCAGGGATGTACGAATTTAGTGGCGAATATGCCAGAACTGTCGGACTTCCAAGTAAATCGGGCGTTGGTGGCGGAATCACAGTAAGTGTACCGAATAAAATGGGTATAGGGGCCTACAGTCCAGCATTGGATCAACATGGCAACTCTGTTGCAGCATATCGCATGATATTGGACTTGGTAAAAGAGAAATCGCTGGGCCTCTTTAATTAGATTTTCAACCTTTCAAAATCATATGACACGAACAGAACCAATAATTGCTGTAAAGAGCGTCTCCGAAAGCTCGCTATTCTACCAAAAGCTTTTGGGCTGTACCAGTCAACATGGCGGCGAAACATTTGAAATTCTCACGGATAACGGAACTGTCATTCTCTGTTTACACAAATGGGGTGAGCACGACCACCCTACTATGCGAGATCAAAAACATGCGGGGAATGGATTTATATTATTCTTTAGAGTAGACAATTTACAGCAAATCTTCGAAAACGCTACTTTGTTAAATGCATTCATAGAGAAAGATATACATTACAACGAGAACTCGCTGAAGGATCAATTTATCCTGCGTGACCCCGATAACTACTACCTAATTGTATCAGCCTAGTCTGATTGCTTTGATGGTCAATCGCATGTAGGATTATTTTCATAGGTAAAATCTCCGTTCTTAAACCAGTTTAACTTTTGTGTTGCATGTTTGACGCAACTTTGTCTTATCAAAACTTAAAACAATGAACACACGATTGAATATTGCAAAAGTAGATGCAACGGCCTATAAGGCAATGATGGGATTGGAAACCTATCTCAATGATATTTTTTTAAATCCAATTCAAAAGGAACTCATAAAAATACGTGCTTCTCAAATCAATGGCTGTGCCTTTTGCTTAGATATGCACACGAAGGATGCGCTGAAGTATGGTGAAACGCCACAACGGATATTTTTATTAAATGCCTGGCGAGAAACGGATCTATTCACTAAGGAAGAACAGATTTTGTTGGAGATGACAGAGGAGATCACATTGATACATCAAAAGGGTTTGACAGAAAGCACTTTTCAAAAAGCAAAAGAAATATTTGAAGAAAAGGAGATTGCACAGATTATTATGGCGATCATTACCATAAATGCGTGGAATAGAATTGGCATCAGCACCCATTTAGAACTATTAAAGTAGTGCTACGCTTTGATTACAAAAAAGCCTCTTTCAATATTGGAAGAGGCTTTTTTTCTTTGCTAAATATATTCCTGTTTTTTCCAATAAAAATCCCGATTATCCTTTATCTTTATTAGGAAAACCAATATGAATGCATGATTATGAAAATCCTAAAAAAAATCCTAATTGTTTTGGCGATCATCATCGCTATTCCCTTAATTACTGCAATCTTCGTCAGTAAAGACTTCTCGGCCCAGAGTGAGATAACAATCAATAAGCCAAAGCAGGAAGTGTTCAACTACGTGAAAATGCTTAAGAACCAAGATAACTTTGGTGTATGGCAGCTTTCAGACCCGCAAATGAAAAAAACTGAACAGGGTGTGGATGGTCAAGTCGGCTATAAATCCAGCTGGGATGGTAAGAAAGTTGGTAAAGGTTCACAGACCATTACAAAAATCGTCGAGGGCGAAACAATTGAAACGGCCCTCGATTTCGGTATGGGTGAACCAGCCAAAGGTTATTTCATCTTAAAAGAGATCTCGCCTAATCAAACTTTGGTGACCTGGGGAATTTCAGGAAAATCGCCCTATCCATGGAACTTTATGAACTTATTTATGAATATGAATAAAGACTTCGATCAGGGTCTGAAAAACTTAAAAAATAGACTAGAATAGCGACTATACAATGCAAAAAAAAGTGGTTAAAATAAACTTTACTTTAACCACTTTTTCTCATTTTTAAAAGGAACAAAATTTATCTTCTGCGCATTAAAATTCGTAGAATGTACCAGAACAACAACATGATTGATGAAAATAGCTGCAAGGCTGCCCCTACATATTGTTCGTTGCCGTAACTATACTTCAGATTTTGAGTTTGATAGAGTATGCTTCCGGAAGCAAGTGCAATCATGGCAACCGAAAACCATAATCCAAGTTCAAAACCAAAAATAGCTCCAGCAACAATTGCTCCCAAAGATAAGAAGCCTCCAATCACCAGGATATTTCTGAGAAATGAAAAATCTTTATTGGACACAAATGCAACGACAGTAAGGCCGGTAAACAAGGCCAAAGTCATTATACTTGCCTGATAAATGACACTAATTCCTTCCGTCATAAATACCGCCATAAAAATCATCGGCAGGAAGATGATTGCCTCCAGTACAATATAGAATGCTAGGCCTAAATATTGGGTTTGACGGCTTTGCGAAAGTGTCCATCTTGATGAAAGGGTGGACCCCAACCAAAAACATCCCAATAAGAACAACCAAATAAATTTTCCGCTAACCATCCAAACGATAAAATCATAAGGGATCAATTTGATCAGCAAAGTTTCCAAAACGATAAATGCTAAAATCGAAAGCGCAACATGAAGATAGGTTTTTTTATAAAAAACGCCCCTTTCAGCGTCATCATTGATAAGAATATACTCTTGTGATTCCATAAAACAAATACAATAGATTAAATAAGGACTAAAAATAAGCATTTATTCTATTTTCACAAGAAAGAAGTTTGCATAGGCTTATAAAAAAAGAACCCCGCCTAGCGGGGTCCATTCAAACAAACAACTTATTTCCAGCCTCCTCCCAAATCTTTATAGATATTGACAACAGCGTTAAGCTGCTGCTTCTTTGTTTCTATCAATTCAAGTTTTGAATCCAGTACATCGCGTTGTGTCATTAAAACCTCCATATAGTCTGCCCTTGCTGATTTAAAGAGATCATTTGACACAGACACGGAATTATTCAGGACCTCAACTTCTTTTGTTTTGAAATCGTAGCTGCGCCCGAGGTTTTCAATATTAGAAAGTTGTGTAGAGACTTCTAAGTAAGCATTCAGAATGGTCTTCTCGTAATTATATACCGCCTGTATTTGTTTCGCGTTGGCTGTATTAAATTCCGCTTTAAGCCCATTTTTGTTGATCAATGGTGCTGCAAGCTCCCCTATTAGATTATACAAAACTGATTCAGGCATCTTAAATAGATAAGAAGGCTTGAATGCCTGTAAACCCAGAGCAGCCGAAATCTCCAAAGAAGGATAAAATTCTTTCCGCGCGATCTGTACGTCCAACTTCGCGGCAGCGAGCTCATACTCGGCCTCACGAATATCAGGTCTATTGCTTAGTAGTTGGCTCGGTATACCTGTCTGAACTTTCGCCGGAATCAGATCGACAAAATTGCTTTTGTCACGTTTGATCTCTTGTGGGAAACGTCCCAATAGAAAATTAATACGGTTTTCAGTTTCTTTGATCTGTTGCCGCGTCTCAAATTCCATACCTTTGGTCTTCAACACTTCCGCTTCAAACTTTTGAACCGCCAGTTCTGTTACACGAGCAGCCTGTTTCTGCAATCGGATTACCGCAAGCGCATTGTCCTGAAGCTCGATATTTTGTTTGATAATAGCCAACTGATTGTCCAATGCCAATAATTCATAATACGAACGGGCAACTTCGGCAATAAGGCTACTTAAGACAAAATTTTTCCCTTCTACCGTAGCAAGATAACGGTTCAGTGCTGCTTGTTCGGAGTCCTTCAGTTTTTTCCAAACGTCGATTTCCCAACTGGCATACGCACCAATGGTCAAATCTCCTAGTGGATCCGGCATTTCCTTTCCAGGGGCAATTTCTGTACTGGCATCACCGGCCCCCTGACTGGTGTATCGTCCAACTTTTTCAACACCACCTCCGGCACGTAAACCAACAGTGGGTTTCAATGCCCCTTTTCGTAAAAGAATATCATTCTTTGCGATCGCCAACTCCTGCAAAGTAACATTCAGCTCCTGATTGTTTTTCAACGCTGTATCGATCAATACAACTAAATTTGGATCCGTAAAAAATTCACGCCACTTAACCGACGCTGAATTCGTTGTATCTGATTGAGCTACATCTGTATACTGCTTCGGAACGAATTTATTCTCCTGTATTTGTGTCGCTTTCGGAACCTTACATCCCGTCACTGCTGCTGAAAGCGAAAATGCAATGACCCATTGTATTTTTCTGCGATTAGTCATTATTATCAAGTTCTTCAGTTAATGGATTTTCATCTTCGTGTTTAATAAGCTTGCGTTTGGAGGCAATAGTCCCGAAGATAAAGTATAAGCCCGGTATCACCACAATACCAAAAACCGTCCCAAACAACATACCTCCCGCTGCCGCTGTACCGATCGTACGGTTTCCAATTGCACCCGGGCCAGAAGCCATAACTAAGGGAATCAACCCGGCGATAAAAGCAAAAGATGTCATCAAAATAGGTCTAAACCTAACTTTAGCACCGTCCAAGGCAGCCTCAATAATACTCAATCCCTGCGAATGCCGTTGAGCGGCAAATTCAACAATCAACACGGCATTTTTACCAAGTAGACCGATAAGCATGACCAAAGCGACCTGCGCGTAAATATTGTTTTCCAATCCCAATAACTTCAATAGTAGAAATGCCCCAAAGATTCCGATTGGTAAAGAAAGCAACACCGCAAAAGGCATAATAAAGCTCTCATATTGAGCGGAAAGTATCAAGTAAACGAAACCAAGACAAATTAAGAAAATATAAATTGCCTGATTTCCACGACCTACCTGATCTTTGGAAATACCAGCCCAATCAATGCCATAGCCTCGTGGTAAGGTCTTGGCAGCGACTTCATTAATCACCTGAATTGCTTCACCACTACTATAACCTGGTGCGGCAGAGCCCGAAATTTCAGATGCCATATACATATTGTGCCGGGTGATCTCAGAAAGACCGTAAACCTTTTCCATATGCATAAATGCTGAAAATGGTACCATTTCGTCTTTATCATTCTTTACATATAGCTTCAAGATATCTTCCGGCAAAGCCCTGTATTGCGGCAAAGCCTGAACCATAACTTTATATTGACGGTCATACTTAATGAAATTTGTTTCGTAATTACTGCCCACCAAAGTCGAAAGCGTATTCAGTGCATTATCAATGGTAACACCCTTCTGTTGCGCCAGATCATTATCGATATGCAACATATACTGCGGAAAACTTGCACTATAGAAGGTAAATACAGACGATAATTCAGGCCTTTTGTTCAATTCACGCACAAAATCCTTACTTACCGTTTCCATTTTCTTGTAGTCGCCAGAACCTGCTTTGTCCAGAAGACGAAGCTCAAACCCACCCGCAGCACCATAGCCCGGTACGGCCGGTGGTTGGAAAAACTCGATAGACGCTCCTGGAATATTTTTGGCAGCGGCCTCCAGTTGCTCTATGATCTCCTGCGAGGATTCTTTACGTTCTTCCCAGCTTTTCAAGTTGATCAAACAAGTACCTGTATTTGCCCCGGTTCCTTCAGTCAGGATTTCATAACCAGCCAATGAAGATACCGATTGTACACCATCAATGTCTTCAGCTTCTTTTTGCAATGTCTGGGCCGCTAGATTGGTCCGTTCCAATGTCGATCCTGGCGGCGTTTGAATAATAGCATAAATCATCCCCTGATCTTCATTGGGGATAAAACCTGCAGGAACAGCATTATTCAAAAAATATGCGCCAATACAAAAACCAATTAATACTAAAAATGTAAAAACGCGCTTATCCACTATGCCCTTCAACAAGTAAACATATTTGTTGGACATCTTATCAAACAATCTATTGAAAGAATCCAGGAATTTATCGATAATGGATTTCTTTCTTGCCTTTCCATGGTTATTCTTCAGCATAATCGCACATAAAGCCGGAGTGAGTGTCAATGCCACAACACCCGATAAGATGATGGAAGTAGCCATGGTAATGGAAAACTGCCTATAGAATATCCCTACGGGGCCAGACATAAAGGCAACCGGAATAAAAACCGCCGCCATAAGGAATGTGATCGCAACAATGGCACCACTGATTTCGTGCATCGCTTTTTTGGTCGCCTTATAGGCCGAAATATGAAGCTCTTCCATTTTAGCATGGACAGCCTCAATAACCACAATCGCATCGTCCACAACTACACCTATGGCAAGCACCAGTGCAAACAATGTGATCAAGTTGATGGTAATGCCAAAAAACTGCATGAACAAAAACGATCCCACCAAGGAAACCGGTACTGCAATGGTCGGAATCAATGTCGAACGCCAATCTCCTAAGAATAGAAAAACGACAATAGCAACAAGCACAAATGCTTCCAATAAAGTATGGACTACTTTTTCCATGGATGCATCCAAGAATTTTGATACGTCATAGCTAATTTCGTAATCCAGCCCTTTCGGAAAGGAAGCTTTCAATTCCTTCATTTTGCTTTTAACGTCTTGAATTACCTGAGAAGCATTACTTCCGTAAGATTGTTTTAAGACAATCGCTGCAGATGGTTTTCCATTCAGTGTAGAGTAGATATCGTACATCGCCGAACCGAATTTGATTTCCGCAACATCTTTTAAACGTAACATTTCACCATTTTCACCCGCACGTAAAACGATATTGCCATAACCTTCCGTAGTTGTAAAACGCCCCGGGTATTTCAATACATATTCAAAAGACTGGGAGGTCATACCAGACGACTCCCCGGCTTTACCTGGTGAAGCTTCCAAACTTTGCTCGGATAAGGCTTTCATCACCTCTTCTGCAGAAATCTTGTAGGCTGTCATACGATCAGGTTTCAACCAAATACGCATCGCTAATTCGCGTGTTCCAAGAATATTTGCCACCCCGACACCGTCTACCCGACGTAATTCGGAGACAATATTCATGTCCGCATAGTTATACATAAAATTTCCATCAAGCTCCTTGTCTTTACTGTAGAGATTGATGTACATTAACATATTGGATTCTTCACGTGTAATCTTCACCCCTTCACGGACCACAATTGGCGGAAGCTTGTTAACCACAGAGGCTACGCGGTTCTGTACATTTAAAGAAGCCTGATTCGGATCCGTTCCTAGGTTGAATACGACCTGAATACTTGCTTCCCCGTCATTACCGGCATCGGAAGCCATGTATTTCATTCCCGGAACCCCATTGATCGCCCGTTCCAGCGGAATGATAACTGATTTAATCATCAACTCACCATTGGCTCCAGGATACTCGGCAGTGATGTTCACCTTCGGTGGCGATATTGACGGAAATTGTGTTACAGGAAGCTGTACCATAGAAAGCACACCCAAGAACACAATGATCAGTGATATCACGATCGAAAGTACTGGTCTATTTATAAAACGACTAAACATAGTAATTTAACTGTAAGGGATCTATTCTGTTTTTAACTTCAAATTTGAGATGGCGTCTTTAGGTTGCACAAAGCTGTAGCTGATTTTATCATCCTCTTTTGCTTTCTGAATACCATCCAACAAAAATTTATCATCTTTTTGAAGTCCGCTCGTTACCACATACAGATCTGGTAGGGAGTTACCAATGGTGATATGACGGGCTTTTAATTTGCCCTCCTTATCGATTACATACACATATTTACGGTCCTGCATTTCGTATGTCGCTTTCTGTGGAATAATTAAAACCTGTTTCAGCGGAAAGTTCATCACCACCTTGCCGCTCTCGCCATGTTTTAATAGACGGTTTGGATTGGGAAATTTCGCTCGAAAAGCAATATTTCCCGTCTCACTGTTGAACTCACTTTCTATGGTCTCCACAAGACCATTTTGAGCGAACAACTCATTATTGGCAAGCAACAAGCCGACATGAGTATCTCCACGTTTACTCACGTTAGTTTGATAACTTAAATATTCAGGTTCGGAGACATTGAAATAAACCAGCATCTCACTGTTGTCGGACAGACTTGTCAATAATTCACCTTCATCCACCAAACTTCCCAATTTCAATGGAATCCGATCAATGGTTCCGTCAAAAGGTGCCCTGATTTCTGTAAAGGAGAGATGTAATTTTGCAATCGCAGCCTCAGCTTTGGCCTGCTCAAGTTTTGCTTTAGCCATCGCGAGTTCATTGGGCGATACGACATTTTTATCGGCAAGCGTTTTTGTATTTTGAACTTCAATTTCTGCTACATTAACTTCTGCCGAAGATTTACGGTATTCGGCCTCATACATCTTCGGCATAATCCGAAAAAGTAACTGTCCTTTATGGACAAATTGTCCTTCATCTACGAAAATCTGCTCGAGATAGCCCTTCTCCTGAGCCCGAAGCTCAATATTTCGGAAAGACCTAATCTGGGAAACAAAGTCCTTACGGATAGTTGTGTCCATTTGCACCGGAGAGGTCGCTGTAAATTTCTCTTTTTCTTCCTTTTCTTCCTTTTTGGAAGTACACCCGATTTGGCACAAAGTAATAGCCAAACTAGCGAGCATAAATACTCTTTTCATTTGTAAGCGTCTAATTAAAAAAATAAGTTTGATTGTTTGTTGTCTTGGTTGGTGAAATGACCTCTACTTTGGTTTACGGTCGTTCCGACTTGCTCATAGATTGTACAAATCGATTACGACTAAGCAGAGCATCCCTTAGGATATCCACCAAAGCATATGAAATTTCGAAGGGTATATTTTAAATTCTCCAGTTTTGTTGAAGAACGTATCTTTGAGGGAAAAGATAGGCTATGAAATTGCAAAAAGGTATCTTCTTTGCAAATCGAAAAACGAAAACAAAAAGGACAATTGCAAAAAGTAGCAGCGCAACAAATTGGGATGTCACCTGCAAATCCTTGGTCAGTTGAAAATTTTCGGCATCAAATTCCTCGATAACTGGATTATCACTGTGAATATTACCGTAAAATAGCGGATCGATGTGGTCAACTGATGCGTCAATATACTGCTGTACATCAGCATGATTATGCTGATACATAAAACTAACAGTTGGTCGGTCGGATTCAATGAGCACGGCATGGCTATTACTGCTTCTGATAAATAAGAAGCATAGGAATAAGAATATGGTAACAACCGCTTTCATTGCGGAGCAAATATACTAGCGTACAACTAATTTTAACGATCTTTAACACATTTTAACAAAACAATTACAATTCGTAAATTTCCGCTAGAAAAGTGACAATTGCAAACCCCGACCATTTGTTCTCAAAGGTTGTGCATCTCCGAAGACTGTTCTGCCACCATATTTCCAAGAATCTCGCCGTTCTTCTGCTATAATTTGTTGAATATCAAATTGTGGCTGAAAATCTTTTTCGCTATCCAAGACAATCTGGTGCAACTTGTTAATCGATTTTAATTTTTCACCGTAACCCAGTTTAGATTTTTCAATACCTTTTTGCAAAATTTGAATACTTTCATCGTAAATGGTTAAAGGAACTGGAAAAGGATGCCCATCTTTCCCGCCATGAGCAAAGGAAAATCGAGCCGGGTCATTGAACCGTGAAGGCGCACCGTGGATTACCTCACTGACTAAAGCCAATGACTGTAACGTACGGGGACCAACTCCTTTTAAAAGTAATAAGTCTTCAAAATGGCTTGGTTGACTTTCTCGGGCCACGTACAACATTGCTCCTAGCCTCTTCAAGTCAACGTCCGAAGCACGGACATCGTGATGGGATGGCATAATAAGTTTAGCGAAGTCTTGCATCACTTGAGTTGAATCCTCCGCTACTATCGTCATAATACCTGCTCTATTGGCCGCCGCTTCTGCAGCTGTCAAGTTGAGGATAATACCTTGTGAAGGACCACTGATACCCGCATGTGGTTCTTCAACAAACGATTTGACCTTTTCAGAATGCCAATGGTAACGACGGGCAGTTCCATCCTTTTCATGCATACCTTGCTGCACAACCGACCAATTGCCATTATCCGTCACGATAAAATTGTGTAGATATAATTGGTAACCATCCTGAATAGCGGTGTTATCCACTTTAGCAACAAGCTTACTGCTGCGAATCAAGTCGTTGCCATCTAGTCCCATTTCGTTCGAAAGCCGAAGTAGTTCCTGTGGGGTCTGCATGGAGAGCTTGCCTTTACCCCCACAGATATAAAGTCCCAACGACTTTGCATCGGGATTAATAGCGCGTTTTAATGCCCCCATAACAGCCGTTGTGATCCCTGAAGAATGCCAATCCATGCCGAGAACAGCACCAAAGCTTTGAAACCAGCGGGGATCTGCCAGTCTTCTCAAAACCTCGTCTTTACCATAATCCATTAATATTACTTCAACAATGGAGCGACCTAGCAAAGCCATACGTTCGTAAAGCCACGCTGGTACTTTTCCATAGTGTAATGGGAGATCTGCGGTTCCGGATCGTTTCATTTCAAACTAAATATATTAGCACAAATCTATCTCTTTTTTAGATAAAATAAAAACGGCTAGATAGCTTCTAGCCGTTTTTATTTTATGATCAATCTATACACTACATCTGAGCATATAACTTAGGGCGCATCGAAGTAGCGGCACAAGTCACAGCTTCACTATTTACCGGTCAACGCTGACAATAATCCAGCCCGGAACGAAGGATCTTTCTCCGAAAACTCGATCGAATGCTTATAGGTGTCTACATTAAAGAAGAGCTCTGCTGGAGCAGCTTTTTTATTGTCCAAAAATAGTTTAAAGCTGTACGCTGTTTTTTTGGACAAATCAGCATTCACCTTATTGGATGAAAACACATTTGGAAGAATTACATCTTTTGTAAAAGAATCAGTGGTAGCTATTTGAAATAAATCACCTAATGCTTTAATTAAATTGTCAGACTGTTGACCCGACGACGAGATTCTAATCTTACCTTTGGTAAAGCCGACTTCATCACTCGGTTGGCCATCTATTATACCTGCGGGTATAAAATCTACAACCTCAAACTTCGCTCCTACAGTATCCTGTTTGTAAAGAGATTTTGTGATATAAATACGGCTTGAATCCGTTTTAATTTCATCTGTAATACGTAGAAAAAAGTTCTTCTTTTCTGCGCCCGGTGAACCATTCGTAAATTGTTCGATTTTTACACCTTCAATTTTGTTCACCGTTGTTGTATCACTTCCATCAGTTTTCTTTTGATTGGAATTTCCGCAACTAGCCATCAGCACCGTAGCGGTCGCAAGAAATGCTATAGATTGAATCTTGTACATATTGAATTGTTTGTTATCAGTTATTAATGAATATTGCTCTTATAATATTACCATTATTACTGATAACAAACAACTATTAGCAATGTTTTTATTTTATTTCAATAAAGCATCGTATAAAATTTCCACAGGATGATAAGATTTTCTTCCTACACCATCTTTAATCTGATGTCTGCAAGAAGTACCCGCTGCGGCAATTAAAGTACCAGGTTCTGTTTCGCGTATGGTTGGTAATAAAACCAATTCCGCAACTTTCATCGAAATATCATAATGTTCAGCCTCATAACCAAATGACCCTGCCATACCACAACAACCCGAAGGAATTGTTTCTACGCTAAAGTTCGTCGGAAATGATAGGACCTGTTCCGTAACAGTAACGAGATGAAAAGCCTTTTGATAACAGTGGCCATGAAGCTTTATCTTTTTCGTTTCCGAGGTAAACTGTTCGGAATGAATACGCCCCGCTTTCATTTCATTCAACAGAAATTCGTCAATCATCAGCGCGTTTTTGGCTATTTTTTGCGCGTCAACACGTAAATCATCATCGACTAAACTTAAATACTCATCGCGAAATGTAATTATCCCTGAGGGTTCGACGCCTAAAAGTGGCGTATCATCCGTAATTAGTCCCTTTAAGAAATGGATATTTTGATTCGCAATCTCCTTTGCTTTTTTCACAAAGCCTTTAGAAAGATAAGTCCGCCCGCTTTGCACATGTTTTGGAATGACTACTTCATACCCCAAGGCAGTCAGTAACTTATATGCGGTAATGCCTATCTCGGCATCATTATATTCGGTAAACTCATCCGAAAAAAGGTAAACCCGACGCTTACTATCACTTGCCATTGCTTGTTTCTTTACCCATTGGGTTAAAGTCGTTCCATTGACTGTAGGTAAGGAACGTTTTGGCGCAAATCCTACCGTTTTTTTGACTATCCCTGACAAGAAATCATTTTTGACCACAAAATTATAGATTGGTGCAACCCAAGATCCGAGTTTCTGAGACTGGGTGAAATTAGCGATTAATTTTGTTCGAAACCCTGCGCCATGCTCATCATAATAGTGCTGTAAAAATTCTGCTTTCATTTTGGCTACATCCACACTCGAAGGACATTCCGTTTTACAGCCTTTGCAGCTTAAGCAAAGGTCCATAACTTCCTTGATCTCCTCATGATCGAAACGATTTTTCTTTGTGGAATTCGTTAAAAACTGACGCAACATATTTGCCCGCGCCCGTGTCGTATCTTTTTCATCGCGCGTAGCCATGAATGAAGGGCACATTGTTCCACCAGTAATTTCAGTCTTTCGGCAATCTCCCGAACCAGAACACTTTTCTGCCAACCGAAGAATAGACTCATCTTTAGAAAAATCGAAATAGGTCTTTATTTCTGTTCGGTTGCTATCGTTGTCATAACGTAAATGAGCATCCATTGGCGGCGTATTGACAATTTTATTTGCATTAAAAACACCCTGTGGATCAAAGATATATTTTACATCTTCAAGCAATTTGTAAACTTTTTCACCAAGCACTTTGCCGATAAATTCGCCACGCAGACGACCATCACCGTGCTCACCACTCAGTGAACCGTTATATTTTAATACAAGGTCGCTGGTTTTTTCGAGGATTGAACGAAATGTACGCTTCCCTGCTGCTGTTTTCAAATTCACAAAGGGCTCAATATGTAGTTCCCCGGCTCCCGCGTGCGCATAATAGGATGCATGCACCCCCTCTTTCACCAAAAGTTTTTGGATATCACGCACGTAAGCAGGTAAATCTTCGGGCGACACCGCACAATCTTCAATCAAATTTACAGGTTGACTATCCCCGGGTAAATTGCGAATTAGCCCCAGTCCTGCCTTGCGTACATCCCAAACCAAATTGGTCTGTTCAATACCCGTAATGTAGGGATAAGCATAACCAAGCCCGCGGGCTACAAGGTCCGCTTTTAGAGCCATCGCTTTTGCCTCTGTTTCGGCAGCTGTATGCCCCCTAAACTCAACGATCAACAGCGCTTGTGGATCGCCTTCTATAAAAAAACGGTTATACTTATAAGTTGGATGCCCAACCGTAAAATCCATGATGTATTTATCTACCAATTCGGATGCTTCCGGCTTGTGCCCTAAGGCTACTACATTACCATGCATACACTCCACCATATCCGCAAAATGAACACAAAGTAAGCCTAGTTCCTGCGGTGGTAAGGGCATCAGTTTGAGTTTCGCTTCTGTAACAATAGCCAGCGTTCCTTCGGACCCTGCCAACAAATTACACATATTGAAAGGTGTCGAGCGATCGGCAAGGATATCCAAAGCATAACCGGTATTTCTGCGCGTGATAGATCGTTTTGGATAGCCCGCTTCAATGGCGCTTAAATGCTCGGGGTCTGTCAATAATGCATTCATATTACGGTAGATATCCCCCTCACGACCAGCTAATAATAATTTCTTAAAATAGGCTGCTTCATCAACTGCTTCAAAGATCACTTCAGAACAGTCGTCCAAAAGTACATTGGCCGAAATCAAATTGTGTCGTGTATCGCCCCAAACAATCGAATGCAGACCCGAAGAGTTATTGCCAATCATTCCACCTACCATCGCACGGCTTGCAGTCGAAGTTTCAGGGCCAAACATCAGTCCGAACGGTTTAAGATAATTATTCAAGTCGTCACGGATCACACCAGGTTGTACCCGAACCCACTGCTCGTCGACATTAAGTTCAAGTATATGGTTAAAATGACGAGAAATATCCATGATAATGCCATTGCCTACTACCTGACCAGCTAAAGAAGTGCCGGCGGTACGTGGTATGATTGTGACACCGTTGTGCCGCGCAAAATCAATTAATTTTTTGATATCATCATGATCGACGGGTATGGCTACGGCCAAGGGTTTTTCTTGATAAACAGACGCATCTGTCGAATAGGCAAGCAACATCGTTTGGTCCTTCGTTTCATGGGTATAATAGAGCTCCCCTTTGAGTTGAGACGCTAATAAGGCTAATTGATTCTGATCTTTCACTTAATCTACATTTATGTATGAAACAAATTTAGTCAAATTTATGCATCGGAAAAAGAGAAGATTGCAAGAAACACCCAAATCAAAAACAAAAAACGCATAAAAACGCAAAATCAAACAAATTACCATAAAAGCCAATTTTATTTCGTTCCTTCAAACAATGCATGTATTTTTGTGGCGCTACATCATTTAAATTAACGATTCATATCCTTATATGCGTAATCTATTCCTTCGCTATACGCTGCATTCTGATTTTATTATATACACCATCCGGGTATTGATTGGCTTCCTTATAGGTTATCCCCTTTTCGTATCCTTTCCCCAATATTCGGTTTCCTGGACACTAATTTCCATTATATTGGTCATTTCACCGCAAGAGAATGAGTCGAAAAAAATAGCCATCGACCGGGCTAAATCCAACTTTATAGGATCAGCAATTGGTCTCAGTCTATATTTCGTTCCCATTTCGCAACTCTATGCCATGATTATCGGTATTGTTGCGTCATTGATTACATGCAAGCTACTCAATATTATGGCTGTGGCACGGACTTCTATGGTTGCGCTAATTATCGTCTACCTTCATGAACAGCAAAGTCGCTCCTACTTCGCCGCTTTGGATCGCTTTGGCTGTGTGTGCTTAGGTTGTCTGATTGGATTGGGCGTCATCCTGTCAACGAGTAATATTATTCTGAAATTAAGAAAAAGGTACAATTGTTGAGTTATACGCCTAACCTCTCTAAAGGCAATACACTTACCTTCAGTACCATAGCCCAACTGGTCAAGATTTCTTTCTGATAAATAAGAATAAAATTCACGCGAATTTCTATTTACTCAGAATTATATTCAGAATTTTATATGCAATTTTGAATTTTATACTTTTTTACCTATCTTTGCAGTCGAAATGACAAAAGTAGAATATAATTTAGACCAGGTCGACTATAAAATCTTGCGCTTAATGCAGGATAATGGACGGATCAACAATGCTGACATCGCAAGAGAATTAGGCATGGCACCATCGGCGATCCTCGAGCGCGTAAAGAAGCTTGAACAAAAAGATGTGATTTTAAAGTATAGTGCCAAGATCAATCCTGCCGCGGTCGATCAGAAACTTTTATCGTTTATTTTTATCAAAGCCAATGATATTATTGGCGAACAGGGTGTAGGGTTGGCACTTGCGGAAATCCCTGAAGTTCAAGAGGTACACGACATTGCAGGTGATGACGGTTATCTTATTAAAGTAAGAACTGCGGATTCTACAGGTTTAGTGGATCTCATGCGAAATACCTTAAGTAAAGTGGAAGGTATTATTTCAACGCGTACAACAATTGTACTTCAGACGGTCAAGGAAGATCAGCAGGTTGTTATACCCGAGTAATAGAAAGGAGGTTTAATCATGTTGCAAGGACAAAAAAAGGCTGCTAGCGCATTAATGGTTGTAGTTGCTTATTTCATTATTTATGTGGTATGGGGCTCGACCTTTTTCTTTATAGAAAAAGCATTGCATAGTTTCCCGCCATTTATTTTGGGTTCGTTTCGATTTGTTGCAGCCAGTGCAATTCTAATGACATATTGTGCTATAAAGGGATATAAATTATTTAACAAGCGTTCTATTCAAGAGGCCGCAATCGTAGGTTTTTTATTGCTCTTTGTGGATATGGCCGGGGTTATCTGGGCGGAGCAGTATGTATCTGGTGGTGTTGCTGCTATTATTGCTGCAGCCGCGGCAATCTGGTTTATTTTATTGGACAGACCCAAATGGAAAGAAAACTTTAGCAGCATTAGCACGGTTGCTGGTGTAGCATTAGGTTTCTGTGGTGTTGTGATGCTGTTTGCCGAACAGATCATGGCAACCAATGATAACACAGACGGTACCCTTAAGGTGATTGCCCTGTCTATCTTAGTATTGGGTTCTATCGCTTGGACTGTAGGTTCATTGATTTCCAAGTATTTTAAAAAATCCGAAAAAGAAGAAAAAGAGGACCTGCATGTTATGGTGAAAACTGCTTGGCAAATGGTTACCGCAGGCGTTCTCTTTAATATCACGGCGCTTTTTACCGGTGAATATGCATCATTTACACTGAGCAGTGTAGCACCTGTTGACTGGTTCAATTTGGGGTATCTAATCACATTTGGTTCCATCCTTGCTTTTAGCTCGTATATTTGGTTATTGCAGGTACGTCCAGCAATGGAAGTAAGTACCTATGCTTATGTAAACCCAATTATTGCACTTATTTTAAGTCATTTTTTCACTTCGCATGTGGTGACCTCATTGCAAATTGTCGGATTAGCGGTTATTCTATTCTCTGTCCTATTAATGAGCTGGAAAGCATATCGTACCAAGCTGTCCTCGCGCAACAAAAGGAAAAAGATCCTTCAGCAGGAGAATAGTTTAGAGCGTTTGATAGCAGCGGATCCCCAAACGGACAACAAACATGTTCCTGAGACGGAATTAGTTCATTAGGTTGTTATTTTTCTAATTATATGGACAAAGCTTAATGTGTAACAATATTAAGCTTTTGTTGTTTTTAAAAATTAGCTAACATTGGATTAGATTTGTTCATATATAATTGGCTAACTTTGCGTAGTATTTGGTTAAATTAAAAAGAATGAATATTTCGAAGCAAATTGCCTTTATTGGTAGCCTTGGTGTCGCTTCGCTTTTGATGGTTACAGGTTGTACAAAACAACTCCATCCAACGCAAAAAGATTTCCAACAATATCATATCAATAGCGATATGCAAGCTGATCCTGCAGTCGTGTCAATGTACGAACCCTTCAAACACAAAATGGAAGCGGAGATGAATCGTGTGATTGGACATGCGGACAAGGCATTGACAAAAGAGAAAACAGCGGAAACATTAATGGGCAATTTTTTTTGTGAAGCCTTGTTGTGGATGAGTGAACACAATGCTCATAACCCTGCGGATTTGGCGTTCGCAACAAAGGGTGGGATCCGAAATGATCTTAAAGCAGGCGATATTACTGTAGGACATATTTTTGAGGTTATGCCCTTTGAGAATACATTGACTATACTCGAGCTCAAAGGTAGTCAGATTCGTCAGCTTGCTGACTATATTGCTACAACACATGGACAACCTATAGCCGGAATGACGTTGACAATTACAGGCAACAAAGCTCAGGACATAAAGATCAAAGGTCAAGCTATTGAAGATAATAAGTTATATAAACTAGTGACCTATGATTATCTTGCCAATGGTGGTGATAACCTCACCTTACTGACACAACCTGTATCGCGGGCTAATTATCCACAACGTATGCGTGAAGGTTTGATTGAATATGTGAGCGAATTAACGAAAGAAGGTAAAAAAGTAAATGCAGAATTAGATGGAAGAATTAAAATCAATTAACCGAAGATCTTTTATCAAGCAAGTTGGTGGATTTTCTGCTGCAGTTGCTTTGGGATCACTTCCTTTTCAAGTCGACGCGAAGAGCAAAAAGGTAAAACTTACAATTTTACATACCAACGATGTTCATAGCCGTATTGAACCGTTTCCAATGGACGGCGGGAAATATCAGGGATTGGCTGGTGTTGCGCGCCGAAGTACACTGATCAATAAAATCCGCAAAGAAGAAGAACATCTTCTATTACTCGATGCAGGCGATATGTTTCAAGGTACCCCCTATTTTAATCTTTTTGGAGGAAAACTTGAACTTGACCTCATGACAAAGTTAGGTTATGATGCCGGGACATTTGGAAATCATGAATTTGACAATGGTCTTGACGGTCTTGTAAAGTACCTGGATCACGCTAAATTTCCGTTCTTAACGGCAAATTACGACTTCAAAGGAACCGTATTGGAGGGCAGAACCCAAGATTATACCATATTCCATAAAGGTGGAATAAAAATAGGCGTGTTTGGACTAGGGGTAGATATTGAGGGATTGGTTGACCCCAATAACTTCAGGGGAATGAAATATTTGGATCCTATTGAAGTTTCCAACAAGGTGGTCCGCACATTGAAAGAAAAACACAAATGTGATTTGGTCATCTGTTTATCGCATTTGGGCTATCAATATGAAAACGACAAGGTGTCGGATCTGATCCTTGCCGCCAAAACCTCAGATATCGATCTCATTATCGGTGGACATACGCACACCTTCTTAAATGAACCAACACTGGTTACAAATTTAAAAGGAACAAAGACCGTTGTGAATCAAGTCGGTTTTGCTGGAATTAATCTAGGGCGTATTGACTTTATTATGGAACCAGGGTCTGACAAGAAACAAATGGTCGCGAGTACCTATCAGGTCAATCCGACAATTCCGGAGTCCATGTTGGCATAATATCAACTAATTTTAACAAATGCCAAGTTGACTAATCAATTTGGCATTTTTTTTACCAATACTATAAGAAGACGTATGAAGTAAAAACTTATACGGTCTATACACGCTGATTCGTCATTCAATGAAAAGAATTTTATCGATTTACCTCGACTCCTTTAAGGGACTGTCTCAAGCAGCATGGCTACTTGCCATAGTGATGCTCATTAATAGAATGGGAAGTATGGTGATTCCCTTTCTTGGCCTCTACATGACTCAGGTTCTACATTTTGACATTAAACAGGTCGGTGTGGTATTGATGAGTTATGGATTCGGCTCCGTTTGTGGTTCCTATATCGGTGGCTGGTTGACTGACCGGATTGGCAGCTTCAAGGTTCAGTTCGGAAGTCTTGTATTGGCGGCCCCTTTATTCTTACTGATCCCACATTTCAAAGAGGTGCAGTCCTTATCCATCATGATTTTTACGTTAAGCTTAATCTTTGATGCCTTCAGACCTGCAAACTCCGTGTCAGTGGCGAGTTACGCTAAACCCGAAAATATCACGCGCGCCTTTTCATTGAATCGTCTTGCCATAAATCTGGGATTTTCAATCGGCCCGGCGGTGGCTGGATTTTTGGCAACCATCTCATTCAATTGGATCTTTTATGGAAATTCTTTTGCCGTCCTTTGCGCTGCAGTGATTTTCTTTGTCTTTTTTCATAAACGAGAAAAAAGAAGCGATATTAAACCTAAAAAAGAGATTACTGCTGAAAACGAATTACCTCAAAAGACACGAAATCCCTATACCGACCTGCCTTTTGTCTTATTCAATATCTTTTGTTGCATTTTCTCATTCTGTTTCTTTCAGTTGATCACAACGTTACCTATTTTCTACCGAGAAGTTCACCATTTGAATGATCACCAAATCGGATTTCTACTCGGCTGGAGTGGATTCGTTATCGTATTACTGGAGATGTTCATTGTCCATATAGCTGAAAAAAGATTCTCGCTTATAAGCACGCTCGTCTTTGGAACATTTTTATGTGCCAGCTCTTATGCCATGTTAAATTTTTCAGGTGGACTCGGGTGGTTATATTTCACATTCTTTATCTTCGGCCTTGGCGAGATGCTGACACTACCCTTTATGGCAACGGTTTCTGTTAACCGTTCGACACCTAAAACACAAGGAGCATACATGGGGTTCAATTCGTTGGCATTTTCAGCTGCAAATATATTTTCGCCGCTTTTAGGGACTAGCATCGTCGATTCCTTCGGTTTTACAACCTTATGGTGGGCAACCGCATTAACCTTATCTGCTACGGCGATCGGGTTCTACTTGGTTCTGAGATGGATGAAGTAGCCTACACTTGATAAATGAAAAACGGGTGTATGCTCATGTGAGATACACCCGTTTTTCATTAAACATGGCTGAAACCTACCAAATTTTGATACGTTTATCGACCGGAACAAACATTTTGTCGCCGTTCTTTGTATCCCAAGCTTTATGGAAAGCATCTAGGTTAATGATCGGGGCAAAAGCACGGTACTGTGCTGGAGAATGTGGATCAGTTTTTACTTGATTGACCACAAACTCATCGGTAGTTTTCGTTCTCCAAATCGTTGCCCAGGAAAGGAAAAAGCGCTGGTCCTGTGTAAAACCATCTATTAAACCAGGATTTCCCTTATCGTTCAGATAGAGTTGCAATGCATCAAAAGCCACTGATGAGCCACCTAAATCCCCAATATTCTCCCCTAATGTAAAGCGACCGTTCACAAAAACACCTGGTACAGGTTCGTAGGATTCAAACTGACGTACCAAAGCATCAGCCGCTGCTTCAAATTTCGCCTTATCGCTGTCGCTCCACCAGTTGTTCAGGTTTCCATTCCCATCGTATTTAGCACCCTGGTCGTCAAATCCGTGCGAAAGTTCGTGACCAATTACCGCACCAATACCGCCGAAATTAACTGCAGCATCAGCTTTATAATCGTAGAATGGCGGCTGAAGAATCGCTGCCGGAAAGACAATCTCATTAAACAGTGGACTATAATAAGCATTCACAGTCTGTGGAGTCATCCCCCATTCAGATTTGTCCACTGGCTTATCTTGTTTCGCTAAATTCTGATAAAATGCCCATTTACTCGAAGCCAATACATTTTCATACAACGATGTCCCAACATCAAGTTTGCTAAAATCTTTCCATTTATCCGGGTAACCAATTTTAACTTTAAACTTAGTCAGTTTGTCCAATGCCTTTACTTTCGTTTCATCCGACATCCAAGTCAATCCCTTGATATGCTGCCCGAAAGATTTAACGAGGTAGCTTACAAGCTCTTCCGCTTCAGCTTTGGCCTTTGGAGGGAAGTTTTCTTTCACATACAATTTCCCTAATAACTCACCTGCGATCGAATTGACAAATTCCACACCGCGCTTGTCCAGAGCACGCTGCTCCTTTTGTCCTTTTAACTTACGACCCCAGAAATCAAAATACAGATCATTTAACTCCTGTGTAGTATATGACGCTGCATTATTTAAAATATGAAATGTCAATAGCTCTTTGATCACCGGTAGATTTTCAGGGTTGAAAACCCGATCCAAATTTTCGTAATACTTTATTTCCGGTACAATAACAGTATCAGCCTTAAAACCGACATCCTTTAGGTACTTTGCAATATCGACGTTTTTCACAATCTTTTTTAGATCGGCTACAGCGATCGGATTATATCGCCCATTTGCATCGCGTGATTGCTCAACGGTTTTAAGGTTTGCCGCCAGCTGCTTTTCAAAGGCGACAATTTTTGGACCTTTTAAATCCTTCGTAATTTGGCCTGATTTAGCATAAAGTGCAGAAATATAATTTGAATAATCCGTTAACGTTTCTTCGTTCTTCTTATCTTTTACTTGATAATAAGAACGTCCAAGCCCCAGACTTCCTCCGCCGAGGTATACTGTATTAACATCGGAATTTTTAAGATGCGCATATACATAGCCACTAAAAAAAGGATTTCCACCAATCGGTGCTACCTCAACAAGATAGTTGTATAAATCATCAAAATTTTTAATTGCTGCAATTTTAGCAAGATAAGGTTTAACAGGTTCTAAACCAAGTTTATTACGTGTTTTCATATCCACAAATGATTTATACAAATCACCTATCTTCTGATTGTCTGTACCCTTTTGGAATTGTCCAGTTAGCGATTCTTGCAAGACCTTCAACGTAGCAATATCGGTGTTTTCACGCAATTCGTCGAAAGAACCCCAACGTGCTTTATCAGAGGGTATTTTGACTGTTTTCATCCAGTGTCCATTCACAAAATTATAAAAGTCATCTTGAGGACGAACACTCTTGTCCATGTAACTCACATTGATTGCGTTGTTTTGCGCTTGGCCCGCCAATGAGCCGCAGGTCAACAAAGCTGCTAAAAGTAGATTTTTCTTCATATAAAAATTTAGTTTGTCTATCGCTATACACAAACTTAAGCAAAGTTCTTCTATTGTTAATGCAACAATTGGGATTCTAATCGCAACTAAAATTAATGGGGATAATTAAGTCTTGGTTTTATTGCGTGTTGATTTACGTAGTACAAGGATAAAAATCAGTAGAAACAGTGCGACACCGGCAATCCAAATCCACGGATTAGCATACCATAACGTCCCATTCGCTTCTTTAAGCTTTTGATTCTCTTCCAGGGTAACCTGTGCTTTCAATAAAAAAACTGAAAAAACAGGACAAACTATTAAAGCAGTCTTTTTCATATTTAATCACTTCATATGAATAGAATACTCTTTTAGCTGTTTTTGTTTGAAGGAATTAAATTATCCTTGTTTGATTTCGCCTAAATAAACCACGTCTTTTAGATCAAAAGGAGTTTCTTGATACACAAAGTAATTCAACCAATTATTGAAAAGAAGATTCGCATGACTTGTCCAGCGCACCAGAGGGCGATTTTCGGGGTTGTCGTCAACATAATAATTTGCCGGCATAGCAATCTCCTGCCCTTTTTCTAAGTCTCTTTTATACTCTTCATCCAGTGTAAAAGGAGCATATTCCGAATGTCCCGTCAAATAAAACTCGCGTCCCCCGCGTGAAGAAACGATAGCAATACCGGCTTCTGGCGATTCTGAAAGAATTTCTAAACCCTCTTTTACCAGGAGATCATGTTTCTCAATTGTTGTATGGCGGCTGTGCGGTATAAAGAACTCATCGTCAAATCCACGGAATAAAGGATGTCTTTTGTTTAACGCAGTGTGCTTAAATACACCAAAAAGTTTTTCCGTTAATGGCTTCTTCTCTACACCATAGAAATGATACAATGCCGCTTGAGACGCCCAACAGATATACAAACTTGATGTTACATGGGTCCTCGCCCAGTCGAAGATGGTCTGAATTTCATCCCAGTAGGTCACTTCCTCAAAAGCAACCATTTCAACTGGAGCCCCCGTAATAATCATTCCGTCGTAGAAATTCTCCTTAACCTCGGTCAAGCTCTTGTAAAACATTTCCAAATGCTCTTCGGGGGTATTCTTTGAAACATGCGTTTCAAGTCGCAAAAATTCCATTTCCACCTGCAAAGGATTATTTGACAGCAAACGAATAAAATCTGTCTCTGTCGTAATTTTAAGCGGCATTAAGTTCAGTACCAAAACACGAAGCGGTCTGATATCCTGCTCATTTGCTCTTAAATCACTCATGACAAATATATTCTCCTTTTTCAACAGCTCAATGGCAGGAAGGTTATTAGGAAGTTTGACCGGCATAGATAATTTCTCCTTATACAATTAGCATGCAAAATTAGCAAGAAAATGCCATAAATGCTAAATGAAACATAAATTATCTTCCATTATATTGTTATAGTCTCCAAGACCAAAAGCTATTCCTTGCTTAAATCCAATAGGGATTTTCTGAATTTCTGCGACCCAAAGTTCATTCCACCTACATGTTTAATGACCAGCTTACCAGCCTTATCCAAAATAATCGTTGTTGGTATGCTTGTGGTACTCAATTCTTTGGGTAAAGCCGAATTTAATTGATAGACCGGTAGACTATATTTTCTTTTCGCCATAAACTTCCGCGAAGCGCTAAGATTTCCATCGATATCGACAGCCAAAATAACAATAGCATCGTTGCCCTTAAATTCCTTATAGAGTTGATCCAAGGAAGGCATCTCAGCAAGACATGGTGGACACCATGTCGCCCATAAATTAATAACCACAACTTTTCCTTTCAGCTGGTTTAGGCTCAATATATTGTTTTTACTGTCCCTAAAACTAAGATTGTATCCTTCGGTTCTGCTCTTATTCTCCTCCTCGACCACACAATGCTTGCTTGCTTTAACCAAAAATGGATTGCAAAACAACAAACTAACCAATAAAAGGAGACTATAATTTACTTTTTTTGTCATATAACACTTTAACTAAGCCTAAACATTACCATAACGTTTGTATCCTAATTTGATTGCTTTTACAGCAGAAAATTAATCGAATTTTTTCACGCGTTTTTTTAACGGATTTTTCAGCGGCAATGGAGGTTTAAATTCGGTGTTAGAATACAAAAGCGAAAAGATAAGTGTAAAAGATATTACAAACAAATTTAGGGATATGTATATTATATAGTATGAAAATAAGTAAATGAATATGAGCAAAGAGAAATCAATACAAGAAATTGAAATTAACGGAAAAGTTTACCAGTATAGTTCTATTAAAGATCTCCCTGAAGGTAATGTTATGCACCTACCGTTCAGCATCCGGATACTACTGGAAAATGTATTGCGTAACCATGATGGATTCAGTATCACGGACGAGCATGTCAATACCCTGATTCATTGGACTCCACAACCTGTTGACAAAGATATCCCCTTCAAACCGGCCAGAATTTTAATGCAGGATTTCACCGGAGTACCTGCTGTAGTCGATATGGCATCACTACGTGCCGAATTTATCCGTCATGGCAAGGATGGACAAAAAATAAATCCTGCTATCCCGGTGGATCTGGTCATTGATCATTCCGTTCAGGTCGACTACTTTGGTACACAGTACTCGTATGACAAGAATGTCGAGTTGGAATATGAACGCAACCGTGAGCGTTATGAACTCCTTAAATGGGCACAGAAAGGATTAAAAAATTTTACCGTTGTTCCCCCAGGTATGGGTATCTGCCATCAGGTCAACTTGGAATATCTTGCCAAAGGAGTCATTGAACGTGACAATTGGCTTTTTCCTGACACATTAGTAGGGACTGATTCGCATACACCAATGGTCAATGGTATTGGTGTATTAGGTTGGGGAGTTGGTGGTATTGAGGCCGAGGCAGCCATGCTTGGACAACCCATTTTTTTCACCTGCCCCGAGGTTATCGGCCTTAAACTTACGGGCAAAATACCAGCGACATGCACCGCGACGGACATGGTTCTTTCCATCACAAAAATACTTCGTGATAAAGGTGTTGTGGGCAAATTTGTTGAAGTATTTGGCGATGGATTAGACAGCCTTTCGGTGACAGATCGTGCGACAATATCCAATATGTCACCAGAATTCGGCTGTACGGTTACCTATTTTCCGATCGATGACCGAACCCTTGAATACATGCATAGCACCAATCGAAGTGCCGAACAGATTAAAATTGTTGAAGATTATTGTAAAAGCAATTTACTCTGGCGGACAGGCAAGGAAGAAATTCAATATTCGTCGGTTGTTGAATTCAATTTATCAAGTCTGGAACCAACTGTATCCGGCCCTAAGCGACCTCAGGATAAAATTCTTGTGAAAGATCTAAAAACTACATTTTCACATCTCTTGGATAGCGAACACCATCGACAGTATGTCCCTGTTCTACAGCGATCGGAATCTGCTTGGCTTGCCGACGGCGGGTCTGGTACGGAGTTTACCTTTGGTAAGGTACCTGTTGAACATGATTCACCGCATGAAGTTATCCAAGAGTCTATTCATGCTGTGCGCATCAAGCACAATCATAAAGAATATATTGTCAGTGATGGCAGTATTGCCATTGCCGCCATAACAAGCTGTACCAATACCTCGAACCCTACTGTGATGATCGGCGCAGGATTATTGGCCCGTAACGCTATCGAGCGTGGACTGCGGACCAAATCCTGGGTAAAGACCTCCTTAGCCCCTGGTTCAAAAGTCGTTACACAATACCTTGAAAGATCAGGACTTAGTGCTGATCTCGATGCCCTGCGTTTTCACACGGTGGGTTACGGTTGTACCTCCTGTATTGGAAACTCGGGTCCTCTTCCACCACAAATAGCAGAGGCAGTGGAAAAAGGTGAACTCATTGTCGCATCGGTATTGTCTGGTAACCGAAATTTTGAGGCGCGTGTGCATCCTCAGGTAAAAATGAACTTTTTAATGTCGCCGATGCTTGTTGTTGCCTATGCGTTAGTCGGAAGAGTTGATATTAATCTCTTGGAGGAGCCGCTCGACTACGACCCAAATGGTGAGCCCGTATATCTGAAAGATATTTGGCCGAGCCGCGAGGATATTATGGAAACCGTCAATGCCTGCGTCAAACAATCGGATTTTCAAGAAGTTTATGATGTCATCTTCGATGGTTCAACAGACTGGCAAGAACTTGAAGTGAATCTGGATCAAAATTACCAGTGGGACAACACGTCTACCTACATTAAAGAATCGCCCTTTTTTGAAAATTTACAGGCTGTACCAAATCCGATACAAGACATCCAAAATGCAAGGGTATTACTTTATCTTGGTGATTCGGTTACAACGGATCATATCTCACCTGCAGGGTCATTCAAAGAAGAAACTGCGGCCGGACAATACCTCAGCGCACATCAGGTAAGTAAAGAAGACTTTAATTCGTATGGATCTAGACGTGGGAACCACGAAGTTATGATGCGTGGAACATTTGCCAATGTGCGTATTAAAAACAAAATTACTGATCGTGAAGGTGGATTTAGCCGCTATTTCCCAAGCAATGAGGTGAAGACGGTGTATGAAACCGCAATGGAATATCGAAAAAACAACACTGCACTCATTGTGCTGGCAGGAAAAGAGTATGGTTCGGGCTCCTCAAGAGATTGGGCTGCAAAGGGAACATTCCTGCTCGGCGTACGGGCGGTTATTGCTGAAAGTTTTGAGCGTATTCACCGAAGTAATCTTGTCGGTATGGGGGTAGCACCACTTGTGTTTATCAATGACGAAAATGCAGAGAAATTAGGACTAGATGGAACAGAAGTCTATAGCATCACGGGACTTGCGAACGATTTAACACCCCATAAACTCCTCTCGGTAAAGGCGGTGCATGACAATGGAAAAACAACCACATTTCAAGTGAAAGCAAGACTCGATTCTGCTATTGAAATCGAGTATTTTAAGAATGATGGTATTCTGCAATATGTGCTACGGCAATATTTAAAAAACAACTAATATTCGGCAAATTGAAGAATCGAAATAGCTAAAAAAGTAAAGGGCACTCTATAGGGTGCCCTTTAACAACTATATTAAAACCTACCAGAGTTCTACAATACTTCAGTCTTGCCCCCAGAATTATGTTTTATGGCTATGCCAAATATAGTTGGAAAAAATTACCCTTTTTATCCCTGAAATCAGGTATTTTGCATACAGGCGGATGTAGCGCATTGACTTCATTTTAAAGTAAAATCATTCGGGAGAATTGTTTATTTTCGCTAAGATCAATGCCAATAGCATACAGAATGGAAGAACTTATCGAACAAACAATCACGAAACAAACATGGACACCTGAACTGAAACAAGTTCAGGAATTTTACAAATGCACCTTTGAGCAATGTGATTTTCAGAGCGCGGAACTGTTAGACCTCATTTTCACAAATTGTGAATTTAAATCGTGTAATCTTTCCAATGTCAGTCTGAAGGGCACACAACTAGATCATGTTGTCTTTAATGACTGCAAAATGCTAGGTATACACTTTAATGAATGTAGTTCATTTTCCTTTCATGTTAATTTCAGCAACTCGGTATTGGATTACTCCTCTTTTTTTGAACGAAATATAAAGAAATTTCAGTTTGATCACTGTTCGTTGCAACATGTGGATTTTGAACGAGCTAATCTGCAACAGGCGGCGTTTAGAAAAGCGAATTTGTTAAATGCCCGTTTTATACAAAGCAATCTCGAAGGCTGTGATTTTCGGTCCTCCATCAACATCCAGCTCGATCCCGAGGCCAATCGCATGAAAAAAAGTAAATTTGGTCGGGAACAGCTGCCTGGACTATTGCTTAAATATCAGTTGGCCATCGATTAAGTCTCAGAATGGGGTTTGATAAGGGCCTGATGATCGTTGCATGAGATCGGCTCGATTTCGATTTATCGTTAAATAACGGATTTCAGGGATAAAACACCTTACATTGAATCAGGATATTTGTCTTTCAAAGTTTAAGAAGATGAAAAAAATATCCCTATCGTTCGCAGCTATCTTGGCGGCCAGCAGCATGTCGTTTGCACAAATCAATAAAGCATTCAAGATCAACTATGCCATTACCTATTCCGTCGATCCCAGCGAAGAAGCGCAAGCAGCTCCAGTTTCTGTCTACGAAGCTTATGTTAACAATGATAAAATAAAAGTTGTATCGGCTTCCGGAGACGGCGAAGAGTCTATATTTCTCGTTAAAAAAAATGAAGAGCAATCGGTTATATTATACCCAGGACTGGCAAAATATGTCGTGAAAGAAAATGAGCTTAGCTCACATGCGATCAAACTCGTCCCAAACCAGACGAAAATGATCGCTGGTTATCCCTGCAAACTAGCGCAGGTAGAAATTCCTATTTCGGAAGATAGCGCGGAAAACAGTACCCTATCGATTTGGTATAGCGATAAACTGCCAGTCGCCTATTGGGAGGGCTTTGATCTGTTCAAAAAAATACCTGGGGCTGTGCTGCAGCTAACAACACCGCTTGGCATGAATATGATTGCGCAGAACATCACCGATAGCCAACTGGACGAAAAGGATTTTATTGTACCCGAGGATTATGAACAAGTAGCATCAATTTATGATGACGAAGAGGATGCGGAAGATAGCAACCAGATTGCTGAAAATCTCTATTTATTTGAAGATGCTGCAACTAACCTTTTGGGGGTAAAAGACGGCGATGAAAAAACAATTGTGCCAGCACAATACCTTTACATTGCTCCATTTGTTGGCGACCTGAGTATAGTGCAATATAAAGATGAAAAATATGGTGCCATTAATCTCACCGGTAAACCAATCCTCCCCTTCCGATACGATTATTTAGGTTACGATGACCATCTTGGCCAACTGGTTTTTGGACTAAACGAAAAATATGGGGTCATGGATAAGTCTGGTAAAATTTTGATCCCGGCAAATTATGATATGATATCATTCATTAACGGGGGCTATGCTGTATTTCAAGTGAAAGATAAATATGGCATATTGAATCAAGCGGGTAAAATAATTGTCCCGGCAACGTATAGCTTTATTTCTGAAAACAATGCAACGCATTTCGTCAGCATCGAAAACGACAAGTATAATCTTACTGATATTAGGACCAATCAAATCGTTGCGCACGACTACGATTTGATTTCAATTACCGAAGAACCCAATCTTTTCCTTGCAAGCAAAGGTGGAAAGTATGGGTATTTAGATGGTCAGGGAAAAGTTGCAATACCATTTATATACAGTGGAGCTACCTCGTTCAGTGATGGCGTGGCTTCTGTTTCATTAGCGGATTCGGACGATGTAATTTTGATTAATACAAAAGGCGAACGTGTGGAAATAGATGCTGCGGCAGAGGCAACAGATATAATTTAAACATCAGCAACCAAAAAAGGCCACAGATCTTTCTGTTGCCTTTTTTCGTTGCTGATCATCAATGATCAGTATAAGGTCATTTTTTCTTTTTAACCAGCATTTTGCCGATCGTAAATAAGACCACCACGATTAGGCCTCCACCTAGGCCAAATAACAGCTCTTTTAGCATGCTTGTCAGAGCGGGTAGCGCGTGATGTAA
>NZ_LBGU01000015.1:0-62754 GCF_000988325.1 Sphingobacterium sp. Ag1 | reverse complement strand
ATTGTAAACTGGGTGGAAAACAAGAAATAGTAAAAATAACAAAAAAAAAAAGCTCCAAAATTAGCAGCTTTTTTATGTTGTTAATGTCTAGTTGATCCGAAGGCCTCAGGCTTTCCCGTAAACCTCAGGGACAAGGTTCGATTTGATGGGTTTGGCTTTTGTTTATTTATTAAACTGTTACCTATTTGATGAAAACCGTTGTCTATTCAATGTAAGCATCGTACAAGGCGCCAATGCAGTCTTTAAGCAAAGGGTTGAAGTCATCGCTGTCGGGAATATTGCAGCCGTTTGTAATAACAATAAAGCCATATTTCTTTGCAGGGTTGAAAAATAGTGCGCTATAAAGCCCGTAAGCCGATCCCGTATGGCCTGTCAAAGTAATCCCCGGTATAATTTTAGAATTATTCATCAAAGCTAATCCATAACCCGATTCTTTATTTACAGCGGTCTGCATAATCTTCGCATACTTTTTAGGGATGATGTTTTTTCCCTGACTATGGCCGTAATTCATATGCATCATCATGTATTTAGCCAAATCTAAGGCCGATATTTTCATTCCACCTGTCGGAGAAAGCACAGGAGTGCTATAGCCCAAGATGTACTGATTGAGTTCCTCCCGACGTGGATTATAGGCACTGGGTTCTTCATGCGGTGTACCTTTAGCATCAAAGGAATATAAAGGAACAAATCTTCTTTGGTCCAAAGAGTCGATACAATAACCACCATATAGGTTGAGCGGTTTGAGGATATGGTTAACAATATAGCTGTCGACGCGTGTATTGGTCAGTTTCTCCAGAACAGCTCCTGCCATATTAAAATTGAGATTACAATATTGGTATTGTGTGCCTGGTTCATAAAGATTGTAGGAATCTTTCCAATTGGGGTTCTTGGATGGATTGATGACATCTAGATTGAAGTAACCGTTTTTATCATTGACACTGGAGGTATGGGAAAGGATCATCCGGACCGTGATTTTTTTGCCTGGAAAATTCGGATTTCTGATTGGGAAACCTATCAAATCCCCGAAGTCGTCGTCGAGTTTGCATCGGCCATCCGCTATTAATTGCATCAATGATGTTGCGGTGAATGACTTTGAAATCGAAGCAATCCGAAAGAGGTCATTTTCTCCGAGAGGGGTTTTGGATTCCAAGTTTTTGTAACCATAATTTTTGTGATACTCAATTTTATTGTTTTTGACGACGACCACACTGAGCCCTACGGCATTATAGCGACGCATAATTTCTGTAAGATCATGATCAACCTGTGTGTGCTGACCCAGCAAAACTGTGGGAACGAATAGAAAAATAAAGACGGCGCGTAGGAGCTTATACTTTCTCATTGGATTGATTAGTTGGGATGTTAGTTCTGGTATAAATGTAAGGAAATACTGATGAATAATAGAAATAGTTACAATGAATCCGTGCAGCATATCATAGTTGCTATACAGCTCAATCATGCTTTAGTAGCGCAACAAACTATTTTTATTTAAAACTATTCTAAACAATAAAATAATATCGTATGTTTGCGCCGACAAATAATTTTTACGAACTCACAATTTATTAACATGAAAAGAACTTTTCTAGGACTTGTTTTAAGTCTAGGATTGGTAGGAGCAATTCATTTGGACGCATCGGCGCAAAGTAAGGGGATACATGGCCGTGTTAAAACCAAAGATGGTGCACCAATTGAATCGGCTACAGTAACCATAGTTTCTTTAGGTAGGTCTACTTCGACTTCAGGTGATGGAAGCTTCCATTTCTCTAATCTTCCGGATGGAACCTATACTATTCGGATCAAAAGTATCGGAAATGGAGTCGAGGAGCGTACTATAGAGGTTAAAAATGGAAAGGCGACGGCCGTGAATGTTGCTTTGAATATTTCTGAATCTCAATTGGAACAAGTGGAAGTCGTGGGCTACAACTCGCACAACAGCAAAACAGTGAATGTGGGTAAAGCAGGGATTATTGACCGGGATTTGCCGCAGAGTGTACAAATTATAAACGAACAGGTAATTGCGGATCAACAAGTTAATCGCCTGAGCGACGCGCTAAAAAATGCAAACGGTGTCGCGATGGGAGCGAACCGTGGTGGGGTCAACGAAAATTTTTACGCAAGGGGCTATAGCTTAGGCGGGAATAATATATTTAAGAATGGCGCGCGAACCAATAATGGAGGTTCGATTGAGGCGAGCACCTTAGAATCTGTCGAGATTTTAAAAGGAAGTTCTGCTTTGTTGTATGGCGGTGTATCTGGTGGGGCCGTAGTAAACCTAGTGACGAAAAAGCCTAAATTTTATTATGGAGGCGAAGCGTCAATGCGTGTAGGAAGTTATGACTTCTATAAACCAACAGTAGATGTGTATGGTCCAATCTCCAATAAGGTTGCATTCCGGGTTATCGGAACTTATGAAAAAGCGGGTAGCTTTAGGGATCAGGTCACATCAAAACGTACATATGTAAATCCTTCTGTTTTATATAAAATATCCGATAAAACTGATCTCAACTTTACATTCGATTACTTAAAAAGCGATTTTACGCCGGACTTTGGAATGGGGACCGTGGATGGTAAGTTGAATAATGAAGTTGGAAGAAACACTTTTATGAATGTGCCTTTTGCTTTCAACAGAACAAACACCTCAAACGGGCAGATCAATTTGAACCATAAGTTTAATGATTCATGGAATTTAAACGCAATAGCAAGTTACCAAACCTACGATCGTGATTACTATGGATCAGATCGGATTCAAGCGAATAAAAATGGAATTGCTCCACGGAATTTAACCCGATCCAAATCAAATGAGTTTACAGCCAATCAGCAATTGAATCTAACAGGAACTGTAAAAACAGGGGCGATCAAGCATAAGATCTTGGTGGGAGCAGATGCCGATCAGTCGCATTCAAATGCGTATGCCTATAAAATTGATGCCTCTAAAAATGTGGGCGGTGTATACGATTCTATTTATGTCTTTAATCCCTCGCAAACTGCGCAGCATTTGGCTTCGGGAAATGGACTTCGGACAGATATGCCACAAGCGGATTTATTGACCAAAACAACGACGGATATCTTCCGTTATGGCGTATTTTTTCAGGACCTAATAGAAGTTACTGAACAATTTAAAGTGTTGGCTGGTATTCGCTACACGTATCAGCGTACACCGAATTCGGAAAAGTATACTTATGCGACGAATCAATCGGAAGAGATTATTAATCTAGATGGTCAAAAAAATCCGATTGGAGCAAAAGTGGATAAAGCATGGTCGCCTAAATTTGGATTGATCTATCAGCCGATCCGCTCATCAAGTGTCTATGTCACTTATGCGAATAACTTTACATCGAATTCGGGATATGATGTGAATTACCAACCGATGGCTCCCTCCATCATCGATCAGTATGAGGCCGGTGTGAAAAATGACTTTTTCAACGGTAGGTTATCCGCAAATGTTGCTTGGTATAGAATTAACAACAATCGCTTTGCCCAACAGTTATTGGTGCTTCCGAATGGAACAAGCAATAGCGATGCAAATATGAAAGAATTTTCTGGAAAGACGGCTTCAAGCGGATTGGAAGTTGATGTTACTGGAACCTTACTTCCAGGACTGAATGTAATTGCAGGTTATTCCTACAATTATATGCGTTATACCGAAACCAATCCGATTTCAAGTTATACAACCATCGTTGATGGTAAGGAGAAAGTGACTGAAATTTCTGGAAACGAAGAAAATGTACGTCTGGTAGGAACCACAGCACATACGGCTAATGGAACCGTGTTTTATACCATTCAAAATGGGACAGTTAAAGGACTGAAATTAGGTTTTTCCGCATTTTATACAGGTCGACGTAATGCAGGTTGGAATAATACTAAGATCAATGTACGCGATGGTCTCAATCGTCTGATCTCCGTTAGTCCATTTACGACCATAGATTTCTCCGCTGGTTATGCTTATAAAAACTGGAGTATTTTGGGTAAATTATCCAATATTACCAACGCGTTTAATTATTATATCCATGAAAACTATAGTGTGAATCCGATTCCACCGCGTAGTTTTATGGCAACATTGGCTTATAAATTCGAGAAGAGGTAATATTGCTCTTCGATCCATAAAAAAAGGAGTCAGCAACATGCTGACTCCTTTTTTTATGCTGGAATTTCAATAGATGCCCCTTTAGGACGCATTGAAATCAATATACTCTTTCTGGATACAGGCTATAAATTCGCCTAATGCACTGTTTTTACTTTTTATATTAGAGACCAGGATCACTTCTGTTTTGCTATCCATATCCTCAAGCTTCATGATTTTTAGGTTTAAATGCGGGTATTGTTTGATGGTGGAATAGGGGACGACTGCCAGGCCCAAACCTTGTGACACCAACTCAAGAATGGAAGACATCGAATTGCTCTGGTGTACAATCTTAGGTTCGAAGCCCATGCGATTACAGGTGTTAATAACAAGCCGGTGATATTCGGAGGCGTATTTCTGATTGAAAGAAATGAAACTTTCATTAAAAAAGTTGATCGCATTAAATTCCACCTGTGAAGGACCTACAATCACCATAGGGTCTTCGAAAAGAGGAGTGGTCAGCAATTCATTTGAATAAATTGGAGCGCGCATGATGCCTAGATCCAATTTTCCATTTTCCAACGCCAGCTTTTGCTTCTGTGTCGAAGTTTCAAAAAGACTAACCCTTAAGTATGGAAACTTTTGTTGAATTTGCTTCAATACTGTAGCAAGCATCTTTTTTGGTGTTGAACTGATATAGCCTAGTTTGAATTCTCCGGAGATATTGTTGTGAATCTGTTTGGTGATCGTTTTGCTGTGCTCTATGTTCTGCAGAATCTCTAACACTTCCTCCAAAAAGTATTTACCTGCTTCAGTTAGCTCGACACGTTTGTTGGTCCGGAAGAAAAGAATAACACCCAATTCGTCTTCTAGATCTTTAATCTGCCGGCTTAATGGGGGCTGGGACATAAATAAGCGTTCTGCTGCTCGGCCAAAATGAAGCTCTTCGGCTACTGTTTTGAAATAAATGAGATGTCGGATTTCCATCGATACTTTTTTGGTATGAATTGATGACAAAATAAATATTTTTAATGAATTCCAGTTAGTCCTACCTTTAAATTATTAAAAATTAATGGATGAAATGCCCGACGGACTGTAAGATACAGCTGTAGGGGGAATCTATCTGAACTTTAGAGCATAAACAATTTAGAGATGAACAAAGCTACACTACAGGAGATTGAAACACGGTTTGACAATGATGTCGAACGGTTCTCAAATTTAGAAACAGGTCAAGCAACCACATTGGATGCGGTATGGAATATGGAGCTTATTACGGATGCCATTGTCAGTCTTTATCCAAACGCCCAAAATATATTGGACATTGGATGTGGGGCTGGCAATTACGACGTAAAACTATTGCAAAAATTGGAGTCTAATCCAAATGTTAGTCTGTTGGACCTGAGCCAGCCCATGTTAAATAGGGCAAAGGAACGCGTTGGAAAATTGACCAACGGAGAAATTCATTTGATTAAAGGCGACTTTCGTACTGCTGCTTTGGAAGAAGACAAATTTGATGTCATCATCGCAACATCCGTTTTACATCATCTTCGAGATGATAAAGATTGGGAAAATGCGTTTGGCAAGCTGTTCCGCTTATTGAGAACCGGGGGAAGTGTGTGGATTTTTGATTTGATTGAGCAAAATAATGAACAGCTTCAAAAATTAATTTATAGAGAAAAATATGGTGAATACTTAACTAGCCTGAAGGATGAACAGTACCGTGATCATGTTTTTGACTATATTGAACACGAGGATACACCAAGATCGCTGATTTATCAACTCAACTTATTGACACAAGTTGGCTTTAAAAATGTTGATGTTTTACATAAAAACCTTTGTTTTGCTTCTTATATGGGATTCAAATAGGGGCTGGAAAAAAGTGTAAAAAAAATAAGGCGATACGGGGAGTATCGCCATAAAATCACACTAACTATTAAAAAACCTATAGGACTAGGAATTTACAAATTCAATAAACCAATGTATGTCTCATCCCACGCTCCTCTACTTTTATTCCTCGTCACATGCGAGATGTCAAATAAATAATAAAATGTAATTATTAAGGTCAATACTTTAAAAAAATCAAGTATTTCCATTGGTTTACGTAAAGATATGTCTTTATTTTTTAAATACAAATAAAAATGATGAAAATTGAAAAATTATTATTATTTGACCGTTTTTAAGAATTCTTCCCAGGCGATCTGATCTGTTTTGAAGGTCAAATCTTCCGTTAACACCGATTCAATCGGTACCCATCGAAAAGACTGAAGCTTATTATCTTCAGGTTTCTGATCAGGATCGAAGTCAAAGGCTTTGGTAGTCGTTCTGATCTGAATAGCTGAGGTATTCTTGACCTGATAGTAAATCGATATGATTTGGCTATCGTTAAAACTTGATTTCTCATAAAAGTCTGTGGTGTAAATATGTTTAACCACAGCAATGTCAAAAGCACATTCTTCCTGATACTCCCGGATCAAAGCATCCAATAAGCCTTCCCCGTATTCTAAGCCCCCACCAGGGAATTTGGTAAATGAAACATTTTCCGTTCTTTCGTCGCTGATCAATACCTCTTGATTTTCATTGATCAATATTCCGTACACTCTTACGTTAAATGGAAACATGGATTAATTATGTTTGTATATATTTTAGTTTCTGTCTTTTACAGTGGCATAAAACCATTGTCTACTGCAAATTCATCCAATCCGATATAAGAATAATGTCTCGGAAGAAACCAGCCAATTGCTTCCATGATGTTGGTGAATTCTTTTTCAGTCCTGAATTGGTTCGCAGCGATATTGAATGCCAAATCTTGTGAAGCATTTTCTTCATCTTTATAATTACGCGCAATGAGCATCACCTTTGCATTCTTTACGCCATAATAATCTAAAAATTCACGTAATTGGTTGCGGACAGCCTGTGGAAGAATGGTCTCGGCAGGTTGCCCCACTAATATTTCTTCATCTTGACCGATAATCGTTTGTTCATTTTTCTTTGAGAAAACACTATCATCTGTATAAAACTCTCCGTTTAAAAAGTAGTTAACCAAGTCGCCGTAGGTGAATACCCAGTCGGGGTTTTCATTTTGTGTATTGATAGCAATACCAAAACCTTTTGGCAACACGTAATCCTTCAGCCGATTTTTAATGACAAAGGCCTGAAAGTTCTGATCTTTCGGAACACTTTCGAGTTGAAAATAGGGGAACCCATCAGGACCAACAACCACTTCTGTTTCTGCTAATTTTAAGGTGCATTCAGCAATATTAGCCAGAAAAATATCACGCCACTCTTCATCCCGCTCTTCAAAGGGAACTTCCATCAGGCTATTTATTATAATCGTTTTTTCCAGGTCTCCCAAACGATTATCATTCGCATTGTTGCTATCGTCAAATAAATGTATTGTACTCATCTCGGATTGTGATTTTTTGATTTGCTGGTAAAAGTAAAAGAATATTTATTAATTAACGACGTTTTCTTGATTTCGAACCGCCTTTTCGTTGATTGTTTTGGCTGCTAGAACGCATTTTCTCCCAGCTCAATAAATAAGGATGTTGATCGTCAATTTTAATTTGCCGTTTTAAGGATAACTGTAATTTTATCCACTTTTCATTGTCCTCCGCATCGCAAAAGGTAAATGCTTTTCCCTCTGCTTCCGAACGACCTGTTCGACCGATTCGATGCGTATAGAGCTCGGCGGAATCCGGAATTTCGTAGTTGATGATAGCTTCTAGGTCCGGAAAATCTACCCCTCGAGCCAAAAGGTCCGTCGCAATTAATACACGTACCTCTTTTTGTCTGAATTTAGCAATAATCTCTTCTCGTTTTTGCTGCGCTATATCGCCATATAATGCCGAGCAAGAAATGCCATTTCGATCTAAATCTGTTGCGATGCGTTCGACAGCATGAACTGTTCGCGTGAAAACGATTACTTGCTGTGCAATACGGTTTTCAAGGAGATAACGCAGAAGGGTCTTTTTATCATTTTTATCAACATAGAGGACAGATTCTTCTATTTGACCCTTTTTGGCCGTTGTTTCTAGGTTGATCTCAACAGGGGTACTTAATCTTTTTCGAACAATTTTTTCGATTTCAGGGGTTTTCGTAGCTGAACTGAAAATGGTTTGTCTCTCAGCAGGCAATGTGCTGATGATTTTATTGATTTCTTTCGTGAAACCGAGATCTAACAATTGATCGAATTCATCGATCACCAGGATATCTATCGTTTTTAGATCGATAATGCCTTGTTCAATAAAATCCAGCAAACGTCCTGGAGTCGCAAGGACCATCTGGGCTTTCGGATAAACGTCGAGTTGACTTTCATAAGTTCCGCCACCATAGAAGCTGGCGATAGTCAACTCCATTCCATCGATAAGCCCCGATATGCGCTGTTTGGTCTGTATACAAAGTTCCCGTGTAGGAAGGAGTATAAGGACCGATAAGTGATCTGGGGTAATCTTGGTTCGTAAGCGCTGAATAATAGGGACGACGAAAGCCTCCGTTTTTCCCGTGCCGGTTGGGGCAATCGCCAAACAGTCTCTACCTTCTAAAATGGCGGGGATAGCTATTTCTTGAATAGGTGTAAGCGAAGAAAGCTTTTGTTTTTCAAGATTAGCGATAAGGATTTTATCGAGTTTAAGTGCTGAAAAATTCAAAATAATGAATGTAAAACCCAAAAATAAAAATTAAAAAGGACAATGGTGTTTTTGCCTGCTGATTGGAATTAAAAATCTGTAAAAATTAGGATTTTTTGTCAAAAAGTACTAATTTGAGAAATTAGAATATTCTATTTCAAATCTGAATTATTGATTATCAATTTATTTGATAAACACCAATTATATAGAATAATATTTTTGTTAAATTTGTTGAAACAAAAAAGAATATGTTTGATACTGCATTTGACCAAAACAATGAATCTATTTCCACTTTGAGCTTTGACGAGTTCAAAAAGATTATTGTGAATGATTATCGAACTGCCTTAGAAAGTCGTTACGTGAGTTTATTGGGACGTAAAGAAGTGCTTACAGGTAAGGCTAAGTTTGGTATTTTTGGCGATGGAAAAGAATTGGCACAAATCGCGATGGCTAAAGTTTTCAGAAATGGGGACTGGCGGTCGGGATATTACCGTGACCAAACATTTATATTTGCTTCTGGCATCAGTGATGTCTATCATTTTTTCTCTCAATTATATGCCCATCCCGATGTTGAGGCAGATCCTTCTTCTGCAGGAAGGCAAATGAACTGCCATTTTGCCACGCGTGTTGTGGACGACCAAGGTAACTGGTTGGATCAAATGGTTCAGAAAAACTCGTTTTCAGATATTTCGACCACTGGCGGTCAGATGGCAAGATTGCTGGGCTTGGGCCTGGCTTCTAAGTTGTATAAGCAGAATAGAAATTTAGACTATCTATCTTATTTTTCAAATAAAGGAAATGAAGTTGCATTCTGCACTATCGGAAATGCTGCTACTTCTGAAGGCGTATTTTTTGAAGTCATCAACGCCGTAGGTGTTCACCAGATTCCAACAGTGATTTCTATTTGGGATGATGGGTATGGGATATCTGTGCCTAATGAAATTCAAACAACAAAAGGAGATATCTCCGAAGTCCTCAAAGGTTTTCAGAAGGAAGATCTGACAAACGGAATCGAGATATTCAAAGTGAGGGGATGGGATTATGCGGGTTTATGTGAAACCTACGAGCAGGCCGCCCAAATTGCTCGCGAAAAACATATTCCATGTCTGATTCATGTGACCGAATTGACGCAGCCTCAAGGACACTCTTCTTCAGGTTCACACGAACGGTATAAATCGCAAGAAAGATTGCAATGGGAAACTGATTTCGATTGTATCGCGAAAATGAAAGAATGGATCGTAAGTTCTGGTATTGCTACCACAGAAGAATTGGATCAATTGGATCAACATGCTAAAGACCATGTTCGTCAAGAACAAAAACGAGCTTGGGCCGATTATATTAAAACATTGAGCATCGAAGCTCGGGAAGCTATTGATTTACTTCAGGGTATTCCAAATGAGCGGGCTGATTTTGCGTCAAAGAAATTGCAATCGATGGTTGAGCCTTCTTTGAAAGAAGTTTATGGCCAGGTTCGCAAGGTGTTGCACGAGCTTAAAGGTCAGCATAGCGATGGGCGCCAGCAATTATTAAATTGGTACAAAGAGAAGCAGGAACTGAATGAGAAACGTTATAATTCAAAATTATTTACAGATGGTGTAGATTCACCTGCTCATGTGACGGTCGTACCTGCCGTCTACAGTGAAGAAGCTAAAGTGGTCGACGGACGTGAGGTCTTGAATCTATGTTTTGAACAGAACTTCCGACGTGACGAACGATTATTGGCGTTTGGGGAGGATGTCGGTAAGATTGGGGATGTGAACCAAGGTTTTGCGGGTTTACAAGAAAAGCTGGGTGTGCATCGTGTATTTGATACTGGTATTCGGGAGAATTCAATTATAGGAAAAGGACTAGGTTTGGCAATCCGTGGACTTCGCCCAATTGCTGAGATTCAATACCTGGATTACTTAATTTATGGCATTACAGTAGCAAGTGATGATTTGGCAAGTTTAAGTTATCGCACCTTTGCTGGTCAGAAAGCACCATTAATTATTCGTACACGTGGCCATCGATTGGAAGGTATATGGCATTCCGGATCGCCCATGTCGGTAATTTTAGGATCTTTGAGAGGTCTGCATGTATGTGTGCCGCGTAATATGACCCAGGCAGCAGGTATGTACAATACCTTGTTCCGCTCTGACGAACCTGCTATCGTTGTCGAATGTCTGAATGGGTATCGTCTAAAAGAGCGTCTACCAGAAAACGTTGGTGAATTTACGGTGCCAATCGGTTATGCCGAATGTGTGAAAGAGGGGCGGGATATCACGGTGGTATCCTATGGGTCAACTTTACGTGTCGTTGAAGAAGCGGCCGTGGAATTGGAACGTTTGGGGATATTCATCGAAATTATTGATGCACAAACATTGCAGCCTTTTGACAAAGGAAAACTTTGTGCCGAATCGCTTAAGAAAACAAATAAACTACTTATTGTGGATGAGGATGTGCCCGGTGGGGCTTCAGCTTTCATCTTACAAGAGATATTAGAGAAGCAAAATGGCTACTATCTATTGGATAGTCAGCCGAGAACACTGACTGCAAAAGCACATCGCCCGCCATATGGCTCCGATGGGGATTATTTCTCGAAGCCATCTTCTGATGATGTTGTCGAGACAGTGTATGCAATTATGCATGAAGCTAATCCAGAAAAATATCCATCTATGTTTTAATAGATGGATATCTTTTTGCTTTACTAAGCTAAATATTCCAACGGTTGGGATGATATCTTAATTGAATATACTCGCAGCGCCAATCATAGCGGCTTTTTCGCCAAGTATTGCTGTATAAATTTGAAATCTTTCAAATTCTTTTCGGTCACCAATGAAAATAGGTAGCGCCTTAGCAATATTGCCACCGACTATAAATATTTCAGCAGCATGTTTCTCTGCAAAGAACTGCATAAAATCAAAGAGATGTTTAGCATATTCATCTTTGATGATTTGAAATTCCTTAGTTTCCCGATGATGATCTAAAATATCTTTAAGTCCCGTAACATCTTTTCCTGCTACTTCTTTGAAACGTTTGATGAACCACCGTGTCACAAGAAATTCTTCGAAAATACAATCTTCGTAAGGGCTGTTCCATAGGGCGGCATCATAGGCTTTTTCACCTTGATTCCATACCGCAGATCCGAGTCCAGTACCCAACGTAATTCCTAATATCCGTTTGTTTGTTTGCAAGTTCTGTACGAATATTTCACCTTGTAGGAAGGCTGCTGCGTCATTGATAAAGTGGATAGACGTAGGCGGAAGTCCCAGCTCTTCAGCTAAAAGCGCTTTGACATCCATGTTGTACAGATTGTCATATTTGCTTTGTCCCTGTATCTTAGATATTCCATTTTCGTAGTCAAAGGGTCCCGGCATGGCAATGCCGATGAACTGAATAGGAGCCGGAGAGGTGGCTATGATATCGCGTATAGCTGACGCCCAGGTTTGTAAAATCGTTTTAGCATCTCCTTGAGAAAAAACGTGGTTTCTGGCCACGTTTTCTAAGTATATATTCCATTGTTTTGTGTCAATGATACAGGCAGAAATATGTGTGCCTCCAATATCAACACCTACGACATAATTATCTTGCAGCATGTTTGTAACTTTGATTTTTAAGTAGATGATCCGCGATTACAAGTGCTGCCATAGCTTCCACAATAATTACTGCTCTCGAAACAACACAAGGGTCATGTCTCCCCTTGCCACTTGCAATAGCAGGGTTGCCATGGATATCCACTGTTTCTTGATCTCTCATGATAGTGGCAACAGGCTTAAATGCTACTTTGAAAGTAATATCCATACCATTTGAAATCCCACCCTGAATCCCTCCAGAGAAGTTGGTATGTGTATGCACTCGATTTAAATCATGGTCATCTGCTACAAATATATCATTATGTTCGGAACCTCGCAACTCCGAACCTGCAAAACCTGAACCATATTCAAAACCATGTACCGCATTGATGCTCATCATTGCTTTAGCAAGGTCTGCATGGAGCTTATCAAAGACCGGTTCGCCTAATCCCACAGGCACATGTCTGATGACAGCCGAAATACGTCCGCCAACGGTGTCACCTGCTTTTCTGACCGAGTCGATAAACTCAACCATTTCATTGGCTGTTGCTGGATCTGCACAACGTGCAATGTTAGCCTCTCGCAATTCAAGCAGAGCTTTGAGGTCTTTGGTATCTACATTTGGCGCCTCAATAGTACCTACTCCCGAAACGTGGGCAAAGATTTCGATGCCAAATTGATTCAGAAAGCTTTTTGCTACAGCACCAGCAGCAACACGGGCAGCGGTTTCCCTCGCCGAGGACCGTCCACCACCACGATAGTCACGTATGCCATATTTCATCTGATAAGTGAAATCAGCATGGGAAGGTCTGAAGATATCTTTGATATGGGTGTAATCTTTCGAACGCTGGTCTTCATTTGGAATAACAATTGCTATTGGTGTTCCCGTTGATTTACCCTCGAATACGCCAGATAAGATCTGTGCAGTATCACTTTCTTTTCTTTGTGTCGTGATCTTAGATTGACCGGGTTTTCGTTTGTCGAGCTCAGACTGGATAAATTCCTCGTCTATTGTTATATTTGAAGGGCAACCATCAATAATTACACCTATAGCTTTGCCGTGTGATTCGCCGAAAGTGCTAATTCTGAATAAATCGCCAAATGAATTTCCTGCCATAAAAATTAAATTTCAATAAACTTAGATAAATTTGCCTTTAAATGCAATTCTAAAGCACCAGACTGAATACAAATTATGAGTCTGTAACTCGAAGATGGCCTAATAGATTACATCACAATTTTTGTCCCAAGCTAAAAGGCTATCTGGGAGATTGTATCATAAAACAGAGATTAATATTGATGTTAATCCCTGTTTTTGATATGTTAGTCAATTATAAAAGCTTGCGCTTGTAAATGTTTCCAAAAATCAGGATATGACTTTTCTACAACCTGAGGTTCAGCAATCTTGATTTGGTCAAAAACTAAAGCCAAAGGTGCGAATGCCATTGCCATGCGGTGATCCTCGTAAGTCTCGAAGGTCACATCTTCTGGTTGATATACACCTGCAGTTTTCAGATGGTATGTGTCACCATCTTCGATCAATTCAGCACCGAACTTCGCGATTTCGGTCTGCAATGCAGCAATACGGTCGGTCTCTTTAATCTTTAAGGTTTCTAGACCTGTAAAGGAAACATCACGTTTTAAAGCAGCTGCGACAACGACTACTGTTTGCGCAAGATCAGGGCATTCTTTAAAGTCGAACAAGGTTTTGTCTGAATTGATTTCTTTTTTAGTTAAATGCAATCCATCCGATTCAAAGTTCGAATAAACCCCAAAATGCTCCATAATGTCTGTGATGGCAATATCGCCCTGTAAACTATGTTGTCTTAGTCCGGGCAATACGATCGAGGCATCTGCATCAGCTAGTGCTACAATAGCATACCAATAGGATGCTGCGCTCCAATCTGGTTCGACATATATGGTTTGCTTTTCAAAAGCTTGCGGTGCAATTTTAATCGCATTCTCCGTCCATTCATGTTGGATCCCGACACTTTTAAGCATATCCAAAGTCATGGATACATAAGGTCTGGAAGTTAATTCGCCTTCAATCTCTAAGATAAGTCCCTTTTTTAATGCCGGAGCAATTAATAGCAGGGCCGATATATATTGACTGCTGATATTTCCTTTAATCTTAACACGGTCTTTTCCTTGAAATAATCCGCCTTCAATCTTCAAAGGAGGGTAACCCGCCTTTTTTTCATAATGGATTTCGGCGCCAATTTCTTTCATGGCATCGACCAATATCCCAATTGGACGCTGTTGCATGCGCTCGGTCCCTGTCAGGATAAAATTTCCTTTAACAAGGTTGAGGTAGGCTGTAAGGAAGCGCATAGCTGTTCCCGCAGGGCCTATGTCAATCGTATTATAACCGGGTTGCGGTTCTGATGCGATTTGCAACACGCGGTTAAGAGTAACCGTATCTGCAGCCTCAGAGAGATTGGCTATTTCAACTTGTCCTTTGCTTAGCGATTGGATAATAAGAGCACGGTTGCTCTCAGATTTTGAACCTGTGAGTTGGACCGTGCCCTGTATCTTTTTTGAAGGATGCGTCAGCGTGATGACTTGTTGATTCATTATGCTTCTGCTGTTGGTTGCTCTTGCGTATTCATGACCGCATTTTGTTTGCGGATAGATTCGTTGTGAATTAATTCGAGGAATTTTGTCGCAAATTCGCTACCCAAAGAAAGCGCTTCCGCTAATTTTGTGCGTTTTTGAACAATCTCATCCCAACGGTTGACTTGCAAAATTGTTACGTTGTTATCGCGTTTGTACTCGCCTATTTTCTCCGCAATTTTCATGCGTTCACCGATTTTTTGGATGATCAAATCATCTAATTTGTCGATGTTGCTACGCAATTCTGCTAATTTGTCTTCAAATGAAGGGTTGTCCGAAGCAGCTTTACGTAATGTCAAATGGTCGATCAACTCGGCCAATGCAGCTGGCGTTACTTGTTGTTTTGCGTCAGTCCAAGCGACAGATGGATCGATATGGGATTCGATAATCAATCCTTGCATATCCATATCCATTGCTTTTTGTGCGATGTACGGTAACAATTCGCGGTTTCCACAGATGTGACTTGGATCGTTGATGATCGGTAGGTTTGGACAAGCAGTTTTTAACTGAATCGCTAAATCCCACATTGGTTCATTACGGAATGCTGTTTTCTCGTACGAAGAGAAACCTCTATGGATAGCACCTAATTTTTTGATACCAGCACGGTTGATACGTTCCAATGCACCGATCCATAACGATAAATCGGGGTTTACAGGATTTTTAACAAATACTGGGATATCTACTCCTTGTAAAGCGTCAGCAATTTCTTGTACGGTAAATGGATTTGCCGTTGAACGTGCACCTACCCATAGTACGTCCACACCAGCAGCCAAAGCTTCTTCCACGTGTTTTGCTGTAGCAACTTCAGTAGCTGTTAATAAACCTGTTTCTTCTTTCGCTCTTTTCAACCACTCCAAACCAATTGAACCGATACCTTCAAATTCTCCCGGACGGGTACGTGGCTTCCAGATACCAGCGCGTAAAATATTTACTTTTCCGGTATTTGCCAACAAATGCGCTGTTGATACCAGCTGCTCTTCTGTTTCTGCGCTACAAGGACCCGCGATAATTAAAGGTTTGTCTCCTGTGTCCAACCAAGATTTTAAAGGAGTGATGTCTAATGTATTTTTCATGTTAAGTTTGATTATCTATTTTAATATTGTCTGCGTAAATTGTTAATTATAGTTTTTCGTTTTTGACATATTCGCCCATAATGTTGAAATTGACACTATGTTTGAGTACTTTACGTATAGCTGCTTCGTAGTCTGTTTGTTTTTTCCATTCTACGTCAACGAAAAAATCATATTCATTGCGTTTTCCGATTACCGGCATTGACTGAATCTTGCTCAAGTTGATATTCTGTTCAGCAAAACATTGTAAAATAGTCGCCAGAGATCCCACTGTATTTCCTGTTTGGAATGATAATGACGCTTTATTGGCATTTTTATGTTCGACAACCTCATTCGATAGTACGAGGAAACGCGTTGCGTTCTTTTTATTGGTTTCGATTCTCTTTTCTAATATTTCAAGACCATATATTTCAGCGGCCAATGTCCCCGCAATTGCCGCAGTATCCGTCAATTTTCGCTCGGCAATCATTTTTGCAGTTGCAGCCGTATCAGATCCCTCGGTTATGCGTACGCCTTCAAGTTCAGAAAGAAATTCTTCGCATTGGCGAATAGCAATCGGATGCGATTCGATGTGTTTGATATCCTTTAATTTAACGCCCGGCAATACCATGAGATTCTGTTGGATGTTTAGGTAAACTTCCCCAGTAATATGGAACTTGTAATCTCTCAATAAATTATAATTCGGCAATAAGCTTCCCGCAATTGAATTTTCGATCGCCATAACGATATAGTCGACTTTTCTTTGCTTCAGCAATTCACAAGTTTTTTTAAATGAATCACATTCTACAATTTCAACTTCTCTTCCGAAAAATTTAAATGCGGCCTCTTCATGAAATGAAGCCTTTGCTCCCTGTATTGCAATTTTTAAACTCATTGTTTTTTGTTCGCTATGTTGTCTCCAAAAAAAAGAGTCCCGATCATTTGAACCGGGACTCTTCTTGTTTGTATTTTTTATGATTTATACACAATCTAATCCCGGCTCTTATTTTTAAAATAAAAGAAGTTAAAATAGAAATATGTATATGTTCTGTTCATCCTGTTGTTGTTTGACATTTCAAATGTACGAATGTTTTTGAAATATCAAAGAAAAAAATAATTTTTTATTGAAAATATCTGATTTATTTAATGAATTTTTTATGTTTTTTTTGTGTGTTTTTTTTAGCTGTATTTTACTTGTTTATTTTTAATTTTTTTTCAATTTTTATTTTATTATAATATTGATTTTTAGTATTTTAATTATTTTTATTGTCATTATTTTTCTATAATAAGCTCTATTTTTGTGTTATTTTATGTGTAATAAATTGCTGTATTTTTACGTGTTTTTTAGCTATATTTTTATATTAAATTTAGGTGTTTTTAATGTTAATATTATCGTTTTTTTAGCTGTTTTGTTAAAAAAGTATTTTACTACCTTTGGGCAAACGCTGGATTTTATGCTAAAACGAATTAATTTTTATGTGTGTGTAAGTGTGATCTGTTTGTTGTTGACAGGTTTCACTTTTAAAGGAGAGGAAAAGGACGCCAAAGTAAAGCGTGTTATTGATGGCGATACCTTTGTCATTGAAAATGGAACCCCAAAAGGGGATAAAGTTAGGTTGATAGGGGTAGATGCTCCGGAAACGAGACGTACTGCGCGGAAGGAAATCGGGTACTATGGTCAAGAAGCAAAGCAGTATTTAACGGCGATGTTAAACGGGAAAAGTGTGAAGTTGGTCTTTGATGTTGGAAAACGGGATCGGTATGGAAGACTTCTTGCCTATGTGTATGTTGGAAAGAGATTTATCAATCGGGATTTGGTTGAACAAGGGTATGCAGTATCCTATACGCTGGCACCAAATGTACAATATGCAGAATTATTTGTAAAATTGGAGCGTCAGGCTCGTCAGGAGAAACGTGGCCTTTGGAGATAAATGAAATTTGAATCATGATTTTTGTTTTATTAAGTGTCATCTGCAGCGTCACTGTTGCTGTTTTATTAAAATTGGCAAAACAAAATGGAGTCGAAACCAAACAGGTTATCGTTTGGAATTACCCCATGGCAGTTGCACTGACCTATTTTGTATTACAACCAGATCTAAAATCGCTGGTATGGGATGCTATGCCGGTGACGTTGTATACGAGCCTGGCGATATTACTTCCTGGAATGTTTGTTTTTATTGCTTTGTCCATTCGCTATAGCGGTCTGGTCAAGACAGAGATTGCACAGCGCCTATCGTTGTTTATTCCTTTGCTTGCATCATTTTTCTTTTTTCATGAAAAAATGGAAGGACACAAGATGCTGGGAATAGCTCTTGGCTTATTGGCCATCCTCTGTTCTATTGGTTGGCAAAAGAATCTGTATGTTAGTTCGGCAGATAGTCGTTATAAAACGCTTTACCCGTTATTGGTATTTATCGGTATGGGCATAATTGATATCCTCTTCAAACAAGTCGCCTTGCATGTCGATATACCTTATATCAGTTCCCTATTTATTATCTTTGTGATGGCGATGTGTATTGCAATGGTGCTATTGCTGTATTTCCTTTTTGTGGAAAAACAACGTTTTTCAAGGCAAGCTATGGGCTATGGATTGGTTTTGGGTGTATTTAACTTCTGTAACGTCCTATTCTATATGAAAGCGCATCGTGCGCTACCAGAAAATCCATCAGTTGTATTTACGGGGATGAACATTGGCGTGATTTCATTGGGTGCATTAATCGGCGTCTTATTTTTTAAGGAAAGGCTATCGTTGTTGAATTATCTGGGTATAGCGCTTTCTATTGTTTCAGTTTTAATCATAGCATATCAATGAGTTTATTTGAAGATACTTACCGGACTATTGCTGCAAAATACGAGGGAATTTTTAGGGATAAGGGCAGTAAGTTTATTGTTTATGCTTTTCCTTTTAAATCCGAAGATCAATTAAAAGATCTAATTTTGGAAGTGAAGGCGATTCACCCGAAAGCGAGGCATCATTGTTGGGCCTATCGCCTCACACCTGATCGTGCGGTCTTTCGTGTGAATGATGATGGAGAACCTTCGGGGACTGCAGGACGGCCTATTTTAAACGTTCTCCTATCTTTGGATGTCACCAACGTTATCGTCATTGTCGTTCGTTATTTCGGTGGTACTTTGTTGGGGGTTCCAGGCTTGATTAATGCCTACAAATCGGCAACCCAAGATGCTTTGACCCAAGCCGAAATTATCGAGCGTACAGTGAATGACCATTATAGTATTACCTTTGATTACCTGCATATGAATGATATTATGCGGATCATAAAGGAAGAGGGCGTGGAAATTGAAAAGCAAGAGTTTGATAATCAGTGTTATTTGGAGTTTGAAGTCCGAAAAATGCAGGTCAATCGCATTGTGGATCGGTTTTCCAAAATAGAAGGTTGTCAGTTAAGCTATTTGTATACAATATGATCAACGCATCGGAATTGATTTTAAATGCAGATGGAAGTATATACCATCTGAATTTATTGCCGGAAGATCTGGCAGGTACAGTAATTACAGTTGGCGATCCAGACCGTGTAGCCAAAGTATCGAAGTACTTTGACCGTATCGAGCTCAAAAAAGGGAAGCGTGAGTTTATTACGCATACCGGCTATCTGGGAAATAAACGGTTGACGGTAATCTCAACAGGTATAGGTACTGATAATATTGACATTGTGTTGAATGAATTGGATGCGCTGGCAAATATTGATTTTGCCAATAGAACAGTAAAGTCGACGCTCAGCTCATTGCATATTGTACGCATTGGAACTTCTGGAGCAGTACAACAAGATGTCGAGATGGGAACTATTTTAGCCTCTGCTTATGGAGTAGGTCTTGATGCATTGATGAACTACTATCAGGGATCTTACGACGGCGAGGAACAGGCGCTTCAGGTAGAACTAGCCAAATATTTCTCCGCATTAAACCTAAACCCCTACGTTGCGAAAGCTGGTACAGGCCTTCTGGATCGAATTGCCTTTGATTTACCGAAGGGAGTTACGTTAACTGCGCCCGGATTTTATGCTCCGCAGGGAAGGACTGTCCGCTCCACGAACACGATTCCTAATTTTATAGATTTGATCAACTCCTTTCAATATAAAGGTCAGCGCTTCACTAACCTGGAAATGGAAACAGCTGGTATTTATGCGTTGGCTAACATGTTTGGACATCAAGCTTTATCCATCAATGCGATCTTGGCAAGTCGGGTAGATGGCCGGTTTTCTTCCGCACCTGAAGAAGTTGTTGATAAGGCCATACAGCTCGTTTTGGAACGCATTTAACAATTTTTCTGCGTCATGCAGAGGCGATGATAGTCTTTCTCAATGATGCGGTAAAAGAGTTGAAAAGAATTAAATATTGATTCAAATAGAAAAGGAGTTGTTTTTAGACAACTCCTTTTCTATTTGAATCAAATTTAAGCATGATGAACAGTAAAATGGTGAAACTCCACAAGGATGAACCACCATAACTAATAAAAGGCAGCGGAATCCCGATAACCGGAACAATACCGATGGTCATACCGATATTGATAAATAAGTGAAAAAAGAGAATGGACGCTACACCGTATGCATATATCCTGGCGAAGGCTGAACGCTGTCGTTCGGCTATATGAATAATGCGAAGCAGTAGGGTGAGATAGATAAGTAATAAGGTAACCGATCCAACAAATCCCCATTCTTCTCCAACGGTGCAGAAAATAAAGTCCGTGCTCTGCTCAGGTACAAAGTTGTATTTTGTTTGCGTTCCCTGCAGGTAACCCTTGCCTAGGAGCTGCCCTGATCCAATTGCAATCTTCGACTGATTCAAATTATATCCTTTTCCTTTGGGGTCTTCCATTTTACCCAGGATAATGTCAATACGGTCACGTTGATGGGGCTGTAGCACATGCTCATATACCAGGTCCACACAGAGAATAAATACAGCGCAGGCTGCAAAAAGTATACTTAGATTGATAATGTATTTTCTTCTCTTGCGGTAGTTCCACATGACAAGGCCAATAAGCAATGCTAAAATCAAGATAAGTATCCAAGGATTAACCAATAAAGAAAGGACAAAAAGCAAAATGCAGAGCCCGCCAAATATAAGCAGTTCATTATTTACATAACCCTCGCGGTAGAATACGAAAATCAACGAAAAGAATGCAAGGGCAGATCCCGTATCAGGCTGTAACATAACCAAAAATACAGGAAACAAGACAATACCGGCTCCCATGGCCAGTGTTTGCATGGTCGGAGCTTTATTACTCTGAGAACTTAAAAAGTTAGCCAAGAGCAGGCAGGTTGAAAGTTTAGCAAATTCTGAAGGCTGTAAGCGGAAAAAACCCAGGTCAATCCAGGCTTGGTTTCCGCCGACATTTCGCCCTACCACGAGCACGATGACAAGCAATACAGCCGTTATACCATAAAATATCGGTGAGGCGGAACTGAAAAATTTCGCGTCTATGATCAGAATGGATACCCCTAGAATAATTGCGGAAACAAGATACAACGATTGTTTTCCATAATTGGTCCCTAAGGTAAAGAAATTGGGCATTTCAGGATTAAACACCGCTGCACGGATATTGAATAAGCCAATTAAGCATAGCGCAAGCCAAAGCGTGATGGTTAGCCAGTCTATCTTTCCAAAGAAACTCGTTTTTTGATTATTCATATCTTCTCTTTATCTCGCTATGGTGAACAATTGTTTCCTTTGGTTTTGTTAAAGCCGCCAGCTGGCGTTTTGATTTTAACGTGTCGGTTTTCGACTTGACTGAGTCTGTCTTTTTTACATCTTTAGTCTTTGGATCCACAACTTTTTTGGGTGCAGGAAGAAAATTCGCTTTATAAATGCGATCCTGAATATATTTTGGTGCAGTTATCGTGTCTTTGAGGTACTTCTCAACCATCATACTTGCGATAGGTCCTGCCCAGGTACCACCGTAACCCGCGTTTTCAACAAAGACAGCAATGGCAATTTTGGGGTTCTCTCGCGGTGCAAAAGCAAAGAAAACGGCATGGTTTTCACCATGAGGGTTTTGCGCTGTACCTGTTTTTCCGCACATTTCAATGCCCGGGATACGATTGGCCCAAGCGGTACCTTCGGGTGTATTAACAGCATCACTCATCCCTTGGATAACAACAGGATAATACCGTTCATCCACTCCGGCACTGACTTTTTCGGTAAATTCCTTCTTGGCAATTTTCTGTGCACCAATACCTTTAATCAAATGAGGTCTGTAATAAAAGCCTTTGTTGGCAACGATAGCCATAATGTTGGCCATTTGCAACGGTGTTATTCCCATTTCCCCTTGCCCAATAGATAAGGAGATATTGAAACTTGAACGCCATTTATCGTTACCGTATCGTTTGGTATAAAAATCCGATGTCGGTAGTAAACCCGGTTTTTCACCCGGTAGATCAATGCCTAGTTTATGACCAATTCCAAACTGTGTCACGGCATTACGCCATAGATCGTAGGCCTTAGGTCCCGAAAGCCCACGTCCATCGATCATCTTAGCATAGGTAAATCCATAATAGGTATTGCATGATACGGCTACAGAGCGCTGTAATGTGGTTGATCCATGATAGTGCGTACAGCCCATCCAGCCGCGTCCACCACCATAGCTATATCCATGTGGGCAGAAAAATACCGTATTGCGGTCAATAACACCTGCCTGTTGCGCCGTCAATGCTGAAACAACCTTAAATACAGAGCCTGGGGGGTAAGAGGCTTGAATAGGGCGGTTAAAAAGTGGTTTGGTTTCGTCTTTCAATAATTTCATATAATTATTGCCGGACTGCCTGCCGACCATCATGTTGGGGTTGTAACTCGGGCTACTGACATAGGCCAAGATTTCACCCGTTGCAGGCTCAATGGCGACAATGGATCCCAATTTATTTTTCATGAGGTTCTCCCCAAGAATCTGAAGGTCTTTATCCAAAGAGGAAACCAGTCCTTCCCCTGCAACAGCAAGTGTGTCGTATTTCCCCTCCATAAACACCCCTTTTGGACGGTTCAGGGCATCAACCATTAAGTTGTTGACACCGCGCTTCCCGCGAATAAGATCTTCATAAGAACGTTCTACTCCACTGCGACCAATGTAGTCACCACTGCGATAAAACCCATTGGAGCGTTCAATATCTTTATCATTTACCTCACTTACATAACCCAAAAATTGAGCTGCGATGCTGTCGGGATAACTTCTGATCGTTCTTTTTTGGACATAGAAGCCGCGAAATTGATATTGGTATTCCTGATATTGAGCCCATGTCCGTACAGAAAGCTGTTTTTCAAAAATAGATGCACGGTAAGGCGAGTGTACTCTTGCCTTTTCCATCCGTTTGATAAAGCCCTCCTTGTCAATGTCTATCAATTTGCAAAACAAAGCAGTGTCGATTTCTTTCACCTCACGTGGAGTAACCATGAGGTCATATACCGGTTCGTTCTGAACCAGGACCTTTCCCTTTCGATCCAATATAACCCCTCTTGCAGGATAAACGATGACCTTGCGCATCACATTGCTGTTTGCGGAATGTATATAGGAATCGTCTATGATCTGTAAATAAAATAAGCGTGCCACCAAGGTCAGGGTGATGGCAATAAAGATTCCCGAAACGACGTACTTACGCGCAAAAAAACTGTTCATAGAAATGAATTTCTATCCATCGATCTACTACAACCGATCTTTCTTTTTGTAGAATAATATGCTAAATAATAGCATGATAATTACTGTAAATATACAACTTAAAACGATACTCAATAAGGTGTATTGGATGTGCTGGAAGGAAAAAGATTCCAGTAGATACAAAAATGTATGATGAATCAATGTTCCGAAAAAGATGTAGGAAAAGAACCAGCGAATATTCATGAATCCCAGCATCGGGGTAAAGAAAGATTCGCGTTCTTCAACTTCGAGCGTAATTTTCATGAAGAAAATACGGAAGGCTGCTAAGGCAACACAGGCTGCGGTATTGACACCAAGGGTATCATAAAACGAATCTACAGTAAGTCCAGTTAGAAAGGCAATCAAATACACCAGGAAATTGGGTGTTCCTGTCGGAAGTAAAAAAATAAATAAAATATAAGGAAATGCAGCGACCAGATTGTAATAACCGATATTTTGAAATAGGAAAACTTGCATTCCTATCAAAACGATAAATCGAATAATATTAAATATTAAAATCCTAGCCATTGTCCTTTGTCGATTCTTCTAGTGTCTTTAATTCTTTGTTTAACAGGTCTTTTACAACGTAGACATGTTGCAAGTTGGAGAAATTGGTACTCAATAATAGCCTAAGATCCAAAAAAGCATCTCCTGAAGAAATCCCCGTCTGAATGACCGTTCCTACAAAAATTCCTTTTGGAAAATGTCCTGAATATCCTGAGGTGTACACTTTATCTCCTTTGTTGACTTTGATATGGTTTGGAATTTCCTTGACCATTGCCGCGCGGTAATCTATGCTATTGCCCCATACCAACGAGCCGAAGACCTCGGTGTGGCCTAATGTTACGGATATACGCGTATCGGGATGCAATAGGGATTGCACTGTCGAGAAGTTGGGGGAGACATTCAATACGATACCAACTACTCCGTTGGGAGCGATAACACCCATACCTCGCTCTATACCATCTTTACTGCCTTTATCGAGTGTGATCGTATTTGCCTTTTGGTGAATGCTATTGTTGATGACATTCGCAATAATAAATTCGTAACGCCCAAACTCACTGCTATCGATTGCCGGGACAGGACCGATCTTGATGCTGTCTGTTGATCGATAGGCTTGTAAGTCCTTTCTCAGTTGTGCATTTTCCTTTGCAAGTGCATCGTTGGTCTCCCCGAGGTGCAGGTAGCTTTTCCAGGAATTGACCTTTGCATACAGGCCTCCGATGATACTATTTGAAGAATTTAAAACAGAATTACGTTGGAAAGAATTGTTGGTGATCACCAAAAATAACGAGAATCCAAAAAATAGGATAAACCAGAAGAATGCATTATATCGTCTCAGGAATAACCAAAGGTTTCTCATTTTTTAATGTGGGTATTTAATAAGCAAGCGATATAATAGTTTTGCATATTATATCGCTCTTTAATAAAATATTGTTATTAATTATCGAACGTTATGATTGCATCAAGAATTTAAATCGTCCAATATTTTTAAGTGCAATACCAGTTCCTCTTACAACAGCACGTAATGGATCTTCAGCAATATGCACTGGAAGTTTAGTTTTCGCTTGTATACGACGGTCCAAACCACGCAATAAGGCACCACCACCGGTAAGATAGATACCTGTTTGATAAATATCCGCTGATAATTCTGGTGGAGTGATTTCAAGTGCTTTTAAGATCGCTTCCTCAATTTTTGATATGGACTTATCCAGACAATGCGCTATTTCGGTATAAGAAACAGTAATTTGCTTAGGAACACCCGTCATCAAATCACGACCTTGAACGGCGAAATCTGCTGGTGGTTCCTGTAACTCAGGAAGAGCCGCACCAACTTCAATTTTGATTTTTTCAGCCGTACGTTCACCGATCATGATATTATGTTGTCTTCTGATGTATTGAACGATGTCTGAGTCGAAGTTATCACCTGCAACACGAATAGATTGGTCACACACAATACCCGATAAAGCGATGACAGCAATTTCAGTGGTACCACCACCGATATCGATAATCATATTACCCATTGGTTCTTCCACATCAATTCCGATGCCGACAGCAGCAGCCATGGGTTCATGAATTAAGTAGACTTCTTTCGCACCAGCAATTTCCGCTGAATCGCGTACAGCTCTTTTCTCTACTTCCGTAATACCGGAAGGAATACAAACAACCATACGTAGGGAAGGGAAAAACCAGCTCTTACCATTGTTTACCAATTTGACCATACCTCTGATCAAGTGTTCAGCTGCCGTAAAATCAGCGATTACTCCATCACGTAAAGGACGTACTGTCTTTATATTATCGTGTGTTTTACCTTCCATTTGCATGGCCTGGCGACCAATGGCGATCACTTTGTTTGTGGTGCGGTCAAATGCAACAATAGAAGGTTCATCCACTACTACTTTGTCATTATGAATTATTAGGGTATTTGCAGTACCCAAGTCAATCGCAACTTCTTGCGTAAACCAATTAAATAAGCCCATCTGCTAATCCTTAAGCTATTTTAAAATAATATGCAAACCTACACAAAAAAAATTAATCTTTTTGAGGTTATACATCAAAAAAAACTATATTCTGAAAGTAAATTCTATCTGGAAAAAACTGTCTTTAAATTTAACGAATATAATCTGTAATTCTTACGTCCCGGCTGAAGTTATTTTTAATTGGACGCCGTGTTAAATTAAGAAATAAGTGGGTGTTTTTTAAATCATGGAGCACAAGGAGCAAGAATCCAAAAGTGAAAAGGTGGTTTTGAAAACTAGCTAAAGACTCAAATGCTATGAAGAGCTAATAAGCGAAGCCGTCACAACGTTTTAGAAGCCTATTCAGTAGGTTAATATGGCGAAGAGAAACAGCTTCAGAAGGTTAATAAAGATAAAAGAAACAGCGGCATTATCGTTTGGGATAATGCCGCTGTAATATTGAACTATGCTGTTAAACTCCGATAGATTATTGGGCAGTTTCTGCTTGTTTTTCCTCTGGAGTTGGCTCATCATATTTGTGGAAGATCAAACGCACACCACTGTTTTTGGTGAAAAATTTGATCGACCAGTTGACGAATGTGATCAATTTATTTCTGAATCCATAGATGGACATCAAGTGGACAAACATCCATGTCATCCAGCCAAAGAATCCATTGAAATGGATTTTTCCCATGTCGACGACAGCTTTGTTACGACCTACCGTAGCCATGGATCCTTTATCAAAATAGTTGAATTTCTCTGTTGGTTGATTGGACATGGTTTGGAGAATGTGTTTTGCAACATATGCCCCTTGCTGTTGCGCTACCGGTGCAACACCAGGTAAGCCACGAGGAAGATCATCTGTGATAAATGCCGAAACATCACCAATAGCATAGACCCCTGGCATATCAATAACACGGCATTGATCATCTGTCTGTATACGGTTACCACGTTGGATAATCTCCTTTTTGAAACCATTCGGATATTGCCCAGCTACACCTGCTCCCCAGATAACAGTTTTTGTTTCAATGCTTCTGCCATCGGCGAAAGTAATTGAATTGCCATCATATCCAGTTACCTGAACATTCAATAATACTTCTACACCCAAATCTTTGAGGTACTTTTCTGAATCTTTAGAAGATTTTTCAGATAAGTTAGCCAATACTTTTGGAAGTCCTTCTACCAGGTAAACCGACATCTCAGATTTTTTCAATTCTGGATAATCTTTCTCAAGAACATTGTTTTTGATTTCTGCGATTGCTCCCGAAAGTTCTACACCTGTTGGACCGCCCCCAACAATGACAAAATTCAAATTAGCTTTACGATCAGCAGGGTTTTCTATCCGTACCGCTTCTTCAAGGTTCTGTAAAACATAGCTTCGAATATTTAATGCTTCTTGTATGTTTTTCATCGGCAAAGCATATTTTGTGATTTGCTGATTTCCGAAGAAGTTCGTGGTAGCACCTGTCGCAACAATTAAATAATCATAGTCAAAATCACCAACATCCGTTCTCACAATCTTAGCCTCATTGTCTACGCTTTTTACGTCGGCAAGTCTAAAATGAAAGTTGTCTTGGCCTTTGAACATTTTGCGAACAGGGAAGGAGATGGAGTCCGCTGAAAGAGTACCCGTGGCAACTTGGTACATCAATGGTTGAAAAGTATGAAAGTTATTTCTGTCCAGCAACAGAACTTCAACTTCCTTATTTTTAAGCTTTTTAGCAACTTCAATTCCTCCAAATCCAGCACCAATAATGATTACTCTTGGGAATTTTCTATTTGAACTATTGCTTGGCATATTTTTAATAGTTTGTTGTAAAAATTCGGTACAATCGAATTAAGCTGCAAATATCTTAAATTTTGGCTCAAAAAGCTAAAAAATATTTATTTATTATGCTGATATGTTGTGAATTTTATTGTAAAGAGGCTAATTCTTTCAATAATATGTTTTGTAGTTGTTTGATTTTTAGCCCTTTATAGTGTACATTGTACCCTTTGAAAAAAAACGATGTATAGTATCATCATTGTGTATAAAATACACAATGATGATACTATTGTAGCGCGCCTTTGATCTTGATTTTCATGCCGTTGTTGTTATTCTGTAGATACAGCTGACAGGCAAGTCGACTTTGATCATCGGCGTCCGGAAGCGTGTCCAGCATGTCGAGTTCTTGATCACTCGCTTGGGGAAGTGTATGCAGGCCTTCGACAACTTCGACATGGCAGGTAGCGCACAGCGCGATACCACCGCAAGTGGCCAATATTTCATAGTCGGATGCCTTTAAAATCTCCATGAGTGAAAGATTGATATCGGTCGGAACTTCCAGGATATTTTCGGCCCCATCCCGATCTATAACAGTGACTTGAATTAAATTATCGTCCATGGCTAGAAAGTATTTATACCGTTTACGGTGGTGTATTTGAATGTCAATTTTTGATCTGGATACACAAATTTGAACGCACTTTGGCACATTAGTGCAGCCTCATGGTATCCACAAAGGATGAGTTTCAGTTTACCTGGATAGGTGTTGATGTCCCCAATAGCATAGATCCGCTCGATATTGGTCGAGTAATCAAAAGTATTGACCGCTATCGCATTTTTATCGATATTTAATCCCCAATCTGCGATCGGACCAAGCTTCGGTGTAAGTCCATATAAAGGAATAAAATAGTCTGCATCTGTAGCAATGACTTCTTTTTCTTTATTTGTTGTTTCAACATGGGACAAATAGCCATTGCCATGGATATTGGTCAGATTGTGAGACAATAATAGGTTGATCTTACCCTGCTGGGCCAATTTGAATACTTTCTCCGCCGAGTCTGGGGCACCCCTGAAGGAGTCACTTCGGTGGATTAAAGTGACCTGTTGTGCAATATCTGCAAGATGGAAAGTCCAGTCGAGCGCGGAGTCACCGCCACCGGCAATGACGATTTTTTTATCCCGATATTTGGCGGGATCTTTAACCATATAATCGACCCCTTTTCCTTCAAAAAGATGAAGATTAGGGATTTCTGGCTTGCGCGGTTCAAAGCAACCTAATCCCCCGGCAATGACAATGACCTCTGTATGGACCATCGTATGATCATTGGTTTCTACGATAAAGGAACCATCCTCCTGTTTTGTTATATGTTCCACTCGCTCACCTAAGGTGAATGTGGGGTCAAAGGGTTTAATCTGTTCAAGCTGTTTATCGATCAATTCCTGCGCAGTGATACTTGGATAACCGGGAATGTCGTAGATAGGTTTATGGGGGTAGATCTCCGAAAGCTGACCGCCCACTTGGGGGAGTACATCAATCAAATGGCAACGCATTTTTAAAAGTCCAGCTTCAAAAACTGCGAATAGGCCAACAGGTCCTGCTCCGATGATACAGATATCCGTATTTATCATAGCTATTCTATATTTAAGTTGTTATATATTGTATTCAAAATCCTTGTAAAAGCTTCGAAATCTTCGTCTGCTAGATTTTCCCAGGCCTTCATGCGAATCTCCGTAACAAGCGGCGTGAGCGATGCTACTTTTAATTTTCCTTCTTCTGTCAAATGAAGGTAGAGACTTCGACGATCCGTTTCATCGGTGATCCGCTCGGCCAGATTTTTTTTAAGAAGGATATCAACGATACGTGTCAGTGTGGGCTGGTCTTTTCCGCAGCGCTTTGCCAGTTCTTTTTGCGAAAGTTGATCTGTTTCGTATAAAGCCTTTAAGATGGTCCATTGGTCTACAGTAATATCAAATCCTTTCTCCGCAAAAGAAGATTGGGCGAACTGTTTTACTTTCTTGGCCGTTTGGTCCAAGATGAAAGAGTAGCGGTCAAATTTTTCGTTTAGCATACAAATATTTAGTACAACAAATATATTTAAAATATTTAGTGTGACAAGTAATTTGAATGCAATAAAAAAGGGCGTTCGTTCGAACGCCCTTTTTTTATTTTATTAATATGAGCTATTATGGTCTTACGACTTCAGCTTTTTTAGCTGTATTACCTTCTGCTAAGTGTTTTCCTTTACGTAAGTCATATACGGAAGGTGCCGCTAAGATAATCGATGAATATGTACCTACGATAACACCGATTAAGATTGCGAATGAGAATCCACGGATAACTTCACCACCAAAGATAAACAATACAGCGAGAACAAACACGATTGTCAATGATGTGATGATTGTTCTACTTAAAGTAGAGTTGATCGCATGGTTTACGACATCGCCAAGATCTTCATTATGTGCATTTGGTTTCGATACGAATTCACGTAAACGGTCAAATACCACCACTGTATCATTCACCGAATAGGCAATTACAGTTAATATCGCCGCCACAAAGTGTTGGTCAATATCCAATGAGAATGGTACGATACCATCCAAAATAGAGAATAATCCCAATAAAATAATTGCATCGTGAATTGTTGCAATAGCTGCTCCAACCGAATATTCCCATTTGTGGAAACGGATTAAGATGTAGGCTGCAACAATGATGATAGAGAAAATTGCGGAACTTGTTGCTCTAGATTTGATGTCGGTCGCGATACTTGGTCCAACTTTTTGAGACGAAAGAATCTCATGTTTATTGGAAGCATCTACTTTCGATAGACCTTGGTTTAACTTGTCCAATACTTCTTTATCAGCAGCGTCCGAAGTTTCTTCAATATGGTAAGTTGTTGTAATACGCAATTGATTGGATGCACCAAAAACTTTTACCTCTGTCGTTTTCTTGAAGATATCATCCAAGTTTGTACGTACAGCTTCTAAGTCCACAGGTTTATCATAACGGACAGTATACGTACGACCACCTTGGAAATCCACACCTAAACTGAATCCTTTTGTGAAAATTGATGCCGCAGAAATTAACACCGCAACGATAGAAACCGCATAAAAGATCTTCCGTTTCTGAACGAATTTGAAGTTTGCGTTATGCAGGGTCTTTGCAGACCAAGGGAAAGAAACTTTGATTTTGAAATCTTTCGCCAACATCCATTCAAAGATAACGCGTGTAACTAAGATTGCAGTAAACAATGAAGTAATGATACCCACCATTAATGTTGTTGCGAAACCTAAAATTGGGCCGCTACCAAATAAGAAGAGGATAATACCAATTAAAAAGGTAGTGATCTGTGAATCGAGGATGGAAGGTAAAGCATGCTTGTAACCATCTGCAACAGCCTGACGGATCGATTTTCCTAAGCCCAGTTCTTCACGGATACGTTCATAAATCAAGACGTTCGCATCGACCGCTGTACCCATTGTTAATACGATACCCGCGATACCCGGTAAGGTGAGTACAGCATTTAAAGATGCCAATACCCCCATGATGATAAATACGTTTAATAATACGGCGATGTTTGCTACGATACCTGCCGTATTGTAGTAAGCGATCATAAAAATCATTACGACGATAATACCGATAACAGCAGAGTTTACACCGGCATCGATGGCAGCTTGACCTAAAGTAGGACCCACAACAGCTTCTTCAACAATTTTAGCAGTCGTTGGAAGACGACCTGCTTTCAATACGTTTGATAAATCTTTGGTGTCTTCTACTGTAAAAGATCCAGAGATCGATGAGCTACCATTTGGAATTTCACCGTTTACAGAAGGAGCCGAATAAACCACATTATCAAGAACGATAGCAATTGCATCTCTGTTTTGAGCGGCTTTTGCGGTAATTTTCTTCCATTGATGAGCACCTTCGCTGTTCATTTGCATACCAACTACGGGTTGATTTTTCTCATCAAAGTTAGCTGTTGCGTCAGTGATCACATCTCCTGTCAATACAGCACCATTGTCTTGTCCAGATCCTTTAATTGCATATAATGATAGTTGCTCAGGTGTTTTTTGCTCCGGTTTAACAGCCCATAAAAGCTTTAAGTTTCCTGGAAGAATTGATTTTACTTCAGGACGTTGTAGATAAGCATTTACTTTTGCCGTATCTTTTAATGAAGCAATACCAACCATGGAACCTGGCATAAGTGCCATTTGTTGATTTTCGCCCATATAAACTGCTGGACGTAATACTTCAAATAATGGATTCTTCTGACCTAGGTTTACAGCAGCACTATCTTTTTTCGCATCTTTTTTACCACCGGTTAGGTTAGATAATAAATCATCTGATTTTTTGCTTGTATCTGCAGCTGCATTTGCCGTAGCTGCTGGCGCAGCTTTTAACGTTGAAGCTAAAGTTTTGTCGATATTTTCTAATATTGGATAAACTTCCTGATTCGTATAGGTTTCATAAAATTCCAATTTAGCTGAACCTTGTAATAGGTTACGAACACGGCTTTCATCTTTCACACCAGGTAATTCGATCAAAATACGGTTTGTACCTTGTTGAATTTGAATGTTTGGAGATGCAACGCCAAATTTGTCGATACGCGTACGGAGTACTTTGTAGGAATTTTGGATGGCATTGTCTGCTTCTTTTTGAAGGAACGATTCAACTTTTGAGTCTGAATCACCGGGTTTAATTAAAGAAGCATTGTCTTTTGTTGAAAAGAATGTTGAAAGTGGCGTTGTCGCACCGATGGATTTGTATTCTTCCATAAATAAAGCAACGACTGTTTTTGCACTCGTTTTACTTTTTGCCACTGCTTGTTCCAACGCTTTGTTGAATTTCTCATCTTTAGGGTTATTAGCCAAATTGCGGATCAATTCGTCTAATGAGATCTCCATGGTTACGTTCATACCACCTTTCAAATCCAAACCCAAAGCGAGTTCATTTGCTTTGGCTTCCCGATAGGTGTATTTTGCAAAACCTAAATTGTACACTACTTCACCTGCCATTGAGTCGAGATAGCTCTTCTCTTTTGCCAAGTCTCCTTTGGCAAAATTCTCAGCATCTCGCTCCACTTTGCGGGTCACCCAAGTAAATGATAGGGAGTATAGACACGCTAATGACACCACTATCACTAAAAGTTTAATCAGCCCTTTACCTTGCATCGTCTGTTATAATTGTATTAATTTTAATGTTAAATACTGTTTATGTAATTGATAATTAGTTCTCGTTTAATCACATTTTACCAAGAATGGCAAAGGTATAAAATTTTTGTAGAATGAAAAGTTTTATTTATGCCAATTAGGTCAACAGCATAAAAATAGGAGAATTGAAGAAAAAAAGAAATATTAATTGATTTTATTTATAAAAAAAGGCCCTGCTCGAGTAATGAGAGGACCTTTTGTTGCTGTTTAGTTGCTTATATTATCTCAATGTATATTTGATACCGAAAGAGAATGTAGATGCGTCAAAATCAGAACCATGATTTAACGTCCAGTTTGGTTTCCAATCAGCATGAAGACCGATAGGAGCCGATGGAATTTTAAACTCAAGACCCAACTGCGGTCTCAACCCTACATACGTAATGTTATCTCCAGCGTCAACAAATGTCAATTGTGCACCAACACCAGCATACCAGCCTAATCCAGGAGCTCCACGGAACGGTCTAGCATGTTGCCAGTCAGCACCTACAGCGACGACGTGGTCATCAAACATTACCTGCGCCTGACCATTGTTTGCGCCGCCCATAGATTGTTTGTATTGAATCCCCCAAAGGTCTCCAATTGATCCGTCGAAAACTACACCGATTGCAGCACGTTGTGGAGACTGAGCTTTTACTTCCTGTGCGCCAAATGCTAATGCTGCGACAGCAGCTAATGAGAGTAATGTCTTTTTCATAATTATCTTATCTTTATATTTTCATTAATTAAAATAACTTTTCATGTTACACAAAAGCAAATAGCTTGCCAAAAAATGATGGTGCCTATGCGCTACCCGTTATGAACGCTTAATTCATAACGGTTCTAATTTGTCTTCCGATTGTAATTTGTATCTTTTATTTTTTATTATTGCTTATTTTTCTTAAATTTGCCTGGCAAATAGAAAACCCAATACATATTTGCCATGCAATTAGATCCACAAAAATTCGTAGCAGAAGGTCTCACTTACGACGACGTCTTATTAATTCCAGCTTATTCTGAAATTTTACCCCGTGACGTTGATACGAGCACTTCGCTAACAAAAAAAATCAAATTAAATATTCCATTGGTTTCTGCAGCAATGGATACGGTAACCGGTGCTGATTTGGCGATTGCGATTGCACAAGCTGGCGGTATTGGTATGTTACATAAGAACATGACTATTGCAGAACAAGCTGCTGAAGTACGTAAAGTAAAACGCTCTGAGAGCGGTATGATTCAGGATCCAGTTACGTTATTGGCAACAGCAACGGTGGGTGATGCCTTCAATATTATGAAGGAGCACAAGATTGGTGGAATTCCTGTTGTTAACGAAAGGGGCCAATTGGTCGGTATTGTAACGAATCGTGATCTTCGTTTCCAAAAAGATATGAGCCGTCCCATCAATGAATTGATGACCAAGGAAAATCTTGTGGTTGCTCCTGAAGGAACGGATTTGGTGAAAGCGGAAGAAATTCTTCAAAACGAAAAAATCGAAAAACTTCCAGTAGTCAATGAAGAAGGTATTTTGAAAGGCTTGATTACCTTTAAAGATATACAAAAATATAAGCATTACCCCAATGCGGCCAAAGATAGCCATGGCCGTTTATTGGTGGGTGCTGCAGTAGGCGTTACACCCGATACCCTTGACCGCGTAGAGGCTTTGGTGAAAGCAGGTGTGGATGTGGTTACAATCGATACGGCACATGGGCATTCTAAAGGAGTAATCGATAAGTTGAAATTGGTGAAATCTCATTTCCCTGAGCTGCAGGTAATCGTTGGAAATATTGCGACAGGTGCAGCAGCAACAGCTTTGGCTGAGGCAGGTGCTGATGCTGTAAAAGTAGGTATCGGACCGGGCTCTATCTGTACAACCCGTATTATTGCTGGTGTCGGTGTTCCTCAGCTTTATGCCGTATATGAAGTTGCCAAAGCCCTTAAAGGAACTGGTGTGCCCTTGATCGCAGATGGAGGTATCAAACAGACAGGTGATATTGCAAAAGCAATCGCAGCTGGAGCAAGCACAATTATGGCTGGTTCTTTGTTCGCTGGCGTAGAAGAAGCTCCAGGCGAAACAATTATCTACGAAGGACGTAAGTTTAAATCTTACCGCGGTATGGGTTCGATCGAAGCCATGGAAAAAGGATCTAAAGATCGTTATTTCCAAGACGTAGAAGATGATATCAAAAAATTGGTTCCTGAAGGTATTGTGGGACGTGTTCCATATAAAGGTACATTGGCTGAGGTTGTTTATCAATACATTGGCGGATTACGCGCTTCTATGGGCTACTGTGGTGCTGCTACAATCGAAAGGTTACAGGAAGCACAATTTGTCCGTATTACAGGAGCAGGGCTGAGAGAGTCCCATCCACATAATATTTCCATTACGAAAGAAGCACCAAATTATAACAGCAGAGGCTAGATATTGCTTGGAGCATATAAAAACCGATAATCTTGATTGTCGGTTTTTTTTGTGTAAAAATATTAGCAAAATAGCCTCAGTGATCAACAGGAAATTTGTACTTTTATACCCTATTCTCAGGTTTTAAAATTTAAGGAGTTAATTTGGATTATTTAGCGGGTTTAAACCCTTCACAACGAGGAGCCGTAGAGCAAACAGAAGGTCCTGTGATGATTGTTGCGGGAGCTGGTTCAGGAAAAACACGGGTCATTACCTATCGTGTCGCACACTTGATTCAAAAAGGTGTTGATCCATTCAATATCTTGGTATTGACATTTACCAACAAGGCAGCTAAAGAGATGCGCGCGCGTATCGTTTCTGTTGTTGGGAGCGAAGCGAAAAATATTTGGATGGGAACATTCCACTCGGTATTTGCAAAAATACTCCGTGTAGAAGCTGAACTGATCGGATATCCCAGGAACTTTACCATCTACGATACCGACGATACCAAAAGTTTATTACGTGCCATTTTAAAGGAAATGAATCTCGATGATAAGCTGTATAATGTCAATCATGTGTACGGACGTATTTCACAGGCAAAAAACAACCTGATCTCACCGCAGGAATATAATAAGAATGAAGCGATTTTGGCCGAAGATATTTCCAATGGACGTGGTCAACTGGGACAGATTTATATGACCTATGCACAGCGCTGTTACCGTGCAGGGGCAATGGATTTCGACGATCTGTTGTTTAAAACAAATGTCTTGTTAAATAAACATCCAGAGGTACTGCATAAGTACCAGCATCAATTTCGGTACCTAATGGTCGATGAGTACCAGGATACCAACTTCTCGCAATACCTTATTGTCAAACGCCTGGCAGCCGTCAATGAAAATATCTGTGTGGTTGGGGATGACGCACAGTCTATCTATGCATTTCGTGGGGCAAATATTCAGAATATCCTCAATTTCCAAAAGGATTATCCGGATGTGAAGATCTTTAAACTGGAGCAGAATTATCGATCTACGAAGATGATCGTGAATGCGGCCAATTCGGTGATTGCCAATAATCAGAATCAATTGGAGAAAAATGTTTTCTCGGATAATGAAGAGGGCGAAAAAATCAGGGTTTCACGTGCTTTCTCGGACAATGAGGAAGGTAAGATCGTGGCCGACCAAATCATTGAAGAGAAATCGTTAAAAGGGCTTAATTATAAGGATTTTGCTATTCTGTATCGTACCAATGCCCAGTCCAGGGCTATGGAGGAGGCCTTACGCAAAATCAATATCCCTTATAAAATTTATGGTGGTACTTCTTTCTATCAACGGAAAGAAATTAAAGATCTGATCGCGTATTTCAGACTAACCTTCAACCCGAATGATGAGGAAGCACTCAAGCGTGTGATCAATTACCCGCGTAGAGGGATAGGGGATACGACAATCGAGAAGATCATGATCGCTGCAGATCAGAATCAGTACCGTATATGGGATGTTGTTGCAAATGCAGCCCAGTTTCTAGACGGGCGTAGCGCAACGTCTGTCGGTGGTTTTGCACAGATGATACAGAGTTTTCAGGCCCTGGCCAAAAACAATAACGCATTTGATACCGCAATGCATATTGCGCAGCACTGCGGTATTCTGAAAGAATTGTACGAAGACAAATCGGTAGAGGGGTTGGCACGTTACGAAAATATCCAGGAACTCCTCAATGGTATCAAGGAATTTTCGGAACGGGAAGATATCGAAGAACGTGGACTTGATGTCTATATGCAGGATATCGCCCTGTTGACAAACGACGATAATGATAAAGATCCAAATGCGGATACTGTATCATTGATGACCATCCACTCTTCCAAAGGCTTGGAATTTCCGATTGTTTTTATTGTAGGCTTAGAAGAAAACCTATTTCCTTCCCAGTTGTCGTTGAATTCCAGGTCGGAACTGGAAGAGGAACGAAGACTTTTTTATGTTGCCGTTACGAGAGCTGAAAAAAAATTACTACTTTCGTATGCTACTTCGCGATATCGTTGGGGAACGCTGAATAATTGCGAACCCAGTCGCTTCTTGGATGAATTGAATCCGGCATGTCTTGCATTGGATTTTAAACCACGACAAACTTCTGCCTCAGCCGGAAGTTTTCAAGGCGAACGAATTGCATGGCAGCAAAAGGACAGTGATGATACGTTTTCTAAACCTAAGCCTAAGCCTATGGTTAAAACGACATCGATACTGCCGAAAGCCCACAAACCTACTGCGGGTTTTGCTCCTTCAGATACATCAAATCTTCAGGTCGGCATGGAAGTTGAACATGAACGCTTTGGATTTGGTAAAGTTGTTAATCTCGAAGGAAACAAAGGAGATATAAAAGCAACTATTTTCTTTAAGGAGTTGGGACAGAAACAATTGTTGCTTAAATTTGCAAAACTTAGAATAATTCAATAATAAAATACCAAAACGATATCTTGTTCGTTTAATTAGGTACTTATATTAGCTATATGAACTTTGACTACAACAGCACTAGACCAAAATTGATCCTTGCAGAATATGGTCGCAATGTGCAAAATATGGTAGATTACATCTGTACTTTACCCACAAAGGAAGAAAGAAATAAACATGCACAGATTGTAATCGATATGATGGGGGTATTGAACCCGCATTTGAGAGATGTGTCTGATTTTAAACATAAACTGTGGGATCACCTACAGATTATTTCTGATTTTAAATTGGATATCGATTCGCCTTATCCAATTGCTACAGCGAAAAGCGTGAAACACGAAGTTGAGCACCTAGGCTACCCGCAGCATTCCATTAGATTCAAGCACTATGGTTTTACCGTAGAGAAAATGATTGAAAAAGCGTTATTGGCCAATGATGAAGCCAAAAGAGAGCAGATGGTCATCGGTATCGCCAATTTTATGAAAATGGCTTACCTGACCTGGAATAAGGATTCTGTTTCAGACGAGTTGATCATTCAGGATCTAAAAGAGTTATCAGGTTATCAATTAACCTTACCAGAAGGTACGGTATTGACCAAGCTTGACTTTAAAACCCCGCCTCCGGGAAATCGCGTTAAAGGTCCGGCTAACAGTAATTCTGGCGGAAATAATAACAATAGCAATAACAATAATTCCGGTCACCAATCGAAGGGGGGAGGCAAGCCTCGTATGGCAAGTAACAATAACAATAATACGAAGCGCAATAATTACGGAAGCAACAACAACAGCTACGGAAGGGACAACAATAACAATAATAATTACGGAAGTAATAACAACAATAACAGAAACAGAAAACCTCAGGGTAATTATAATAATAAACGGGGCTAGTTCTTAAAGATTTGTTTAAAGAAGCAGGCAATTGCGAAGTGATTAACAGATTTCTTTACAATTGCCTTCTCTTTTTTAAGAACCGCACTACTTTAATCGCTAGCATGGTTCTTTGAGACTTCCATCTTTGTATAGTAGACGGAAGGCTAAATATCCCGAGGCAAATACAAGAACAGGGCTCTGATACTAAGAAGATATCACTTATATATAAATGAACGCATTTGAAATAATCGGTGGAAAACCGTTAAAGGGAGAGATTATTCCTCAAGGAGCAAAAAATGAGGCCTTACAGATCCTTTCTGCAGTTTTACTGACAGAAGAACCTATGACCATCAGTAATATCCCAGATATTAAGGATGTCAATAAGTTGATCGATCTATTGGCTGCTTTAGGTGTTAAAATTAATCGCATAGATAAGGACACATACGTTTTTGAGGCTAAAGACATAAATATAGACTATTTCCAGTCACCTGAATTTAAAGAAAAAGGCGGCGGATTGCGCGGCTCGATCATGATTGTCGGCCCTTTGTTGGCCCGATTTGGAAAGGCCGCTATTCCGAAACCTGGGGGGGATAAAATCGGACGTAGACGATTGGATACACACTTTTTAGGCTTTGAAAAATTGGGTGCTAAGTTTGTATACGATGCGACTACCCATTTTTTTAACGTTGACGCGACAGAGTTAAAGGGAAGTTATATCCTTTTGGACGAAGCTTCTGTGACGGGTACCGCGAATATCGTGATGGCTGCTGTATTGGCAAAAGGGACAACAACGATATACAATGCTGCCTGTGAGCCCTATTTGCAACAACTATGTAAGATGTTGAATCGCATGGGAGCAAAAATATCCGGTATTGGATCTAATTTGTTGACTATCGAAGGGGTAGAGCGCCTTGGCGGAACTTCACACCGGATGTTGCCTGATATGATTGAAATAGGTTCTTTCATCGGACTTGCAGCAATGACCGGTTCAGAAATTACCATTAAGGATGTCTGTTTCGAAGAACTGGGTGTTATTCCATCTGTATTTTCACGCTTAGGTATCAAGTTTGAATTACGTGGTGATGATATTTTTATCCCGGCGCAAGAATCTTATGAAATCGATACATTTATCGATGGGTCTATCCTGACGATTTCGGATGCACCTTGGCCAGGTTTTACACCCGATTTATTAAGTATCGTACTTGTTGTGGCGACTCAGGCAAAAGGAAATGTATTGATCCACCAAAAAATGTTCGAGAGCCGTTTGTTTTTCGTCGACAAATTGATTGATATGGGCGCCCAGATCATTTTGTGCGATCCACACCGTGCAACCGTTATTGGACTGAATAAATCACACCACCTAAGAGGTATTGAAATGACTTCGCCAGATATTCGTGCCGGCGTGTCTTTATTAATTGCAGCGCTATCTGCCAAAGGAAAATCGGTGATCCACAATATCGAACAGATAGAGCGTGGCTATCAAGATATCGAAGAGCGCTTGCGTAAATTAGGAGCAGATATTAAACGTATCGATGCCGAACCAAAAGGACACTAAGTATAACAACTAGCCTGTCTGCTAGCACAAGATAATAAAAGCCCCGGATATAAATTCCGGGGCTTTTCTGTGATATCTGCGTCAAATAAGGTAAATTTGTCTATACTACATTTAAACAGCTATAGATATGGAAAAATATCTAAAAAAGTACGCCTTAGTTTTCCCGTTATTAGGCATAGTGCTTCTTTTTCACAATTGTCAATCCTCTACACCTAAAGAGGTTAAGCTACATGAAGAATCAAATACAACAACTGACATCCGCTCTGCTAAACGGATCAATGCTGCGGTAATCGTACAAAAAGTTACTTTTCCCAATATGCCTTTTGCTGAACTAATCAAGTTGATGAATCTGACCAAAGACAGTTCACCTGCTGCATTGTGGAAAGCCATATCCGCACTACCTCAAGCTGAACATATGAAGAAACATAACTTTGATATTGAACATCCCCTGCAGCGTATGGAGCTGATGCTTGTTCCTTTACGCAAAATGGAAATTAAATTTGATCAACAACAGGCAAAATCTAATGCGGAGGGGCTGACGTACCGATTGGAAAATTATGTAAATTATAACAAAGGTTCAGGCGAGGTTTTTATTGCAAATAGTGGCAATGAGGCTATCCATGTAGGAGTGAACTATCCGGAAGGGAAACTTAATGGATTGGCGAAAGTGCAGATACGCATAAATCCTAAAGAGTATATGATTGATAAGACCGGGAAAACAAAAGTAATTGCCGGAATTACCTGTCAGCAGGCTATTTACAATAAAATTGATACAATGGATAAGGCGCTCCCTAAATTTGTCGTTTGGAAGAGTCCACGGATTCCGAAAGGAATCAATTTGCTACATCCTTATGTGTTTGACGAAAACGAAGGAATTCTTGAAATTGATGCCTATCTCAACGCGGATGAAAATTCCCTATTGCGCTTTACGACCACTGCTGTTGTCGAAAAGCAATTTGAACCCAAAGAATTTGAGGTAACAAAAGCACATGTTAAGCTTGATGGGGCCAAGGATCAAAACAACATCGAAAAGAGTGTATTTGATGTGGTGTTTCATTAGAGAACCCCAAAAAAGGAAACACCATAAAAAAGGAGTTGATCATCTGATCAACTCCTTTTTTATTTGGGCGATATGTAAAAGTTTACATTAAAGGAGCTGGTGCTTCTTCTTCAAATAAAGGAAATTCCTTGATAATGTTGTACCATGTGATAACCTTTTTAATATCCGAAGAATAAACACGTGATTCATCATGGCCAGGAGCTACCTCACGGAAGAATTCTCTTAATGTAGCGCCATCAGATTTTGTATCCGGTAAAGCGATGCCTTTCTCCTTGATTGTTTCAAAAATATTCAATAGACGAATTTCTTCTTCTTCACCATAGATGGTGATATCTTCCAAAGTCGCCATTTTCGTAGAAGATAAACTTACTACAGTTTTAATTTTTGCCTGATCGAGGGTTTCTAAAATAAAACCACCTTTATTTTGTCCAACCAATTTGAACAATCCTGGTTTACCAGTTACGGATACTAATGCTCTTAAATTCATTTTAATACTATTTAAATCTCCAAGAATTAATCTTCGATAACTTCAATTGATAAAATACGGTCACCTTGTCTGATATCGTCAACGATGTCTACGTTTTCGATTACTTTTCCAAAACAAGTATGGTTACGATCTAAATGCGCAGTGTTGTTGCGGCTATGACAGATGAAAAATTGAGAACCACCTGTATTACGGCCTGCATGAGCCATAGACAATACACCTCTGTCGTGGTATTGGTTTTCACCTGTTAATTCACAGTCAATTTTATAACCAGGGCCACCTGTTCCAGGGATTCCAGCAGCACCTTCACGTGAATTTGGACATCCACCTTGAATAACGAAATCAGGGATCACACGGTGAAACGCTAGTCCATCATAATATCCTGATTTAGCAAGTTTGATAAAATTGGCTACTGTATTTGGAGCATCGGCTGTGTAGAACTCCACAGTCATGTCGCCTTTTTCTGTTTTAATAATTGCTTTACTCATATTCAAAAATTTTTATGAAATACAAAGATAACGTTTCAGAGTGAAATGTGAAGTAAATCCCGATGGCCAATTTTTTTTAATTGATAGATTGTGTATTTCTCAGGATATTAAGTAACTGTTTTTTTTGTATATTTATGTACGCTAGCCAATTATAATTAACTGTAGATGTCAAATCCGTACAAATTAGTCATTCGGGAGTGGGCAGAGGCCGACCGTCCGAGAGAGAAGCTATTAAGCCAGGGACGTAGAGCGCTTACCGATGCAGAACTATTGGCTATCCTGATCGGCTCGGGATCTAAAAATGAAAGTGCTGTCGAACTATGCCGGCGCATATTGGCCGATGTCAAAAATAACCTGCACACCCTTTCGATGATGGAAGTCTCGGAACTCAGCCTATATAAAGGGATAGGCGAAGCAAAAGCCATTGCCATTCTTGCGGCATTGGAGCTTGCCCGCCGCAAAAACGACCAGCCCGCAGAAGAACGTAAGCTCGTAAATAGTAGCCGTTTCGTTTACAACTTGATGAAACCCATCCTGCAGGATCTGCCCCATGAAGAGTTTTGGACCCTGTATTTGAACACGGGGTATAAAATATTGGACAAACAGCTCATCGGCCGTGGGGGTAATGACTTTACGCCGGTCGATGTTCGGATTATATTACGATCCGCACTAAGCCTTAAAGCACATGCTATTATATTAGTTCATAACCATCCCTCGGGCACCTTATATCCCAGCAATGCTGACAAAATTCTGACGCAAAAAATTGTTGAAGCCTCTAAAATTATGGATATTAGAGTTGCCGATCATTTAATCTTTACCGATAACGGTTATTATAGTTTTAAAGATGAAGGGATAATCGACTAGTTACAGCAATTCTTAGTATGAACAAAAACAGTATTGATAGATTCACAGACAGGGTTGTCGATTATGAGAAATTTAGACCTTGTTATCCAAAAGAGATTATTCAGGTGCTTAAAGAACAGATAGGGCTGGATAAAAAGTGGCTGGTTGCCGATATCGGTAGTGGCACAGGGTTATCTACGCAACTTTTTCTCGAAAATGGAAATGACGTTTTTGCCGTTGAACCCAACCGGGAAATGCGTGAATCTTTGCTGCATCATTTTAAAACCTATCGGAATTTAATCGCGCTGAATGCCACCGCCGAAAATACATCCATTGAGTCTGGCTGTGTCGATCTTATTTTTGCCGGCCAATCCTTTCATTGGTTTGACCGGAATGCATGTAAAAGGGAGTTCGCTCGGATCCTCACCGAAAATGGACATATTGTGTTGGTCTGGAACCAGCGTGATCCGGACGACGCTTTTCAACAGGAATATGAAGATTTTCTGCTCAGTCATATACCAAGTTATCAATCTGTCAGTCACAAAAACATCAGTGATGATGATCTCAAACAATTTTTTGGGTTACGTCCAATGACCAAAATAACCTTGCCGAATCAACAGATATTGGATCTTCGGTCATTCTTGGGAAGAGTACGTTCATCATCCTATTTTCCAAAAGAGCAAGCTGAAAACAAAACGCTCTATGACGATCTCCATACCCTTTTCGAGAAGTACGCAATCTCTGAGCGTATCGTATTCAAGTATATTACCGAAATTTATATTAGTTAACTAAGAAATCGGAATTTGCAAAGCTTCTTTCGTCGCATTTTTTCTCTTCCAGTCGAAAACTCTTCGTATAGGAGAAGAATGAAACGGGAAGATTAAGATGAACAACGTTAGGATTACCCCAATAATAAAAAGCCCGGTATAGGTGTCGCGTAAGGATAGCAGCGAGGCTTGGACCTGCACCGATTTCATTATATTCACTCTTTGGAATACCAAGCTATTTGTTTTATCGATTATACCAGCAAGGTTATTGGCGTGAGTAACCTGTAGGTGGTAATACCAATTGGCAATGACGTTTGACCAGACTACAGGGACCAAAAATGAACGTGTAAGAATTAAAAATACTAAGCCAGAAAGGTAATATTTGCTGGGGATATTGCCGGCCATATATACGCCTATTCCAATGTAAGAGGTGATCACCCCCATTCCTCTTAATGTCAACGGGAGATAGAATAAAGCCGTGTTTGTCTGTTGATCGATAATCCTTGCAAAGAAAAAACAAGATAGGGCATAGCAGGCCGCCGAGAATGCCAAAATAAACTTGCATTTCTTTGTTATTTTGAAATATACATAAGCGATTACTGCGCCAATCATATAACCAGGGATCACATAGGTATTTATTTCGGCGACTTCCAAAGGATTTGTACCAAGCGTAATTCCTAAAAGAGAGGAGTACAGCGAAGTTGAGCTATAAAAAATGCCAAAAATAAAAATTGTTCCAATGGAGATCGGTAGAATCCGTGTTGAAAAGGCTTCAAAATTTAAGAGTGATTTTCGGATTAATGCACTTCTGTTTATAAAGAGTATGAAAAAACAGAGTGATGCAATTCCGGTGACCAAAATAAATTTGGAATGAAACCAATTTTGTGTCAGGCCGTATGTGCTGAAATAAGCAAAATTCAATAAGGAAATACAAAGTAAAATACTTCCAAACCAGTCATATTGATACAGTGGGACCTTTTTAAAATCTGACGATTTCATACAGATAATGCAGATTAACAACGCTACCGCCAGTAATATATTTTGAAATAGAAAGACAGTTTCCCAATAGAAATGTGTTGCAAATAGAACAGATACATAGCTCGCCAAGGCTGGAATGATCATTGTCATGGGATAGTAGACCGCATATAATTGATAGCGTTCTCCACGCGGCATAAGAAAAGGGATCATTTCCCCAATGATCGCCATCGTAACGATGATCTTGGCACTTCCGATAAAAAATGTAGCCATACAGATGTTGACACCATTATTGGCATGTTCCAAAATCGCATTGGAAGCGAGGATAATGAAGATGGAAACGATTAATATCGTCTTTTTGGAAAATAATTTCAATAGCCTAAATACCAGCGGTATGGCACATACCATCCCAGCATAGTAACAATATGTAGCCATACTCAGATCTGCAGTGATACCGGCGTATCCATTCATGACATACGTGTTAATGGACGTTGGGATGCCATTATTGAAGGAAAATATAATATTGAGCACAAATAGGAAGAATAATTCCCATCCTGAACCCAACCAATCTCTGAATATACGATCTTTCATGATTATCTAACACGTATGATGGCATTCATACCTACGCGAAGCAGGGCGAGATCTTTTGGAGTATTGGATGCCGTAAAATTAATTCTAACCGGAATGCGCTGTTGCACCTTGACAAAGTTTCCCGTGGAGTTGTCTACTGGAACTGCAGAATACTTAGATCCTGTTGCTTCGGATATGGCGGCTACTTCACCTTCGAATGTCTTCCCAGCCAATGCATCAATTTCAATCTTGACTTTTGCCCCGAGGGCGATATTTTTTAATTGACTTTCGGTATAATTTGCGGTTATCCATTTCTGCTCATCACGGACAATATTGACCAATGGTGTACCATTTTGCACCAATTGGCCCTCTTCTATCGTCCGCCGTCCTAATACACCATCATAAGGCGCAGTGATAACCGTATACGAAAGGTTTAATTTGGCAAGATCAATCGCAGATTCGGCCTTTAGCAATGCGGCATCATTGACTGAAAGCTTCTGTTCAGACTCATGTGTATTGAGTTTGGACACACGCTCTTGTGCCAAAAGTGCTTTATATTTGGCCAACATGGCCTCATAATCTGCTTTTACCTGATCGAATTGATATTGTGTTACTGCTTCATCTTTCACCAGACTCTCGTAACGCTTATAATTCAATTCCATATTATCTAGCCGGGCTTTCATCTCATCAATATTGGCATTTGCTATCGTCGTGCTATTGCTGGCAATGGCAATTCCAGATTGAGATATTGTTTTACTGGCTTTGGCATCGGCTAGCGTGGCTAGCGCATTTTGTAATAAAATTCTGTACTCCGCATCATCAATAATGACGAGTGTATCGCCTTTGTGGACTTTTTGATGCTCATCAAATCGAACTGTTTTGATATAACCGCTGATACGCGAATTTATAGGAGTAATATGGGCGTCTACTTGGGCATCATCTGTATAAACAGATTCGTTGATGTGGAAAAAGACTAGGATACCCCATATAATGGTAACCACAATGACGACTGCAGATAGGATATTGATGACCCATATTTTCCGCCTTCGCTTTATCTCTTTCTCACTTAATGTTGAATTACTCATGACTCAATTACTTTTCTTCTTTTTTTGAAAATCAGGGCTCCCGATACTATTGCTTCTCAATAATGGAGGTCAATTTTTCGAGAGTTTCTGTAATTTCCAATACTTTGTTTTCTGCTATCTCCTGTAGGATCACACGGTAAAGTTCTTGCTGGACAGGGTCTAACAATGTCCTATATTCGTCTCCCTTTACCGTTAATTCGATTAAATTATTTCGTCTGTCATTGGGATCGCTGACGCGCCTAACCAGGTCCCGTTTACACAGGTTATCAATCAGCGGAGTAACACTAGCTTTGTTTTTTTGTATCGCTGTAGCTATATCTTGCTGATTCATTTGCTCCTTTTTCCACAGTGCTGCCAATACTTGCAACATTTCGTAGGTGATATCCAATTGCTGTTCCTTTATTTTCTGGATATAGTATTGTTTTAAGCTCGTCCGTAAAGCAATGATACTGTCCACTAAGGGTTTTACTGGATTCATGGATTCGTTTTTCATAATACAAAGTTAAATATAAAACAGTTAAATATCAAACTAATTTGCTTTAGTTAAAAATGTGTTAAAGATGAGTGCTTTAGCGAGGGATGGCATTTTATTTGGGAGTACTTGAACGAAAGGAAAAAAGATATGTTAGGAGTTGAATTAATCTTCTTTAAACGTTGCCTACTGCCACTGCTGATTTTAGGCGGTGGGATTAGTACTGTAAGGGCGCAGCAAATGCATGCTTTTAATAACTTAGAAACCGATTATCATTTTGTATATCGGTGGCTAGATCCATTCTTCCCTTTAAGCCCTCAGGTAGATGCGATGAGCTTATATGTTGCGCGAAGTGATAAAGAGCCTGAACAGCTGGAGAAAATAAAAACGTCAACGGGAAAACAGCGTTTTACGGGCAGGGTGAGTGAGCGGATATATGAAGGCTCGGAAGTAACTGCCAGCGCTGGAGAATCGTTAGAGAATATAACCTATAGGTCCACTAATTCACCCACGCGGTATCGTGTTGCAATTGATCGACGCATTAACGAGCGTTATAATGGAAAGCCTGTATTTATAGATGCGAAGGGGGTAAAATATATAATTGATTCGAAATTTAGAAAACAACTTGTTGAATAATTCCTTGGCTAAGTTAAAAGTATGTTAAAAATGTTTTGTTCAAGAAATTAAATCAAAATATGGCATTTGTATTGTACTTTTATTTACAATTATTTAAATAACAATTGAGTTATGAAAGCAATAAATCGTTTCAAAAAAATCACAGCTGCATTAGCTTTGATCGCTGCAGTGGGATTGGGACAATCCTATGCACAAACGGCTCCCAAAAAAATGGAAAAGGAAGCCAAAAAGTCTGAACAAAAAGTAAAAGAAGTAAAGACTAAAGCCAACGAGGCCGAAACGAAAACGAAGGCAGCACCGGTGAAAGCTACAGCGAAGAAGGAAGCTGCAGTCAAAGAGAAGAAGGAAGCTGCAGTCAAAGAGAAGAAGGAAGCTGCAGTCAAAGAGCAGCCAGCGCAGACAAAAAAGATGGCTGACACAAAAACACTGCCAGCCGCACCGATGGAAGCGAAGGAAAAAGCCGTGAAAAAAGAAAGTGCTAAAGCTGAAAAAAAAGTTACTGCTGTTAAAAAAGATGCGGTAGCTGCAGCTGATAAAGCGACTAGTGAAAAATACAACGGCCATACCATCTATGTCGGTCCAAAAGGAGGAAGATACTATATCAACGGAAATGGTAACAAAACATACATTTCTGACAAAAAATAAAGAGCAGCTGAAAACGAATTATAGTAAAAAAAGGGAACATCGATTGATGTCCCTTTTTTGTTTTCAATAGTTTACCGTAACAAATTCATTAAATAGTTTTTGTCTAGATAAAAGGCATCTATACTTCCACCATCATCCAAAATACTGTTGCTAATCTCCTTTTTATGTTGCTGTAAGGTTTGAATTTTATCTTCGACTGTGTTAGGGCTGATTAATCGAACAGCGGTAACCGTCTTTTGTTGTCCCATACGATAGATCCTGTCGATTGCCTGTTGTTCAACAGCAGGATTCCACCAGGGGTCTACCAGGTATACAACATCCGCTGCGGTAAGATTAAGTCCCGTACCACCGGCTTTGAGACTGACCAAAAAAACGGGAATATCCTTGTCGGATTGAAAGTCACTAACCAATTTACCTCGATCTTTGGATTGGCCTGTGAGCATCAGCGAACGAATACCTTGTTTGTCCAAAGCCTCTTTAATCAGGTTGAGCATACTGACAAACTGGGAAAACACGATCATTTTGTGCTGGTCTTTTTTATGCTGAATCTGTTCGATAAGCATTTCGATTTTGGCAGAGTCTGCAGCAGTAGTCAGATCTTCATTTTGGAGAAGTTTGCTTGAATTACATATCTGGCGCAATTTTGTTAGGCCTTTTAGCACATGCATGGGGCTTTTCTTGATTTCATCGCCATCTTTAGCAGAGATAAAATCCCGAAACTCTTTTTCATAAAGATCATAAATTCGCCGTTGGGCAGTTTTCATCTCACAGTAGAGGACCAGTTCATTTTTCGCAGGAAGATCACGCAATACATCCTGCTTTGTTCTCCGGAGAATAAAAGGCTTTATTTTCTCTTTCAGCACTTTTTTTCGCTTGCGGTCGTGGAAAGCATCTATAGGAGTCGTATAGACATCTTTGAAATATTTTTTGCTTCCTAGTAGACCTGGCACAATAAAGGAAAGCTGTGCATAAAGATCCATCGTATTATTCTCGATAGGAGTTCCCGTTAAGATGATGCGATTTCTTGATTTTAACAAATTTACGGTCTTGTATCGCTGGGAATCCGGGTTTTTGATTTGCTGCGATTCATCTAAGATGACATAATTGAAGGTTATTCGCTTTAGGATATTGATATCCGTCAGCAGGTTGTGATAAGAAATTAAAACCAGGTCGTATTGTTCAAACTGCAGCCCTTTCTCTATTCTATTTGGACCATCTAGGACGAGCGTTTGGAACGATGGAAGAAATTGTTGGATTTCATGCCGCCAATTAAAAATTAAGGTCGTGGGAAGTACAAGTAATGTTGGTGCAGATTGTCCCTTTGCTTTTTGAGTAGCCAGAAAGGCTAATATCTGGATTGTTTTGCCAAGTCCCATGTCATCGGCAAGACAGGCGCCAAAGTTAAGCCCGTCCAAGAAATGTAGCCATTGTAAGCCCTGCTGCTGATAAGGACGTAAGTTTCCGACAAAAGTGGGCGGTACCTGGACTTCGGATAGCGAGGGAAAATGAGCGAGCTGCTTTCTCAAGGTGCTGAGCTCTGCCAACACGATGGGGTCTAGCTCCGCTTGTTCAAATAATTGATCGATCTCATTGAATTTGTATTTTGGAATTTCAATGAAATCATCAGCTATCGATTCGGCAGCATTAAAATAGGCCTCAAATTTATCGAGCCACTGTTTCGGTAAAATCCCCTGGGTGCCATCATCCAAGGTAATAAATTGCGAGCGGTTCCGTACCGCCTTTTCAAGTTTTTTTAGCGAGACACTTTTGGGGCCAAATGACACCTTTATATTGGCATTGAACCAATTTTGTCCACTGAGGACCTCCACATGTATTTTTCCTTTAAAACGACTTAATTTATTTCCACGTAGCGCGTTAAATCCGATGATCTGTATCCCTTGATGCTGCCACTCCTCAAAAGCATCCAGAAACCAGTTGCTGTCCAGAAAGTATTTGCGGTGCAGATAAAAATGCTGAAAGCTTCCCTCATCCATTTGCTCCTGAAAATAGGGATGCTGTTTCAGTAACAGTGAAATAACTTTTGTTTCAGCTTCACGTTTCCGATCGACCAAAAATTGCATACCCTTGCTGTCCGTGCCAAATATATTCCGCTTACTTAAAATGGGAATTTCGACCTCACCATAACGCATAACAGGAATAAGGTTGACAAAATCTTCCGATTCCTCCAAAAACAAAAGGGGCTGCATGTCCTGATAATATAGGTTTTCCTTCAACTGTGGCTTGCTTGCTTTTGGAATATCGTTAAAATTCAACTCCACGGAATGTGCGATCTGTTCCAAAAACAACCTGTTGAACTCTTCGAACTTACGTTGATGGATCAACAATTGTTCCCCCTTGTTGCCAAATAAACGGATCAACTTAAGGTGATGTTTATTCTCAATCAGAAAAAGTTGATTTTTGATGAGAATAAAATGGTCCAAAAGAACAACTAAATCCTGTAAACTGTAGGCAATGGTATGGATATGAATTTCTCCCTGAATGGCATAAAATGCACCTTTTTTTGTAATAAAGAGCTTAATATCACCTTTGTTTAGGCTTAATTGTACCCGCGATAATGTGGAGGCTGTAATATTTTCGGATTTCTCATAGTCATGCAGGTAAAAATCGAGATGTAAGGGGTTTTTTGCAATCGCCTTCAGGCTGGAGCTAATATCAATATCCTGTTGCACAGCTTGAGAAAATTGATAAACAGCTGTGTAAAATTGCATTTCCTCAATCGAGCTGCTTTGCCAGATATGAGACTGGCTCTCACTGGAAGAAACCGGTTTTTTTGGTACGCCGGATTTCGTCATGGGGGATTGACACAGGAGTATTTGTAGATTTTTGTAATACCGGTTGCGCGTTAACACCACAAAATGATGTCGCTGTTCGACTGTCGTCTTGGCTTTTGGGGCAAGAGATTCCTCCACGAGATCAAAGTCATCGATAGAGGTTAACTGTTTGTCTTTTAACAGAAATTCCAGCTTCCCCGCTTTGATCTGTGCGGAAAAGTAGTTTTCTAGGGATGATTCCTTCTCCAGCCCATACTGTGTCGCAACTTTCTTGAGAAGATGCTGATAGCGGTTGTGGTCAAAAAATGCCAGCCAATTCTCCTGTGTAAATAATTTACTTAAAGCCGCCTTTTGATGACGACAGAATCCACTTTGTGGACAATTGCAAAAGACGGCTGTTGTGGGTGCCGTATAAATGATCATCACTTCAAAATCGGTGTAATTCTCCAGTACCTGAAAAGTTGCCTGATTGACCTCCATCTCCATCGCATTGACCTGGAAATGGGCCAGTGTCAGGTCCATCCAAGGAAAATAAGAATAGCGGCTCACCTTGGTGAAATCGATATCGGTCAATATGTACTGATGGAATTCCATGATCCTTGATTAAAAATTAAAACTCATTCCGCCATAATAATTACGTAATGGGGCAGGATTAAAATACCGTCCTCCAAAAGCATTGATATCGTTTCCAAGACTATATTTTTGATTGAGTAGATTGTCGGCCCCTACAAAAAATCTGATTTTATACTGTGAACAGACAGCTTTGCTCCAGGATAATTTGCCTTGCAAAAGATGATACCGTTTTGCATAAACAGTGTTTGCATCGTCCAGTGGTATTGCGGCTGTTAAATTGGAAAGAAGATCCAATTGGAATTCATTCGGGAAGAGTATATTCAACGAATTTACCCATACCGTTTTAGGGACCGCAGGGAGTTTATTGTCCTTATAGTTTTTGTCGCCTATCTGATAGGTTTTGAAACTGTAGTCGTTGAGGGAAAAATTACTGGTCAGTTGTAGGCTACGGACCATACCGGTCGCTTGAGGCCTGATCAAATAGACGAATAGCGATGCTTCCAGTCCCTTTTGGTTTATTTTACCCGCATTTTGAAAATATTCTGCACCATTGTCCCGTACCTGCCGGATAATGGCATTATTCATTTGATAGGTGTAGGCCGCTGCATCTAAAATAATCCGCCGATTCCACAAATGCCAACGCAGTCCCAGTTCGTGGTTTGTACCTGTTTCTGGCTTCAGCATCGTATTAATTGTATTGTCTGACGAGCGTACCTCAGCAACAGTTGGTGCAGAGAAACCTTTAGAAATCGAGGCTCTTAGTGCGAACATTGGTGTGATCAAATACGATAGAGCAGCTCGTGGCATCCATGTACTTCCGAAGTCAATGTTTTCTTTGTTCTCCTGTGGAACAGGGTAACGTTGCTGGTAGCTAATTTTATTCTCATTTAATCCGAGTGACAGCTCTACCTGAAGACGCTCCAGCCACTCCAGCTGGGTGCGTGCAAAAAATGATTGCTGACTGTTTTCCAATTTGTCCTTGGCCTGAGGATCGGTAGCGACACCTTGGGCGTTGTCATAATTGTCGATAGCATACCAACCCTTTTGCGCTTCCAATCCCAGTTGGACTTCATATTTTAAATCTCTGCTCAACAGATCTGCATAAGATAAATACAGGCGCGTTCCTAAGTTCTTTTCATCTCTTTTCTCGTAATTGGTGATGAAGGGATTTTTGATCTGATTGGATGAACCAAATACACTCGCGAATAAGGTCATCTTAGAACTGAGATGCGTCTGGTTGCTCAGTCCACCAAAGAATGTTTTATCGTAGATTGCTGCTTTTTGTTCAGCAGCACCAGGGTTTGGTCCGCCCTTTGGCCGGGCTTGCCTGCGGTCGCTTTCCATTTGCGCTGCGGTGAGCCCTCCCGGAGTTTGGTAACCGAGATCCGAATAGAGGCCCGTGAATTTTAATTCGGATGTCTTTGCGTATTGCCAATTGTAATTGAGCTGGATATTCTTTTTGTTTAAGGCTGAATTTTGGCGATAACCGTCACTTCTCGTCCAACTCTGATTGATGGCAAGTTGTTGCGTCTTGCTGACGGGTAATATTGCATTCAGCTGTTCCTGGAAAAGACCGTAGGAGCCTCCCGTTAATTGGAGATTGACTTGAGGTTGTGTAGATCGATCAAATCCTTTACTATATAAGGAGAGTACACCGCCTGAATTGGCCCCGTAGATCGATCCGTCCGGACCTTTCAATATATTGATTTGCTCGATTGCATAGGGATCGAGCACGTTAAGATAGGTGTTCCCGCCGGCGTCAGTAAGCGGAAAGTCATCCAGATAGATTTTGACATTGCGAACACCAAAAGGCGAGCGGATCATACTCCCACGGAGTGCAAGCCGGTAACTTCCAGGAGAACGTTCTTCCATCCGTAAACCCGGTACCCTGTTCATTGCCGAAACCAGAGAGGGCGACTGCTGGGATTGGATCGCTTGGCTGCTTAACACAGCCGCAGAAGATGTCAATCGCAGGAGCGGTTGTTTATTGAAGTAGGCCTTCACTTCGACTTGTTCTAGCCGATTAGTCGTAGTATCCACTTCTTGCGCATATAATTTGCTACATAAACCAAGGGTAGCAAGTAGGTAATATCTTTTCATCGTTCGGGTTAGTTCGGCTTAGTCTGCAAATTCTTGACTGAAATAAATTTCAAAAACCTGCTTTTTCTTATTGTATTTTAAGCATTGAAAATTCGCATATACGGAGCTCGTCGGTACACAAAGACTGTTGGCCATGGCATCTTTTGAGATGTTTTTGTTCAAACATCCCTGCTGCAAATCAAAGTTTCTGTTCGTAGAAATATCGGTCACATTAAAGGAATTGTCGTCAATCAGGTAATTTGAATTGTTTAAACGAATATAATCCTCTTGATAAATCAGTTCGGAAGCCACGAGATAATCGAGGGTTCCAAAGCCGGATGAACAATCCAGATTCTGAAGGGTATTGACAACTTTTAATTCTTTATACAATGTGTTGAATGTATTGTTTTTACGATCCGATAGGATGATTTCGATGCGATGATTATCTTTATTGTACACAATATACCCAAGGTCATCGGCACCATTTTCAAAGATATTCCCTTTAGTTATCGCTAAAACAGCTAAGTTGGGATGCCCAAGAAAATAATCCTTCTGGTCCGCAGGTAGTGTCGTCGTTAACTTCTGATGAAGTTTATCGAAGAGACTTGCATCATTCATTTTCATTAACTGCTGCGCTTGTTCTTTTACCCTGCCTTCAAAACGTGGACTATCGTAGCTCGACGTATCCGATGGGAGCGACGCGGAGGCAGGAAGGGCTACTTGTTCTTTCTTTTGGTCTTCACTTTTCGTTGATGTTGGTGTTGGCGTCTTTGCTTGATGACAGGAAACAAGACCTAAACATAATGGAATGTATAGAAAAAAGGTTTTTAAATTCATGATGAAGTATCGTCAATGCCTATGCAGTCACTCTTCATGCAGAGAAAGAGCAACAACATCGGCTAATTTAGTTATTTTATGGCAAAGAAAGCTGCCGTAGCCTGGAATTAGAACGCTTCATTCAGCCCCAAAAAGAAACCACGGGAACCATATTTTCCAAAGGCATAGTCCAAACATAGATTTGTGCGTGTTGCTTTGTTAAAGAGAACCCGTAATCCGGCACCACCCCCAGGTTGCCACCTTTCAAAAAGTTTGGTGCCCAGTTCGTCGCTGGCAGTCTGTAGGTTAAAAAAAGCAGCTCCGCTCAAAAAGCGATTCTTTAAAATTGGGAAGCGGTATTCTGTTTCAGCATAACCGAAAGAAATTCCTTTAAAATAACCGATGGTATAACCGCGGCCGCTTCTGACGGCTACGTCCCTTCCTGTTCCTGGAAGATCAAAATAGGGAAGTGTACCACCAAGTTTATAGGAACCCCAATACCAGAAGGCGAGTACATGAGCCGGATCGGACTGGGATAGACTAAAGTATTTGCGAAAGTCGGTGGTAAGCTGTACCGCACTCTTACTGCTGCCCAGCAATGTGGTGTTCCATCGCACACCGATATCCGAATAGATGCCCTTATAAGGCCTGTTGGGATTGTCTCTGGTCATATATTGCATATTGAGCAGTAGGCCGTTGGAATTGTAACTGTCGGGCTCGAAGCCATGTTTTTCGGTGTAGATGGTATTGGGCGTAACGTTGCCATTGGGGCCGCTGCTGGTTATTTTCCGTCGTAAGTCAAACGCCAGTCCGGCTCCAACAAATAGCCCGTCGGCGATGCGTTTATAGACTTTTTCATTAAATGTAAATGCATTATATTTTGCGCCGTATTTCTTATGGTCGGGGTTGGCAAGAATCTCTTCATCGGCATTATTCCATTTCCCATGGGGAGTCATGCCCAGCCCTGCGTCTAAAGCCACCATTTTGACAAGTGCAAAAGCACCCTGAAAATTTAGTTTGTTGTTCGGAGTAAATACATTGTGGCTGATATAGAAGACCATAATATTTTTCGTGGTGATCGAGGCGGATGTCGCTGCGATCGACATGGTCGTTGTTTTGGGATCACCCAGTACTTTCCCGGCGACAGCCTTGATTCCAATCTGGCCACCAATGGTTGGGTTGTAAGCAATGTTGGGCATTAAGGTGATGGGAGAACGTTTACTTGCATGTTCCTTTTTTCGTTTGGGATGTATTATTCTTCCGATGAGATCCGATATATCGTATTGACTGGCCAAGGCCGAGTCACGCTGCTGTTTGTACTGTGCAACAGAGTCTGCTTTCACATCAGTTTGGGCTGCAAGGAGTGTAGGGATTGAAATTAAAAGTATTCCTAAAAAAGCGTATCGGAAGAAATCGTTATAACGTAAAAGTTGATGCATACATTCGGGCTTATCTTAAAACTAAACGTAAAAAAAAATAAAATGTTTTCTCCGGCACTTGGAGCCTGTCTTTTTGATGGTTGAACAAATGCGAATAGGGTATTGTGTTGGAGAAGTTTATTTTTCTGGCGAAGCTGTAGAATTAAACTTGCAAATCACAGCAAATTTATCTTAGTTTGATTATTTAAACTAGGATATGATAGGACGCACTATATTGAATTACGGATTGACGTTGCTTTTATTGACGGGGGCTGCTCATGCACAAGAACTGTATACCCCAAGGAATATTCAGCAAGCGATCGCAAAGGGGACCCGTACCACAACGGGCACACCGGGAAAAAACTATTGGCAGAATTTTGGGAAGTATGATGTGCGGGTGCAATTGGATCCGGCTACAAAGACGGTGAGTGGAACAGAGACTATTCTGTACACAAACCATAGTCCCGATACATTGAATCGCTTGGCTATCCGATTTGTCAACAATGTGCACAAACCCAATGCGGTACGTGCGGCATACGCTTCGGACGATTACCTAACTTCGGGTCTAAAGATAAAGTCGTTTAAACTAAATGGTCAAGTTTACGACGTAAACAGCAAGGACTGGGGAACGGTGAAGTTAGGCGATTTTGGGCAGAAAATCCTTCCGGGAAGTACTGCAACGTTGGACATTAGCTGGGAATACCCTTTATCTGCCGAAAGCGACCGTGAAGGACTGCTGAATGCGTCTACCTTTTATTGTGCTTACGCGTATCCGCGTGTGTCTGTATACGACGATTACAATGGCTGGGATCTGCTGGAACATAATGGCCGACAAGAATTCTACAATGGTTTCAACGATTATCAATTTGAGATATCCGTTCCGAAGAACTTTGTTGTGTGGGCGACAGGTGAATTGACCAATGCCGCTGATGTACTGCAGAAACCTATTCTGGACCGTTTCGAAAAATCAAAAGTTAGCGATACCCCAATACATATCGCGACTGATGCTGAAATGAAATCGGGGAAGGTGACAGCGCAAGAAGCCTGGAATAAGTGGAAATTCAAAGCAAGCTATGTACCTGATTTTTGTTTCAGTGTGAGTGACAATTATATCTGGGATGGCGGGAGTGTAGATTTGGGAAGCAAGCGCGTGAGTGTGCAATCCAGCTATGTCGCCGGAACGCCAGATTTTGAACAATATATTGGCTGGCAACAATACTGTATTAACTGGTTTTCTAAAAATTGGCCTGGTGTCACCTATCCATACCCAACAATGACGGCCGTTCAGGGATTTGCAGATATGGAATATCCGATGATGATCAACGATTCGAGTGTTCCTGATAATCTTGTGGATGCACGGCAAACAGCAGACCATGAAATTGCACATACTTATTTTCCTTTTTACATGGGTATCAATGAGACACGATACGGTTATATGGATGAAGGCTGGGCTACTGCATTGGAATTCTGGATCGGAAATGCAGAGATCGGTGCCGAAAAAAACAAAGAGCTTTTTAAGGATGCTCGCGTAAAGCGCTATATTTTTGACCCTTCTACAGAAGAAGATCAACCCCTGATTACGATGACCTCTCAGTTAAGTGGTTTAGGGTATGGTAATAATGCTTACATCAAGGCCGCGTTGTCTTATATTGCATTACGGGATTATCTGGGCGATGAACTGTTTAAAAAAGCATTACATCATTATATGGAGTTATGGCATGGAAAGCATCCTACGCCTTGGGACTTCTTTTACAGTATCAACGCCGGAGCTGGGCAAAATTTAAATTGGTATTGGAAAAATTGGTATTTTACCAATAATTACATCGACCTTAAAGTGGATAGCTTTAAGCAACTCGGCGGTAAAAATACACTTACAATCACCAATGTAGGAGGATTTGCAATTCCGTTTGATGTGTTGATTACCTATGCGGATGGATCGGTGGAGACAAAACATCAAACTCCAGCAATTTGGCAACACAATGAAAAACAGACAAGCATGACTTGGAGTTCGACCAAAAAGGTGAAAAATATTACCTTGGACGGTGGTATTTTTATGGATTACACAGCTAAAGACAACAGCTGGAACGTTATAAAGTAACCCGATTGATCGTGTCAGCCTTTATGTTCTGAAAAGGTTGACACGATTGTTTACTGAATCCTGTTGTAGTCTGCGGAAAAATAGCTGTTCGTTGGTGTCAGCCTTGCCCCGCTACGAACGGCTACAGCTGATCGATGCTTCGAAATGTCAGATTAATTCGTGCGCTGAATGCCTTCTTTGTCGGTGGAAGCCGATGCAGCCAATAGGTTTGTGTAACACCTTTCATCACCAATAAGCTTCCATGCCCCAAGATGATGTCTATTTTTTCTTTGCTCGTTTTGTGTTTAAAAGCGAATTTCCGTTCAGCACCAAAGCTTAAAGAAGCAATTGCTCCATTTTTTTTGAGATCTTTTTCACCGTCACTGTGCCAGGCCATTCCCTCGTCGCCATTGTGATACAGATTCAACAGGCAGGAATTATAGGTTTCCTGTGTTTGCTCTTCGGCAATTTTTTTCAGTTCAAGAAGTTCCTGTGTCCAGGGAAGCGCCCTTTTAGTGGTGTTGGAATAACTATATTCGAAAGCCTGATCGCCATACCAAGCCACCTTTCGCTTGGTGACGATTTCATTTCCAAAAATAATGGCGCGATCATTTACCCATTCGATCGAGTCCATGAGTTTATCAAAATAGTGGTTTGCTTCCTGCGGAGACAGTATTTTGCCATAATAATTGACAGTCCCATCGTAAGGGAGTAGATTTCTATTGCCATCGAAGAGATTGTCGAAAAGTTCCATGTTATCGTATTGTGTGTGTTTACTAAATAGCGGTATGTAAAGTCTCCCATCCGATCATCGCTGTTTTCCGCATCGGATCCCATCGGTAGCCGCCAAATATTCCGCTGTTTTGTATCACCCGATGACAAGGGATAAGGTAAGCGATCGGATTGCTTCCGATAGCTGTACCGACAGCACGGGAGGCCTTGGGGTTTCCGATTTGAGAAGCGATGGCACCGTAAGTACTTAAGTTACCCATAGGGATTTTTAATAAAGCTTCCCAGACCTTCAATTGAAAATCACTGCCTTTTAAATGCAATTTTACCTGACGGATGTCTTTGTCTTGTGGATTTAATGCTTTGAGTGCATTCTCGTGCATGCTATTTCCCTGTTGTAGGTATGTTGCGTTCGGAAACCGTTGCTGAAGAGAGTCAAAAGCTGTTAAGTTGTCATCCGCGTAGGCGATATGACAAATACCTTTAGAAGTGGATGCAATGAGCATTGTGCCGAATAAGCTCTGATAATAGGCGTAGGAAATCAATAGATTGGAGCCTTCATTTTTATATTCAGCGGGAGTCATCCCCTCAATATTGATGAATAGCTCATGAAGTCTACTGCTGCTGGAAAGGCCAAGCTGAAATGTTGTTTCAGCAATGTTATTTTCCTTGAGCAATGATTTTGCATGATTTATACTCACATACTGTAAGAATTTCTTGGGACTTGTACCTGCCCATGCGGTAAACATGCGTTGAAAATGAGCTTCACTCATGTAAACATGAGAAGCGATCTGACCCAATGTAGGCTGTGTCTTAAAGTTTTCCTGTAAGAAATGTATGGCCTTGGCGATACGTTGAAAATCTACTTCTTGTTGAATAGTCATGATTGTTCATTTAATTTATACAAAGTTGCTAATAAGAAGAAGTCTTTAAAATCCGATTTATGCTAAATTAAATGTTGGATGAAGGATATTTGTCCGAATGACCCAAGGATTTATCTGGTGCAACTAGATCGCGGATCAGTTGTTTGAGTTCTTTTATTTCGGGGAATCGACCCGCTCTTTTTCGATCGAAAATCTCCTGATCCGCTACCCGTACGGTATAACGGCCTGCAATTTCGCTGGGGACCAGCATAACGCCATGGATTTCATCCGTGAACGAACTCAGCACCTCCTGCGCCATATAGGCGGCACGCAGCATCCAATTGCATTTTGGACAATATTCAATTTCAATAACAGGTTTTGTTGCCATGAGTTAAGTTAAAGTGCGTTGTTTTGTTTTAAACAAATTTATCGATCCTAGCGCTGCAATCAAAGCGCTTTTTGTCATGGAAATTTCGAGATCATTTCCAACTCGTTGGCGTATAGTGTAAAACCCGTCCATTTCATATAAAGGCCGCCTATTCCAATGGTCTTTTACTCGGTCAATGGAATGGGCGGCTCGTTTTGGATATACCCGATCGGTGTGCTGGAGGCTTACCCGATTTTCAAAGAAGTCATGGTCAGCGATCCAGCCACTGAATTGTCGTTGAAGAGAAACAGCTCGTCATTTTTCTCCTGTAAACCCAAGGTATAGATTAAAGGGAGGTAATGTTCAGGCGTCGGAATTGCCAAGTCAAACTCTTTGCCCTGTTTTCTGAAATCGATGAGCGCCTGATGATTGCCGTTCTGGATGAATTGCTTCATTTTTTCGTTGGCTATCGTGGCCCACTCATACGCATAGCCTGCCGTATCGAGTTTGTCCCAGGCGACCATCCGTAAGTTGTGTACCATATTGCCACTCCCTATAATGAGCACCCCTTTTTTTCTTAGCGCGTTTAATTGCTGTGCAATCTCGTAATGGTATGCTGCAGGCTGTGTGTAATCGATGCTCATTTGAATAATTGGAACGTCTGCATCAGGATATAGATGTTTGACGACTGACCAGGAACCATGGTCCAATCCCCATTTGTCGTCGAGGTGAACATCCGCTTTGCTGACGACACGTTGCGTTTCCAAAGCGAGTGCTGGGCTTCCTGGAGCTGGATATTGGACATCAAAGAGTGCCTGAGGAAAGCCGCCAAAATCATGAATTGTGGCGGGGTGCTCCATCGCTGTGACAAATGTTCCACGTGTTTCCCAGTGTGCGGAAACAACAAGAATCGCCTTCGGTTTCTCGAAAGTTTGACCTATTTTTTTGAAGCCCTGCACAAATTCGTTGTCCTCTATGGCGTTCATGGGACTTCCATGTCCTAAAAATAAGACCGGAAATTTATCCGTTGCCTCTAGTTCCTCGGAAAATTTATAGAGCGAGTTTGCTTTATGTGCTACTCCAGCTAATGGTAATGTTGCCATAATTTTAATAAAATCCTTTCTACGCATTTGATATGATGTGACTGCGTCAATTTTTACTACAAAGGTAGGGGATGGGGCTGGCTAGGCGGTATAACTATCTTGTCAATCTGTTGTACTATTCGGAAATCTGTCGTACGCTATTCGGAAATAAGTTTTTGAATTTCATTTCTAAATTCCGAAGGCGTCATGCCGGCTTTCTTTTTGAAGACATTGGTAAAGTAAGCTTTGTCTTGGTAGCCGAGTTCAAAGCCGATTTCCGAGATCGTTTTAGTCGTTGTCAACAAGAGGTTTTTTGCTTCAATAAGTTTCCGTGTTTCGATGATCTCAGAAACGCTTTGTTGTAATATGCTCTGACAAATTAAATTTAGGTTTCTTGCGGACATAAAAAGCTTCTCTGCGTAAAAATTAACGCCTTCGGGACGACGGTAGTTCTCTTCCAGTATAGATAGAAAGCTTGTGAACGTTGTACTCTGATTTTTTAATTGCTGTTGGCTGTCTGGAAATTGCCTTTTCCGTTCAGATTCAATCATGGTAAAGATAGTGCTCAATAGCTGTTTGATGACGGCATAATCTACGCTCGTTTGTAAGCATTCCTGCTGCATTAGTTCACATAAGATCGTCAATCTGCCGAAGCAATTGGGGCTGGCAAAGGTTAAGGTTGCATTTTCATGAAAGTGGGCGTAGAGCTGGAATGTCGTTTCGGGGATAAATTCACTTTTAAATCGAATGACCCAAAATTCAATACTACCGTTATGCAAAAGAGGTTTAACGCGGTGGGTTTTGCCCTGAGTGACAAAACTTATAAAAGGAGCGGTGTAGGTTGTTGTTTTAAAATCGATAAAATGCTCGAGCTTTCCTGTCACACCAATAATCAATTCCTCGAAATCATGTTGATGTATTTCGTTTTTGGATTGCTGTATGCGCAATGCCTCGTCGGCATCAACTTTATAAATTTTGAAAAGTCCGTTCAAAATAAGGAAGATTTTAATTTGCTATTTACGAATATACGGTTTCAATTACATATTGTTTGTCAAAGACTATTTGGCTTTTCATATTGATATTTTGCTTGTTTCAGCGGCAGTTTTGACAAAAGCGGAAGTCTGTTGTTACGTCGCTTAGGTTCAAATTGTATACTGATTTATAATTAACACCATTATAGCACCGTTTTAACAGGGGGTTAATAGGGGTACAACCCCTGCTAAACCCCTGTTAACCCCCTGTTATCCCCCTGTAATACCCCTATCAATTACTAACAAAAGTTGAACGGAATTGATAATAGATCCGGTGCGAAGCCTGCCTGCATAATATTTATGATTAACGTGGGTTCTCAGAAGGCCCATTCCGGACTAGGATCAGCCATCCCAGCCTTCCGACCACCTGTTTTACAAAAAGAATCTCGCACCCTTACAGGCAGTTAAGGGGAAAATGAAATAAATAAGAACAAAAGGCTTGGAAGTTTGTCTGTAAACTCCCTATCTTTGCACCACTCCGCAAGGGAGGGACGGTTACCGCGAAAGCAGGGAACCATGAAAAAAGAAGGGTTTAAGGTAGTTTGGCAGGATTTAAAATCCCGCTGGGTTTATTTTAAACGCGGAAATCGGAAAAGAGAAAAGAAAAAAAACTTCAGAAAGTTTTTGGAAGTTCAGAAAAGATTTCTACCTTTGCAGTCCCAACGGAAACGAAGGGAAAAACGAAAAAGATAAAGAGGGGCGCAATGCC
>NZ_LBGU01000004.1:0-5558 GCF_000988325.1 Sphingobacterium sp. Ag1 | reverse complement strand
GTAAAAAAAAGGCACCGACCTACTCTCCCACCTGTTACGGCAATACCATCGGCTCTGGCGGGCTTGACTGCTCTGTTCGGAATGGGAAGAGGTAGACACCGCCGATATAGGCACCTAAATATTTTTTTAGATCTGAGATCAGGGATAAGAGTATCCGGAGCCTTTAAGGTCCGAAATAATCCCTATGTTCATATCTAAATGACATATCTATTGAAAGAGTTTCGTTTCTGTTTTGTTTCTAAAAATTAAAGAGGAAGACAACAGTGTTATCTGCTTGAGAAAGCTTCGGGCTATTAGTACCACTTGGCTTTGGTCTCTCAACCTTTACACCTATGGCCTATCAACGTAGTCATCTTCTACGACCCTATAAGGAAGTCTCATCTCGTGGCTAGTTTCGCACTTAGATGCTTTCAGCGCTTATCTATTCCAGACGTAGCTACCCTGCCGTACACCTGGCGGCATAACAGGTTCACCAGAGGTCTGTCCAACCCGGTCCTCTCGTACTAAGGTCAGATCCACTCAAACTTCCAACGCCCACAACAGATAGGGACCGAACTGTCTCGCGACGTTCTGAACCCAGCTCGCGTGCCACTTTAATGGGCGAACAGCCCAACCCTTGGGACCTTCTCCAGCCCCAGGATGTGACGAGCCGACATCGAGGTGCCAAACCTCCCCGTCGATATGAGCTCTTGGGGGAGATCAGCCTGTTATCCCCAGCGTACCTTTTATCCTTTGAGCGATGGCCCTTCCATACAGAACCACCGGATCACTATGTCCGTCTTTCGACCCTGTTCGACTTGTCGGTCTCACAGTCAAGCAAGCTTATGCCATTGCACTCCGCGTACGGTTACCAAGCGTACTGAGCTTACCTTTGAAAGCCTCCGTTACCTTTTTGGAGGCGACCACCCCAGTCAAACTACCCACCAAACAATGTCCTCCTCATTAAGGAGTTAGAAACCGAATACAGAAAGGGCGGTATTTCAAGGTTGATTCCATGACTCCTGGCGAAGCCACTTCAACATCTCCCGCCTATCCTACACATCCTGTACCCAATCTCAATGTTAAGCTATAGTGAAGGTGCATGGGGTCTTTCCGTCCCGTTGCGGGTAATCGGCGTCTTCACCGATACCACAATTTCACCGAGCTCATGGCTGAGACAGCGCCCAGATCGTTACACCATTCGTGCAGGTCGGAACTTACCCGACAAGGAATTTCGCTACCTTAGGACCGTTATAGTTACGGCCGCCGTTTACTGGGGCTTCGATTCAATGCTTCTCTTGCGATGACATCCCCTCTTAACCTTCCAGCACCGGGCAGGTGTCAGGCCTTATACTTCATCTTGCGATTTTGCAAAGCCATATGTTTTTGTTAAACAGTCGCCTGGGCCTTTTCACTGCGGCTGCTCTTTCGAGACAGCGCCCCTTCTCCCGAAGTTACAGGGCCATTTTGCCGAGTTCCTTAGCCATGACTCACTCGAGCACCTTAGGATTCTCTCCTCGACCACCTGTGTCGGTTTGCGGTACGGGTCTTCATAACCTGAAGCTTAGCGGGTTTTCTTGGAAGTCTGTTTACCTGCTCTATCAGCGCCACCGGAGCTTTGCTGTACTATTGGGTTTCAGCTAGAGTTGCGGATTTGCCTACAACTCCAATACCTACGCCTTTCAACGAACTATTCCGTCAGTTCGCGGCAGTGTCACTACTCCGTCACCACATCGCAGTTATGAAGAGTACTGGAATATTAACCAGTTGTCCATCGGCTTGCCCCCTTCGGGTGCGCCTTAGGTCCCGACTGACCCTGATCCGATTAACGTTGATCAGGAAACCTTGGTCTTTCGGTGGGCGGGTTTCTCACCCGCCTTATCGTTACTTATGCCTACATTTGCTTTTCCATAACCTCCACACAGCATTACCACTGTGCTTCCCCGGCGATGGAATGCTCCCCTACCAGATGTACATCTTTCAGTACAAATCCATAGCTTCGGTACCGTTCTTGATGCCCGTTTATTATCCACGCCCGGCCGCTCGACTAGTGAGCTGTTACGCACTCTTTAAATGAATGGCTGCTTCCAAGCCAACATCCTAGCTGTCTGGGCAACCGGACCTCGTTAGTTCAACTTAGAACGGATTTGGGGACCTTAGCTGATGGTCTGGGTTCTTTCCCTCTCGGCCTTGGACCTTAGCACCCAAAGCCTCACTGCCGGCTATATTTGATAGCATTCGGAGTTCGTCTGGATTTGGTAGGATTTGACTCCCCCGCACCCAATCGGTAGCTCTACCTCTATCAAACTCTACGCCGACGCTGTTCCTAAAAACATTTCGGGGAGTACGAGCTATTTCCCAGTTTGATTGGCCTTTCACCCCTACCCTCAGGTCATCCGGAAACTTTTCAACGTTTATCGGTTCGGTCCTCCATTACATGTTACTGCAACTTCAACCTGCCCAAGGGTAGATCACAAGGTTTCGCGTCTACCTCATCTGACTATGCGCCCTATTAAGACTCGCTTTCGCTTCGGCTGCGTCCCTGAAGGACTTAACCTTGCCAGACAAGAGTAACTCGTAGGCTCATTATGCAAAAGGCACGCTGTCACAGGACCTGCCTGCTCCAACCGCTTGTAAGCACACGGTTTCAGGTTCTTTTCACTCCCCTGTTCGGGGTTCTTTTCACCTTTCCCTCACGGTACTGGTTCACTATCGGTCTCTCAGGAGTATTTAGCCTTACCAGATGGTGCTGGTGGATTCCCACAGGATTTCTCCGGTCCCGCGGTACTCAGGATACCACTATGTCAACATTCTTTACCTGTACGGGGCTCTCACCCTTATTGCGCAGTTTCCCACCTGCTTCCAGTTCATAGCGCTGTACAATGTCGTGGTCCTACAACCCCGACCATGCCGTAACATGATCGGTTTGGGCTCTTTCCCGTTCGCTCGCCACTACTTGGGAAATCATTGTTATTTTCTTCTCCTACGCCTACTTAGATGTTTCAGTTCAGCGCGTTCGCGTTTTATACGACTATTCTTCAAATAGTCAGGTTGCCCCATTCGGAAATCTACGGATCACTTCGCATTTGCCAATCCCCGTAGCTTATCGCAGCTTATCACGTCCTTCTTCGCCTCTGAGAGCCTAGGCATCCCCCGTGTGCCCTTATTTACTTTCTTCACCGGCATAGCCTTTTGCTACTATGCGGCTGCTTTTGATATATATACCCATATGCTACGTAAAGATTCGTTCGGCATTCACCGAGGGTCTCCTCTCTACATCAGACACATACACGTATTGTCTCTATACTGTTGTCTTCTCTTGTAATTTTTTTTCTCTTTCAATATGTCAAAGAACTCTTTTTCCGGTTTGTTTCTTCGGAGCATCTGTCGATGTCCCTCCCGGAGATGTGGAGAATAACGGATTCGAACCGTTGACCCCCTGCGTGCAAGGCAGGTGCTCTAGCCAGCTGAGCTAATTCCCCTTACTTTTTCGTAGTCCCGAGCAGATTTGAACTGCTGACCCCTACATTATCAGTGTAGTGCTCTAACCAACTGAGCTACGGGACTAGCTATTTCCTGTTCATCTATCTCTCTCGGTCCTGCTCCTTTCGGGGCGGGCACTTTCTTCTGATGTTTTTTCTTCTTTTGCAATCATATGTAACGTGACGAGCACCGATCTTCGATACTCTAGAAAGGAGGTATTCCAGCCGCACCTTCCGGTACGGCTACCTTGTTACGACTTAGCCCCAATTATCGGTTTTACCCTAACACGCTCCTTGCGGTAACATGCTTTAGGTACCCCCAACTTTCATGGCTTGACGGGCGGTGTGTACAAGGCCCGGGAACGTATTCACCGCGTCATTGCTGATACGCGATTACTAGCGAATCCAACTTCATGGGGTCGAGTTGCAGACCCCAATCCGAACTGTGAATGGCTTTTAGAGATTAGCATCATATTGCTATGTAGCTGCCCGCTGTACCATCCATTGTAGCACGTGTGTAGCCCCGGACGTAAGGGCCATGATGACTTGACGTCGTCCCCACCTTCCTCGCTGTTTGCACAGGCAGTCTGTTTAGAGTCCCCACCATTACATGCTGGCAACTAAACATAGGGGTTGCGCTCGTTGCGGGACTTAACCCAACACCTCACGGCACGAGCTGACGACAGCCATGCAGCACCTAGTTTCGTGTCCCGAAGGACGGGTGCGTCTCTGCACCCTTCACTAACTTTCAAGCCCGGGTAAGGTTCCTCGCGTATCATCGAATTAAACCACATGCTCCTCCGCTTGTGCGGGCCCCCGTCAATTCCTTTGAGTTTCACCCTTGCGGGCGTACTCCCCAGGTGGATAACTTAACGCTTTCGCTGGGACGCTGGCTGTCTATCGCCAACATCGAGTTATCATCGTTTAGGGCGTGGACTACCAGGGTATCTAATCCTGTTCGATCCCCACGCTTTCGTGCATCAGCGTCAATACCAGCTTAGTGAGCTGCCTTCGCAATCGGAGTTCTAAGACATATCTATGCATTTCACCGCTACTTGTCTTATTCCGCCCACTTCAAATGGATTCAAGCCCATCAGTATCAAAGGCACTGCGATGGTTGAGCCACCGTATTTCACCCCTGACTTAACAGGCCGCCTACGCACCCTTTAAACCCAATAAATCCGGATAACGCTCGGATCCTCCGTATTACCGCGGCTGCTGGCACGGAGTTAGCCGATCCTTATTCTTCCAGTACATTCAGCTAAATACACGTATTTAGGTTTATTCCTGGACAAAAGCAGTTTACAACCCATAGGGCAGTCATCCTGCACGCGGCATGGCTGGTTCAGGCTTCCGCCCATTGACCAATATTCCTTACTGCTGCCTCCCGTAGGAGTCTGGTCCGTGTCTCAGTACCAGTGTGGGGGATTCTCCTCTCAGAGCCCCTAGACATCGTCGCCTTGGTAGGCCGTTACCCTACCAACTAGCTAATGTCACGCGAGCCCATCTCTATCCTATAAATATTTAATCAACCGAACATGCGAACTGTTGATGTTATGCGGTGTTAATCTCTCTTTCGAGAGGCTATCCCCCTGATAGAGGTAGGTTGCTCACGCGTTACGCACCCGTGCGCCACTCTCACCATCTTCGAGCAAGCTCTCCGATGGATCCCGTCCGACTTGCATGTATTAGGCCTGCCGCTAGCGTTCATCCTGAGCCAGGATCAAACTCTCCATTGTAAAATGAAGTTTTTGATTCCAACTATTTATAATAATCAGAATTCTTTTTTTATATCTCTGATCTTGGATCGAATTGAACAATTACTTGAATTTGTTCATGACTTTCGACTTTCGTCTGTCTACTCGTCACGCTTACATGATTGTGTTTTCTTAAAGAACTTTTGACGCTTCAACTTCCGTATCCGCTATATTCCGACAGGCATTGCGCCCCTCTTTATCGTTTTGTTTTTCCCTTCGTTTCCGTTGGGACTGCAAAGGTAGAAATCTTTTCTGAACTTCCAAAAACTTTCTGAAGTTTTTTTTCTTTTCTCTTTTTAAGATTTCCGCGTTTAAAATAAATCCAGCGGGATTGTAAATC
>NZ_LBGU01000009.1:0-10798 GCF_000988325.1 Sphingobacterium sp. Ag1 | reverse complement strand
TAAGCTAACTTAAGAAGGAAAAGGAGCTGCTGAAGAAGCCGATCTATGTGTGTGTATATGGCTCTTTGAACAATAAAAAGCTTAGCGAATGTAAACCTGGTATGCTACGTGGTGAGCGTGTACGGGTTGGCTATACATTGCCTATAAGGTTAAATTTGAGTGGGATATAATCAAAAGTATCTAAAAAAATAACAGCCTTCTATTTGGAAGGCTGTTATTATTTTAGATACTTTATATGCTATTTTTTCAAAGCTGCAGCGCCTTTGATGATTCCTTCTACAACGGCAGGATCCTGAAGTGTCGAAGTATCACCTACATTGGCGATATCGTCTTCGGCAATCTTACGTAAAATACGACGCATGATCTTTCCTGAACGTGTTTTTGGTAAATCATCAACAAATTGGATAATGTCTGGTTTAGCAATCGGACCGATAATACGTGAAACAGTTTCCATGATATCCTTTTTGGTGGCTTCTGCATCGGTATGGTGATTCGCAATGACATAAGCATAGATACCTTGTCCTTTTACAGGATGCGGATAACCGACAATGGCAGATTCAACAACGTCAGCGTGCATATTGATCGCATTTTCCACTTCTGCCGTACCAATGCGGTGGCCCGAAACGTTTAATACATCATCTACACGACCTGTGATTTTGTAATAGCCTTCTGGACTACGGAAACATCCATCGCCCGTAAAATACATATCCTTATACGTCGAGAAATAGGTTTGACGACAGCGGTCATGGTCCCCCCATGTCGTGCGTAGCATACCCGGCCAAGGGAACTTGATACATAGGTTTCCTGTGACATCATTGCCTTCGATTTCTTTTCCATTCTCATCCATCAAAGCGGGTTGAATGCCCGGCATCGGGAACATCGCATAACTTGCTTTTTCCGGTGTTACTCCGGCCAATGAAGTGATCAAATGGCCTCCATTCTCTGTCTGCCAATAGGTATCAACAATAGGACAATTCTTTTTACCAACTTTTTCGTTAAACCAGTTCCAGGCTTCTTCGTTGATTGGCTCGCCTACAGACCCCAAAACACGTAAAGAGGACAGGTCGTTTTTGTCGACAAATTCGTCGCCAAAAGCCATCAATGAACGTAAAGCAGTAGGAGATGTATAGATAATATTGACTTTGAACTTATCAACAATGTCCCAATAACGGCTCGCATCCGGGAAGGTTGGAATACCCTCAAACATTAAAGAAGTAGCTCCTTGTGATAACGGTCCGTAAACGATGTAACTGTGTCCTGTAATCCAGCCGATATCTGCTGTACAGAAAAATACATCGTTTGGCTTATATTGAAACGTATTCATAAAGGTATAGCCTGTATACACCATATAACCGCCACAAGTGTGTACTACACCCTTAGGTTTACCTGTGGACCCCGATGTATAAAGGATGAATAAATTATCTTCAGCATCCATCTCTTCTGCTGGACATGCTGGATTTCCTTGTGTTTCTACTTTTTTGATCTCATCTTCCCACCATACGTCACGTCCTTTGATCATCGATACCGGTGTACGCGTACGTGTTAAAACAATTACTTTTTCAACAGTGTCACATTGCATTAAAGCATCGTCCACAATGTTTTTTAAACCAATGGTTTTATTGCCGCGGTAACTACCATCTGAAGTGACGATCAGTTTGCATTCTGCATCGACGATACGATCAGCAATAGACCGTGCTGAAAAGCCACCAAACACCACCGAGTGGATAGCGCCGATACGAGCACAGGCTAATACAGCAATAACCAATTCAGGAACCATTGGCAAGTAAATACATACCCGGTCTCCTTTTTTGATGTTATTATTTTTAAGTACGTTGGCAAATTGCTCTACCTTTTGTAGTAATTGCTTATAGGAAAGAATGCGGTGCGCTTCATTTGGATCATTAGGTTCCCAGATGATGGCTGGTTTATCACCATTAGCATAAATATGGCGATCTAGACAGTTTTCTGTAATATTTAATTTAGCACCCTCAAACCATTTGACATTGGGTTCCTCAAAGTTCCAGTTCAATACTTTATTCCATTTTCTCTTCCAGAAAAAATGATCTGCAATGCTCGCCCAAAACTCCTCAGGTTGTTCTACACTTCGCTTATATTCACTTTGATATTCTTCAAATGATTTTATTTGTAGGCTCATCGTTATTAGGATTATTATGAATTATTTTAATTTATATTGTTATCGTTGCGAAATTGTTTTTGATATTTCGATTTCGGTGTACAATTTAGCGGTTTTTGCCCATTTTATCAAAAAATTGATGTTTAATATAATGTTAAACTACTTTTATCTATAAGATTGTTATCTTGCATCAAGATTTTTCAAGATGTCTTTTCTAAGAAAGCTATTCTATATTACAATCTATACAAATCTTCTGATCGCCATGGCGGCCATGGCACAATGCGCATTGACTTATATCATATTTGAACGGTCTATCAATTGGTATATCGTTTTAGTAGAAGGAACGGCGACCTTGCTACTCTATAATTTTAGCCTGTGGTGGTCCAAACCAAAGTATCCAAAAGAATCAAAATTCCCCCGGACACGCTGGATCTTTAATCATGAATGGGTCATGTGGTTAAACAATGGTATCGCTTTGCTTGTACTTGGTTATTGCTTGTGGCATATACATCTGTACTCTTTTTTGTTTTTGGGATTTATTGGAATACTGAGTCTACTATACGGAATGCCTCTATTTACCTTCCGTGACCGCAAAGTGGGGCTTCGACAGATACCCGGGGCCAAGATTTTTCACATTGCCTTGGTCTGGGTCTGCAGCAGTGTGGTGCTCCCTTATGTGGAACTAGCCAACATCGGTGTCACAATAGATCAGTGGGTTTTTATTGCGCTCTGCGGATTGAAGTTTATATTTTTGGTTATCTGTACATTGCCTTTCGATATTCGGGATATTCAACAGGATTCCTATTATCATCTACGGACTTTACCTAATATGCTGGGTGAACAAAAAGCTAAAAATCTAACCTATGGGCTACTAGGCCTTCATTGTATTTTGGTTTTGTGTGTACCCTATGCCGTACCTATTAAAATCGGATTGATTCTGACCAACGTACTTATATTTGCCTTGCTTAAGTTGGCTGTTTTCAAAACAAAAGACCATTACCACTACGCTTATCTACTGGACTGTAGCTTGGTGCTTCAGTTTCTGATTGTTGTTGTTGTCGGTATCTTTAGCCCCGGAACCTGATTTTTTAGAGCTTTCAAGAGCAATGGCTTACTTTACTCTCCTGCACCTGTATGAATAGGGGATGCTTAATTGATTACTTGCTCGCTTGCTCGCATGATTGATTGAAGATTTTGGCAAATAACTCTTTGCCAAAATTAAGACGCCAAAAAGGCGATGATCTTATCTGCGGCGACTTCCGACAATTTATAATAACTTTCAAAGGTCCATCCGGCAACGTGCGGCGACAAGATTACATTGTCTCTACGGATAAGATCTGCATACCAGCTCTGTTCGGCGAGTTTTGGGAACTTTTCTACGGGCAACACATCAAATGCTGCTCCGATAATGGAACCGGAATCAAGGCCGTTAAGCACTGCTGGAACTTGTACAATACCGCCTCGCGCCCCTAATAAAAAGAAAATAGGTTTTTCAAATTTAGCCAGATAATCCACATCAATCATACCTCTTGTTTCATCCGTTAAGGGGATATGGAAACTGATCACATCGGCTTCTTTGCAGATCTTTTCCATGTCTGCTGCCGATGCATATTGATCCGTATAGTCGATTCGATATTTATCATAGGCAAGTACCTGTACATCAAAACCGGATAATTTTTTTGCCATGGCCATACCATTGTGTCCATAGCCGATCAAACCTACAGTACGCCCCTTAAGCTCATATCCACGATTGGCCTCACGCAGCCACTGCCCAGATCGTATTTGTTGGTCCCCACGATTCAAATTGTTCATTAGACTAAGCAACATACCGATCATATGTTCACCTACAGCATCCCGATTGCCTTCATTGGCCGGAATTAACAGCACTTCTCTTTGCGTAGCAATTGTATCGTCGATATTGTCCATCCCAGCACCAGCACGAGCAATAAAGCGGAGGTTTGGCGCCAAGTCAAAAAAAGCTTTATCTACCTGAAATTTGGAACGGATAACCATACCGGAGTAATTAGCGATAATTTTTTCAGCTTCTTCTCGGCTGATATCAGGTTGATAATTGTAGGCGATCCCCGCCTGTTCGAATTTCTCAAGCATGATTTCATGAATGTCGTCGACGATCAAAATAGTAGTTTTCATTCCATTTTTTTTATGTGGCACTGATCAGTGAATACCGTTGCTGTGTAGTACGATGATTTAGATCCCAGCGTCATGATTATGGTTGATTTGCATAAAATCTACAGACAGTAATTTATTTAACTGCTGTTGTTTCATGCGGTTGGGCATTATTTTCATGCAAAAATTTCGCATTCCTATCAGGAATGGATTTTCCCATTGTGCTATTTTTCCTATTCTCCAGGAAGTATTACAGATATAATTTACCCGATCCAATCGTCTTTTTTCGAATCGTTTGAAGGCCAAATTAATGGAATCGGAGCTTTGGAGTTCGTTTATCAGCACAGCAACATCTTCAATAGCCTGACAGGCTCCCTGGCCCAAGTTGGGCGTCGTCGCATGTCCTGCGTCACCCAATAACAGGATATTGTCAAAAGCGAGTTGTTGAAGTGGTGTGATGTCAATAATGTCATTTGCGATTAATTCGCTATCTTTTGTCTCCAACAGGATCGTTGGAATAGGGGCATGATAATCTTTAAAATTTTCGAGAAGCTCCTTTGTTTTCCATCTTTTAAAGACCGGATTTTGTGCCTCAGTATTAATGCAGGCGTACCAATAGATCCGGTTATTGACAAGTGGGGTCATTCCAAAGCGTCCTTTGCTGCCCCAGGTTTCTGTTCCTTTACCGAGCTGTATGCTGCTATTGTCAATGGTTGCCCGCCAGCAGGTGTAGCCCGAATAACGAGGTGCAGAGCCCGGTATGAGTTGTTGTCGTAGTGCTGAATGTACACCATCGGCAATCAAAAGGGTTTGCCCCTGTACATGGCTTCCATCTGCAAAATAAACATGAATATCTTCGCCCGCTCGTTCAAAGGAAACGGCGCGTTTGCCGAGATGAACTTGCCCCTTCGGAATTTTGGATAATAGAAACTGATGCAGGTCTGCCCGGTGGATAGCGAAGTTGTCCTGCTGATATTTTTGGCTGATTGACCTAGTGTCTGGTTCAACAAGAATATTTCCCTTTTGATCCAAGACATTGTAGGATGCCAGGTAATGCCCTAACGGGACGATTTCATCTTTCAATCCTAAATGTTCCAAAGCCTGCATGGCGTTGGCTGCGAGCCCGAATCCGGCACCTATGCCTTTGAGTTCAATGGTACTTTCATAGACATGTGCCTCAATGCCTAGTTTTGCAAGCCCTATTGCAGCACATAATCCAGCGATACCTCCGCCTACGATAATCCATGTGCTGTTCGTCGAATGCATATTAAAGACTGTTTGCTATTTCGTTTGTTAAACCGACAAAATCATCTACCGTCAATCGTTCTGCCCGTAGCTCGTACAACGGATTGTCGGACATTTTATCTTTCGGAACAACACCCGAAAGTGAGTTGCGGAGGGTTTTGCGACGTTGATTGAAGCCTGCTTTAACAACACGCCAAAATAATTTTTCATCACAATTCAATTGTTCCCTGTCGTTGCGTGTCATGCGAATAACACCCGACAATACTTTTGGCGGTGGATTGAATGCTCCTGCCTTTACAGTAAACAGGTATTCTACTTTATAATACGCCTGTAAAAAGACACTCAAGATGCCATATTCTTTACTTCCTGCTTTGGCAGTACAGCGTTCAGCGACCTCTTTCTGGAACATCCCCGCCATTTGAACAACACGATGCCGCTCATCCAAAATTTTAAAGAGAATCTGGGAGGAGATGTTGTACGGAAAATTGCCGATAACGGCCATTTTCTCGCCAAAATACTGTGAAAAGTCAAGGTTCAGAAAATCACCGTGAATCAATCGTTTACCCAACTGGGGATATTTATCGTCCAAATAAGCAATGGATTCATCATCCACATCGATCAAATAAGTTTCATAATCTTCCTTCTGCAAGAGAAAATCTGAAAGTACCCCCATTCCCGGGCCAACTTCAAGCACCTGGCTAAAACCCAATTTAGGATCCAATGCTTCCACAATCTTTTGTGCAGCATTTTTATCGTTCAAGAAATGCTGTCCTAAATGTTTTTTTGCTCTTACTGTGCTCATGTTGCAAAAGTAAAAAATAAATAAGTGAAAAGTTATTCTAAGAAAAAAATCCCTATTTTTGAATCAAAGCATTTAAACAGAATGAGCGATAAATTAAAAATCGGAATTACCGTAGGCGATATTAACGGCATTGGACTTGAAGTCATCATTAAATCTTTGGTAGATCAGCGGATGTGTGATTTCTTTACGCCAGTGGTTTACGGAAATACAAAGGTTGCTTCTTTTCATCGTAAAGCGATCGGAGTAAATGATTTTAGTTTTAACGTGATCAATGATGCTGAGCAGGCGCATTCCAAAAGAGCAAATATGATCAATTGCTGGCAGGAAGACGTGAAGATTTCGTTGGGTGAAGAAAATGAGATCGGCGGTAAATATGCTTTCCTTTCGTTGCAGAAGGCTGTTGAAGACTTGAAAGCCGGCAAGATTGATGCTTTAGTAACTGCCCCAATCAATAAGCATAATATTCAACAGGAGGGATTTCAATTTCCGGGCCATACCGAATACCTGCAGGCTAAAGTAGAGGCTGATGATGTATTGATGTTTATGGTTTGTGACGAATTACGTATCGGTGTGGTAACAGGTCATATTCCGCTGCATGAGGTTGCGGCGAATATTACCGAAGAAGCAATTCTTAAAAAGCTAGCCCTGATGAATGATTCGTTGAAGAAAGATTTTTGGATTGAAAAACCTAAGATCGCAGTCTTGGGGCTTAATCCACACGCTGGCGATCATGGGATTATTGGTACCGAAGATGATCAGATCATTAGACCTACCGTAGAAAAAGCAAATGAGCAGGGGATCTTCTGCTTTGGTCCATATCCTGCCGATGGATTCTTCGCAAAAGGTGCTTATGAGAAATTCGATGCGGTACTCGCGATGTACCATGACCAGGGTTTAATTCCTTTTAAACATATTGCCAAAGGTGCCGGTGTAAACTTTACGGCTGGTCTACCTATCGTACGTACATCGCCTGATCACGGTACAGGCTATGATATTGCTGGAAAAAACCTAGCTTCTGAAAGCTCTTTTATCGAGGCTATTTTCTCGGCTTTACATATTGTAAAACGCCGCCGCGAACAGGCCGAATTGCTTAAAAATCCACTTGCTTTCCGTAAGTTATCCAAAGATAGAGACTAAGTTGCAGTCTTACTTTTTTTAGGGACAAGGATAAAGAGGGTTGATTTAATCTGTAAGCTCGCCGTTTACAGTGTCAACGTCTTTGATCCTTGTTCAATTGTCTCTAATTCCAATACAAAAAAAATTGTTACTTTTGCAAACTGTTTGGTTTTTTACCTGCTGTTCTAACTATGTACGATAATTTACAACATCCAATATTTTCAATCATTAAGGAACTCGCCGAGACAACAAATACAGAATGTTATGTCATCGGGGGGTATGTTCGCGACTATATTATGAAGCGCCCTTTTAAGAATGATGTGGATATTGTGGTCGTCGGCAGCGGCATTGAATTTGCGACTTTACTGGGTGATAGGCTACATACTAAAGTTGCTGTCTACAAGAATTTTGGTACAGCCATGCTGGTTTATGAAGGACTCAATGTGGAGTTCGTCGGTGCACGAAGGGAATCCTATCGTGCTAACTCGCGTAAGCCTATTGTGGAAGACGGTACCTTAACCGATGATCAAAATCGGCGTGACTTTACGATCAACGCGATGGCGTTTTCATTGAATAAAGCAGATTATGGTACTTTAGTGGATCCATTTAACGGAGTTCAAGATCTCGAACAGCGTATTATCCGAACTCCTCTAGATCCGATAGAAACGTTTTCCGATGATCCACTGCGTATGATGCGGGCTATCCGCTTTGCGACACAGCTCAATTTTAAAATCGCGATTGATGCGATCAAAGCGATTAGTGATACCAAAGAGCGAATAAAGATTATCTCCAAAGAACGTATTATCGATGAAATCAATAAGATTATTCTCTCACCCAAACCGTCAGTTGGTTTTAAATATCTTTTTGATACTGGTCTCCTGGAATTGATATTTCCGGCCATGTATAATTTGCACGGGGTTGATGTCATTGATGGCAAAGGCCATAAAGATAATTTCTACCACACGCTGGAGGTGCTGGATAATGTATGTGAATTGTCTGAAGACCTTTGGTTACGATGGGCCGCGATTATGCATGATATTGCCAAACCGGCAACAAAGCGTTTCGATAAAAAGCTCGGCTGGACCTTTCATGGGCACGAAGATCGTGGTGCGCGTATGGTACCAAAGCTTTTTGCTGAATTGAAGTTGCCGCTCCATGAGAAAATGAAATTTGTGCAGAAGCTGGTGCAATTGCATCTTCGGCCTATTGTCTTGGCGCAGGATATCGTAACGGATTCTGCCGTACGCCGTCTTTTGTTTGAAGCAGGTGATGATATTGAAGCCCTGATGATGTTATGCCATGCTGATGTTACCACAAAAAATGAGTTTAAAAAGAAAAAATATCGTCAGAATTTTGAACTTGTCAAACAAAAATTGAAGGATGTCGAAGAACGGGACAAGGTTCGGAACTGGCAGCCGCCGATCAGTGGAGAGGATATCATGATCCTATTTGGCTTAGCGCCAGGGCGTACTGTAGGGCAGCTGAAAAATTTGATTCGCGAGGCTATTTTGGAGGGCGAGATTCCAAATTCCAGAGTCGAGGCTTATCAATTCTTGGTGAAAAAAGCAGGGGAAATGAACCTGACGATCAAACAAGAAATCCCATTGGAAATTTCCAATTCTTAAAATATAGTATTAATTTTAGAGGGTTAAAAGAAGAAAATAGCAGAGATGGCAATTTATAGATTTAGAGTTACTTTTGAGGATTATGAAGATGTATATCGTGAGATCGACATGCCTTCTAAAAGTACATTTATAGACCTACATGAGGAAATCCATAAATCTACAGGTTATGCTGCAGATGCATCTTCCTCGTTCTATGTGAGCAATGATCAGTGGAAAAAAGGAACAGAGATTGCATTCAAGCCTACACAACGTAAAAAAGATGCTGAGGTATTGTTGATGGAGAATATCCGTTTAAGTAAGTTTATCGATGATCCACATCAGAAATTTTACTACGTTTACAATTTTGATCGCCCTTATGATTTCCAGGTTGAACTGATCAAAATCTTGAAAGAAGAGGATGGGAAGGAATACCCGGCGCTGTTTAAGTCCATCGGCCAGGTTCCTAAAACCATGACTGCGGCTAATTTTCCGGTCTCAGATGCTATTGAAGAGGACGATTACGTGGAGGAAGACGATACGCAATATGGCGTCGATGACGAAGACGAACTGGATGGCTTCGACAATGATGGTGATGATGAGGAAGAGGGTGAAGAAGGTGAAGAGCGTGAAGAATCCAACGGCTACGAAGACGAATATTAATGAAGAAGACTTTTACAGGTTCTTTTCGGCCTGTGAAGTACTATATTATGGCAAATAAAAAAACATTGATAGCCATTGTGGGGCCAACTGCCGTTGGTAAGACTACAATGGCTATTTCATTGGCACAATATTTTAATACGGCGATCATTTCTGCTGATTCCCGTCAGTTCTATCGGGAAATGTCTATTGGTACAGCAAAACCAAATCCAGAGGAACTTGCTGCTGCCCCCCATTATTTCATTGATTCACACTCCATCACGCAGGAATATTCTGCAGGAGATTTTGAACGTGAAGCTTTATTGAAACTGGAAGAACTATTTCAATTGCATGACGTCGTCATTATGGTAGGTGGATCGGGCCTGTTTGTACGGGCCCTGTGCGAAGGATTGGATGATCTGCCCAAGGCGGGGGATGAAGTGCGCGAGCGACTTAATCATGAACTTGCAGTATTGGGATTGGAGGCCTTAAAAGACCGATTGAAAAGAATTGATCCTGCATATTTTGAAACGGCAGACATCGATAATCCACAACGTGTCGTCAGGGCGCTTGAAGTTTTTGAGGCGACAGGTAAACCGATGTCATTTTACCATAAGAAAGATGTCGAGAAAAGACCTTTTGATATTCTTACCATTGGCTTGAATATGGATCGGGCAAAGTTGTATGAAAGGATCAATTTACGTGTCGATCTGATGATGAAAAATGGCTTGCTGGACGAAGTGAAAGCTTTACTTCCTTTCAGAACGAAGCCTGCATTGCTCACTGTTGGTTATGCTGAGTTGTTTGATTATCTTGATGGCAAGCAGTCTTTGGCGGAAGCGACCGAAAAAATCAAACAAAATTCGCGACGTTATGCCAAGCGACAGATTACATGGTTTAAAAAATATGGTTATACGCATTGGTTTCAATCCCAGGAAACTGCCGCTATCATTGATTTTATTCAAAAGGAGCTGAGGGGAGAACATTCCTAAGGATCTGATAGGAGAGAACTTGGGGTTATCGGCGAAGATTCAAATGAAGCATCGCAGATTCAAATCAAGCATATGGCCTGTGTTTCAAAGCATACCTATCGTATACAGGCAATTTAAATAGATGAAATAAAAAAGCCTTTGT
>NZ_LBGU01000026.1:0-106533 GCF_000988325.1 Sphingobacterium sp. Ag1 | reverse complement strand
CAATGAATATGACCATGTGGGCAGACTGGTACAGACCAAGAAGAAAGTCAACGGACAGGATGAAGTGATCCAGAGCAGGCTCGCCTACAACGAGATCGGTCAACTGAAGACCAAGTCGCTGCACAGTGAGAACGGCGGCAGCAACTTTATGACCAATATCGGCTATGCCTACAATGAGCGGGGCTGGCAGACAAAAGCAAGCTCGGCACAGTTCACCTCGCAGCTGAACTATAATGTGAATGGTACAACGGTGCTGGGTAACGCCCAGTATAATGGCAATATCGTGCAGCAGCTGTGGGGCTATGCTGCTACAACAAACAGCACATTTAACTATGCTTACGATGCGCTCAACAGGTTGAAGAGTGGAGTGAGTACAGGTACGGTGATGAGCGAGGTATTGACATACGACGATATGGGCAATATCAAAACACTGGTCCGTGACAATGGCACAGCGATTACGTACAACTATAACAATACCAATAAGAGCAATAGGCTGGAAAGTCTTTCGGGGGGTGTAACCGGCTCATTTACTTATGACCTGAACGGAAATGCGACGAAGGACCGCACGGGGATGACCCTGAACTACAATTACCTGAATCTTCCAAAAACTGTAACCGGTACAGGTAAGAGCATTGCCTACACCTATGATGCATTGGGTACTAAGCTGAACCGCAAGTCTACTGTTGCTGGTATCACTACCGAGCAGGATTATATCGGTGGGATTGAATACAGCAAAGCAAGTGGAGCAAATCCGGTGATCGAACGAATCGCCACGGAAGATGGCTTCCTGCTGAACAGTTCAGGAAATTATAGTTACTATTATAACCTGACAGATCATCTGGGCAATGTGCGGGTGGTACTGAAGAAGGATGGTACGCCAACTGTGCCAGTAGCTACGGTGATGCAGAAGCAGGATTACTATCCATTCGGTAAGACGAAATCTATTGCAACGAGTATCAATAATAAGTATCTTTATAATGGCAAGGAAATGCAGACTGACCTGAATGGTGGGACGCATACCTTGGGAAGTTCTTATGTACTGGAAGGACAGTTGGATTACGGGGCAAGGTTCTACGACGCAGAGATCGGTAGGTGGAATGTGGTGGATCCAATGGCAGATATGATGAGACGGCACAGTCCGTATAATTATGCGTTTAACAATCCGATCAGGTTTATCGATCCTGACGGGATGGCACCAAGGTATAATTGGGAGGAGCATGATAAAGGTAATAAAGGTGTTTACACTGATGATGAAAGCGGAGAGAACGTTTCCTTTGATCAGGCGATGGCTTATCATCAGCAAGGAGGAGATCAGGAAGATCCTAAGAAAAAGAAGCTTTCACCAGAAGAGGTGGATAGACTTAATAAAGAGTCGCTCCAATGGCAGAATGGTGTTTTAAGAAAGTTCAATGAAGGGTTGTTATGGACCCGAATGCTTTTTTCTGGTTTTGGTGGGGAAAAATCACTGACAATGACAAAAGGATTGAGAGGGGGATGGATTAATTTTGGTTCCAGTACAGGTAGTTTAGTTATTCAAGCTGGTGGAAAATTCTCTGCAAGTGAGGTTGCTGCTGCAAACTATCTTAAAGATCAAGGATATAAAGTCATTCTAAGAAGTCCGGTTGGTACTAGAGCCGCAGGTCAAACATCTGATTTAGTTGTAAATGGAGTGAATTATGATGTTTATACACCAGTAACTTCAAACGTAAGCAGGATAGTTTCTGCTGTAGCTTCTAAAAACAGCCAAACTACGGGAGTTATAATTGATTTATCTCAAACAAATGTTGTTTCATCTCAGTTGAATAACATATTGCAGAGAGTGCAGGGTGCCGGAGCTGCCAATATTAAAAATATTATTATAATGCCGAAATAGTTATCGTTATGCCGAAAATAAGATGTGTTTGTGATCATGTAATTAGCTTGAGTGAAATACCAAGCCCCAATCAATATTTGATGATTTCAGATGTAGAAATGGATAATTATGAGGGGCAAGTAGATGCTGAACAATTATACATGGCAATGAAAATAGTTGTGAAGTGTCCAAACTGCGGCAGATTACATATTTTTTATAATGGGTTTGATAAAGATCCAATTATTTATCGAATAGATAGTTAGATGTCAACAAGCCCAATCTGAAAGATTGGGCTTGTGTTGTTATTGTGCATAGGCTTTTCTGGCCTTGTAGGCTCTTATAAGTGCATCGAGGACGAGGAAAACCAAGGAAATAGAAATGGAATCCAATGGTCCTATGGGCGAAGAACGAATAACAAACAAGGATTATTATATGAAGCAAGTTGGTCCAAGTGAGAAAACTTATGTAAAAAAAGTGTATTGAATAAAAAGGAAGAATTGAAGGATGTTAGCAACTCATCAAGATGGAGCTCAACGAGAACTATTTCTTATACATTAACAAAACCTGCTGGACAGCCTAATAGCCAGACAGCATCCTTTAAAACTTTAAAAACAAGCGAGAACACAAAACAGGCAGCAGGTTTTTTAAATGAATTAATTAAAGTCCTCAAACTATTGTTAAAGTAATGATAAAAATATTGAAATTTATTATTGTACTTATAGCCATTTATTCTTGTAAAAGAATAAATGGTTTTGATGCTAAGAATACTCAGATTTTGACTGATCATAAGAAGAATTTTCCCATTGAGTCAATAAAGCACTTTCCTCATGAAATAGGGCACGAGGTAAATATAATTTATAATGAAGGTTTAAAAAACAACAACCTAAATCTATATCTAGTTGAGCGGAACCTAAGTGAAACTGACATTAATAGAATACTTAGTAGTTTGAACGGTATAAAATGTCATAGGGGGAATGATAAAAGACTTTTAATTATAAATAGAAATGAAAGAAAAGTAGAGGGGTTTAGTGAATTTCCGAAAATTGATTCCTCTAAATTAAAGGGGGAGACTCCCATTCCCAATTTTATTGATTATAAAAACGGTATATACTCTGATCCTAATTATGAATTTTATATAATCCATGCTGATAATAAGGAAAGGCTGTTTAAAAATGAAACTCTTGGTGGAAATGCCTCAATGCCATCTGTTTGGAAGCACGGGATTAGTTATGGTGTGGCTGTCAATAGAGATGAGCAAAATGTAATTTATTGGGTCGCAATGTGGTAGTGAGTAGAATGGTATTATCCATTAACACTTGGATTACAGGGCGAGATTCTATGATGCGGAGATTGGTAGATGGAATGCGGTGGATCCGTTGGCGGAATTAGGAAGGAGACATTCTGTTTATAGTTATGTGTTTAACAACCCTGTTAGTCATATTTATCCTGATGGTATGTGGGCATCGAATGTTTCTGAAAATGAATTTGCGGATAAATTTTTGGACAGGGGTATGTTTGATCAAATCGGTAGAAGAGCTCCTATAGATTTCAAAGACAACAAAAATTTCGACTCTAGAGACAATTACAATTCTCGATCGAGTTTTGCATTCAATAAGGCAGGAGATAATGACCAGGTGATGGTAAGAGAAATACAAATAATTATAAGCCTCTTCCAGAGTCATATAAAAAAGGTGGACTACCTGGATTTGAAGGGTCAAAGGGGCTTCCTGGGAAACGAGGAGCTCGCGTTAGTTGGGATCTGGGTAAAACTATGCCTAAGGGCAAAAGGCGCCCTACCTATGATAGATTTCATACAGAGCCAGATGCAGATCAGACGCTAGCTAAGACTTGGAGATCTCCAAGATACAGTCCACCTGCTCCATCATCAACTACGGCTACAGCGGGAGCATTGACCGTATTATTAATCTTTGGTATGATTTTACTAGCTCCTGTTGGCCTCTAATTTATATTATTTATGAAAGAAAAGTATTATTATTATCAACTTTATTTACAAATTGTCTCAAAAGGGGCAGATGTTGTTTTTGGTTACATTAATGTCTCTCATATTCCTTATGAAAAATTTTATGAACTTTTTCTGGATCAAGTGACGACTGAAACCTTCTTATTTGAAGACGTTAGTTATTTTATAGAAAAAGAACTGTATGAGAAAAATAAAGTTTTTTTAGACAAAGAGATTCCTTTTATATTTGATTTTGATTTGTTCGAGTACAATATTGGTCTTACCGGAGACAAGATCGAAAAATATAAAAAAGATTATTATGAAGAACTACCCCCTTTAATAAAAAGATAAAGATCTTTGGGCTTCATATAAAACAACAAGACCCAATCTCAATCGGATTGGGCCTTGTTATTATTTGAGTATCGCATTGCGGGTGATACGAAAAAACTGATTGAAGACATCATGCAACAGATCGGTTCAGTAACCCGAGTACCAGAAAAGCATTGAAAGGGAATATTAAATTTTCGAATGTACCTAATAATTCCGTACATCGAATCAGACATACTCCGATTGAAAAGTAGCATGCCATGATAGTAAGCACGACCAATTCCATCGAAGGGAGGGAGATTTCACGCTATAATGATCCAATAGCTGCCAATGTTGTTATCTGCACCAATGTCTTTAGCAATATTGGAGCAAGCTATGTAGATTTCTTTGGAGGTCGCTCTACCAGCTATGAGAAGAAGATGCAGGAAATCTGCAAGCGCGTTACCGAAACGCTCAAGCAACGTGCACAAACAATTCGTGCTGATGCTATAATTGGGCTTAGTATTAATCTTTTCGTATCACGGGATAAACCGATTACCGTAATATCTTTACACATTCCGGCAAACCAGTCGATAATATACATCTTGGCACCAGCGCTAAACTGTTTCGTGCCGATACGTGTTTGTAGTTTCCCTTCACCATAACTAATTTCCTGTTTGATATTAGCAACCAATGTCCAGAATGGTGTAGGTTTTAAATGATCCATATTGATTCAGTTTTAATTGAAATATGGTGAAGTTCAATTATTTTATTAAAGATGTTCTGGTATTTTGCACTGTTCTTTCCATGATCTATCAGCGGAACAGTTACTATATTTTTTTATTTCTTAAATATAAGGCCGCTATCAAATATAACTATTATTCCGTTCATGCTTTTTCGATGCTACAAATTTTGTAAGTTGGTATCATAGAAAAGCAGCAATTTTATGCAACGATCTACAAAGACAAAGCGGTCACTGATTTTAACAACAATTACCTGTAGCGTTTATCTTGTGCTGACCATATTTTACCATCATATTGACAAGTATCTTTCTGGTATTTTGTTTTGGGGTCTGACAGCTTTAATCCCCGTTACTTTTGTCACGATGTTTGTTTTTGAAATCAAGGGAATTATCGAAATTATCCGCAATCAGAAGAACTTGTCTTTCAAATTTTGCTTACCAACAATAGTTTGTTCAATTACAATTTTGTACACGCTATTTAGTCCCTACAGGCTTGATTCAGAAAAACTCCAAAGCGTCGTGGAATTTAGAGCCTGTTATGGAGGAACTCAAAATCAAGCTTATATCCTTTTTAGAAAAGACAACACATTTGAATTGCATTGGACAGGCGTTTTCGGATATAATGAATGGAGGACGGGCAAATGGCAGAGAGTAGGTAATATACTAACGCTCCAATATGATGGAAACAAAGTTGAACAACTTGGCGAAGAAATTTTGATTTCCGGGGATTATCTAAATCCAATCGGAAAATCATTTGATAAAAAGAAATATCCACAACCGATGTTTTATCTTGGATACTGTAAACATGAAAATTAAATTGTCATCCAAACTAAACGAATAAAATAAGTTACCGACATTTAGAATATTAATTCAAAATTTCCGTAAATTTAGTAGTATATAAACTACGCCATGAAAAGACCTATTTTGCTAGCATTACGATGCTGTGCGCTCCTTAGTTTTCTATTCAGTTTTATTTCATATGCTCAAAATTCAAGGCCTTCTGCGCCAAAAAAACACTCAGGGAATGGAAATAGCGGCCCAAAACAGGTAGATATCTATGTAGCTGGTTCCTGTTACAATGAAAATACACAAAAGCACACTGCTGTATACTGGAAAAATGGCCAGCCAGTAGCACTTACGGATGGGCAGACTACCGCTGAAGCGGTCTCTATGGCTATTTCAGGGAATGATGTCTATGTAGCGGGCAATAGTCTTGGACAGGGCTTATATTGGAAAAATGGACAGGAGGTAAAGTTGGAAAAAGATGCAAATGCTTCCAATCATGCTTATTCCATTATGGTTAAAGATGGCGACGTATATGTGTCTGGTTTTTATAGATATATGTCCTCTGATGGGAGATGGCATGACTTAGCCAGGTACTGGAAAAACGGGCAGCTTGTTGAACTACCAGTTGGAGGCAATAATTTTAGCTATGCCACTTCCATCGCAGCAGTAGATGATGATCTATATATTATCGGGAGTGCTACTGACAACCACGACGATTTATACTGGAAAAACATCCAAAAATTGGAGACGATCAATGAATTAAAAGTGGTAACTGGCATTTCCCAACTGCAGGGCAATGTTTATGCGGTAGGCGAAACGCAAAGCGGACAACCTGCATACTGGAAAAATGGTCATACCGAAAGCCTGTCCGGCATACGTGGTGTCACTACTTGCGTTGCTGTATCGGGCAATGATGTATATGTAGCCGGTGTTGACGACAGTAATGGAAATGGCTATACACTTGATGGAAGAGGTTATATAGATGAAGGTGATGTCGGTAAATGTTGGAAAAATGGACAATTACTGGCAAATCTCAAAGATACAGAATATACGATCTATAAACCGCTTTCCATGGCTGTGTCCGGTAATGATGTATATATTGTAGGATATGCCACTGATGGCCATAATATAGCGCCCCCTAAATTAATGAAGAATGGTCAAACCGTAAAATTAGCTACGATTGAAGGCAGTTCATGGTGTGAAACAAATTTTGTCATATCGAGCGAAGTCGGTGATAATCGGATTTCGAAGCAAAATAAAGGTAGCTCAGAAAACTATAATGCAAATGTTCCAAAGAATACTTCTGTCCAAAAAGAGCCTTCAAATAATCTTATTGCAAAATTAGAAGCAGTTAATAAATTTTTTGCCGAAAATAAAAAGAAACCTGGAGTTATTACCTTACCAAATGGTATTCAATATGAGATTCTGAAACAGGGAACTGGTCCTAATCCTACAATTTCGGATAAAGTGAAAATAAAGGGAAATAGTACTTTGATGGTCGGTAGTGAAATTACAGAAAGAATTGAAGTGTCAAATCCAATTGAGGTAACAATAAATAAACTGATAACTTGTCAAGAACAAGGGTTATTATTAATGAATGTAGGAAGCATTTATAGAATCTTTTCACCTGACAGATTTGTTAATAATAAGAATCCTGGAACGATATCGATATTTGAAATTGAGCTTTTAGAAATTGTGAAGTAATTCTTTAATTAATAAGTCTTTATAAGAGAATAACCTAAGTTGGAACTGTTGCCCCATTTAATCATATTATAAATAATCCATCTTTATTGCAGAAGACAAAATTTATACAAGATGGAAATCAAGTATTTTGGAATGGTACAGGCTTTGTAAAATAATTTTATGGAAATAATAACAGAAATATCTGATGTAAATTATATGCTTCAGAAATATAAGGGAGCTAATCTGCAGCTTGCATTTTATAGCGAGAGTTTAAGCAGGCTGGCAATAAGATTGTATTTCACAAATCAAAAAAAAGTAATTTATATAATATTTTTCGATTATGAAAAAATTTTTGGAACTGATTAACAAATTAATTGATCCCTCTTTAAAAGGAGAAATACTTACCTATGAAAATTTGAAGTCTAAATTCGAAATGAATATTGCGGCCTCGGATTTAGATATAGATAAATGTAGAGCGACTTTAGAAGCAGGATTACCCAACGATTATGAGTTTTTTTTGAGAAATTTTAATGGAGGGAAGCTATTTCTAGTAGATGATTTTGCAGGATTCAAACTATTGGTAGTGAGGAATTGATCAATCACAATAAGTTTCAACAGGAAAACTTTGGAGAAGATTGGGATAAACATGTAGTGTTATTTTGCGAAATTATTGGAGATGCTGAATACCTAGGTTTCAAAATAGAGTATTAACTCTGTGATAGAGACTCTGATAAAACCTACGGTAGGTCAACAAATAAATAGCGGATTGAGAAATTCCACTACTCCTTCTCAATTTAAATTTTAGATTATGAGAATTTTTATAATAGTATTAGCTTTTACACTTTGTGGTTGTCATAATAGGGATGATAAGATCGATAAAGAGAAACTTCTGGGTAATGACTATCGGCTTTTCCAAGGTTCGCCTAGTTGGGATTTGGCAAAGGCAGTGGAAGATGAGAATATTAATTTAGTGAAAAAACTAGCTAACGAAGATAGGCAGCCCGTCAATTACCAAGAGCCTAAATTTGGCAAAACTTTATTGATGCTCGCGATTAATAATAACGACTATCAGAGTGCAAAAACATTATTAGCTTTGAAAGCTGATCCCAATATCGCAGACAGATATCGAGGATCTACAGCGATGCATGATGCCGCAGCAAATTCAGACTCTAAATATCTAGAGCTTTTGATAAAGTACCATGGTAACCCAAATGTTGTTGAGAATAAGCTGATTACGGATAGTGACAATGGAAGGGAAACGCCATTAAATATAGCAATTACATATATCTCAGGTAATAATCTAAATAAAGTTAAACTCTTAGTTAATGCGGGGGCTGATGTTAATCTTTACAATTCTTGGTATACTTATTATCCGCATTTACCATTATCAGATGCAATAAGCCATCAACAGTTTGATATAGCACAATATTTACTTGAACAAGGAGCAGATTATAAGCGAATCATGTATAGGACGGTGCAAGGAGACTCAATCTACATTTTGGGAGCGCTTAGAAGAGAAATAGTTGATTTGGATAAAAAAGAATACCTTCAGAAGAGAAATGTCATATCCTTTTTAAAAACTAAAGGATTGGATTACGCGAAGGAACCAGTCCCTGATTTTATTGAAGAAAAGATCAAAAAAGATTATCCGGAGAATTGGCAAGAGGTTCTAAAAAGTTATTAATTAATATGACTACGGGGCGAGGTTTTATGACGCCGAAATAGGACGATGGAGTGTGGAGGACGGGCCACTCCCGGGTTGTATGGGTGGACCGGAAATCCTGGTCGTATTGTAACTGGAGGTGCTCCCTTAGATCTGAAAGAAACTAAGTCGGTTTTTAATAAGAATTGGTGGAAATGGTAAACATAACAGAATTAGAAAGATGAAAATTAACTATTCTTTTGTCGTATTTTTATATGCCTATTTGAACCAAATTGACCTTTCTTTGGATAGAAGTAGGTGGGAACCTCTTGATAATCTGAGGGATTTTTATCGAAGCCAAATTTCTCCTAAAACAGTCGCAAATTATCTCATTGATCAATTGGGGCTAAATGTTGAAAAATTAAATTATTTGATTTTTATTGATGAAGAATCTTTATGGGATAAAATTAAAGATTCATTATTATCTTCCTTCAAGAGAGATGTTATTTTGGAAGACGATAAAGTATACTTTTTGTGTCAGAAATTATTGCTCTTGGCTAGTTTCTTAGAGAATGGCGAGCAGGTGCATAGATTAGAAATTGAGAAATTAAGGGTAGAGTTTTCTAAGCTGAATTATGGTACTATTACATTTAAACTTGTCAAGAAGGATCGTTTAAAGGCTAACAATATTGAACATTTCTTGCAAAATGAAACTTTACGAACAATTAAAATTTGTGAGTTTAATAATGATTATTTATAAATCAAAATGGACATCTGGCAAAACTACTTATGGGAGCAGAAATCGGTGCAAAAGCAGGAGCTATAGCAGGAAGTGTCGAACCTGGAGGAGGTATCGTTTTAGGTGGATTTATCGGAGGATTAATAGGTGGGGCAGCTGGATATTTTAGTTGCAGAACAGCAGGAGAGACTATATACGATAAAGTTATAACAAAAGGTGTAGAATTAGAAAATAAATAATATGACAAAAACTCTGAAAAATATCTATTACAATTTTGAAGAAGGAAATTATGGACTTAAGGTTGTGTTTGATTTGGACGGATTATACCTGCTGTTCGATTCGACGAATTTTATATATACAGATGCTCCTGAATTTGATGGATGGAGAAATTGGAATAAACTAATTTATAAAGAACTTGAAAAAGATTCATTGCACGTTACAGAAATTAAAGAAGATGAATTGACAAGTTACTTCGTCAAGCTTTCAAATAGCGATGTATTTTATATTTATCAGCATATGGATTTGGAAGGGACCTGGCACCAAAATTTTACAATGGTCTCCCCGGAAGAGGACTATTATAATGAAGTTGTCGAATACATGGAAGAGGAATGGGTAGAAACAGTCGTTCCTGAATTCCGAAACATGTAGCATCATTACCCTCACTCGAAAGGAATCAGTCCAAGGCGGATAAGTTGTTCCAGTATATGCCAGTCAATTAAATTCTCCAGCAATGTAGTTTATCATTCGATTCCTAGCGGGATTGTAAAGAGAGCATCTAGCCAACATGGCCTCCCCCGACGGTTAACGAGGGAGGCCTTTTTGTTTATTTTATTGTCTTATTAAAACGGTCGAATAAATCAGCTACGGTTTACCATAACCAATCCTTCTTTCAAACCAATACCTTAGCCTTACAGTTTGTAATAATCTTGAAAGTTAATATTTGTAAGCCTATTCATTCAGCCAACCACGACCAATTCCATCGAAGGGAGGGAGATTTCACGTTATAATGATCCAATAGCTGCCAATGTAGTCATCGGTACCAATATCTTTAGCGATATAGGAGCGAGCTATGTCGATTTCTTTAGCGGACGCTCTACCAGCTATGAGAAGAAGATACAGGAAATGTACAAGGGTGTTACCGAAACGCTCAAGCAACGTGCACAGGCTATTCGTGCTGATGCTAATATAGGTTTTAGCAGAGGATTTATCAATTGGAGGAAAAATCTGTTGGAAAAACCTACATGTAGTACACTTTTGTGTAGAATTAACTAATACTTACCTTTATATTTTTCAGGTTTTCTTATATTATCAGATGATTATATTATCAAGTGAAAAGATATTTAGTATTTATTGCGTTACGAATATTTGCGTGTAGGATATTAAACAGTCATAAAGCCTAAAATTAATTAATAACATAAGCTATAAGCAACATGAAGAGTAAATTATTGCTATTACCCACTTTATTTGCAATCTTATTAGGTTGTTCAAAAAGGGTAAATGATCCTTTTATTCCAGAAGAAAAAAGTCAGTTGGACAGTATTTATCAAGCTCCTAACGATCCTTTTTTGGGAATTCCCGAAAAGATGTCTGTTGTACATGTACGAACTAGTATTATAAAGTATAATCAATGGCAAAACTTCTTCGTTTCACCAGAAAAGATGACTATTGTGATGTGGCCAAGCCATGATAAAACATTATTCATAAAAGATGTCGACAAGGCTATTCAGGGCATTGCAATTGATAAGGAGTCAAACACCGAAGTTAAAACAGATAATATCACAATTACTTCTGGCATTACATTTCAAGATTATTCTCCCGGCAAGTATTTGGTAGCAGTAATTATGAGCGACGAGAATGGGCAGGGTAAAAAAGCTTATAGTAGCAAAGAAATTACCATAAAAGAGCATGGAAAATATTACATGCATAAGGTATTCTCTTTCAATGCAAAAGATAGAGAATTTGAAGAATGGTCACCAAAAATAATAGAGAAATGAAAATAAAATTGACATTAATATTCTTCTTTAGCCTGTTATTAAATAGGGGAATAGGACAAGTAATTAGTGGTGAGGCAAACCCATGTCCAGAAACAAATTATACTTATACATTTAGTGGATCTTCCTTTAATAATTATTTTTTATGGTCGATAACCGATGGCCAGATTATTAGTCAAAATACGAATACCGTTGTTGTTAAATGGTATAACAATATTACTGAAAATGGAAAATGGAAACTTCGCGTCCAATACGAAACAATAAAGTTCGATGGAACCTCTGGAGGTTCAACGTATTTGGATAAAGATGTAAAGGTTAACATACCTTCACGTTATACTATCAAGGGGGACAATGAAATTCCAGGTGATTTTAGAGGGAACAAAACTTATACAGCACAAATAGTTAATTCAAATTTTCCTGCTGCATCATTTGTATGGACTACAAATACAGGTATTCAGACGACAACAACTAATCCTTCATTCAATTTAAATTTTTCGGATGACCAAGTAAAATGGATTACCGTTTCGGGAAAAAGTTCTACGTGTCCACAATGGGGTGAAATATTTAAATTTGATATATTATACACGCCAGTATTTAATGGGCCTACAACTATTTGCTCTGAAGGAATTTACACAATCACTAGCCCCGGAACAATAACCCTTGAAAATGCAGCAGGCGTTGCGACGTTAACTGCATTGGGAAATAATCAGTGGAAAGTTACTAGAATCGGCAGTGCAAATGGTCTTGTTGAATTGAGATCGACATCTAATGGTAAAACTTTTGATAAAGATATTGAAATTGGTATTGTAGCAAAGGGTTCAATTAGCGGAAATGCAGTACTTCAATTAGGAGAATCACAAACTTATACCTTGGCATTAAATGGTAATACAGATTATAATTGGTCAGTAACATACAACCCTAATGTAACTTGGACTAAACTTTCTCCAACATCCATTAAATTGTCTACGACAGGTAGCGTTCCAATGGGATGGTCTGAAAATATCACTATTTCTGCTCAAGCTATTGGCAGTTGTGGGACTTCAAGTAATTACATTTCAAAAACAATTAAATTCGTAAACGAAAGAGATCCACGACTTGACTAAATTAACAAAAGCCTAGACCAAAAACCTAGGCTTTAATGTTATTTGTTCGTGCCCAAAAGCTTGGGCAAATAACCTAACGACAAAAGATTGCTAGCTTTAAAATACTTTTCAGCATTCTCAGGTATCCATTTCATATATGTATTTTATAAAGTCAGAGATTGCATCGAAATAATAGATATTAGCATCTAATATTCTTCCAAGAGGAAATGAATAGGAATAATTTATATAAGTACAATAGAAGATTGAGCCATAACCAGTTCATAGCTTAATGGTTAAAAAAAAGCTTATTGTATGACTCTCTACACTTTTGTGTAGAACTGATCTATAAAATGCATTCTCCACGGCAATTTTAGTTATCTTATCAGCTAATTATATTACCAAGTGAAAAGATATTTAATGTTTATTGCGCTGCTAGGGCTAGGCTTTGGCGCGTGTAAGAAGGAGCAGGCTGCTGAGCCTGAAAAGCCAACTGTTGAAACTATAAAAATAGCAGGCTACGATTATCCAAAAGACTCTACTTTTACAGTGTTTGCCAAATATTCCGGCCTACCAAAAGAAGATCTTAAATTTCTTCAGGACGAGGAAGTCTTCATTTACAAGGATTATTTAAAAGTATTGCCTTCCGATTACCTTACACTTAAGAAATAATGAAAAAAATAATTTTATCAGCGATTTATCTGTTTATTTCTGTTATTACCTTTGCACAAACTAATCCTGTAAAAGTAGCTGATTTTTTCGCTGACTTTGAAATTAAACCATACAATGGAGATGTTATGGATACGGTGTATAATACAGGTGTTGATGTTATGTTACCTGTTTTTGTGCGATTTAAATTAAAAGTCCCATATGGAAGTGGAAATGTTAATACTATGCCGCAACAATGTTATGCAAGTATAATGTACGAGCATGCTAATGGCTTCGATTTTAATCCTTTACCTAATAATATCTACCTTAATGCAAACGCGTGGACGCCTTTAACCGGAAGTTTATATTCTCCTTATGTAAAAGTTGATCTTACATTATATAAAGAATATCTAAAATCAGGGAAATTAAAAACTTATTACATGTCAGAATATGACGCAGTAAACAGGGGGTGGCAAAACAGACTCCAAGCCAGTTCTACAAGGAATATCACAGTAATACAAGTTCCCAACTTTATCGGACCAAATCAAATTTGTGATGAAGCTACGTATACAATTGAAAGACCTGATGTAGTAACTCTTGAAAATGCAGTAGGCGTTGCGATGTTAACTGCATTAGGAAATAATCAATGGAAAGTGACTCGGATAGGCACTGCTAATGGTTCAGTTAAGTTAAGATCAACTTCTAACGGGAAAACTTTCGATAAAGATATTGTGATAGGAACTCCTGCCCCAACAATATCAGGTACGTCTCAAATAAATACAGTCGGAGAGTATGGATATATCGTTTCTAGAAACCTTCCCGGATCAACTATTGAATATAACTTAATGCTTGGAGGAGATGTTGAGTTAATTCCCGTATCTGATACGCAATTCATGATTAAAGTTGTCAACCCAAACACTTCAGGTTCTACTATGGCAGTGAAAGTTAGAGCTAGAGAAACAAATTCCTGCGGTACATCTAGTTACACTATAAAAAATATTACTTTAAATGGAAATATGTAGATATTTCTAAAATTCAAAAGCCTAGCTAACAAGGTAGGCTTTTGCTCTCTTTATTTCCACAAAAGCCAAGTTTAAAGGCTTGATTGATACAATGAATATGCAAAGCGGATATACAATTGTTCATCCTAAAAAACTTAACGATGACATACCAAGATATGGGGAATGTGGATTAATGGAAAATACACATGTCTTAAGAATTTTACCTAGACAACCATCAAACCCACCTCAACAATAACATATAAGCCTAGACCAAAATCTAGGCTTGTACGGAAACTCTGTTCGAGTCTTTATAGATCCCATTTGTAGGACAACAAGTGGAGCCAACAAAACTAATATTTCCAAGTTTGACGATACCTACATATTGGGATAAATTTGTTTTTAATAAAACTACAACTAACATCACAGTGCCAAACATTTTTGACTTATGAAAAACTTTTTGATTTATTTTTTAGCATATATTCTTTGCGCTGCTATAACGGTATTGGTACTTTATTTCTTAGATCCAAGTCCTGGAATTTCGAGATATCTCACAATAGGATTAGTCACAGCGACCACTGTTGTTTTCTCCTTTTATTATTCAATTAATAAATCTGATAAAAGGAGTGCTTAATTGAAGAAAGGGACATATTTGTGAACTAAATGTTTAAGGGCAGTCATAAGGCTGTCCTTTTTGTTACTATCCACGGCCAGATTTTTATTTTGCGATGATATTCATCCTTATTAAACGTACTAGATTTGAAGATTCCGGTAGTATTTAGCCTTTTTTGAAGATATTTTAACAGTATCATCCCGTTCAGTGGGGGCTATATATGGATCATTCCCGCTTTTTTGATGCCCACTGGAATATCGATACTTTTGAGCGGTGCTTGAGATGTTTGAAAGATATTTCGATATGCCAGTGCTTACTTCCGGTGACGAAAAAACATCCGTTGCTGTCCAAATGCCTAAGCCAGCTTTAAGATAACAGGGGAGACTACTCGTATTCTTACGGTTTCCCGTAACCAATCATACCTTTAACCCCATACCTTAGCCTTACAGTTTGTAATAATCTTGAAAGTTAATATCTGTAAACATATTAATTCAGAATAAATAATGTATATTAGGCTTGGGTATTAACCTTGCCCGATTGAAAAGTAAAATGCCATGATAGTAACCACGACCAATTCCATCGAAGGGAGGGAGATTTCACGATATAATGATCCAATAGCTGCCAATGTTGTTATCGGCACAAATATCTTTAGCGATATAGGAGCGAGCTATGTCGATTTCTTTGGCGGTCGCTCTACCAGCTATGAGAGGAAGATGTAAGAGATGTATAAGCGTGTTACCGTAACGCTCAATCTTTCGCTACTCTGCAACATTCCGCCACAGTACAATATCAAAGTCAGTCAACAGCTGGCAAATTTTACCATCACTGCCCGTTCCAATGTAAGTAGCATAAAAACCATCTCCATATCCAGTGGAGAAAAAGACGGCATTGCAATTTTGAAAATAGTAGTTTAAATAATCCTTGAATTTTTCGGAGAACATATTGTCCCAGTTTTTGTCGAGGAGCGTATTCAGACTGTCCTTTGCTTCCTGATCAACGAAAAGACCTAGTCCTGCATCTACTCCATATCCATATATTTCTTTGGAGTTGAGGTGGATGGGAGCCTGTCCAGGTAATAATGCAAACTCCCATTTACGGATCGGCTTATCAGAGAATTTTACTCGTGCAAATGCAACCCTCCGATCCTTATTGGCGCTGATATTTGCCATTGCCAATTCGACCGGGAACTCGCCAATAGGGAAATTTTCCCTAAAAGCTATAGCATCGTTTAACATAACAGGATCAGTTGCGATAATCTTGCCTGATGATACCTTTAGATTTCCTAAAGCTATCTTATCAAAAGTTATTTCCGTGCCGAATTGTGCTACTTTTGTAGCCTTAACGAAACTTCCCTCAAATATTTGCGGGAATGCCAGTGATGTGTCCTTAATTATTATTTTCGGTATGGTATCTGTGAAGTCAAATTTGGCTGTCGGTACAACTATGTCGTTACTATTACTTGGAACTTTGTTCGTCGAAGTACATGAAAATTGTACGAGGGCCATTAAACATATTGCTATTATTCTTTTGTGCATTGAACGTATAATTATCTTTTTCTAATTCATGACTCTACAGGATGACCTATCTCCTTAAAAAACTTTCTAAGCATTCCATATGTGCTACTATCGGCAGTAACCTGATTGGAACGATTTAGCGCCATTGCCTCACAACTTAAACAGATATTCAAAACAGATATAATTTCGCCCGAGCTTTTATAGAACACGATAGCATCCCTGTAAATAGGGGCACACATCCAATTGTTGACGTTAGTTGTTTTGGTAAGTAAAATATTCTCTAGTAGACTGATTTCATCATTTCCACATATAAATGTATTGGTTCTTTGACTAGAAAAATGAAATCGACCTGTATTGTCAATTAAGTACTGTGTTACACCTAATAAAGCGTTCAGCTCGATCAGGCGAATTTCTTCATTTTCGTTGAGATTGTTTCGTTTTTGTTTTCTCACTTTTAAGCGATTGTGTTCAGGTTTTAGCACTTGCATCGCAGCTTGATATTCCTCTCCGCGCTGGAGGGAATATGTTTCGATGTAGTCGAATGAGAAGCCGTTTATATAATCAGAAGAACATATTGAATTGGTTTTTACGCTACCTTTGGACATATATAAATTCAACCTTATAGTTATCTGCTAGACACTCGAAAGTTTCATCCTTAAAGAAGAAAAGGAAATGTCTTTTATTATCTGAATCATCACTTAACTGTACAATCGGTTTAGGCAATTTCCTATCTAAACCGCTAATTATTTCGTAGAATTCTCCCCATTCAAGTTGCTTCCAATTTATCCGATACTGTCCATAATAGTACCCCTCGTCATTGCAAGAGTTTAATGAATACTTGTAGGAGTTTTCAAATGTAATACGTGCTTTATCGCCCTTGACAAAGCTATCGAACATATAGTGATTAAGATAAATCTCCATTATCAAATTTTTACCTACAATTTGTAGGTTTACTTCCGGTGATACAGGGTGTGCATTCCAGTTGTTTGATAGCTGGATAAAATCAATAACTTTTGCCATATTGTCTTTAGATATAATTATATTGTCAGGAAATTGTACACCTTCACTTGGATCAGTGATCTATTTTCAATGTATCATTCAATATTTCTAAGATCTTTCCTGTACCGATCACACGGGGGCCTCCCCAAATTCAAATAACATACCTTCGGCAAGTCTTCCTCTAAAATATATGACACCCGCTAATCGAATCGCCGCTTTAACTTCCTCTCCGGGATACACTGTATCTTTATCGATAAATGTTTGTTCACCTGATGTTTGCATTTCATCAAAATCAAATTTGATCTGTAGTCTATATTTAGAGAAAGCAGGCGTCTTTCTTCCACCTTCTTGTGTTGTTCTGTATTGCAGCAGCGCTATGAAATCAGACATATACTAAGACTTTTTCTAAAATTAATCAATTTATCGCAGTCATAAGTTGTCATTGGGATTGTACTTCTTATGATGTATACCCAATGCAACTCCAAATCCAACAAGTGAGCACCATATAGTGATGATATTCTCACGCCCATTTAGTGCTGCGAATTTAAATCTTGGATGGGCGTGCATATAATCTGCTATCGGCCATACTGGTAAAGACAATACGAATATAACCACCATTGACAGCCAGAACTTTGGAAAAGTCAAGTTTATATTTGTAATAAGTGCAAATAGTATGGCAGCTAAAGCCGAACCAATATACATCGCATGCATTCCCATCGGAGAAAGAATAAATACAGTGATGCCAATCGTGATGATAAAGATAACAATACTCAAAAACCAATGTAGGAGTATGCCTATCAATTTCTTGGGAAAACTGATCCTATCAAAATTGCTTAATGATACGGCTAATGATATTAGTGTCGGAATAAGAATAAATGACCAATCCCATTTTATGAAAGCTGAAGAAATAAAGCCCGCCAAAATGCAGCAGAGTGAAGTCGTGGTTATTCTAATAATTTGCATTTTCCTGTTTTTAGATTTTAGTTCATGAACCCCGATCGTTATTTGTACAGTGAATGTTTAATAAGATGAATATAATCATCTATGTCGGCAAATCTTGATTCCTCCAATATCTTTTGTCGATTTGTCTGACATTCCGTACATTCTTTAATTGTTTTAGGTAAGAAGCCAATAGGAGTAACTCATCATCGTTGGCGTTCCCTGTAAATTCAGCTATTTGGATTGCATTGCCATAGTTCAGCATTGATTTTTCAGCGGTGTCGTCTATTATGAGCGTTCTTTCCAAAAAGAAGCCTTTGCGTTTTACTTTGGATAACCTTTTTACGTAATAATATTCATCAGTCACACTCATCCGTTTTTTTGTTGTGCGAGATCTTCCCCAGATAAATTCAAAATCGACAGCGTCTGGTTTTATTTTATCAACGAGCTCATACACGTAAGTATCATCCGCAGAGCTCCAAATGGCCAGTTTAAAATCTCCAGCCAACTCTGATAAAAAATAGGCTAAATTTGGACGGACATATACATAATAAGGCCCTACAACAAAGTCTTCCCGCTGTTCCAGCTTATCTTTTGTAGCGTACAGCAATGTTTCGTCCAAATCCAATACCAAAAGAGTTTCCTTCATATTTTATACCGGTACATTTCCGGGGTTCTGACTTTAATATCCAAATTCCTCAAAGTTCGCCCGGCCCATTGTTATCCAGCTTTCCCAATATGATCGACCAGTAGACCCAGCACCGTCTGGGTCAATAGTATAAAAGTCAGCGATTACTTCAAAATGTTTTCTTGTATTAGTTTCGTTTAAAAAATGGGTTAAGCATGCCAACATCTTGTTGAATGACGAAAAGATAATTTCGCTCAGTCCGTCGAGCTCGCCATCATATTCATGGTCGTAGACTCTGATCGGATAATCATTTGTTTCGACGGATCCTCTCGTATCAAATACCAGTGGCCCTGTATCATTACCTTCACTCGCAAACGGAATCAGGCCAAGTGGGATAAGTTGTTCAGGTAGGTACCAATCCAGATTAGCTGTTATTTCAGCTAACGGTTGAGAAGGCAAGGAGTGAGGTAGTCTGACGATTGAACAATCACAGTCGGCAAAGAAATAGCGCTTATGCCATTCAATAAAGCTAACGGGTAACGAAGTGCCAAATTCAGCAGCCACTTTTTTGTAATCATCATTACTTAATGATCCAGGAATAAGCTTCCATTCGTACCAGCCATTTTCGTTTACCTCGGATGCCATCATTTCCTTTGGAACATCTTCTGTGTAAACAGAACTTACATCTCTGGTCAGATATGCATTAAAAAATTGTTCGACATTGTCGGTCATTTGCAGTCAGTTTTATCGCTTTAATTATTTAGTATTCTTGTGCCATGTTCCAATTTTAAATCACCATCACTGAATGATCTCTTATCTCTGTCGGCATTTGTCCTGTTGGCAATCTTTTGGCTAATTCGTCAATCTGTTGATTTGTCAAACCTTCTTTTAATTCTACTTTATATTCGTCTCCATCTTCTGAAATATATTGTTCGGTCAAAATGGAAGTTAGTTTTTCCGTAGGTGTCATAAATTCAATTGTGTTTTCTTGATGTGTCGTGTTATCCTTGTAGGTAATTGGCGCGGCGATTTGTCGTAGCTGTATCGAAGATACGAAAGTGGAGCTGTTTTGCCAAGTCACTTGTTATAATTTAGCTGATGCGCCATTAAATGAGGAATCTGAAGTTGTCGGAATTTTTATAGAGATACCACTAGATATTGACAGGGAATTGAGATTTTTTGAAGTTGAGAAAACCTTGAAGACCATGGCTTATTGACCGATTATCACGTGCAAAAATATATAGCCATGATACAATGTGGAGAATTAAAGTGGATAAAGGACGATATTCGATGAAAAAGGATATAAAGTTCAAATGTGATGTGTGTGGTCAGAAGCAAGTGGTTTAGGTTTCTGTTTTGCATGGCGGTGGAACCTTGCAAATTATGATCGATCGGTTTTTTATAATGGGTGTAGATTTTCGCATTGGCTATTGGGTAATGCTATGAAACAATACGAGCTGGTTGACAACCGATGAACTTGCTATTATCCTGTTAATCCAATTACACTCAGTTGCTATTGATGGAATACATAGAAATAATTGGCAATAAAATTCCAAAACATGACCACGGAAATACTCCCAATTTTTGCTGAATAAAATGATAAGTTAACCTTCTCGTTAAGCAGATACAATACGATATTATTTAATAAAAGACCTACTGAGCATACTAAAAAAAATAGTGAGAATTCTTTCAATACATTTGGACTATAATTTTGAAAGGTCCAATATCTGTTTAATAAATAATTGTTGATTACAGCAAAAGAGAATCCAAAACTATTGGCCACAAACTTATTTACTTTGAGTTTTTCTTTCAATAGATATGTAATGCTAAAATCAATAACAAATCCTATCGAGCCGACAATACCAAAGCGTACAAATTTCAAAATGGTTTCACTCAACATATAAGTTCTTATTTTTACCTTTTTAACTTTAGTTTAGTAAAATCTGGCCTAGATTCTATCGTAGTTTTAAGACGTGCTTTAACAGAATAGGCGTTTTTCCAAGTTTGGACATAATTAAAGCTATAACATAGAAGAGCGAAAAAATAAATGCCCGCAAATATTTTTGTTCTTGTTTGAGATTTGAAGTATAAAATTTGAAATATTCTAATAATGAGTATGCAGACTCCTATACTCGCTAAATACGTATAACGATCGGCGATCAGAGAATATCTTGCCAATGAGGTTAGGTTACATACAAGTAATATATTGATTGCAAAAAAGAACATCCCAAAAAGGATTAGTTTATCTTTGACATAACATAAATTCCATAAAAGAAAGGGCAGGGCTATTGGATACAGCCACATCCACAAGGGGGCTTGGTCGCCGTTTTTAAATGGAAACGGATATAAATAGGATAAATTAATTGGGATAACGCACTTCGTTAGATATTCAAAAAAAGTAAAGATAGATAATGGAATTCTCTGAAAGATGGGATAGAAATTATTACCATTATCGTTTAACTCTTGAGAGTCTATTGTTACTAATCCAAAAAGCAATGACAAGATTAAAAATGGGGCTTTTTCTAGCCATACATCTCTATCGTTGAAATTTCTACCTTTATACCAATCTAGTAATATCAATGTTAAAGGTAGTGTTACAGCCTGTTCTTTTGCTAAAAATGATAGAACGAACACGAACAATGTCAAAATATAAAATTTCTCTTTACGCCGATCAATATATCTAATGTATAAATTAAGGGCAATTAAATAGAAGAACGCGTATAAAATAACTTTCGATGCGCTTACCCAGGCCACTGGTTCTATGTTGATCGGCATAATGGCGAAAAGTGATGCCGTAAGGAATGGGAAAATATTTTTCGGGCAATTCTGAGCATTCTTGATTACACTTTTCGTAATCTGAAATACCAACAATGTATTTAATAGGTGTATAGATAAGCTGGCTAAATGAAAGATAGGCTTATTATAGCCGAAGATATTATGAAGGGTAGTATAATAAAGTTGGTTGACTGGCGCATACTGACCTCGGTAAAATTCGGTGAAAATTGCAAATATATTGTCTCTATTTATTCCTCCCTCTGTATAGTAATTCGTTACAAACCATTGATCATCCCAACCGAATAAAAAATCTGCATATAAAACTTGGGAATATATGATACTAATCAATAACACCAATAAAACACCATAACGGATATTGATTTTAGATAACATATTTTTTTAAAATTTTATTATTGTGGGGTAATATCGGTTTGAGCAACAAAGAAATAAGGTAAGTCTATTTTTTTTATAAAATAATAGTTCAATGCTACAACACAGTTGATTGAAATCAATAATAACAGGACTATAAATGCAATTAACTTAAATATTTTATTACCCATATTTAATAAATTATTTACTGACTGGCGACTATAATTGTATTGGCCTTTTAATGAATGGTATTGAGAAATTATGAGATAGCACGTGCTGTCATTATTTTTGATAAAATCTTTTTATATAAAAAGTATTTACCCTTGAGCGGTTTATTATCAAATAAGTATAAGTTAATTAGATCAAATTGAAGTATACCCGATTCACATTCATCAATTACACCAGTATCGATTTGGATCGGAATAATTATTTTCTCATTCACTTTTCCTAGCGATTTTAGATCCATATAAAGAGATTCAAAATCTATATTGTCTTGTATTCTCCTAAACTCTTCTATAAATTGTGGATAGGCACTATCTGAGAAATGGAGTGAGTTTATTTTACCAGTTTGATCAAAGGAAATGACCATTAAAGTCAATACTGGAATACACCTTTCTTGTAATTGTGCCGGGTATTTGAAATTTCTAAGAAACGAATTTTCAAACTTTTTGTAGTTATCAATTTTACCCTTGTCCTGAGCGTATACGCTATTGATCATGGCATACAGGATGATCAGTATGAATTTGATTGATTTCATTGTCTTAATATTTAATCGTTTATAACCGTTAGGACTAGGGGAGCATAAAAATAGAATTCTCCAAACGCTTGTTTTCCTTTAAAATTATATAGATTTTTAGTTACATTACTTTTAGGATCTGAAAACTCCTTTGAAACTTTTGCTAATCTTATCTCAATTGGAATAATGATAGGTAAATTACGTTTTTCAATATTAAGATCTTCATATACTGAATTAAAATCTAATTTATCTTTAATTCTTAAAAGCTCTTTAATCATAAGCGGATGCGCACTATCAGAAAATTCTAAATTGTATTGCCTTGCTTTCTCGTCATATTGTACCATTACTGTAAAAAATGATGGTATAGAGGCTTTCTCCAAATCCTTTGGATACCTTAAGTGAGTGACAAAACTCGATTGTAATTTTGCTCCATGATTATTTGTCTCTTGGCTGTAAACGATACCGTGAAACAATATTAGCATTAAAGCAATTATTACTGATTTTTTCATGGTTGAAATATTTTTCTTTAATAAATAGTTCTAGTATCTACTGTTATGGTTGAATTGGCTGCGTACATTTCTTTCCTTTATATCCCATTTCATAATCTGCCATTATCGTGGTTCTTTCATTGAGGGTAGGAAATACTGTTCCAAGACTTGTTGATAAACCATCGGTAATTTGTTGTTTTGTATCGCTTGATAATTCTCCAAAAGCGGTGTCTAATCCATTGAATGCTAGTGCATAAGCCTCTTTGTTAGGCGTTTTGAATTTATTGATCAGATAATTTGCCATAAAAGAAACATAAGTTTTTAACATTACAACATGTTGTGCTTGATTATTTTGTGATATGAAGCCCTTATACGATAAATAAGCGTGGACTCCTTCATGAACTGTTGTTACAGCAACGATCTCTTGTGACATAGTCGACAGCCTTGGACTATTTAACTGGATGGTAGCATCCATACCAGATATTTGACCTTGCGAATACCTTATATTTGAGGCTAAGCAATTTCCAAGATTATTATAGCCCAAGGGCTCGTTATCATAAAAGTATAAATTAAAATCGTTCGATTGCCCAAAAATTGTATTGAGTGATTGTCTTGCCGTAAACACAATATCTTTACTAATAATTGAATCTACCATTTTTCTAACACATGGATTTTGTACATTGTTCACAATCAAAGCACCGCCACCACCGTAAGGTGGATTTCCCCCGGTATTGCCTGATCCAATACCAGAACCGCTACCACCTGAGCCACTACCACTGCCACTTCCGCAAGTGGTACAAACACTTGGGCATTCGTGCCCTGCATAAGAAAATGTTCTCTTTGTAATACATCCATTTTGATCTGATGTAGTTTCCTCATAGATTGTTACAACACAACCTTCACGTGTTGCTTCTGTTGGAACCGTCTTTATCCAATAGGGAATGACAATTGGGCATACAACAGATTTTTTATTAGTTGCTTTTTTTATATTTATGTTTTCCTTCCTTTCAAATTCTGAAAAAGGCGAAGTACTAACTTTAGCAATAACATCACTTTTCAACTTTCCGTTTTCATAAACGCGAGCGTAGTTATACCTATAATTTATATCGTAATATAAAAGGCTACCATTAAAGCTATTCGGAATTTCTTTAGATAGACTCAACAGATCATCTACTTTCTTCGGAAGATCATCTTTTTCTCCGATCACTTCAACAATATTGGCACGCTGTACTTTTTCATTTTCTAAATCAAAAGTAAAATATCTTCTGATGTGAAAATCTTTGCTGAAGAGCTTCCTTTCTGGAGCTGGTACAATAAGAAATTCCTTGCCATTTTTTTTTAGAAACCATGATTCTTTCCATTTGGCATCCAGTCTATTTCCGCTCTTTGAATTAATATTCTCCATGTAATAGATTTTTGCATTTTCTAATATGGAGGCGGATGGACTTTCTTTTCCATCTAAGATAAATTCTATATCTTTCCTGCAAGAAAAGAGCACAAGCAGGCAGCTAAAGAGAACTGATAGAAAATACAGGTAAGTTCTTTTCATAATCGTTTATATGGTTGTTGGACTTAATTTACTATAAAATGTTTATAAACAAAAATAAATTTCAATTTATTTGTTTACTTCGTTATTTCAAATGGTATTGTAACGAGATATAATTTGTTCTATGTTTAAAAAATTAAAATTTACTGAATTAATTGTCTTCTTGTTGCTTGTTATGATAACAAGTGTTTGGTTGTTTAAATTATCTCATTTTCCTGGTCTTCATGGAGACGAAGCTTGGTTCGGAATTCGTGCTAATCAACTTGACAATGGCGGAGCTTTCAGCTGGCATGGTATGAATTATTATTCAGGCTCGTTACAAGAAATTCTCTCCGCAGTTAGCTTTAAGCTACTGGGAAAGGGAATATTCCAATTAAGAATTGTGGGGCTGATCAGTAATGTAATCGCGTTATTGTTATTTGTGAGGAGCCTGAGCCTGATATTTTCGAATAGGACGGTAGCAATTTTTTTCCTTTTGTTGTTTGCTCAATGCACTTCTTGGTTAGTTTATCCCCGTATAGCATGGGAAGTGACAAGCCTTACTTTATTATTTTTAAGTGTAAGTTTATGGTTTTCTCGAAAAATTATTAATGGTAATTACCATTTTTATTACTCATTTGCTTTTCTTGGAGTACATTTACTCGGCTCTTACAACCATATTATATTTGCTAGTGTTCCGTTGTCAATGTTTGTAGCAGCGATCACATTTAGTCTCATAAAGCATACATTCGATATCAAAATATTCGTCATTACATTGTTTAACATACTAAATGTCGTTTGGCTTTTCTTATTGATGAATTATCAAAAAGGGTATCTTCTTGATGTGTATATAATACCATCCGCTATTGGGGTACTTTTCATTTTATTAAGTGAATCTTTTATTATAGGAAGAATAAAAAATAGACATGTAGACCTAAACAAACTGCGTCTAAATAGATGTTCAGTATATATTAAAGGATTTTTAATTGTCGGAGTTTGTTTTTTTGTATGGAATCACGGTGTCGCTTTTTTTGGTTTTCTATGCAATTTTAAAACCTTGGAACACGTCTATTCCTTCGAGAGTTCACTTGTAATGATTGGTTTCAATTGCCTTTTGGTGTCAGCATTGCTTTTTTTCTTCATCAGAGGATCGGTTTTTGATCTGATGACTTTTAGTAGTTTTCCTGTGGTATTCATATTCTCATATATGGGGGTTTTTTCTTTATTTACAACAGCCAATTCTCCAAGATATTATCTGTGTATCTCTATATTGATTTATCTATACACTGCATATTCGATCTATAAATTTCCTCGAAAAGCGTTACCAAAATTAGCGATACTATTTATAGTGGCAATTATTTGTCAGCTCCAGCTCTGGAAAATATATACCGATTTGAATTATAAGTTTACACCCAAATATGTGTCTTTTGGAAAAAATGAAGAGCCATCGTCCCATTTCTTCCCAGTTTGGCCCGTTGTAGAATTTTTAAGAATCCATAAAATTGAGACGGTACAAACTATTTCCAACGATTATTTTATTAAAACACCAATTCAATTCATGGAAAATATATGCCCTTGGCAGAAAAATATGGGCACCAAAGTGATCGTTGACTACAGTGAAACAGGTATCAACGGTGGTTTTATAATTTTAAAAAAGGATTAGTTTACTTTTTTAACAAACTTATATATCTGAATGTTATCATTGTTGTCAGGATCATATAGATAGATAATTTTTTGATCATACCATGGTATGGTTTGATCGACCAATTTAAAACCCAATGCATCCAATCTTTCTAAGGTTTTGACTCCTGTGACATCCTCGTTTGAAAGCATTAAAAGATTATCCATATTTGGTTTGATGATTTTTTCAAAATCTACATTCCAAATTGAGTATATATTTGTAATATCGACATTTTTGTAGCTAAAAAATGTATTTCTACTAAATGGCCAATCATTATATGGGCTAATTGCTCCAATATAAATTACATGTACAGGGATGCTTTTATAATTTTCGTGCATAAAATCCCCAATTCGTTGTTTTGCATTACCTGCACTTTTTGAGCCAATCACGACCAAGCCCATCATATTTGCTACTAGGAATAATAATACAAAGATATTTAGGAGATTTGCTTTCAATCTATTTAAACTTTTAAAGCCCTGGAGAGCATATATCAAGAAATAAGGACAAAGAAAAACAAGAGGAAATAAAAATCTCATTTCTTTGTGCGGAATTATTGAATGGATCACTAAAAAAGGTACAACAGTCCACAATATTAGATCATTTTTGTTTTTTAATAGAACAAAGACTACTGAAATTGAAATTCCAAAACCGATGACAAAGCTAGGACTAGAAAATATAAACCAAAGATATTCGTACCAAGGTGATACGCCGAAGGTAGATGCGACATCTTTTATAATATTTGCTTCAAAATAGTTATAAATTGTTACTACAGGTTTTCCATAAAACCAAAAGTCTAATAAAAATCCAAAAAACAAAGTTGTAGAAATGCCTAGTGTTATATAGATAAATGGTTCCCACGTTGATTTTTGTATTAATAATAACCATAAGCAAATGCCAAACGCGAATAATAGACTCTGATAACGAAATAAAACTGAAAAGCCTATTATCAAACCAAAAATGAATCCGGATCTCGCTTTTAATGGGTTAACTTTTAAATAGTAGAGTGCAAAAAGTAAAAAAATGCCCGACCATGATTCAGATGAAAATCTAACACTGACGTATGGAATAAACCATAGTAAGTACGATAATATGATATAAAATCCATAGTAGTTTTTATTGAGTAGATCTTTATTACTCTTTCCAAATAAATGAATCGCAGTAATTGCGATGGCAGAAGTCAATAATCTAAGAGCTAATGTTTTAATGAAGACATCATCCAGCCCCAGTAAATCCAAAATTGAAAACGTCATATAGGCAATGCCTGGTTGAAGCGAAGGTCTTATTTGAGCGCCATATTCCCATGAAAGATCTGTAGCTTCGGTTTTTCCAAGTTTGTAATTGGCAAATTCAATAATCTGAAAGTGTTCATCAGGCTGATGAAATCCTGTACTTTTAACTGCTGTAAAAGCATAGAATAGGGCGATAAATAGCAAAAAAAAGGGATAGTGTTTTAACACTATGTTATTACAGCAGTTAAGGATTAATTTGGTCATCAAAAATTTAATGGTCTATTAAATAAATATAACGAATATTATCAATTTTAAAAGATAAAATCTGGATAGAAGAGACGCAGATTGATCTGATCGATGGCGAGATTGTTTTAGAATATAGGTATTGTTCATTTTAGAAGACCTGTTTTATAGGAATGGCATTAAAACTCATCCAAGGAGTTGATAATAAATTAGAACTAGCGTGATGAACAGGTTTGTTTGACGTCTTAAAGATCCTTACGGTTTCCCATAACCAACCCCACTTTCAAACCCATACCTTAGCCCTACGATTTGTAATAATCTTGAAAGTTAATAGCTGTAAGCCTATTAATTCAGCATACCGATAGCAATTCCAACCTTCCGATAGCTGCCGCTGTTGTCATAGGCATCACTGTCTTTAGCGATATAAGCGCGAGCTATGTCGATTTCTTTGGCGCTCGCTCCACCAACTATGAGAAAAAGATGCGACAAATGTGTCGGCATGTTATCGAAACGCTTAAGTAACACATCCAGACAACTTGTACGATGCTATAATCGGGCTATGATAGGCATAATACATCCGATTACATATAAAAAATGGGAAACGCTAAATATCTTTCCTGTATACAATATTACTAATATTATTAGTAATATTGTGAAATGAAACCGCTAGAAATCTTTTGCCGAAATCGGGTAATGTACGCTCAAATTACCGTGCATGATAAAAGCATGGGCATGAAAGATTATCATCTTCACAACAAAAATGGTCTTGCTTATTATGTTTTCAGGAAATCTCAGGGAGTGTGGGAGTTGGCATTTGGTGTACTCGCCGATGACATCAAGGAAGCGTGCATAGACGCCCTTATACTTCGCTTTGATACCGATGTGCCTGAGTTGTTTTATCATCATGGAAAACGCCAGGTCGTGGAAGTTCGGGCCAAGAAGTACAGCCTTTGGCATATATACCTCAATAATGCTTATGTAGGGAGTATTCAATATGACACCTTCACTAAGCAGTTCAATTACCACCTTGACGACAATTGCTTATTGACCGATGATCACGTGCAAAAATATATAGTCCTGATACAACGTGGGGAATTAAAGTGGATAAAGGACGATATTCGATGAAAAAGGATATAAAAGGAATAAAAAAACCTTGAGTCTGGGACTATAGAGAATCTAAGCACCAAAAAATATTTTACGTTGACAGATCAGGTGTGGGTTATCATAGAAGAACTTTTGATAAAAGACGCTTGTCATTATCGAAGAGTGGGTTGATCTGGAGTGTTCGTGAAACTGATAATAATATTTGATGAAGTGAAATAGCCTTTTGGAATTAAATTATTATCAGCAGTCCTCATTTAAACAACATTTTAGCAGAAATGAACAACTATTATCTCAAATAATCTAACGATCTTTACAATAGAAGAATGCCCCAAGCCGGTTAGAATTAGGCGACAGAGCATTTAGCCAACATTGCCTCCCTTGACGGTTAACGAGGGGGGCTTCTTTTTATTAATCTTTTACTTTATTGTCTTATTAAAGGGTCGAGTAAATCAGCTACGGTTTCCCGTAACCGATCATTCCGTCAAACCAATACCTTAGCCTTACAGTTTGTAATAATCTTGAAAGTTAATAGCTGTAAACATATTAATTCAGCATAAATAATGTATATTAGGCTTGGTTATTAACCTTGCCCGATTGAAAAGTAGCATGCCATGATAGTAACCACGACCAATTCCATCGAAGGGAGGGAGATTTCACGATATAATGATCCAATAGCTGCCAATGTTGTCATCTGCACCAATTTCTTTAGCGATATAAGAGCGAGCTATGTAGATTTCTTTAGAGGTCGGTCGCTAAGTCTTCGGTTTAATTCTATCAGTATGCGATTTGAATAATTTTTTGTTATAGGTTGCTATTTTGCAACCTTCCTTTGTAAAATCACCATCATTAGTGATTAAAATTGCATCATATTGTTTTGTAAGCTGATACAAATAATTGTCATTGAAATCCATTTCATCTGGGGAAAAGCAGGTAACAGTATTAAGATCTAAATGGCGGAGTTCTACTAAGATTAGAAAATCAACATAATTTTCAAGATCCTCCTTTATCAAGTTATACTTATCAGTAAAGTCTCGTGATTTTCTAAAATTAGATTTGTAATAGTTTTTAAAATCCCCGTTTTTTCCATCCCTGATATATTTTTTATATGCGTGAAAACGAAGCCATCTATTAAAAATTTCACTTATTTGAAGAGGTGAAATCAAAATTCTGCAATTCTCCGATTTAATAATCTTTGAGAAGTAGGATTTATAATGGTCGGAAATATTTTCATCACTTTCGAATCCTAAAATAGGAAGCCAAATGTTTGTATCCAGGACAAAAAAATCACCATCTTTTGGTGATGGTGAACTTTGTAAAAATATCATGCTTTTTATGATTTAATCACATAATTTAAGCAAACTCAATATCTCTGTATGCTTGATAGTTATCTCTATTTTCAAAATTATCCCACATATCTAAGAACTTGTTTTTGAAACTTGAGATATGTTCATAGTTAACCGGATGAAATGATTGCTCAGTTTCTTCTTTGCCAAACTCAGCCAATAACTTTCCAAAAGATGCATTTAAGAAAAGTGTAGATAATCTATTGACTCCCTCAAAATCAACATCAATTGATTTATGTTGCTGATTAAACACGTTTTTTACTTCATTAAATAACATAATTCCATCATCATGCAACAACGCATTTTTGCTGTGGATTATATCGTAAACTTTGACTTTCATAATGATAAATATTATTTTAATCTACAGAAGATAGTAATAAAAAATATCAACTCTTTATTATGTATTACTAAAATGATGCCAAATAGATTATTAATAATTTGGCGCAAATATACAATTAAAAAATGTTTTAAGTTTAACTCTACCGGCTCTTATAAATTTAATGCTTTTTTGTTGAATTCCAAATTAATAACAGTTCCCTGAAAAAAATGTTTTAGAGGCATAGAGCCATCTGGGAAAAGGAGAGGTTTTGATTCAGCGGTTTCGCTGCACCACATCGAATCCCCTGATATGATTTGGAGTTTCCCTTTTCCATCTGCAAAATATCTACGCAGCCCAATAAGTCCGGTTCCTCCTGGTGCATCTGGTTTGGAACTATTACCTTCTGCAGCCCATTGAATTGCTTTTTCGTAAGTCTGAATTTCAGGTATCCTTTCTCTTATTTTTTCAAGGAAACCAATCCCTAGGTCACAAATTGTAAATTTTACGACAGCAAATCTTGGATAATATTGTCCGCAGACATAAAATGGCATTTCAGTAAAGGCATGTTTATCGATATTGCCATAAAGCTCCCCAAGATCATCCAAAAGCTTATCGATTACTTCTACCTCAAATTTAGGCATTGCTGAATGTTTCAATACGTCATTTTCGACATAATCCATAAATCCATCTTTATCTTTGACCTCAAATCCTTTAAATGGTATACAGGATGACTTCCTTGAATCACCAGTTATTTCAATTGGAAGAAATTGATTATGAATTAGTATGTCAAACTTTTTTTCAACTTCCGATTGCTTTACAGAAAAGTAAAGATTATTTGTCTTATTTAACCGATATAGTAATGCACCTAAAAGAGAACATAAGTTGCCATCAAACCACTCCAAATCAGTTAAGCATATCTCAATGGTACAGTCGTTATGTTCCTGACACTTAAAGTAGAAATCAAGTATTTGATTGACACCCGTTCTGTCCGAATATATCTTAGATATTCCCAAAGGAATTCTTATTTTATTTTCAGCTAATAATGACACTTAATTATTCAGGTTTATATTATATGGTATGCAAATATACAATTTATTCGTAACGCTTTTTATTTCCATTTGATAATTTTTATAAAGTTAGCGCAATATCCAATTACTTATTTATTTCTCGATACGGTTTCCCGTAACCAACCCTACTTTCAAACCCATACCTTAGTCTTACAGTTTGTAATAATCTTGAAAGTTAATATCTGTAAACATATTAATTCAGCATAAATAATGTATATTAGGCTTGGGTATTAACCTTGCCCGATTGAAAAGTAGCATGCCATGATAGTAACCACGACCAATTCCATCGAAGGGAGGGAGATTTCACGATATAATGATCCAATAGCAGCCAATGTTGTCATCGGCACCAATGTCTTTAGCGATATAGGAACGAGCTATGTCGATTTCTTTGGCGGTCGCTCTACCAGCTATGAGAAGAAGATGCAGGAAATGTACAAGCGTGTCACAGATACGCTCAAGCAACGTGCACAGGCAATTCGTGCTGATGCTATTATTGGGTTTAGTGTGAATGCAGGCAATTATAATAAAGGTACATCTAGTTTTTAATTATAACTGAAACGATAAAATCTAAAGTAAATTATGATCACGAAAATTGATATTCCTAGTTTTGGCTTGTATAATAACTATATATGGGATAAGTCTATTGGACGGACAGAAACCTTTAGCAGGCTTAACATTATTTACGGGAGAAATTATTCAGGAAAAACAACTTTGTCAAGAATTTTTAAGTGTATTGAGGAGCAATCATTACACAAGAATTATGATACCGGATCGTTTAATATTTCTCTATCCGATGGAGCACAATTATCGTCTCAAAATTTTAATACCGATTTTATATTTAGAGTTTATAATTCCGACTTTGTGAGAGAAAATCTGAGTTGGTTGCATAACGATGACGGCTCGATAAAGCCATTTACCATATTAGGTGCTAAAAATGTGGAATTAGAAAGGAAATTGGAAGAGATTAAACAGAAACTTGGAAATGAAGATTCAGGTCAGGGACTTCTCTATAGTCTTTCTGAAAAAGAAAAAGAACTTACTCAAACCAGTTTATCTTACACAAAAAGGAGTGATGGCTTAGAAGACAAACTTAGATCAAGAGCCAATGACAAGATTAAGGTTACTCCACATCTTTTTCAACCAACTCAAAAAAAGAAAACATACTCTATTTCGGATATTAAAAGTGAAGTTGAAAATATAAAGGATAATCTTTCGGAGTTTCTGTTGTTAGAAAAAGAGTTGGAATCTTTGAAATCTATTCTAGGCGACAAGCCTTTGACAAACATAGAATTGTTAAAAGAATTTAGACCTAATTTCTCTCAGCACTATGAATCCGTTGAAAAAATTGTATCTAAGAGTATTAAGCCAAGTTTAGCTATAAGGGATCTAATAGAGGATAACCTATTGCAGGAGTGGGTTAGGCAAGGGATAGAAAAGCATAAAGGAATAAGAGAAACATGTGCTTTTTGTGGAGCGAGCTTGTCGCCAGTTATATGGGAAAAGCTAGATGAGCACTTTAGTAAAGAGTCTGAGGATCTAAGAACCGAAATAATTCGTACAATTGGGCTATTGGAATCTTCTAAAACAAAGCTTGGAGAATTTGTACATCTGAAAAAAGAGGAATTTTATTCAAGTTTACATGAAGAATATGATCGTGTTAATCAACAATGGAATTCCGCAATGGAAGGCTACAGATATTCACTTGATCAATTAATATCAGAATTGAATAACAGAAAAGATGATATATTCAAAATCATTCAATTAGCGAATATCGAAGATCATTCAGAGAGTATTTTCAATACAATAAAAGAATTCAATAAACTAATAGAATCAAATAATGATAAATCCGTGTCGTTAGAGTTCGACCAGGAATCTGCCAGAACTAAGTTGCGTAAATCCGATATTGCACAGTATTTAAATGATATTGAATATGGAAAACTCACAGCAGAGATAAAAGAAGAGGAAGAAAAAGTTGAACGAGTTAAGAATTTCATATCACCTTTAAAAACAGAAGTTGAAGTTTTATTAGCCGAAAAAGATAGTTTAGAGAGTCAAGCAAAGAATGAGAGTAGGGGGGCTGAATTAGTTAATGAGCATCTTTCACATTTCTTTGGGCATAATACCCTTCGTTTGACAGCATTTGATGAAGAAGAAGGTGTGAGATTCAAGATTCAGCGGGAAGGTATAGATGCCAACAATCTTAGTGAAGGAGAGTGTAGCTTAATATCATTCTGTTATTTTATAGCAAAGATCCAAGATGAGTTACAGGATGAAATAAGGCGAAATAAGCTCATAATATATATTGATGATCCAATGTCTAGTCTTGATAGTAATCATATTTTCTTCATGTTTAGCCTAATTGAAGCTGTAATTGCTCGACCGAAAAAATATGCTCAATTGTTTATTTCAACTCATAATCTTGACTTCCTTAAATATTTAAGAAAACTTACAATACCAAAATACGGAACTGGTAATAGTAAGAAGGATGATATTAAACATTTACTTATTGAAAGGAAAAATAGAGAGTGTACAATATTAAGATTGGCTCCGATATATTTGAAAAAATATGTAACTGAATTTAATTATTTATTTGAACAAATTTATAGATGCTCAAAAGCTTCCGAAGAAACCATATCCCACGATTATCAATATAATTTTGGAAATAATATGAGAAAATTCCTAGAAGCATATCTATTTTATAAGTATCCCAGCCATAAGATTAGTAATGATCAAAGAATAAGAAATTATTTCAATAATGATACAGTTACTGTTGCATTGATAAATAGAATCACAAATGAATATTCACATTTGGAGGATAATTTTGATAGGTCACTTGCTCCCCTTGATATTGCGGAGATACGTCAAATATCTGAATTAGTTTTAAATCGAATTGAATCTAATGATCCCGATCAGTTTGATGCACTGTTAGAAAGTATTGGAGTAGAAAGGCCTAGATTAGCGGTTCGAAATAATTGAAGTATTTTTAATAGTATAATATAACAATCATGACATTAAAAGAACTTGCAGAGTGCTTCCCCGAAATCTATAAACAGTATAGCGATCATTATTCTAGTCGGAAAATCAAATTAAAGCCCATTGATCGTCTGATTGATTTTATAGAGTCGAGATACAATATTAGCATTATAAATATTGTACAAGAAAAAAATCAGAACTTTCGACCTTGCATAAGAGTAAATGGAAATGAAACGATATATGATATATTATTGCCGATTCGCCAATGCAAGTTGTTTTTGGTTTCTAAAGCGGTGGAAAATATAAATATGGGGATAGTGAAGTAGGCTAACATAATATAATAAACAAAGATTAACACATGAATATTAAAAACGATACTCTCCTTCAAGATTTTTTGAATCATCTAGAACTAGAAGGAAATAACGATATAATTTTTTCGGCACCCTTTGGAACTGGCAAGACCTATTTCCTAAAGGAAGATTTTGTACCTAAATGTGATGAACAGTATAATGCTATACATCTATATCCTGTGAATTATTCTGTATCAAGTAATGAAGATATATTTGAGTTGATCAAGTACGATATTCTTTTTGAATTAGTATTGAAATATAAAGATTCTATCCTGAATATAGATGAGTTAGAATTGGATAAAGGCTTAGCATTGCAGCTCTATATGCAGGACAACTTTAAGGCACTGGATTTTACTCAACAGGTTTTCAAAGCAACTACAAAGCTGGGAAAAAGTATCTCTGATATACTTGACTTGTTAAAACTTGAAAAGAGTAAATTTGACGAGTTTTATGGTAATTTGAAAGCCAATGAGTTTACAACGATAAAGACATATTTGGAATCCTTCGAAAATGGTAAAGGTCTAAAGGAATTTGACGCAATATCGGCATTGATCAGCGAGATACTTGGACGTTTGAAATCGGAAACTAAGCAAAATGTTTTGATCATCGACGATCTCGACCGTATAGATCCCGAACATATATTCCGAATATTTAACGTATTAAGTGCACATCGTGACTATCATACATCAAAAAATAAGTTTGGATTTGATAAAGTGATTCTGGTATGTGATATTGAAAATATAAAGCGTATATACGAACACCGTTATGGAAAGTATGTGGACTTTCAGGGCTATATAAATAAGTTTTATAGTAAATCTATCTACAGCTTTAATAACGCTCGATATATTAGGGGAGCGCTACGGGATTATTTAGATGAATTGCAGTATGAGGATTTTCCTAACGATTTGAGACATTTTCGATTAAATTCCAGAAACGGTGATGGATTTTACAAGTCCTTTTTGTATCTCTTACAAATTTTTGTTGAACACCGTAAATTAAGTCTCCGTTCTTTAAAGAACATTCAGAAAATACCTTTAACTCAGTATAATTTCTTTGACAAGGAGTCGCAAACAAATGATAATATTGTTACTGGTTATGGGTTTCTGGTCCTTATCCAGTATATGTCCATTCTTTTTGGAAGCAGACAACCTTTTATCAAAGCTGTAAAAGAGCTCAAAGAAGAAGATTTTATTTTTGATTTTCATTCTTTGAATGTAGAATCGTATTATTACAATATGTTCCTTAAGAATTTTTTTGCGATGGTCATAAATGTAATTCAGATGAACAGAATGAAAGAAGAGGTAGAAGGTTTGGAATTTTATATATGGGGAACTGATAAAAAAATTCCTTACAATGTAAAACGTTATAATTGGAACAATTACGTCATTGTTACTATTGATAACGATGATTCATTCCATGACGTGGATGTCATTGATTTTCTGGATAAATCCTTGACTATTGTTGAAAACAGGAAATTGCTTTCTTGACTAGATGATTTATTGTCACATAATATAATTCTTTCAATATTAAGATTATATATGTTTTTGATTCTGTTTATTCGTTATTATTGAAGTTGTCGATTCATTGACACTTCTTTTTGGAAATGTTCTGTTATTTACATAAAGAGTTATTATATAATTTAGTAATAGATAGTGGCTGCGGCCAAAGAGTGATTCTGATAGTCTTTGTTTGATATCTAGCTGTCGGAAAACAATATATTAATCTTTTACATCATTTTTATAATATGGGAATTATACATCATAGTGAGGTTGATCAGGTTTTTAATGCTTATAAAAAGCTTAAACATTATTTTTTATGATAAGGCTTCAAAAACAGATAAGTCAAACCTATTGCCGCATGAATACTAAGCCCCAATCCTTATCAGCTTATTATTATGGATAAACCGTTAGAACAATTATATTTAGAAAATGAAATATTCATTAAATCTTTATTAAAAAGATCTTCAAAATTATATTTAACAAAATCTGGTAAACCTAGAAAAAAATTAAATCTAAAAGATTTATATCAAAAAGAGATCTTAGAAATATGTCTTAATCTTCACTCTAATATAAATACCCTATGCTTAAGTCGATGTTTTTTAGTAGAAAATAAAACTTTTTTAAATGAATCGGCACAAATACTAATCAATAAAAGTTCTTTTTTTCGATACCATATCGAATGCTTTTTTATTAGAGTAACTTCTTATAAAGATTTAATAATCAAGTTGATAAATAAAACGTATGAGCTAGGCGTAAATGAAAATATAGGACTTGAGGGAAAAATAAGAAAGGAGGTTAAAAATAAAAAGATCGAAGAAATATCAAAGCTGTTGATTGGACTCGATATAATTATGGATAAGATAAAACCAGTAAGAAATCAACTTGCTCATGGAGATTATTACATTGATGTTAATCTGGCTTTGATTCAGTCAATGGAATCAACTCAACGTATTGAAAGTGATGAATATGAAGAGTCTGTAAAACGCTTTTTATTGAACAATAATATTTCAATGTACACAATTGAATTAATGCTTGTAGTTTATTTAAAATTCATATATAAGAGGCTTTTGCCTAAGCGTAGAGAAATGGAAAAAATGAAAGCTACAGGAGGTAGTCTGCTATAGTAGCGAAATGTGGGTAGGATGTATAGAATTTAAAAATAGAAACATTATAATTGGCTAGCCAAGAGACATTAGTAGAAGTACAACAAAAAAAACTAACTGTGAATAAAACGTTATTGAGCCTTTTTAATGAATCATTTAATAATTTTCTGAGTAGGAATTTAAACAATATTGTAAATGATGTAGCTGAAAGAAATTTATGTTCGAGACTAGGCTTTGAATTTGAACTACTATTTTCTAAGTATAATATTAACGGTTATTTTGCGGACACAGAGTACAATAGAAAACAAGAAGGTAAAGTTAAAACCATATTAGATCTGGAAATGGTTGTTGTTCCGATTCAATGTGATTTAATAATTCATAGCAGAGGTGAATTATCCATAATGATAATTTAATAGCCATTGAAATGAAAAAATCTACAAGACCAAAATCTGAGTTAAGAAATGACCGTAAAAGACTTAGGGCATTAACGAAAGAAAGTTACGATGATATTTGGTCAAATGACGGTAAAGCATTACCCGAACACGTCTGTGGATATGACATAGGAATCTATTTAATTCTAAATATACAGAAGAGAACATTTGACATTGAATATTATTTTAAAGGAAGATTAGTGAAATCTAGAACTATTGATTTTAATTGACATTTATGGTAACAGTGGGTATGCTTGAAGTTAGCTTTTCATAATACTTTTGCTTTTGATGTGTGATGTTTCAGTCAATCTAGCGGATAGCAAAATACACCGAAATTTACTTATTGCATTTGGCAGTTCTCCAATCAAAAGAACATTTAAATCTAATATTTTACAAAAATAGATCAATAGCATTAAAAGTTAATAATTGTAAACATATTAATTCAAAATAAATAATATATATTTGCGGTAAGTCTAGCCAAAAAATTGAAAAGTTAATATTAATTCAAAATTCTCATTCTAAATGATCGATAAAGCAGATAAAAAAGAATTTTTAGTAATTGTTTCGATTGGACATTTCATGTTAAAAAAAAGTAGAATTTATCCTCAATTTAGCTGATCTATATTAACTTAATATTATATGGAAATTATTAAATCAATTGAAATTGTACATTTTAGATCTATCGTAAAATTTGATAATAGAATAGATACAACTGACTTAAACATAATAGTTGGGCAAAATGATATCGGGAAGTCAAACTTTCTCAAAGCATTAAATCTGTTTTTTAATGGTGAGACAGAATTAAATACCCCCTTTCGCTTTAGTGATGATTTTTCTAAGCTTGCTAAAACACCACAAAAAAAGGCTGATGAAATTACTATAAAAATCGAATTCAATACTCCCCGACGTTTTACGGATAGCGAGCCAATTCAATGGAAAAAAGTGTGGCGAAAGGAAGGCCTATTTAAGGAAGAGATAAAAACAATAAGTGGTAAAAAATATGAAGCGAAAAAAGGAATGTTTCAATGGGTCAGGAAAATAAAATATAAATATGTTCCTGCTATCAGAGGTACAGAGTATTTTAATTATTTGATGGGTGAACTTCATGATTCTTTAAGTGAAATCTCACCAACGGCTTTTAATTCTGCCTCCAAGAGTTTTATAGACGGATTGAAAGAACAAGTTGATAAGTTAGTTGATAACATTGCTTCTGACTTGGGCTATGAAAGCGAGATTGACATCCCTAGTAATTTTAAATCGTTGTTTTCTACGTTAGATTTTACTCTAGACAAAAATGGAACTAAAGTATCCTTAAATAAGCGCGGAGACGGTATTAAAGCTCAACATATTCCGATAATTTTAAAGTTTATAGCTAATCATTATAAATCCATTTCGGGGAAAGCTATAATTACTCCTGACACAATATGGGGATTTGAAGAGCCTGAAAATAATATGGAAATGACTAATGCTTTTAAGCTGGCCAAAATATTCGCTAATTTTTCAAATGATTTGCAAATATTTATCAATACCCATTCACCAGCATTCTATTCATTAACAGAAGAAGGATTGAAAGAACGATCACTTTTTCTAGTGAAAACTCCTCTCGATAGTGAAGGGACGAAAATGATAAAAGTGGGGCCAGCTGATATTGAAGTGGTGCACAATGAAATGGGGCTACTACCTTTTATCTCAACATTTATTCAAAATGAAGTCGATCTGAAAGAAGAGGCCGAAAAAAAGGTTAGAGAATTAGAAAATCTCGTAAATGGAGTGCGTGTAGTTGTTTTTTCGGAAGATCAAGATTTAAAATATATTAAAAACTTTTTTAGATTAAATGGTTTTAACGATGAAGAAACACATTATGTAAGTTATAATGGTCGTACTAATTTAAAATCTGCCATCTATACATCAAATATAAAGTTTCCAGGCGCTAAAGATTTAAAGCATGTTATATTTCATCGCGATAAAGATGTTTATGATAATGATGAAATCGACCTTACATTCATTCAAAATAAAATAGAAGAATTAAACAAAAAAAATAAAGAAATTAACTATCATCTTTTTACGACAGATTACTACGATGTTGAAGGTTATTTTGTAAATGCTGATCATATAGCGCATTTATATCCAGAAATCGAAAGAGAAAAGATAGCGGAAATTGTCCAAAATGCTACGAAGGAGAATGAAACAACTTCATTAGATAAGTTATTTGATACCCGAGTTGAATTGATAAGAAAGCAATATGAGAAGAGAGGCGAATTGCAAAAATTTAGTTCCTCTAGAGAAATTGAAAATTGTAAAAAATTATATGAAGAAAATGTTGATGTTTTTAGATATGGTAAAAATGTAGAGGCATCGGTTAGAAGTAAACTTCAAAAAGAGATTGGTGCTAATCCGGATCTTTTTAGAGAAAGTGAATTTATTAAAATAGAATTTCTGCAGAACATATTAAAACAGTATTAATGTTTTATAAAACACGACACTGTCTCAAAAAGATTGTAAGTTATTAATCTGATTATCGTTTCAAAGCGCAAGAACATGATTGAAGTATCGAAGAACTAATAAGCCTTGGGAGTGTAACTCAAACTGTGTCATAGGATTAAAATCTTAAAAACCTTATTGAAGTATTCCGTTGACACAGTTGACCTTACAGTCTCATCTTTCAAATATATGAGTTCACGTTATACGATTAACTCCAAAGCCTCTTTTTCACTTAAAAAATTACTATTTCTTTCTTCAAATCTTTTCGTCAACCTTATTTTCCACCATTCAAGAGATTTTATATTAGGATGAGAGGATAAGTTTTCTTCGATAAGATTGTCATAAAATTTAATAGTTTTTTGGAATTTCTCCACATCATCTGCAGCAATAGTAGCAATAATATTATCAAGTATACCACAAACTGTAGAGCGCCCATGGTCTTCTATATGATCTTTATAAATTTCAAGGGTGTCAAGACATAAAGTGAATATTTCATTAGGATAAAGTAGCTCTACCTTGTCAAAATCCGAATAATGGAGGTTGTCGTTAAATCTCTTATTTTTGAAAGATTGGAAAATCAAAAGCATACATTTACGTGATCCTAATTTCAAACCATTCCTACAAATACTTTTTGGAATGTAATTATAGTAATCCAAATCGTTTTCAAATATTTGTTGATTCTCGACGATTTCTATTAAAAAACGATGATTAAGTTCATTATTATGCAAAAAGTTAAGAATATTTAGCTGCCAATCTTCCGTTATATTAGGGTTGCCCATGAGATATTTAAGTAATGTATCATTACAATTGAATTTTATTAAATACTCGCTACAAATAGCATTAAGATAAGTCTCTTTAGAAAAAAGAATTTCGATAATTTCTTCTTTTACTTCTATGACCTCATAATCAATACAATATTTTATCCCTAATAGAATACTGTAATTATGTGCAGTTCGATTAGAAATTATATCAATCAAATACGGTTTTATTGTTTCGAATGAATTGAGTTTGATTAAAAAGTCATTCATTCTTATTCCGTCATTAGTGTGAAAATCAATAGCTGGATGACATAATAATTGAATCGAGACATCAAATGGTAACTCAATTATGCTTTCTTTGAACCATTTGGCAATTTGAACGTCAATGGAGTCTGGAGCTAATTCGAGCTCATAACTCTTAGTAAAGTTTGTAGATGTTAGAATTAGATCTACATAGTTTTGTAGATGAGATTTTAGCTCCATCAAGAGATCATGGCTATCATGGTATTTCCGTAAAATTATTTGATTTCCTAACATAGTATACCAATTCCGATCTTCACTAAATAAAAAAGGAAATATATCTATATTATGGTATTGTGCTTCGCTCTCAATAGTATCTATTAAAATCGAGTTTTCAAAAATTTCATCTAAATGTTCTCGATAACGATAATCGAAATTTACGAAGCCTTTATCGTCAATAATTTGGGGATTATCATTTATAATATAATGAATTACTTCTTCTATTTGTTTTATAAACTCTTTACGATTTTTTAATGCATTAAGACCATTTTGCAACCATTTTTTTTGCCTACTTTGGAGATCATTGAGAGATTTAATAACAGTAAATTTCTTAGGAAATTTAGAGGACATGAACTTGCTCAAGGTCAAAGATGTCGCTGAACTAGCTGAGCATGTGTTTAAATAAATAGATTTCAATCTTGGAAAGTCTATTAGGTTCGCTTTATACAAATTTATTATTTCATTACTTTGATCTTTGAGTTCGAGATCGAAAAGTTTATTTATTATGTAGCCATTCTTGAGAAATGGATTTGAAGTTAGCAGTAAGTTTAAAAGATCAGCTCTGCCAAGATTTTTGAAAAAAATTAAAGGATCTCCGTATCTATCATTTGAATTGTAACTATAATAGATTTCATTAATATATAAAATGAAATCGTTGATCACTTCAGAGTTCTTGTTTTGTTTATAGAGCTCCGCAAGCCTGATATAAATTTGATCAAAAAAAGTTAGCCTAGGGTAGTCAAAATGTTCTTTTTCACTGAAAAGAGAGACCAAAAAGAAATTCTCTTCAATAGATAATCTAGTAAGTAAATGTTTATAATTGTCAATTTCTAAATTTTTAATAATATATTTTGAAAAAATCCTTTTATGATCTAAAACTCTATTTGATGAATCCTTAATTAAGTGCTCGGCCTTACTGATAATATACTCAAATTGATTCGGAATTTCATGTTTGTCTATTAGTTTAATAATAGTTGTTAAGATTACCCTGTTATTTATCGATGGACAGCGTTTTGCTATATTATTTAAGAAAAATTGATCAAATAAATTTATTTCATCGACAATTTTTAACATTATTTGATATTCATCTTCTTTATAGCCTTTCTGTAAAATATACTTTTGAATTATGGTAAACATGTAGGAGGATTTTCCTTTTGTCAAACGTATTTTTGCAAGTTCTAAGATCAGATAGAGTAAGCTGTGGAAATGATTAGATGAAATATTGCATTCATTTAATTCCTCCATTATGAAGTCAAATATTTCTGTATCGTAATCTATAAAACCAAGGAGAGTTTGCTCACTGAAATCTCCAGCTAGATATGCAATCCCTTCATGTTTGCCCTTATAGACGTAGTCTTTGAAAATTTGTAGGCGTTCTGGTAAAGGGATTCTTTCTTTCTCTAATTTAAGTAAAATTGTAAAATCCATAGATTTTATCTGTGACAGTAGGGATTGATAAACCTCACTTTTTCCATCTAAGATTGAAAATAAAATTACTGTGGTATTTAGTAGTTTGGGATTTAAATAACCTAATTTTTTGTTAAAGAGGATATTTGAGATATTCTTCCATTCTAATTGAGCCAACCATTGAGCAGATAAAAATTCTTGGAAATTGTTGTGTATAAAGCTTATATTCATTTCTAAATCATCTTCATGAATTGAGAAAAATGGATTTGACCGATAATTTTCTTTATTAAAAGAAATCAAATTCTTAAGCTTACCAAACTTAATAGAATTTAGTCCTTGCAAAGTCATAAAAATAGCAGCTTTTTGAATTCCTAAAAATATTTCATTCTTTTCAAGGTATCCATTGTATTTTATGTAATCTCTTTCTATCCGACTTGTAATTATTTTATTATAAAAATCTTTGAGATTTTTAGGAAGCTTTTTCTCAGAATCATTTGACAGCGTAACCATTTCTTGAAGATAGAACGGAATAGATATAATACTCTTAGCCCAAGATTTGTTGACAAGCGTTTTTAGAACATTACTCTGTTGGCTATATTTTTCTATATATAATATGATATCATTTTCATAAAGAGGATTTATATAATATTCTGAAAATCCATTATTTGAAGTGTAAAATGAACTTTCAAAATTTGTGCGTATTGTACTTATAATTTGTATTTTCTCATTGGATTCAATTAAATGATTATATTCTGAAATAAAGTTCCTTTGAATAGTTGCAGGAATTTCATCGAGTCCATCAATTAATAGCAAAATCTCTGATTTGTCATCTAATTTGTCCCAAAAACCGTACTTCTCTTTTATAAAACTATTTAAGTTGTTTGTGTAATTCTTTAAATTAATTCGCAAGGGTATTAAATGACGTTTTACAAGTTGTATCTGATTAGCAATATGGTCTAGTTCAGAAGTTTTGCCTTGTCCAGCATTTGCTTTAATCAAAATTCTTATGGGCTCTAGCCTTTCTATCTTTTCATTAGCAATGGTTATTAATGTCTTCTTCTCAAAATATTGTCCCCAATAATCTTTATAGTCTATACTTGTTAAATGTCTTTGAATATAACGATCGTTCTGAGGATGCGAAGGGATACGAATTTTTAAAGGTTCCTTATGTGCTAGCCATGTTGGAACACTATCTTTTAAACATTGATGAATTTTTTTGAGATCTTCCTGTGGTAAATTCTCTATTAATTTATATAATTGGTTAAAATCTAAAACATTTTCTTTGTTAAAAATGCATGCTTTAACTAGAATGGAATTAAAAGTTTCATTATTAACTATTTTATCAAGTGAAGATTGATTTACACTACTTTGTTGTGTTAAAAATATTATGTAAAGCTTTTCGTATTTTAAATGAAACTCATTAATTATAAAGTCGCTTAGGCATTTTTTAATCTTTTTTGTGGAGGATTCAGATGAAATTTGTATCGCTACCTTATGGTCAAGGGAATAAATGTCAATCGCTGGGTGATTTATTTTTTCAAATTGTTTGAATTCACAACTATAAATATGGCTGAATATCGATTTAAGAAGAATTTCAGAATATTTATTAAAATCTGTATATCCATTAATGTTGTCTAGTTTAATTCTTAAAGATAGATATGCAAGAATAGAACGTGTTTCTTCTAAATAGTCTTTTGTTGTCATCGGCTGTAAGTATTTTCTAAAGCTAATTCATTATAATAACAGATATTGTCTTTCCTTCGACTTTTAAATAGTCATAAGGAAAGATACTTCTTTCGTACATAAATATACAGAGGTGGAAATCTATTTTTAAATATCTGTAATGACTATGGTTGCTGTGATGTATACTTATCAGTATTACTATGAAGTTCTAAAGTCTCCTCCCATAGATTTATTTTTATTCTCTAATAATTGTTACCTTCACCTTTCACCCATTCACTTTGATAAAGCAAATCTCTTATATCCACGTCTAGAAATCTAGCGATATCATTTAGAGTATTTAGAGTTGGCTGTTGTTTATTATTTACCCATCTGGAGACTGTTTCCTTTTTTACCTTAAGATGTTCTACAAGATCATTGTTTTTAACTCCTTTTTCCTCTAAAACTTCGGATATACGATTGATTTTATATATAGACATAAATTATTTTATTTTTATTGTTGATTCTTAAAGTCAACTTCTGTATATTTGTGTATGATTTAGTGTTGCTATATCATACAGTTTGAGCAGTAATTGGACATTGTCTGATTAAATAACGAGTCTCTGACTTCTCAATTGGCACCTGGGATGGGACGGTAAGGTTATGCTCATTTCCTACAGATATTATTATATTTGTTAATAATAATAGCGTAGGGGTGGGCCTTACTGTGCAATCATTTTCAGGTGCCGCCTAAGAGTTTTCTTAGGTCTGACCTAGGGCTTTGCCTTAGTGAGAAGAATGATTAAACGTAAGGTTTCACCCTTCGTTATTATAGAGCTCGTTCACATAGACCAAAAGAATTATGAGAACGAAACGAACACACAACTTCCATCACCCACATTCGATCAAAGATCACTACGCGAGGTATTCCCGCAAATCACGTTTAAAGAACATTTTTCGTGCGCCTGAATAGGGGTGCGCTCAATCTAAAACAGGCTATAAAAGAGCAATAAAAAGGGGAGGTGTTGACTTTCCTTAAAATGAAAAAGACCGCTGAACCCAGTTCAGTCTAATTTCCCTCTTTATACGCCTGTCACCGACCTATTTATCAATATAATTGCATTAAAAGGTAATATTGGCCAATGATACAGCTTGATTTAAAATTCGCACCTTAAAATTAAGCAAATTTTCATTCAGTCCAAACTTTTTACCTGTAGTTTTTATTGCAAGACGATATTGCTGTAGGTCGGTCTTTACATCTTTCCGGCAGGGAGCGCCATAATTAACCCTATTTATGCTTTGAAATTGTATCAAGGCGCTTTTCGGACTTTTAATCTTATTTGTCCATTTGGCATAGGTCTCTTTTGACTCGTGCGATGACAAGCCTTTTTAACGCGAAAAAATCGCGAAGGGGGATGCTATGCGTTTATCTCAGCCAGCACCTCAGGGTTTGTCATACTTGATGAAACTAAATTATGAACCAAAAATCAAAAAACCTGCTGCCCTTTGAGCTAGCATGTTATGAAATATACGACAATGGATACGATCCATTAAATACCATTCGGGAGTTCTGGTCCCAACATACCATTAACGACTGTCAGGAAAGCCTGTGGGCACTCTTCGAGAACTATAGAAAGTGTGCAGCTCAGGAAGATGCTGCTGATTTAAAGCAGATGCATACCTTTTTGATGAAAGTGTACCGTGTGCTGATGGCTTATTTCCTGGTGCACTTCCGCAAGATCGGTATCGATGCTGTGCCATTTGCTTTTGCTGAGCCTGCCGACGTCATTACGGCCGATCTGGAAGCCAAGCAAAGGATCCACAGTTTCTTTAATAGAATTGCTGAATAATACCTAATCCATAAGCAGATGATAAAAAGATCTAATCTATTGACTGCCTTATTAGATAAGGTAGTCAATATTCCAGTTATACAGATTACACTACTTGTAATCTTATTCATACTAGTTTCTATGTTTAGTTTATCAGCTCAGACGCCCCGCAAGGACAGCGGGGCCAATGGGCTCACCAAAATTAAACGGCTATATGTAGGCGATACAATACCTGATGAACTCTGGAACACAATGCTGCCCGTAGCAAACCATCCCGAGGGCAAAGAGCATATTCAACTCAAAGAGGTTAAAGGCAAAAAGCTGATCTTGATAGATTGCTGGGCCACCACTTGTAAAAGCTGCCTAGAGGGTTTGCCAAAGATTCAAAAATTACAACATACCTATTCCGACGTTGCATTTCTACTGGCTACATTACAGCAGGATAGGGCGCCTCAGTATCTGAAAGACAATAAGTATACATTAATGTCCTTTATCGACACCAGGGCAACGCTATTTCAATACTTTCCCTATACCTGGATTCCTTATTACATCTGGATCAGTGAGGGTAAGGTAGTCGCTACGACGCAGGCAACCGAAGTGACCGATGAAAATATAGCCAAACTGCTAAATGAAGGAATTGCGCCCACAAGAATACGGCAAGATCGTGTATCTTTCGACTTAAAGGGCAATTTTTTGAATGATCCACTGATCTTTCGTGCGCCCCAGTTGCAACGTTCCTTTACGATAACAGGCTACTTACAGGATGTCCTTGCGCAGACAAACTATCAGATCGGAAAGGATGGTAAACCCAGCTTTTTTGGAACAACCAATGCGGGGCCGATAGATATCTATAAATCGGCCATTGCCATCGCCCGGCCTGATCTGCGGAAGGGCAATTGGTTTCTATTAGAAACAAAATGGCGCGATAAGCTTTTAAATGTAAGTACAGATCAATACCTCGCCGACAGCACTACACATCTGTATGCCATACAGTTTTATTCTGCTGCTACGGATAAAGGTGAACTGGTTAAAGATTTACTTCGCGAACTCAACACCTTCTTCGGGCAAAAATATGGTATGGAAGGCCATATTGAACAGCGTAACCGTAAAGCTTATGTGATCCGAAAAGATGCATCGTCTCAGAACTTGAAAATTCCTAAGAAGCTAACAAAAGAACTCCCCTTGTATCAATTGGTTGATAGGCTCGATAATGAGAGTGAGCAGAAGAGTAGAGGAATACCATGGATCAACAAAACCGATGAATTTAAAAAACCAATAAAAATCCCCGATGATTGGCCAAATGATCTGATCAGTATCAATGCATTCTTGGTACCACAAGGGTACAGAGCGACATTGGAAACCTTGCCTTTGGATGTATTCGTACTAGGTGATATCGAGAAAGGAGGGCGTCATGAATAGATGGATCGCATTTATCCTTATTATGATAAGCTATATCAATTCGTTCGCACAGGGAGCGAATGGTTTGCACATTCAATTGCTGAGCAAAGCTGATCAAAAACCTATTGCTGGTGCATCTTTAAATTCTCTAACGGAGCCTACCATTGTGACAAAGACAGATCGGGATGGAAAAGGCCATATCAATAAGATTACTTACCCGATATCGCTACGCTTTAGCCACCTCAGTTATGCGCCTAAAACTGTGCAGTTTGACAGACCTGGCGAATATACGGTGGAATTGGAGTCAAACGTACAGGAACTGGAAGAGGCCGTGGTACAGACGGGGTATCAAGCAATTCCAAAAGAACGCGCTACTGGATCTTTTTCATTCCTGACAAATAGGGACCTCAACCGTAGACCTTCGGAAGGATTGGTTGATCGGCTGGAAGGCACCGTAAGTGGCTTAACCATTGATTCGCGCTTATCTGGCCGAAATGCACTGATGCTGCGCGGATATGCAACGATCAAGTCAGACAATACGCCGTTAATCATTTTGGATGGTGCTCCATTTGAAGGTGACATCACGGCACTTGATCCGAATGCACTGGAATCTATTACCTTTTTAAAAGATGCTGCTGCTTCTTCCATATGGGGTGCCCGTGCGGGTAATGGCGTATTGGTCATTACGTCCAAATCGGCAAAACTGAACGAGGGCACCAAGGTGAACCTTAGCCTGAACAATACATGGGAAGCTGCTCCTGAGCGCTATTATTCTAAATTTTTGCTCAATAGCAGCGATTTTATCGGCTTTGAACAGTACCTCTATGATAATGGCTACTATAACGCCCAAAAAGCAAATCCGGGTTACCGGAAGTTTACGCCAGTAGTTGAATTGCTGCTCAAACGGGATAAAGGGCTGCTGAGCGCAGAGGAAGTGTCAAATCAGATCGCGGGACTGGCACAGCAGGATGTCCGAAAGGATCTTGATCGTTATTACTTCGGCACAGGGTATAAACAGCAGTACAATGCTCAGATCAGCAATGGGAATGCAAAGGCGGCAAATTTGCTTTCCCTGACTTGGAATAAAGCCAATACTTCGGCTGACAGACAGAAAGACAACAGAATACTGCTGCAGTTCAATTCGACATTTAAACCTGCGGAATGGCTGGATTTCAATCCGACCTTATCCTGGAATCTGGGCAACGAAAACAACAGATTACTGAATTATGCGGATTACATTTATCCTTATGCCAAGCTTGCAGATGAAAATGGAAATTATCTGCCTGTTATACACGATTATAATGGGATATTTTTGGATGCACAAAAGCAATCGGGGCGATTAGATTGGGACTATAGTCCATTGGACGAAATGGACAAAAGACTGTTTGCCAATGAGCATAATGAGTTTATAGCAGGTTTTAATTCCAATATACGGTTGGGGTACGGGCTCACGGCACAGCTCTTGTATAACTATCAGAATATAAGCAATCTGCAGACCTTCAATTATGACCGCGATAGCTATTATGCGCGCAATATGGTCAATAGCTTTGCCTATGAAAATAATGGTCAGCTCCTATTTCCGATTCGGGAAGGTGCTATATTGGATAAGTCGAGGAGCAAAACACAAGCGCATATGGGAAGGGCGCAGCTGAACTATTCGGCGACCATCGGACTATCGAACATCAATCTCTTACTGGGAGCGGAAGTCAAACAGACGACTCAGGTAGGGGATAAGTCTACCGTGTATGGTTTTGATCCCGAAACGTTGACGTATCAGGATATGGATTTCAGTACACGTTTTACACGCTTTCCGACAGGTTCAAAATCCAATATTCCCTCAGGAATTGGCTTTACGGATCGTATCGATCGTTTTGTATCGTATTACTTCAACGGTAGCTATCTCTACAGGCAACGGTATCTGCTTTCCTTTAGTGCACGCAAGGATGCATCCAATCTTTTTGGTGTCAATACCAACCAACGTGCTGTTCCGCTCTGGTCTTCGGGCTTGGCATGGACGGCCTCGGAGGAGCGCTTCTGGCCAAAGGATTTTATTGTCGACTACCTCAAACTACGCACAACCTTTGGTTACAGCGGAAATGTAAATAAATCGCTTACGCGGTACAGTACGGCTAGCTACGGTACATCCTTACTGACGGGTTTGCCTGCTGCACAGATCCAAACTCCACCCAATGAAGACCTGCGTTGGGAAAAAGTAAGCACAGTCAATATAGGCTTGGATCTGGCGACTAAAAACCGAGCTGTCAGTGTTTCGTTTGATTATTATCAGAAGAAAGGCCGTGATCTGATCGGGGAGTCTGCCCTTGACCCGACGACTGGCTTCTTTGTTGGTCAGCGTTTTTCCTTTACAGGCAATACGGCCTCACTCAATACCGAAGGGATCGATCTGCGAATAGATGGCCGAAAGAACTTTGGTGCAGTAGAGTGGATGCCAAGCCTACTCTTCAATTGGAACCGAAATAAGGTCATGAAATTCAGTGGTACCGCACCGAGCAGTTTATTGGCCTCATCATTTGCGGTTCCGGTGGAGGGCAAGCCCATGAGTCCATTATATTCAGTCCCCTGGGCGGGTTTAGATCCGGTAGATGGAAGCCCGCGTTTTTGGTATAAAGGCGAGATCAGCAAAGATTATACAGCCATCCGGTCCAAGATGACATTTGACGACCTGCAATATCACGGCTCAGCACTTCCTTTGTACACGGGGTCACTTATAAATCGCCTGAAATACAAGTCTTTTGATCTTTCTTTTTCAATGCTTTATGCGTTTGGTGGTTACCTCCGTAGACCAACGATTAATTATTCAACATTGGCGACAAATTGGTTTGGCCACGAGGATTATACAAAGCGCTGGATCAAACCTGGCGACGAGCTGGCGACAGATGTTCCAGCTATTCCAAAAGTGGCTGATCTGGACAAATGGAGTATTTTAAACAGCTACTCAAGTGTACTTGTCGAAAAAGCCGATTATATCTTTTTAAAAGATGTACGGTTGGGTATTGACCTCCGTACATTGAATAACACATGGCTTAACAGGTCATTTAAAAATGCTTCTTTCTTTGTGTTGGTCAATAATATCGGGCAGCTTTGGGTGGCCAACAGTGCCAAGATCGATCCGATGACAAATGAGAGTTATTTGGGAAGACCCCGATTGTGGTCTATAGGTATTAACGTAGGATTGTAACATACAATGAAAAGAATTATCGTACTATTGTTGGTCATCACGCTGGGCGGATGCACCAAAGATTTTCTATCGGTCAAATCGGACAAAAAGCTGGTGATACCGAGCACATTGAAGGATTTTAGGGCTTTGATGGACCGAACCGAAACAATGAACGAAGCACTGCCTCATCTTGCTCATCTTTCTGCCGACGATCATTACTTGAGTAAAGAGGTTTACGATGGTCTTACAAGTTTGATCGAGCGTAATACTTATATCTGGAATAAAGATATCTATGAGGGTTCGCTAGACATTGTGTGGAGCAATTCCTACCAACAGATCTTCTACGCCAATAATGTGCTGGATGGTCTGGAAGTATTGGCTAGCAAGCAGAATGAAGCGTATTATCTAAAAGGAACAGCCTTGTTTTTTAGAGCCTTTGGTTATTTTAACCTGTCGCAGATTTATTGCGACACGTATACGGTAGGCGCTGAAAATGGAGGGCTTGGCCTTCCATTACGCCTGAAAAGTGACATCAATGAAAAGGTGGGGCGAAGCACGGTCGGACAGACCTATGCACAAATAGAAAAAGACCTAAAGGATGCTATTGAGCTGCTGTCAACAACGGTATCTGTCAAAACCAGGCCGAGCAAATATGCCGCACAAGCTCTTTTGGCAAGACTATATCTCATCATGGGGCGATATGAAGAATGTTTAGCGTTATGCCAGTCCATATTGCCGAATTTCAAATTGATCGACTACACGAAAGTAAATACTTCCGTTGCTTATCCGATGGTACAATTCAATGAGGAAGTGATTTTTCACAGCATTATGTCTTATGCTTCCCATAAAGATTCAAAAGCCTTGGTCGATACTAACCTTATGCGGGCCTATGCAGATGATGATTTAAGATTGAAGGCATTTTTTGCTCCTCGGGGGGAGAACGCGGCTTTTATCGGTAATTATTCGGGCTCTTTATCCTTGTTTAACGGACTGGCTATTGACGAGGTCTATCTTATGGCGATGGAGTGTTTAACACGAACAAATAAACTTGATGAAGCGAAATCCATGTATCAGACATTTATGGCGTCAAGGCTTCGCGATCACCGAATTGTGGTATTAAAGGAAAGTATCACACAAGCTGAGCTGTTAAATATTGTCTTACTTGAAAGGAGGAAGAGCTTGCTCTATCGTGGAATTCGATTTTCAGATATACGGAGACTGAACCGAAACGAAAAGGCAGAAATAACAATGATGAGAGTGCTTGGTGATAGAAAGATAGAGATCAAGCCCAATTCACCGAATTATATTTTGCCCATCCCAGATAATGTGATTGATCTGTCGGGTATTGAGCAAAATCTACGGGAGTAGCTTGATTAATAGGGGGATCTTTGTTTTAAATCAAAAGGGTGGCTGTCTCGAGTTGAAACAGCCACCCTTTCTTTTTAATAAGCAGTGAATTTACATCGTTTTTGTGCGATAGTCCACGTAATTGGACTCATGGCCCGAAATGACTACTCTTTCGTTGGAAGGAGTCAGTTCAGTATCTTCATCTTTATATCTACGAGCACAATTTGGATTCTCAAGTTTTGGACAATTCGGATCAGGTTGTTCAATTTCCTGTCCCGGCTGACCTCCGGACATTTCAAACCAGTATTCTTCGCTTGCAGTTTGCTTTTTAATTGTACTTGCAGACATTAACGATACAGTGGTTAATCCTGCTGCTATGCCTAATCCTAAGATTGGCAATACATTTGTTTTGATGATTTTAAAGATTTTCATAATCTTCGATTTAAAACGTGATATTAAAATTTGTTATTCTGTTTATGTCTTTTGGCAGACGCGCCCTTCTCGCTGACAACCTAGCATCAGCGTTTCGATGTGTAGGTTATCATTTTATCTTATTATGCCCATGGAAGAGGCTATCTTTATGCTTTGAAAATGATCTATAGCTCAATCGTGGAATTGAACAGGCTATCTTTCCCCGACATGGCATGTATCTACCATGTATAGTAGGTCTTTTTTGAATACAACGTGCTAAAATATAGGGCCAAATGCAGATTATTGTCAAGTAAATATTTAATATGAAATGGGATTTCCAGCCAATTTGAATGATCAGGCCACAGCTACAGGGCAGTTCGTCGCTCCATACATGAAGCAAAGCCAGTCCCACGTATCCGGTGAAAGCGAGCATCATAAGCGATGAAAGTATGAAGCCGATTAATCGCGTCGATTTAATCCCGATCAATACTGCTGCAAGGATCTCACTTGTCGGTATCAAATAAGCTAATACGATGGCTAGAGGCCTTGGTAGTGGCTGGCGCAGCATCGCATCCATATTGCCGTTGAAATCAGAAAATTTATTGTAAGCAACAAATATCCAAAGTCCCATCATAAACGAACCATAAAAAGTAAGGGTTATATCCCGCCAATGCACTAAACAAAAACGGACTACGATCCTAAGCCATCGCAGCAATCGCCGAAGTGTCTTAGGAGAATCGATCGTAGTCCTTTGGGCTAGATAATTATTGGGAACGGTATGTCTATTTGTATTTTCCATTTTGTTACTTACATTGTAAATCAAAGTTCGGCAGTACAATCGAAAGGGGCTGTTCCAAGATGCGGTCAAAGTATTGTCCAAATCCTACCGTTTATGATTAGTTTACAGGCTTTGTTTTCCTTTTCTTACGAATGGCTTAAGTAGTGTATGCTGATGTCTTTGTAATCCGTAGGAGTCATACCAGTTCTTCTTTTGAAAAATTTGCAGAAGGCAGATTCACTATTGAACCCGCATTCAAATGCAGTTTCTTTAGAGCTGAGCCCCGTAAGAAGCTTACGTATAGCTAAAGCTTCTACTTGTTTCATCTTAAATTCCACAAGGCTCTGACCAAAGGATTTTTTATGAACTTCATTGAGATAACCTGGATTCTTTTGCAGTTGGTCTGCAACATCGCTCAACTTAAAATCCTGTCCATGGTCAGTTACAAATATGACAATCAGATCATGGGCATGCTGTGCACAGATGACTGATTCCGAAAGCTGTTCGTATTCTTGATGGACTTTGGTGTTTGACAGTTTGATCAACTGATTGAGCTGTTCATAGATAAAATGATCATTGCCCAAATCGCCTTTTTTAAGGTTTGAAACTAAATGTCGGATGCGGGCTATGGTAATTGGACCAGCCCGAAAATCAATGCTACAGCATGATTTTGTATCTCTGCTGCGATAGGCATCAACCAAATGATGTAAGAATCGGAAAGGACGTTCGTTGCCATTCCGAAAGATACTTCCACGGAAATAAAAGTTAACGATGGTGTACCTGCCAGCAGGTACATGTAATTCATAATCACCTGTGGTTAAATAGATATAACAGCCTCTACTGGAAGATACGCTGTAACTCAAATCTTGTTGTAGGTCTTTGATCTGCACAGCTCCATGAGCTCCCAACAGGTAAAAGATATGGATATCTGCCTGTTCGACACGTAAGGGGACAACAATACCTTTGGATAGCTCAAAATCTAAGAGATTGATATAGCCCATCAGTCCGTCGAATTGCTGCAGGCAGACTTGCCCAACCTGATTGCGATAATACCGGATATCTCCATTCGACATGGCAATTAGGGGTTCAAGTGCTGATACTGAAGGACGGCATGCCGCGTCAAAAACAGCCGTTAGATTAATCTGTAATGCTTTTTTCATAATGGATTATAGGTTATTTTAATCCCGCCGGCCTGGATTTCGGAAAGACCGACGGGATTTGAATCTGGATAACGTAGGATTGGATTAACGTTGCGGATCGCTGTATGAAATCCGTATAAAAAGAGGAGTAAAGGTCACCTTCACGACATCATCCTGCCATTGATCAAGGCCGTGAACGCTAAGTTCCTTGAAATCCGGATCTTCTTCTTTTTGGTCTTTTTGAAACTGCAGCGTATACCCTTGCATGAGATAATTGCTGATAGCCGTGCTAAGTTGTTTCCGAAGCTCAGCAGGAAGATTGTTAAGCTGCACCACCTGATGGGGCTGCAGGTTAAAATGGTGTTCCATCCACGCCGTAAAATTGTCTTTCATCACCTGTAGCTCTAGTGCGCGATCTGCTAACGGTAGCGCGAGAAGGGTGGCTACTTTTTGCGCCACACCTGCATTGTCAAAATTTTCTTTCATACATTTTAAATTTTGACAAATGTTTATGTTACTGGTCGTTAAACCTAGTGTTTCAAAATAACCTACCACATTTAGTAGGTTAATCTTTTTGAAGAGCCAGATATATTTCCTAGAACTTGAAAATTTTGATTAATTTAGATGTTCAAACATGTAGATATAACCTAAATATTGGCGCTTGACGGACTAATATGAAGCATTTTTTTAAGCTATGCCTGGGGAGCTTATGCTTTTCCATGTTGTTTAATTTGATTGGAAATAAAGGAATTAAATTGGAACGGTTCGGGACCTGTACGTATCGCGTCTGGACAGTAACTTTTGCTTTAGCCATTATTATTGCAGGGCTGTTGATCCGCATCTGCCTAAAAATAGCCTGGATCGAATGGCAAAAAAAATATCCTGAATTGGAACTGCTGAAAGAGGGGCGCTTACAGATCAAAGGTATACCCAAGTCGCAGAGAGCATGGGCCGTCCTTTCGACGACAATGGTACTGTTGCTTGTCTACCTTTGTTTTATCTATCTGATCGCGTACGTGCGCCGAAATAACAACAGCACCAATTTATTTCGGAGTTATTTATTGCATTACATGCCTTTGGTGAGTGTATGCTGCTACTGCTATGTCGGCTATGTTTTTAAACAAGGTCATTTATGGTGGTGTACACCTCAAAACGCAATTTCACTATTCGGTAGGCAGCTGCCCGAAAGAATAGTACACGTCGTTCATCCAACTATTTTAGATGAAAAGATCGTCATCGGATCGCTTTACGACATTCTCTATAGCCACGCTAAATTTGAAACCGACTTTACAAGAAAACTGGCCGTGCGCATGTTTGATGTGCCGTTTTACTTTTCGAGCAAAGGGGAGAAGGAAGTCATTTTGATGGACGGGACAAGACGGAAAGCGGACCGGTTTATGGAGAAACTGGAGGCAATCGGACTGGATAAATGGTATTTCCGCATCAGCAGCGGCTGCCGCGTCAACATGATGCTTATCCGCTATCCCGTGCCCCCAAATACATCTAAGCTTGAATTGCGCAAAGAGGCATTTGATAGCCTGCGGAATGCAATGACTGAAATGGATATTGAAAAGCTATTGGTGGCAACGCAATGGGTACGGAAGAGTAGAAATCTAACAAAATTTTTGGATAACGTTAATAAGCTGGAGCATAAGGGATGGGATTACCTTATTCCGCTCAATTGAATCATCCCACTAGTATGAACTTAGATAGACCGAGCGCAATAGACCACAGGTCTGCTGCTGATCTGGATTTCGGCGGTTAGTCGAGCTAACCATGCCCATGTATGTTTTTTATCAAAGGATCTCCTGATCAAAAGGGGATCATTACTCGTTTTGTGTCCAATGCGACAGGTATTCATCTAAAAATCCACTATTCTTTTCAACTAAAACCAAGCGTCGGATATACGCCGCTAGAAACTAAGCTGGACCGTATCCTGGACCTGCTGCAGGAACCGCAGTATACGGAGCTCCACAGGCTGACGGGTACAATGACCATCCACGAAGTCGCTTATTTTTTGAGCAAAAGTGTGCGCACCATCGAGCGCCGTATTGCCAAAGGCCTGCTCAAAGCTACCTATAAAGAGGGCAATGCGGATCTCTTTCTCAAAAAAGATGTGGTGCAGCTGTATGTGGCTGAATATAAAAAATGGCCGCGGCAAATGCCTTAAATCCCTATGCTGTTCGTACCTGCTTCGTATTGCCTTCGGAGATGAACAAGAGAGCAGCCACTGTTGACCCGTTGCTGAACAGTGTTTCCCTGTTCGGCGGCTGGTCAAGGTCTGTTCGGCATCTGTACAGGATCTATTGCTGATCCGAAGCAGGTACGGAGCTGGTCCGAAACAAAGGCCTGAGACGGCAGCTCAACCCCGTAATTTTTGAAGGGCCAGACGACTCCGTCTCTGGGATGTGCCCGATTGTGCAGCTTATTTTATGCCCGCTATCCTATGGTCTCCGACAGCGCGCCGACAAAAGCCGGGATACCGCCGACCAGTCTCCGCCAACTTGTTTTGCGCTATTGACAAGGGGCTGTTTGATGTGGTATGTTTGTCGAAGTAAAGCAATACATACCGGTATAAATGAAAGCTTTATGGTGGTTAAATTTTAAATAAAAAACAACATGGCAACAATCAACAATGGTGTAATCGGAAGAGCAAGTGGTAAAGTCGGCGCGGTGATCGCCTCGTCCTGGAAATCTATCAACTACCTCAAGGGCTTGCCCAAAAAGCGGACGAAAGGGATGTCCGAAGAACAGCTGATCCAACAGGAGCGTTTTCTGAAAATTTCCAAATTCCTGATGCCGATCACGCCAATCCTGCAGGTCGGGTTTGGGCTCTCGAAAACCGAAAAGATGACACCGACCAACGTGGCACTGCAGCTCAATATCGCCCAGGCGGTAACCGGTACTTATCCAAACTTTAGCTTGGATTACAGTAAGATCGAAATCAGTACGGGCTCTTACCTCAACGGCGGTGGCATGGAAGCTGCTGTGAGTGGCGGAATTCTTTCCCTCTACTGGGATACCATCCTCAACAGCCTTTACAAAACCAAGGCCGATGATCAGGTCATTATCTTGGTCTATTCACCCGAAAAGGATGAATTTATGACAGCGCCAACTCCGCCGACCCGTGCCGCCGGTACAATAGACATCGCGATTCCGGCACACTTGCTTGGTAGCAAGGGGCACGTATGGATCTTCTTTACCGACCGCAAGGCCGAAAAAGTGTCCAAAAGTACCTATCTGGGAGAATTTGACCTGGCTTAGCCACTGATGGAGTAATTGAACGGGAGGAGCATGTGGCTCCTCCCGATTTTTAAAACACAAAACGATACGATTATGCTGGTGATTTCTGAGTTTAAAAAGCAGGTTAAAGATCCGACACGTAGGCAGGCGGCACAGGAGCGCTTTCGACTGGCACGCCGGTTTTTAAATCCACTGTATCCGCTTATCCTTAAAGGTTTTGCCCATAGCAAGTGCACGGTGCAGGCGGCTTTTGGCCGGGCCATGTCGCATACGCTGACCAATGTGATACAGGGTGAATATCCGGATTTTCAGATAGCGCCCGCCCTGGCAAAAATCAGCAATGGTATGCTGTCTCCACTCGCGGTGAATACCTGCATACGTATGTCCAATACAATTCGGCTGAGCTGGGATGCAACCGAATCCAACATCAAAGATTATAGCCAATGGGACGACCAGGTCATGCTCTGTGCTTATGATATTATTGGCGAGCAGGCGGCCATCAACGAACAGCAGGTGCTGCGGAAGGATCTCCAGATGACGATCGAGCTGCCATCCATGCTGCATGATAGGCCGGTGCACCTGTACCTGCTCCTACATGATCGTGATGAAAACCTGTACTCCAGAAGTCAATACCTCGGTCTTTTCTAATTTAAATTTTGCGTATGAAATCAACGATAAAAGTACTTCGCACAAAACAGGGCAAGCATAGCACGCTGTCCGAGATTTACGTGAACAATCAATTGATCTGCTACGGTCTGGAGAATATTCCGCGTCCCGTGAAGATAAGGGGAGAGACCGCCATACCAGCCGGGCACTACACCCTGGGATTTAACCGCGAGGGGGCGATGAATGGCCGTTACTACGACGATTACCCCAAAATGCACCGCGGTATGCTTGAAATACGTGATATTCATAATTTTAGCTATGTCTACTTCCACAAGGGGAGTAGCTATAAAGAGACTGCTGGCTGTGTGCTGGTGGGCAATCAGTGTGTACTGGAAGATGGCGACTACCGCCTGCTAGCCTCGGGCGTCGCGTACAAAAAGTTCTATCAACTTGTGGCCGAACTGATGCTGCACGGGCTTGTCGAAGTGCAGGTCGAATGAGCGTCGCCCGATACAGGGCAAGTGAACATTGTTAAATAGAATAAGCATGAAAAAGATCTTCAATAAAATAGGACAGGTGCTGCAGCTGCTGTTGGCTTCACCTGTTAAGCTGCCGGGTAAGGTGGGGAATGCATTAAAATACCTGGCCTTGGGGCTCGGTATCGTGGAAACGGTATTGGATGAAGCTGAGCAGCGGCCGGAGGTAGATGATAAGGATCCCTCGGACGGCACGCGGGAGCATAGGTCCGTAAAAAATGAGACCGAAAATACCGAAGAAAGGAGCGCGATGGATGAAAGTGAATGATATGCGCGTCTCGGCCATCGGCGGTACCATCTGTTCCATCTGGGCCAGCATCTCGCTGGGCGATGTATTGCAGACCGCCCTGACGGCTGCCTTGGGTACCCTGGTCAGTTTCGCGACAAGTAGGCTACTAGCCAAACTGGGTAAACGGAAAAGATGAGTAGAACAAAAAGGTGCACAGGATTGTGCGCCTTTTTGTAAGGCAACATCTTCATTTGTAAGGTAAAATCCTCAATTTTTACCTTCTTTTAATTTCCGAAAACAGCCTATCGACATCTTTCCGCACCTCAATTCACCGACAATTTCACTATACAGAAAGTGTTAGTAGTTGATATTTAGTCTTTTATTTTTCAATAAATACGAATAAGTGTCGATTTTGTAATATTTTTTAGGTTTGTTAAGTCGTACTAAATTTTTAATGAATTTCGTTGTGTAATATAGAGAAACCTTAAAATGTAGCATTTGTCAAATCGAATTATCTTGAACTAATTCCTAAAAGTAACATGAAGTTTCGTGGGGTAGAAATGGTTGAATACGAAAGCTTTTGCTGGATTTTAATCCGCTGCTAAATTCAAATTTGACTTAAAGTATACTGGACAGTATACTAAAAAAGGGTTTAATGGTATTATTAAGCAAAGAGAGTATCCCCGGAGGATACTCAAAATTGTATTTGCAAAGCATAGGGAAAGAAAAGTAGGGCTCTGTCCAACTTCAGCTTGCTCTTTTGTATCATCCTAATATAGGTTTACCGTTTTAAATAAAAGAGCGGCTAAATACAAACCGATTCCGTAAACAGCGTGTGCCTGTAAACTAAGTAATCTTGAGACTGTGGGATTAGGTGTTTTGGATGCAGCAATACCGAAGCCAAATGCGGGTTGCATCATAAACCAAGGTGCTGCTGTTGTGGCTAAGCCAATAAGGATACAAGGTAAAAAAGTAGGATTTCGTGCCCAATCTAACCCACAAATCAGTAAGAGTAAAAACGCAAAAGAAATGCCGATGAAATAATGAGCAGTCCAACCAATGACTTTTTCGCCATTGATTTTTTTGGCCTGTAAAATATTGTTGTGAGCAAATTTCCCATTTTTGAAATTTCCAATCCAACGTCCTACAATGGCAAAATCCAAAGATTGAATATTGAAAACTTTTTTGAGGAAAACCGTAAACAAATCCATCACGATCGTAGCTCCTACGCCGATGAATATGGAATAAATAATGTAATGAATGATCATGTTCATTGGAAATTGTTATTTTAAAAAGTTAAATTTTTCTATTGACAATGCTGCACTGATCGCTGCACCGGCAATGGAACCTGTTGATACGGCTATGGCAATGGAACGAAATGCGGAATTGTCGCCACAAGCATACACACCTGAAATGTTGGTTTGCTGGCTATTATCCAATACCAATAATCCCTGCTCATTGGTGTCACAGCCCAAGGTCATCGGAATTTTGCAATTTTGCTCAAAACCAGGTCGAGCATACAATGCAACCAATGGAAATGCAGTTTGATTGGCTAAATGCAAACATTTTAAATTTCCGTTTTGGTGTTCCAATGCTGTAATCTTTTCTTCCACCACTTTTACATTATTGCGTTTTAATAATTCATTTTGTTCTGCAGAAAAGTCTGATTTTCCATTGGTAAAAACGGTTAATTTTTGGGTTAGGTTGGAAATCAACTGTGCGTAATGAAATGCTAAATTTCCGTTGCCTAAAATGCCTGTTTCTTCGCCCCTCAATTCATAACCGTGGCAATAAGGGCAATGTAAAACCGAAATGCCCCAACATTCCGAATAACCTTTGATACCAGGTATTAAATCCTTTAGTCCTGTAGCAAATAAAATCTTTTTTGCAGTAATTTCTTTTCCTTTTTTCGTTTTTAAAACAAAAATATCATTAGACTTTTTAGCTTCCAAAGCTGTGTCCTGATGATAAAAGACGGTTTCGTATTTCAAGATTTGTTTTCTACCTTTTTCAGAAATACTGCTGGGTACTTCGCCATCTTGCGTGATGAAATTATGAGAACGGGGGGCAAATCTGTTACAAGGTTCTCCATTATCAATGATAAGCACTTTTCGCAAAGAACGACCCAATGCCAGTGCAGCAGAAAGACCAGAATAACTCCCACCAACAATGATAACATCAAAAAACTCCTTGTCGTCTTTTTCGTTCCACCTAGCAAATAACATCAAACTATCCGGTATAAAGGAAGCTGACGCAATTAAGCCGCTTTTGGTAATAAATTTTCTCCTGTCCATAAATATTGATCAATTAATTTCAGAAATAATTAATGAGTCTTCAATACAACGCATTCCGTTTTTTGTTATGATTGTGGATATTTGCAAAGGCGAATCCACACAAGTAATTCCATTTTTCTGAATACGTGAAGATAGAAAACGCTCTGCATCTATCGCTGCCATACAACCGGAACCAGCTGCTGTAACCGCTTGCCGGTATTCATTGTCCTGCACATCGCCACAGGCAAACACACCGGAAATATTGGTTTTGGAACTAGCAGAAATAGTTTTGATATATCCCGTTTCATCCAACAAAATATCTTGTGCAAACAATTGAGTATTGGGCGTATGGCCAATGGCAATAAAAACTCCGCTTACATTTAATTGGGCTTCTTTCTTGGAGATATTGTTATAAATTTTGGCAGCATTCACACCAGATTCATCGCCCAAAATATCTTTGAGTTCGGTATTGAATAAGACTTCTATATTCGAAATATTTTGAACTCTTTTCTGCATAATCAGCGAAGCACGAAAAGTATTTTTCCTTACCAGAAGATAAACCTTCTCCACGATATTGGCGAGAAAAACCGCTTCCTCCATTGCCGTGTCGCCACCACCGACCACAACAACTTCTTTGCCTCGATAAAAAAATCCGTCGCAAGTAGCACAGGCCGAGACACCACGACCATTGTATTTGGTTTCGCTAGGTAAACCCAACCATTTGGCTGAAGCTCCTGTGGCAATGATTAAAGTCTCGGCTAAAAACTCTTTTTTACTTTCCGTAATGGCTCTAAAAGGACGGTCAGAAAAATCGATATCTGTAATTACTTCGTTCACAATTTCAGTACCGAATCGTTCAGCCTGCCGACGTAGATCGTCCATCATGGCAGGACCTTGAACACCATCAGAGTAACCTGGAAAATTATCAACATCAGTCGTCTCTGTAAGCTGTCCGCCTACTTGAACACCTGTAAATAGTAAAGGGTTTAAGCCGGAGCGTGAAGCATATATAGCTGCTGTATATCCTGCGGGGCCCGAACCGATAATCAAGCATTTTGTAGTATTCATAGTTGAAAAATTTAATTGTATATTTTGTTGGGGGCTATTTCAAACGTTCTATTTGTTTTAGCAAATCTTTTTCTGAAATCAGTCCTGAATTACGCCAAAATATATTTCCGTTTTTATCTAAAAGGATTAACGTTGGAACCCCTCTAACATGAAAGTCAACCGTCAACTCTCCTTCCTGGTCGACATCCACACGTTTTACATCGGCTATTTCTTTAATTTTCTCTTCTACTTGATTAACGATTGGAGCAAGTAACTTACATGGTCCACACCACTCTGCGGTGAACTGAAGTAACAGTGGTTTTTGAATATCTTTAAATTGATTTGACATAATTTTACTGTAGTTTAATATTAATAAATTATTTATCGAGCGACTTTAAAATGTCCAGAAAAGCATGTTCAGAGAGCATGCCTGTTTTTCTCCATATTTCTTCATTATTTTTTAATACTACAAAAGTTGGGATTGAACGAATTTGATATTTACCAGAAAGTTCGGAGTTCTCGTCAACATCAATTTGTTTTACGGTTAACCAATTGATTGACTTTTGCTTTATCAACTCTACAATTGGCATCATCATTTTACAAGGCTGACACCATTCGGCGTAGAATTGTAAGAGTTCTAAATTGTTAACTTGCGCTGTATCTTGCATTTCGTTTTTCATTGTTTAAAAATTTCCAATGATACAAAGGTAGGATGGACTTAAACTACAATCCTTAGACTTATCCTTGAGAAAATTGTACAAATCAAAGATTTGATAGATTCATGGAATTCAGAGTTAGATCCAGTCCTTATTTAGAAGGAATAGCTCAATTCAAGAAAATAGCGGTTGATGGGTAAAGAGATATTGTTCTGGTTCCAAAATAATCATTTTCAGTGTGATTAAACAATTTTGGTTTGGCTATTCCCGTTACAGATAAAATTGGTAAAGTTTAATGTTTATGATTTTTACGAAACATCAAAGGAGTTAATCCTGTTTGTTTTTTAAAGAAACGATTCAAATAAGAATCGTCTGTAAAATTAAGTTCCGATGCAATCATCGAAACGGTATCGCTCGTTTGCAATAGTCTTGATTTGGCTTCTTGCAATAACTGTTTTTGGATAAAATGGCTTGCGGTATGACCCGTAACTTCTTTTACCAAATCATTTAAATAATTCGGATGGACAAACAACATGTTGGCATAATCATTCACTTGTTTTTTCTCTATAAAATGCTGTGTTACCAAAAGCTGAAACTCTGAAACAATTAGGTCTTTACGAGACAATGAATAATTTTCCTGTATAGTTTGTCTGTTGTAAATCCGTTCTGCTTCGAGCAAAATTACATTGAGAAACATCCTGGTCAGTAAATCATCATTGAAGGTTGTTTTCATACATTTTTCACTGTTGAGTTTCCAGAACAAATGCTCTATCATTTCCATTTCTCTTTTGGATAGTTGTATGTATGGCTTTTTATCAATTTGGAAAAAAGGGAACTGATTGAGCTTAATCTGATGCTTGATGCAAAGCAAAAAATAATCTGCATCGAACATACAGTAAATGCCTTTCACGTCATCGCTCCAACATTCAATGGCGTGCAATTGACTTTCGCTCACGAAGTACATCGTTTGCGGTTTGAAATTGAACTTTTGGTGTCCGATGGTTTCTATAATTTCGCCTTCCGCCAATAAAATCATTGAATAAAATCTACGCCGAGTTTGCTGTCCTTTGGTATTTTTCTGTTGTTTTTTTAAATCTTCCAATCGGGCAATTTCCAAAAAGCCGCTGCCGTGTTCATACGCAATATTGCCGCACTCTTCACAAAAACTCGCTGGCGCTTCTTTCAGATAAAAATCTTTGAAATCCTGTTGGTTACTTAATAATTTTATGTTGGATTTTTTTATCATTCAAATTTCATTTTCATTAATTTTTCCAATTCATTTATATATTCAGATGTGCATGTATCTTAATTAGTTACGCCCTATTTTTGCTGTAAAATGCTGGCTTGCCCCGCCTGCTAGAAAAAGTACTGCATAATCTTCCGTTACGGAAAGAAGTTCACGGAGCAGCTGTTCGGTTTCCCTAAGGATTTCAGCAAAAGCTGCAGACCTATGAGATGTTTCGAGTAAAGAAAGCCCGGTTCCATTATAGTTTTTGATTGCATCAGCCAACTTGTCCTAGACAAATTGAGGCAAGACTGCGGGACCGCCGCTAAAATTATGAATTTTCATTTCCAATGATGTATTTATTTAAGCAAAATTCGTGAATAGAAATAAATCAATACAGTTACAGTTTTTAATATTTAAATGGTTACAGTTAAATTTACACTATGAAAAAGATTTTCTTTACAATGAAATATCGGGAAATATTGCCGACAAAATAAGGCCGGCGTGCTGAAAGCAGGGGTACGACTGCCTTCTGTTAAAATGCTGCAAACACGGTTTAAGTAGCAATACAGCCAAACGGATTTTTCTTGAACTGGAAATACAATCACTTGTACAGTCTAAACCACAATCAGGCTATTTTGTTAGTCTTTTAAATTATTTAAAACTTCCATTACCCGAAGCAAGTCAGCTTGTCCCCATTGCAAATAACAGAGAGCCTGATGAATTGATGAACAGTATTTACTGCACAATGGGAAGTAGAGATTTGACACTATTTTCAATCGGTGTGCACTCTGGTAATCTTTTGCAGTTAGCAAAGCTGAGGAAATTGTGCTTGCGACTTGGGAACTTAATGTGAGAGGAACGGAATATAAACCCTTACAGGTTAATTTTTTTGGGACGGCTGCCTTGGGCACGCTGGTCAGTTTCGCGACAAGTAGGCTATTGGCCAGATTGGGTAAACGGAAAAGATGAGTGGAACAAAAAGGTGCACAGGATTGTGCGCCTTTTTGTAAGGTAACATCTTCATTTGTAAGGCAAAATCCTCAATTTTATCTTTTTTTTATTTCCGAAAACAACCGGTCGACATCTTTCTTGGCGAATAGCCCGGTTCCTTCTGCCATCGTGGTCGCCGAGCCGCAGGCGATTCCCATCTGAAGGACATGCTCCAGATCGCCTTGCTGAGCTAAAACAGACACCATTCCAGCGACCATACTGTCACCTGCTCCGACGGTACTGCGCACCTTCACCACTGGGGAAGGTAGCTGGATTTTTTCTGTTTTTGAATATAATATAGCGCCCTGGGCACCTAGCGAGACCACGATTAGCGTTGCTTTCCCCTCCGAAATTAGCTGTTGGGCGGCTATATCCAGATCGGAATGCCCCAGTTCTTCTTTTCCCACAAGAGCCGCGAGCTCGCCCGCGTTCGGTTTGATTAAAAAGACACCTTCATCCAGTGCAAGGCGAAGTGCATCGCCAGATGTATCAATTAGTATTTTACTGCCCTTCGTTTTGTACGTGTTAATCAGTGACCGTATAAATTCGGGCGGTACTCCAGCTGGCATACTACCGCTGATAACGACAAAATCCGGGATATCCGTGAGTTCATCAATTGAAGTCCTAATCCCTTCCAGCTCGTTGGATTCAACTTGTTCGCCTGGAAACCCGAATCGATATTGCTGATTCGTTGCGCTGTCAACCACGATAAAGTTTTCGCGGGTCTCGCCATTCACCCGAATAGGATCTATAGCAATATCTTCCAGCTTCAATAAGCTTTCGAGCAGACTGCCGGTCTTTCCCCCGGATGTAAACAGAGCAGTCGAAGCCAAACCAAGTCTTTTCAGGGCACGAGATACGTTAATTCCGCCGCCACCGGGTTCATATACAGGTTTTTCGCAGCGTAATTTCTTTTCAGGAACGATATGTTGTACGCTGGTACTCTTGTCTACGGATGGGTTCAGGGTTATTGTTAAAATAGATTTTGCCATTTGCCTATGTTATAAAGCTGTTCAGAGATAAAATAGTTCATTGTCGAAATGCACTAGTCAGTAATTTAAATAAAGCTAATAATTATTATTGACAGTGTACAGCGCAAAATCCCTACCTGCCTTCGGTTTCGTCAACATTGCTTACCCCGTTATTTGAATCATTCCTGTTAGTAGACGAGGTCTTTGCTCAGACAATGTTCTTCCCAGGGTAGTGTTATAGGACGGCTATGCGCGTTTTCCACTTCTCAAGGTATCGCTTAGATCGGGGATCTTTTTGAGATTGCACTGCAAGGCGGTAAAAAATGCTTTTGCGGACTTGTCCGTTTGCTTCATGATCTGCCGCAGGTGACTCACCACACAACTCAATCGCGTTCCTGATAACCTTATGGTACCAGTTGTTTTTAGCCGGACGCCCAATGGGGATGTACTCAGTGGCAGCCTAAATGTAACGGAAGTTATCAATACAGCCTTTGCATAGTCGTTGACGGTAGCTCTTCGGGAATCTGTATTTTTTTACTAAAAATATTAGTTTTATTAAGTTCTTTTTTCGAAATTTACAGTCAACAACCAATTATTATATTTATGAACGAGCCCGTTTATATAGATCTAGTTTCAGATTATGCATTTAAGCGCATTTTTGGATCTGAACCTAATAAGGATTTACTGATTTCCCTATTGAATGAGTTATTCCGTGGACGGAAAAGTATTGTCGATTTATTGTACGAAAAGAATGAATATGTAGGGGATAGTGAGGAGATCGGGACCGTGATCTTTGACCTGATCTGTACAGCTGATAATGGAGAGAAGTTTGTGATTGAAGTACAGCGTACTGCACAGATAAATTTGAAAAAGCGTATGCTTTACTACGGCAGTAAGCTTATTGCGGATCAGGCTCCCAAAGGAAAACGGCGAGCGTGGAATTATGCGATAACCGAAGTGTATATCGTTGTACTTATGGATGGATTTACTTTTTCACAGGCGGATGAATCCAGCGCTGTTATTCACGATATTTGCTTGTGTAACAGGAAGACAGGTCGCGTTTTTTATGAAGAGTTAGGGTTTATTTACGTTCAATTGCGTAACTTTACAAAAGTAGAGGCGGAATTAGAAACTGATCTTGATCGTTGGCTTTATGTTTTACGTAATATGTCCAAGCTGAACAAGATACCGGGCTATCTGAAAAAGCCTATATTTGAAAAATTATTTAAAATAGCGGAATACGCAAAGTTGAATAAGGAGGAACGAGCAATGTATGATGTAAGTCTAAAACGTAAATGGGATGCTGAAGCAGTGCGCCAATATCAGGAGCAACAGCTTAACGAGGCTATTCAGAAAGGCATTAAACAAGGCATTAAACAAGGCATTAAACAAGGCATTGAACAAGGCATTGAACAAGGTGTCGAACAAGGATTGGAACGGGGCGCTGAGGCAAAAAGCTATGAGGTAGTGGAAAATTTGATTACCGAACTTAAGCTTGCTGATGATGTTATCGTGCGTGTTGCGAAGGTTTCGCTTGCTTTTGTACAGAAAGTACGGGAAGATCTAACCAGAGACATAAAGTAATTATTCCCAATTATACAAACATAACAAACAGCTGTTCATATTTTTGAGCAGCTGTTTTTGCACTAACTAAAGCTGTATCTGCTGGAGCTTTCCGGCAAACAGTTTGCCTACAGCCCGAAAAATCTAAAGGACTAAGCGGCCTTCTGCACTTCTTTTGGTGAAGGCAAACCTCTTAGATTGGCACCGTCACTTGGCTTAATTTTGAAATACTCGATTAAGGATAGCAGGGATAAGCCAGCAATTAACTGCAAGGCCAAGCTAAAATCCCGCATCTGATAAACGGTATCCTGATAATAGCTGCTTGCCAGGTGAAGTGTTACCGCTCCCAGGGCGATACCCATACCCAGTGCCATTTGCTGTGCCGTATTATACAGCGTATTCGCATTGCTGAGCTGTCCATTGGGTACGTCTGCGTAGGCCAAGGTATTCAGACTGGTAAACTGGAGCGACCGTGTAAGCCCCGAGAAAAAGAATACGATGGCCACAAGCCAGATCGGCGTTTGCAGGGAAAGCAGGGAAAGTCCGGCCGTAAAAATTGTTAAAATAATACCGTTCCCAATCAAAACCTTACGGAAGTCAAACCGCCGTGTGATCCAAATAGCTACCGGTTTCATGCTCATACTGCCCAGCATGTTGGCCATATAGAGGAGGCCTGCATGAAATGGACTCAATCCAAAACCCAGCTGTAGCATAAGGGGCAAGATAAAAGGAGCAACATTGATCACCATACGGGTAATCGAGCCGGAATAGACTGTAACCCGGAAAGTCTTTATTTTGAGGATACGATAATCGATCAAGGGGTACTGGATACGTTTGGAGTGCCATACTGCGACAGCCATCAGGGCAAAGCTTGCCAGGATAGTAGCAAGCGGTTTGGTATAATCTCCGTTGGCTGCGCCGATCATTTCGGTGCCCAGCATGATGCCGGCAAGGCCAATTCCGCTGATTAAAAAACCGATGATATCAAGTGGACGGCTATTTTCAGATTCCATTGCCGGGATAAATGTATGCACGGCCCACAGCGCAAATACGCCGAAGGGTATGTTGATAAAGAAGATCCAGTGCCAGCTAAAATAGGTCGTAAAAAATCCGCCCAGTACGGGACCAACAATAGGGCCTAATAATCCGGCCCAGGCAATATAACCGATCGCATCGACCAGATCTTTCTTTGCGGTATGCTTCAGTACGATGAGACGACCAACCGGTACCATAAGTGCCCCGGCTGTACCCTGACAGATGCGCGCTATAACGAAAGATGTCAAGTTGGTACTCAGTCCACAAGCGATCGACGAAAGTATAAATCCTATAATTGCGGTATTGAACACTTTTTTTGCGCCGTAGCGGTCGGCGATCCACCCGCTGATCGGTATAAACACGGCCAGCATGACGGTGTATGAAGTAATGCCCGCACTGAGGTGTACCACATTACTCTCAAAATCATGTGCCATTTTGGGTAAGGCTGTGGATATCGCTGTGGTGTCGAGCATCTCCATAAACAGTGTGCCACCAACAATGAGCGATATGATGCGTGATTCTTTCTTCATTTTGCTCTTCTTCAATCCCGAACGGGATAAATCTGCGACAAAAGTAAAGCTATATTAAAAAAGAAAAGTCATTTAAAGGCAATTAAACGGGATCAATTAAACGATTGCCTGAATGCTAGCGGTGAAACATTGGTTTTTTTCTTAAACAGTTTGTTGAACGATTGTGGATGTTCAAAACCGAGTTTGTAGGCAATCTCTGCCACGGAAAGGCTTGTCGCCGTGAGCTTTTCCTTGGCTTCCTCAATTAACTTGTCGTGGATGTGCTGTTGTGTGTTTTTACCGGTAACGGAACGGAGTAAATCGCTTAGATAACGAGCCGATACATGAAGGCTTTCTGCCAAATACTCTACCGTTGGAAGTCCTTGTTTTAAGGTTTCCTCGCTGTCGAAATAATCATCGAGTAATTTTTCCAATTGAGTTAGCAACGCATGGTTAACGGCTTTCCGGGTAATGAATTGACGCTCATAGAACCGGTTGCTGTATTGCAAGAGCATGTCAATTTGTGACAGAATAATTCCTTGGGTATGTTTGTCGATATGCTGATATTCCTGTTCGATTTTAAGAAAAATTTCTATAATGTCTTTTTCTTCGCGTTCGGAGAGATGTAATGCTTCGTTTAGCGCATACGAAAAGAAATTGTAGTTTTTTATTTTGGTGGCCAGGGGGTGGGTATACAAAAAATCGGGGTGAAATAGCAGCATGTAACCTTTTCCGCATTCGGCATTCATCTTTCTGATTTCAGCAATCGTTAACGATTGGATCTGCTTGGGCGCGATGAAATTCATCGTTCCTTTGTCGAAATCATAATAGTGTTGGCCGTACTTTAATGTTGCAGTAACGTCTTTTTTAAGCGAAATACTGTAGAAATTCACACAGAACTGCTCCCAGATGTCGCTTTCAGCAGGTTTTATTCCAGCGACATCAATTACACTGACGAGCGGATGTAAAGGGGCCGGCAAGGACAATTGCCGGTGAAATTCGGATATGGAATTGATCGTATGCATCCTGTTTTTGTTTTACAAATTTACAAAAAACAACTGCCTTAGCGGCAGTTGCTTAATTAAAAAATCAGGCGCCAAATTGTTTTGCGATTTCTTGCCTGAACGCTTCCTTTCCGATTTGTAGTCGTCTTTCATAGAGTGCATGTGCGTCGTCGCCTGCCAGATAGCGTACTTGATCTTTATTGTCCGTTGCAGCTTCATACACCACTTGGGCAATCTGCTCTGCCGTGGATGCATTTTGCATCATCAGACCCATTTGTTCGAACAGTTTGTCTTCAATGTCCTGATAATCGGAAGTTCGGTTCATATCCAAAGAGCGACCTGCAAAATCTGTCGCTATTCCGCCCGGAGCAACTGTTTTGATAGCTATTCCAAATTGTTTCAATTCAAAGGACATGCTTTCGCTCCAGCCCTCCAAAGCGAATTTTGTCGCATGATACATGGAATGTAGCGGGAATCCCATAAAGCCGCCAATGGATGTGGTCGAAATAAATAAACCACCTTTCTTCGCTCTAAAATAAGGGATAAATGCTTGTGTAACGCGCAATACGCCCAATAGATTGGTGTTGATTTGACGAAGTATTTTTTCGTCGCTCAAGGTTTCAAAGGCACCCATTAATCCATAACCTGCATTATTGAAAACGACATCAATGTTGCTTAAAGAGATCGCTTTATCTACAGTATCTTTGATTTGGGCAGGATCGGTAACATCTAGTTTTAATAGCGTTATGTTTTCGATCTCGGTAAGTTCGGTTTCATTTTCGGGATTTCGCATGGTTGCGATCACATTCCAACCTGCCTGTTGAAAGAGTTTGGCCGTCGCTTTTCCCAATCCGGAAGAAGCTCCTGTAATGAAAATTGTCTTTTGCATTGTTTTATTGTTTGATTCCATATAACAAATGTCTAAAGAAAGCATAGGGTACCTGTTGCCAAATTGAGCTTGATTGTAGCCAAAATGACGAAAGCGAGGTGTGTAGACAAATCATCGACTTTGGTACGATTATTTGGTGATATTCGTTATAAAAATGATGCGATGTTACGCTGATTTTTACGTGATGAGTGTACTTTTTAGCGTATCCGTTTTGGCGAGGCTACTGGCAAATTGGGTCAGCTGAAACGGTGGATAGGATGAGCCGTTTATATAAAGTAAAATTTATTTACTAATTTTATTAGTATTCAGGTCGTTTTTAGTATATTTGTTAGGTGAATGTGGGATTCCCAGCGATGCAACACTTAGACAAGAATATGCCTAATGAACGTATGAGAAAGCTTGGGGGCCAATTAAAACAGATATAATGCACACAAAGTTTATTCAGCTGATCAAACAACACAGTCCGTTATCGGAATCCGAGATTGAACTGTGTAAATCTTATATGGAGCCCGTGCGCTATGCCAAACATCAGCTCATTGAAGAGGAGGGAAAGGTACCGGCTTACCTGTATTTTGTGGTGTCGGGTTTTGTTCGCCTGTTCCATTATAATGATAAGGGCGACGAGCTGACGACACATATCAACTGCCCACCGGGATTTATCTGCTCTTACCAGCATTTCAACCACCAGACCTGCACGGAAGAAAACCTGGAAAGTATCACCGACAGTGAACTGCTGCGCATCAGCAAGGCAAACCTCGATCTGCTGACAAGGCAATTGCCTGCATTTAAGGATTTTAGTATGTATGTGTTTCAGCAGTCCTTGACCTATAATGAGAAGAGAGCAAAAGAGCTTGCCACGCTTACGGCCGAAAAACGTTACCTCAAACTCATGGCCGAGCAGCCGGAATTGCTGTACAACGTGCCCATGCAATATATCGCTTCTTTCCTTGGTATGAACCCCAAAAGTTTGAGCCGCATCCGCAAACAGATCATTAGGTAACATTTGTGAACTGATTTTGAATGGCCAAAGCAGAACTTTGTGCTATCATTTAAAATCAAACACATGACAACAAAAAAATTGGTATTGGTGTCGGGTGCAAATGGGCACCTGGGAAATAACCTGGTCAGACTACTGTTAGCAAAGGGTTTTCGGGTACGTGCTTCGGTCCGGAATCTTGGCAACTGCGCCGCGCTGAAAGGTTTGCCCTGCGATCTCGTGGCGGCAGATATCACCGATAAGGCTTCTTTCGTCAAGGCGCTGCAGGGCGTGGATACGTTCTATGCCGTGGGCGCAGCTTTTAAGCTATGGGCCCGCGATCCACAAAAGGAAATCTACGACGTCAATATGCAGGGTACCCGCAATACCATCGAAGCTGCGGCGGAGGCAGGTGTCAAAAAAATCATCTATGTAAGCTCCATTGCTGCACTGGATTATACGCATACGCCCACAAAGGAGAGCAATGGCTACAACCCCGACCGGAGGGATGCTTATTACAATTCCAAAAACGATGGCGAAAAGCTGGCGTTTAAACTGGCCGCCGAACTGGGCATCGAGCTGGTGTCGGTCATGCCCGGTGCCATGATCGGAAGCGAAGCCGCTCTGCCCCTCAACGTTTCCTACGATGTGCTGCGCCTTATTCTGACCAAGCAGATTCCCGTAGATACCGGTATAGCCCTCAACTGGGTGGACGTCAAAGATGTCGCCGAAGGCTGTTATCTCGCCGCCCTGCACGGAAAAGCAGGCGAACGTTATATTTTAGCCAATGAAAAGTGCATGACGATAACCGATACGACCAAATTGGCACAAAAGTTATATCCCGAATTACGGCTCAAGATTCCGGCAGCTGTTCCCAAAATGTTACTCTATGGAGTAGCAGGGCTTATGGAGCTCGCGGGGCGGCTGAAAGGTACGGCGCCAACGATTACCCGCAAAGATATTGCGATGTTTTCGGGGCTGCAGCAGGATTTTGATATCAGCAAAGCACGCACGGAACTGGGCTTTAATCCCAAAAGCAGCAAAGAGGCGGTACGTGAGGCATTGGCCTACCTAATGGAACATCGCCTGCTTTGAAGCCGGCCGAGGCCAAGGACGCTTGATGTACTGGCTTATCAGGCGGAACATCGAATGGTTTAAAGCGGACTTAGCCCTTGTTTTAAGCCGAATTAAACGTATATCCGATGTGATATCGAATTGCTTAAATCTGGATAAAACCTTGACTCGGGCCTTTGTTTAAAGGCTTCCATCAGGATGCGATTCGGCAAGCGGTATGGTAAACCAGAAATTGCTGCCTTGGCCGGGACTGCTGTCCACACCGATCTCACCGCCATGACGCTTGACAATTTCTGCCGAGATATACAGCCCCAGTCCAAGTCCCGAGTACTTTTTGCCATCGGGATAGACCCTGTAATAGCGCTCGAAGATCTGCTGCTGTAGCTCAGCTGGAATGCCTTCGCCATAATCCCTTACATGGATCTTGACAGATCGGGGGAGCTGCTCGATACGCACGTCAATGGTATGCGAAGCCGGTGCATATTTGATGGCATTGTTGATCAGGTTCGAAACCACCTGTTCGATGCGCTGTTCGTCGGCATGGAGTGTGGCCTCGAGGTCGCCATCCAGGTTGAGCTGATGCTTGCCGATCATATTGATGTCGCGAAAGCAGGATCGGATCATCTTGGCTGCCGCAAAGGTTGTGGTATTCAATTCGAGCTGCCCCAGGCTGATGCGGTGCATATTCAATAGGTCATCTACCAGTGCGGTTATTTTTTTGATACTGGCGCCCGACATGTCAATCAGTTTGCCAATGGTAGCATCGGCCGATTTGTCTTTCAGCATCTCCAGCATCTGTATCGTTCCCCGAAGGCTGGTAATGGGGGTTTTGAGCTCGTGGCTGGCGATACTCAGAAAGTCCTCTTTCTGCGCCTCGTAATTTTTGCGGGTGGTTACATCCACCGTTACCCCGATCAGGTCGATTGGGGTGCCTTCGGCATCATAGTGCGTCAGTCCCGAGGAATTAATCCAATGGAGCGAACCATCAGGCCAGCGGGTCATATATTCGGCTTGGTAGGTGATCTTTTTGGCAATGGCTTCCTCCACTTTTTGCTGCACCATCGTCCGGTGCTCGGGGATAATGGCCTGAATGAAGTCTTCAAATTCAAAGGTTTCGTTTGGCGGCAGGCCAAAATGGCTTTTACAGGTTGCCGAAGCCTGGTTTTTCCAGTTTTGGATATCCAGATGATAGGTGCCCAGTTCGCCGGCCTTAAGCGCCATTTCCAGCTCCTGGTTGAGCCCTTCCAGATGTTTTTTCTGCCGGATACGCTCGGTCACCTCGTTGGCGATCACAATAATGGATTCTGTTTTTCCGTCTTCGCCTTTGACCGGTTCGTAAACAAAATCAAAATAATGAGTGCTTAATTGCCCATCCTCCTCGAATTCCACAGGAGCGGTGTCTCCGATATAGGTCTGGCCGCTGGTGAACACATGGTCGAGCAGATCAAAATAAGGCTGGCCTTCGAGCTCGGGCAGCGCTTTAGCGATGGGATAGCCTAAAATGGCCTCCGTTTTTCCCCAGATGTTGAGCACCTTATCATTGGCTACCTCGATCGTCATTTCGCGGCCCGTCAGAATAGCAAAGGCAATGGGCGCTTTGGTGATAAAGGATTTCAGCCGTTGCTCGTTTTTCTTGAGGTTTTTGTTGAGGAGCAGGGTCACATCATACGATTTGTATAGCATGCTGTTGGTCTGGGTAAGCTGCGCATTGGCGGCTTCCAGCTCGCTATTGAGATCGAGCAGCCGCTGCTGCATATTGGCCAGATGGGTATTGACGGCGGCAACCTCTTCGATCTTCGCTAGCGCTGATTGGCGCAAAGCGACCTGATCCATAGCTGTTTGGGCAAAGGAGGCGAGCTTGTCGCGTTCGGCTTGGCCAAACTCCCGGGGCTGATAATCGGCAATGCTGAATGTGCCGATCAGAAAGCCATCGGCTGTCATAAGCGGAGCACCTGCATAGAATCGAATGGCATGACTGTCGATCCAGCTGCGATCGCCGGTCCAGGCTTTTTCGCGTAATAGATCTTCAATCACCATCACCTGTTGATGTTCAATCGTACTGGAAAATAAACTGTTAGCGCGGTTGAGAGGCTCTGCCTGGCCGATGCCTATGCTGGATTTGACAAAGATACGATCTGCACCGACAAAGGTGAGGAGCAGTGCTGGCACCTGAAAAACCTGGGCAGCTAGCTGTAGCAGACCATCAAAAATGCGTTCGGAAGGGCTATCGATAATGTCGTAGCGTGCTAATGCCGCCAGCCTATCCATTTCCCTACGGTTTACAGCAGCTTCGTTGAATACGTTTTCTATCATATGGCCCGATCAATCTTTTTCTGTAAAGATAACCCAATCTAGGCGAAATTGCTATTGCCATGCAATAATTTTTCCTTATAAAATAAAAAAAAGCGACTGTTGACGTTTCGATAATTGAATCTGTCCGAAATGATTGTTACTGTTTTTATTGTTCCTGAAATTGAAAACCCACGCGGATCGCTTTCAGGCCGACGAGGCCCTGGAGATCTTCCACCTCAAACTGTTCGATGTTGTCGTCCAGTAATCCTTTGTGCTGTAGTAGGTTGATGTAACCCAGGTATTCTGTCTCTTCATGTACATTGGAGTAGACAATAACCAATTTGCCTTTTTGGGTAATACGTTCCGTCGAGCCTTTGATCTTGGCTTTGTCGATCCGTTTCTTGGCAATTTCATAACGCACATTGTAGGAGCCATCAATATCGAACTGCTTCTCGTCCATACGAAAGCGGATGGAAATGGGGGTGGCAAACACCAATATCAGCGAGGTTACTTCGAGCAGGTGGGGCAGCGAGGGTTGCAGCTGTCTAAATTCCTGTTCCATGGCACACATCACCTGCAGTTGCCATAGGCGTAAATTGCGCAGATAATACAGCTCAAAATTCCGGTCCGGAGCAATGGATGCACCGATATACATATTGTGCTCGATACCATCTGTCTTGTAGCGCTCGTAGTAATGTGGAAAGTACTGTTGGGCTTCCACCTGTTTTTCGTCGAGGATGGCCACCAGCTTTTTATTGATCAGCGTGATGGAGTTGTCATAATCCTGGCGGGCCTCATAAAAACCGCCGATGGACAGGTTGATCCGCTCAAAATAGCGGTCTATGGCCTCAGTGGCGAGGCTATTTTTGTTGTTTTTCCTGAAATTCTCGAGAATAGGGTGAATATCCTGATTAAAATAATCGAGCATGAGCTGTTCCGTATCGGTCAGCAGCCCATGTTGCAGCGTCGCCAGATTTCGTTCCAGATCGAATATTTTCTGCTCAAATAGGGGTAATTGCTGCGTTTGGTTGACCGCAGTGAACAGCGCGATCAGGTCCATGCTCTGATTGATCAGATCCTGCCGGATCGCCTGATTGCGGGATTCGGAGGAGCCCTGTACGTCGATTTGTCCATAGAGCGGATACACCTGGTCGAAGACAATTTCCTGGAGGGCATAGTCTTTCCCAAAGGCGCGGTCGTTGAGGAAGTGGATGGCTTCTTCCTGAAACCGCCATTTGACACTCGGATGGATTGACGTATATTCCTTTTGGATCACCGCTTCGATCTGGTTTTCAGTTTCAGAAAATGCTTTGGAGACTTTATCCTTTATAAAGGGCAAGATGAAGTTGAGCTTGTTGGCATTGACCGAATTGAGTTCACGTACCTTGGAGGAAGACATTTCCAGTAAACCAAGCACTTTGTCGCCTTCGATCAGGGGCACAAAAATAAAGCTCTTTACATTTTGCTGCTTCAGCTTATCGATAAAAAAGGCCTGCTTTGGATCAGCAATCGGCAGCTTGTCAATATCCGGTACAACAAGGTATTCGTCCTTGGTGAGCATGCGTTCCAGCGTCTCACTGCAGAGCATGCTTTCACATTCCTCGATGGTCGAATCGTAAAGCAGATGGCTGTACAGCTGTTTTTCGACAATCCGTAAGTTGTATTCGTCCCTGACTTTTTCAAAGGAGGTGAGTCCGATCCGCAGATCATTTATTTTATAAATCGACCTGAAGATGCTTTCTATTTCCGTCATTTGGATCGCACTTTTCTCGCGCAGCAGATTACTCTTGAAGCTGGATACCGCATTTTCAATGGTGGCATCGAAGAGCGTCATAATGGAAAAGCCCTTCAGGATCCAGCTCTGCTCGGGGAATTTGGACTTCCATAGAGCAATATCCGAAAAGTTGTCGACCAGTTCGGTAATATCTTCTGCCGAAAGGTCGATAGCCTGTTCTGTCGGAAGGACATCGATAAAATCGGCATTGAAGAGGACGCGGTAATGATGGATGATGTTATTATTGTCTGGAATATCCAAAAAGAGGGGGGCATCCATAGCATCCACCTTAAAGCCATAATACTGACTGATGATGACGCAGCAATTGAGGATATAATACGTATCGGGCGAAATATCGCGCAGACTAAATTCATAGTGATCGCCGGCGTCCTGTAATATTTTTTCCAGTCTAGCGGTGTGATTGAACGTATAGAGGTGGAAGGGAATGGTAATGGCCTTGATCTCGTTGTGCGTCAGTGAGCTTGGAAACAGATCTGCCAGCAGCACCTTGATGATAGGCTCGTAGCGCAGCAGGTCTTCGGCTTTTTCGACGCCCTCGATAAGTTCGGGGTATTTGCTGATTTCTTCCAGCAGCGATCGGGCGTAAGTAGCCTGAAAGCCAACCGGCGATAGAGCCGCTGCTTCAAAGGATGGTATAATCTTATGAAAAGCGATCAGGGTTTTAAACGGACTGGAATCAAAGGCGAAATTAAACTGCATAATGGTTGTTCCCGACTAAATTAGATTATTGCTGGAAGATGTACAAAAATATAAAATAATCGGCGAAAAGAAAATCCAAAGCGCAAGGCTAAAAACGTTGTGCTTTGGATTTCGGGCAGATGGGTACAATGAATAATTCTTATTTAAATGGCGTCCGTTTAAATCATATACTATTTAAATTGGATTTTTCGGATGGAACCGTCATCGGATGCGACGTAAAGCATATTGTCTTTATCGACTGCAATGGCATTAACGCCATTGAACTGCGCTGCTTTGCCGATGCCATCTTTGCTGCTGTTGGTCGGGTTGTTGCCGCCGGCGATGGTGGTGACCACACCATAGGTGTTGACAACCCGGATGCTATAATTGTGGTTGGTATAGTCGTTATCGCAGACGACAATATACTGATCCGACCAGAGCGCTATTCCCATCGGACTGCCAAATAGCGCAGCTGTGCCCTGTCCATCCTGTGCGGGGATATGGTTTTTATTATTGGCCCCGGCGAGAAGGTAAAGCCCATTTTGATCTTTTTTCCAGATGCGTTTGCCAGCGCCATCAGCAAGATAAAAGGTGTTCGCGTTTTTCATTTTTGTCATCCCCAGTATAGTGGCGGATTGTTGATAGGTAGGGTCGACGCTCAAAAAGTCCATATTATACAACCAGCCCATAATATTATCGCCAGCGATGCGGTTGACCACATATTGCTGCTCAGGGAAATTATTGGCATACAACATCGTCTCGCCATCAGCCAGAAGGGCGATCGGACTTATACCTGTATTTAAGCGACGTCCTTCTAAATTGAGGTCTTTACTACCGGCCCAAAGTTCTGTTTGCTTTGGCAGATTAGGCGTAAAACGGAATATGCCCGGTGTCACTTCTTTGCTTTTCCCTGCCACATATATCTTTCCATCATTACCCAAGGTAATGGCCCAGGGATCCGTAATGATGAGTGGTGCGTCGTTGGCATCGATTCGGCCGTCGCCGTTGATGTCTTTCTCAGGTGGTCCCAGTGGCTGGTAGATGACGGCATGCCCGCTTGCATCGTAGGAAAGCGTGCGGTAGTTGGACGGGTCGGTGAAGTAGAGCGTATTGTTGTTGTCGATAGCGATGCCCTGAATATTCTGGCATCCCAAAGCCGCTATGCCGTTAACCGTAGTAACCGTGGGTAATAAAACCGGTATGGGCGATACGCTGCTTACTGTTTTATTGTTTACCATGACCGTGAGCATTCCCGTTGTGGCCTCGGCAGGAATGGTGATCACCAGCTTATTTTTTGAAGCCTCGTTCACCAGGGCATTTTTGCCATTGAGTGTAACCAGGTTTTGTTCGGGTTTGTCGCCGAAATTTTGACCTAAGATCGTTAAGGTGCCTCCCGGGATGCAGGGGGCTACTTTGGCGAGCGCTTGGTTGTCAAGAGCCAGCATGCTACCATAGTTAATAAAGGACGATAAGGCAAATACAGCAAATGTACTGTTACTGCTGATGGGATTACTGAAGAGCTGTACCCCATTTAGATAGACCATACCATTGACGACCTGAACGGTGATGGTTTTGCCGCTTAGAGTGGTCAGTTTCTTGTCGGGCGTGAAATCGCTCAATGAAAAGCGGCCCTTGACAATATAGTCCTTGATGGAAGAGCCATCCTTAAAATCGGATCCATTGGTTCCATTTGCTGCTCTTAACCGGGGTAGATCCTGACTGCCCTCAGTAGCAGATGGCAGGTTATGCTTTGCTACAGACACATCAGCAAGGACCCGTTCACTCAGGGTAAAGACCGTAATGCCCTGATTAAGCTCTTCCTCAGCAAGCGACGCGCTCTTCAGATCGGCGGTAAAAGATTTCAGTGAATCTATTCCTGTCAGCACATCCTCGAGTTTCGATTTAGTACTTTGTTCCGGTGGATTGTCTTTATCCTTATGACAGGCTTGGATACCCAAAACAATGAATATTCCAAAAAAAATAACGAATCTATTCATGGTATATGTTTTAAATGTAGATCTTTTGTCTGATTGGAAACGGTGGGGTTTTGATGGCTTCATGTGAACTGGTGTTAATGGCTTCATGTGAAGTAGGCGATGATGATAGTTAAAATTACCAGTACTGATTTATTGTTGAAATACCCACTAGTGGGTATTTGTGCGCGGTTGAGTGGTTCATTACAGGGATAGAAAGGTCTCTTGTTCAGTATCTTCGTTTGGGGTGTAGCAAATCCAATAGTATGAAGGAGCTGGTTAGTTGGTCAAGAATGGATTCCTGTATAGCTTATTGGGTAGGCTTTCGGTCTCACGTGTTGCTTTTCTGTTTAACTGTAAGATGTTCAGTGTGTTGTGTTGGAAAAGTAATTTTGTGGGTATTGTAAATAATGGTTAAATTTAAGAAAGTCAATGTTGGCCTATGGAACGTCTTTTCAGATCAGAGAGCCTAGCCATGTATTACGATGAAGATCGTGATATTTTCATGGGTAAATGGGACAACTGCAATGTGGCGGAAAAGCTCATCGCAGGAATCAAGGAGTACAAAGGTATTTTTGAGAAAATAGTACCCGAAAAGGTAATCTGGGATCTCTCTTCGATGAGTTATACAATTCCGCCGGAACTGCAAAACTGGATTCTTGATTTTCTGGATATACCGGCCTGCAGACACGGGATAGACTATAAGGTCGCGCATATCTTAAGTCCGGATATCTACGCGAGCATCAGCGTGATGAACATGTACGTGGACGGGAAAACGACCTTTAGACCCCATTTCTTTTCGCATGAAAATACTGCGCTGGACTGGGTCAACTTAACGACCAAAGGCCCTGTTTCTGATACGGAAATCCTGCCGCCTTTACTGAAAGTGGAGTCTTTGCTTAATGAGAATAAGGGTCGGATTACCCTCGATGTGGACAGTGCGGAGGTTCCGGAATATCTGCTCGATATTCTTAAAGTGATCAAAAACCGACGTTTTTTCTCCGCGGGAATCCGCAATTATATGCAGCTTACCGCAAGGGAGAAAGTGATCCTAACGCTGATCCTACAGGGAAAGCCCAATAAAATTATCGCGGATATCCTGAGCATCTCCTGTGAAACCGTGAAAACCCATCGGCGCAATCTGCTTCGAAAACTGCAGTGCAAGAACATGAACGAACTGATGCGCTTTCAGATATTTTTGTAATCCAATCGATACGACTTATCAAATGAAAAATCGAACCAAAAACCTATTGTTGCTTTTTCTGATCTTTTTTACTTCGGTTACCGTTCATGCGCAAGTCGGACGGACAAGCAGCAATGATACGATTAAACTAAAATCTACTGTACCATTTGACGAGGAATTTGCAAAACTTGCGCTATCCGAAGGCAAAAGCACAATTAAGGGTAGGGTAAGCCTTACGCTTCCGCCTGCAGACGGTGCAAAAACATTTTATGGCAGCAACCTAATCGTATACCTCTTTCCGGTCACCCCATATTTATTGGACTTCCTGGAGCTCAGGAAGCAAGAGGATCCCAAAAGATTAAAATTTGCTTTTCTGAGTCCCACTTCCTGGAAATACCGGTTGGAGGCGACGTCCAATGGACAGGGGGAATTTGCATTTTATCATATGAAACCTGGGAAATATTATCTTGAAGTCTATTTTCCATGGCAGTACACGGGATCTGACAACAAGTATGTCGGTTCGGAGGGGAATACAGATTACTATGAAAAGGAGTATTTTTCCAATAAATATGAACAAATGCTGAGCAAGATGGTGGAGATCAAAAAAGACGGTGCTACGGAGAAAGCAAAGCTGCACAAATTTGTTGTTGGAAGGCGGCGCTAGCCATTTGCTGATCCAATGAAAGATACTTCACTGTGAAAGGGTTTTGGAGCCTGTGCATTTGTATATTCCGCTTAAACGACGGTAAAATTGTTGAACATTGGGATGTGCACTGTCCTGGCCGCTACTATCGTTTACTAGGATGATAATAGCGGTTTTCTTTTCGGGGTAGAGGTAGCATAGTGCAGTGAAGCCACAACCATCGTGCGCCGTGTGCATATGATAAGAGAGACCATTTTCCTCCTTACCCATCATCCAGCCCAATCCTATGCGCATACCGTCGGGTCTTGTAAACGTAGTATTATGGCTTAGTGCGAGGGCAGCATTTTTGGCCTTTAAGCGTATGCCACGTTGGGTAGGTACAAGCAGTAGGGTAGGCTACAATAAATAGGATGCGGAAATTTGGATTGATAAAATTAATATCGTAATATTGCGATATATTAACGGTCGACATGGGAATTACAAAAACAGAAATTTACACCGACGAACAGAATAAACTGGCTTCGTTCCTAAAGGTCTTAGCACATCCGGCGCGGATAGCCATTCTTCAGTACATCATAAACCAAAAGGCATGCATCTGTAATGATTTGGTGGAGGAATTGGGATTGGCACAGGCGACTATATCGCAGCACCTGAAGGAACTTAAACATATAGGCATCGTTCAAGGTACCATAGAAGGAAAATCAGTCTGTTACTGCATTGAGGAAAATGTGTGGAAGCAAACACAAGGTATACTGAATGCTTTCTTTAACCAGGATGTAAAAGTAAAAGGATGCTGTTAATGCATTTTTTTGGGAATACGTATCGTAATATTGCGATATATCATTAATAAATAGCGCGTTCATTTTAAATTGAATTATCATGAGATTATCAGAAATAAAAGAAATCCTTCCAACTTTAACGAATGTTGAGTTTCAATTGGAAAACGGCAATTTTGTCCCGGAGCATTTCCATGTGACCGAGGTCGGTCAAATCACTAAGAACTTTATCGATTGTGGTGGAGTTATCCGCAACGAGAAGGTAGTCAACTTTCAATTGTGGAATGCGGACGATTATGAGCACCGTCTCAAACCCGCAAAGCTGCTCCATATCATCAAGCTTTCTGAGGAAAAACTAGGCCTAGAAGATGCGGAAATCGAAGTGGAATACCAAAGCGATACCATCGGTAAGTACGATCTTGATTTTAATGGGAAAACGTTTATACTGAAAAATAAAACGACTGCTTGTCTGGCGCAGGATGCCTGTGGCATACCATCGGAAAAAACGAAGTTGAACTTGGCGCAGCTACCGATCGCGCAACCCTCATGCTGTACACCTGGATCAGGATGTTGTTAAATTGTTGAGCATCGCATGATATACCCTAAATTAGCAAATACTATTGAGCAGCTCAATTGGACGCGATTGGATAACGAAGATAGCATCACTGTTTTACAACCTTTGATCCTTGCTATTCAGCAGAAGGTTGATCAATTGGAGGCCGTCAACCTCAATTTCATCTGTACCCATAATTCAAGGCGCAGCCACTTGTCCCAGGTTTGGGCACAGGTGGCAAGTGCATATTTTAATATCCCGAATGTATATTGCTATTCGGGCGGTACAGAAGAAACAGCCCTATTTCCTAAAGTAGCGGAAACATTGGCTGGGCAGGGTTTTCGTATCTTTACGGTTTCGGAGACGCGCAACCCCGTATATGCTATAAAATATGATGACAATGCGCTTCCTGTAATTGGTTTTTCAAAAAAATACGATAGCCCCTTTAATCCGGTATCGCAATTTATCGCCATTATGACCTGTTCGCAGGCCGATGGGGCATGTCCTTTCATAGCAGGTGCCGATAAAAGGTTTCCGGTCACTTTTGAGGATCCCAAAATTGCTGATCATACACCCGACCAGAACAGAATATATGCCGAGCGAAGCCTTGAAATTGCAAGGAGCATGTTTTACGTTTTTTCAAAAATCAAACGATGTGATTGCATAAACAAAAGATAGGGAAGTGTGGATTGGCAATTTGCTATTCAATATTTTAGAGGTTTATGAATATTGGTATCAACTACTAAACTCGTTAGTTTACGCCTTTTGTTTTCGTCGGAATGCGGTATATCGCCGTTGAGGCGGTTATAAATAGATCGCTGCGATCTTTGCCACCAAAACAGACATTGGATGTCCATGGTTCATTTACCTCGATATGTCCGATCAGCAGGCCTGTTGGACTATAGATAAAAACGCCTTTGCCTGTGAGGTAAATATTTCCTTTATCGTCCAAAGTCATCCCATCGGATCCCTGGTCAATAAGCGCCATCTGTCCGCTGAGCTTACCATCAGATTCAATGTTAAATCGATAGGTTTTATTCCGTTCGATATCGGCGACATAGAGGTATCTTCCATCGGCCGACCCTACAATGCCGTTCGGTTTGGTGACATCTTCGGCTACTACGATCGGTTTTTTTCCTTTTCCTGGTGGGAGGTAGTATACGTTCTGCCCTGCGATCTCTGGCTTTTTCCTCGTCCAATAATCGCGCAGATAAAAGGGGTCTGTAAAGTAGATGCCACCTTTCTTGTCTGCCCAAAGGTCATTTGGACCATTCAGTTTTTTTCCATCAACAGCTGAGAGCAGGACGGTAACCTGACCATCTGTGCCAATGGACCAGATTTCGTTCCTTTCGTCGGCACAGGCCAGGAGCTGACCCTGATGGTTAAAGTACAGCCCATTTGCGCGGCCTGCAGCATCTTTAAAAAGCGTAAGTTGCCCTTTGGTGCTATACTTCCAGATTTTGTTGTTGGGCTGGTCGGTAAAATAGATGTCTCCGTACTTATCCACTGCCGGTCCCTCGGTAAAGGCAAACTGCCGGGCTATTAACTGCAGGCTGTCCTGATGAAACAATTGCGCGCTGACGTCTAAACCCTTTAAGGAGAAGAGCACGGACAGTAGGAGTGTCGGCCAATGCCGGCGAGAATGAGCTGAATGGTACATATTGTCTAATTTATCAATTTTCGGACAATAAATAATCTTATGGTAGGATTAAGTTTGGATAAAGCTTGGAGGAAAGGCGTATAAACAAGAAAAGCCCATCGTTAGATGAGCTTTCTTGTACCTAGGGCGGGAATCGAACCCGCACTCCCTTAACGGGAACAGGATTTTAAGTCCTGCGTGTCTACCAGTTCCACCACCTAGGCAGGTGAGCGAAAAACGAGATTCGAACTCGCGACCCCAACCTTGGCAAGGTTGTGCTCTACCAGCTGAGCTATTTTCGCATTGGAATTATTATTCTTTCAATCTGTCAGAACCTTGCGTTCTTCCTTTTCGGTGGTGCCAGCTGGATTCGAACCAGCGACACAAGGATTTTCAGTCCTTTGCTCTACCAACTGAGCTATGGCACCTTTTCAATTGAGCTGTCTGCCTTATTGATGATGCAAATATAGACGGATTATTTGAATTACGAAAGGCAAAAGCGCTTTTTTTTGCGTTTAAACGCCAACCTGCTGATTTTTAAGGAAAAAAAATAAGGGGCTATTCGCGTAGAATAGCCCCTTTATTGGATATTGGTCGGGTTGATTACGATAATTTACCAACTTCTAATACCAAGTCAACGATTTTGTTTGAATATCCCCATTCGTTGTCATACCAAGAGACAACTTTAACGAAGTTATCATTCAATGAAATTCCTGCTTTTGCATCGAAGATTGATGTACGAGCGTCACCTAAGAAATCTGAAGAAACAACTTCGTCTTCTGTATAACCTAGGATACCTTTCAATTCGCCTTCAGAAGCTTCTTTCATCGCAGTTTTGATTTCTTCGTATGAAGCACCTTTGTTCAAACGTACTGTTAAGTCAACAACTGAAACGTCTGCTGTAGGAACGCGCAATGACATACCTGTCAATTTACCTTTCAATTCAGGAAGAACCAAACCTACTGCTTTAGCAGCACCAGTCGATGAAGGGATGATGTTTTGGTATGCACCACGACCACCTCTCCAGTCTTTTACTGAAGGACCGTCTACCGTTTTTTGTGTTGCTGTAACGGCGTGTACTGTTGTCATCAAACCTTCAACGATACCAAATTTATCGTTTAATACTTTAGCGATAGGCGCTAAACAGTTTGTTGTACATGAAGCGTTTGAAACGATGTGTTGATCAGCTTTCAATTCTTTGTGGTTTACACCCATAACGAAAGTAGGAGTATCGTCTTTCGCTGGAGCAGACATCACTACTTTTTTAGCACCTGCATCGATGTGTTTTTGAGCCAACTCTTGTGTCAAGAAGAAACCTGTCGATTCGATGATTACTTCAGCACCTACTTCATTCCATTTTAAGTTTGCCGGATCTTTCTCAGCTGTAACACGGATCGTTTTTCCGTTTACAATCAAATTACCGTCTTTTACTTCTACAGAACCGTCAAATTTGCCATGTGTTGAATCATATTTCAACATATAAGCCATATAATCTGGTTCAACTAAGTCATTGATACCAACAATTTCAATTTCTGGACGATTGATAGCCGCTCTGAATGCTAAACGACCAATACGGCCAAATCCGTTAATTCCAATTTTCATATTCTTAATTTTTATTGATATAATATTTAATTAAATTGTGTATCGGTTCTTTTACGACAGTACCAATACTGATATTAAATTCGTCTGTGGCAACTTCCCGGAGTATGTTTTCATAATTAAATGCTACGGAACCCGTAAAGTTCACGTCACTGTCCGGATATTCTTTCATTAAGGGCTTGATGTACGTTTTTATAAAGGTACGAAGTCCATTTTTAACTAATTGATTGATGAACAGATGATCCTTATGTTCGAGGACGAAGTCGGTAAATGAATTCAGAAAATTTGTCGGTTGGGGAGCAATATACACCCTTTCCAGAATGGTTTTCTTATCGATGTTAAATTCTCTTTCCAGTTTGTCCCGCAGATCAATGGGTAGGGTATCTGTCATGTAATGTTTGAGCAACTGCTGGCTGTTCCAGTTTGTCGCCCCCTCATCGGCCAGAATATACCCCAGACCATAATTGTTGTCAATGATTTTTTTCCCTGTATAATAAGCTGCATTTGATCCACTGCCAATGATGCCAATGATGCCTTTTTCATCACCGAAAGTCGAAATAGCCGAAGCAATGACATCATGATCAACCCGGACGCGCGCATTGACAAAAAAACGCTCCAGGACATTTTTTATTTTATCCTTACGTTCCTTCGACGATGATCCCGCACCAAAAAAATAGATCCGTCTGATTTTTTCGGCGTTGTTGATCAGATTGGTGTTTTTATGCAAATGCTGTAGTATGGAGCGCTCGTCCTGAAGATAAGGATTGATCCCGTTCATGCGGAAACCTGTGGTGATCCGTCCCTTGTCAGCCAACCGCCAGTCTGAAAATCGCGACCCACTATATACTACTGCTATCATGTCTGTTCAATTTATGATTATAAAATCTCAGCCATCTCCAATAAATCAGGGCTAAGTTTAATTTCCTTATTGCTGATTGCTTCTTCAATTGGAGTTGTCTTGATTTCATTACCACGGAGCCCAACAGTAACGCGTGTATTTCCGGCCAATAATTCATTGACAGCAGCAAAGCCCAATCTACTCGCAAGCACGCGGTCGAAACTCGTTGGAGCACCACCCCGTTGCAAATGCCCTAATATACTAACTTTCGTGTCGTAATGATCAAACTTTTCTTTTACTTTTTTTGCGACATAATAAGCACCACCATTTTGATCGCCCTCTGCAACAATAACAATAGACGATGATTTCTTTTTGATGGCACCGTCTTCCAGATGACGGATTAGGTCGTCAATGGCCGTTTCTTTCTCTGGGAGTAAAATGGCTTCGGCTCCACCGGCGATGCCTGCATTTAAAGCGATACAACCTGAATCCCGGCCCATTACTTCAACAAAGAAAAGACGTTCATGTGACGCCGCCGTGTCTCTGATTTTATCAATCGCTTCGATGACAGTATTGTTGGCTGTATCGTAGCCAATCGTATAATCAGAACCGTAAAGGTCGTTGTCTATCGTGCCTGGTATACCTATAATAGGTATTTCAAATTCTTTGGAGAAGAAGTTAGCACCTGTAAAGGTACCGTCACCACCAATGACCACAAAGGCATCCACGCCGGCAGCGATCAGGTTGTCATAGCCTTTTCGACGGCCTTCCGGCGTCTTGAACTCCATGCAACGTGCTGTTTTTAATATCGTACCACCACGTTGTATAATATTGCTGACCGAACGCGTATCCATTTCGATAAAATTTGCGTCGATCAAACCTTGGTATCCTTGATAAATACCCGTTACTTGTAATCCTTTATGCAATGCTGTTCGAACGACAGCACGAATACAGGCATTCATACCAGGAGCATCACCTCCCGACGTCAATACACCTATTTTTTTAATTTCTTTTATCACACGCTATATTTTAGGTTTTACGAATATAAGATTTTTATAGTGTATATTCTACACTTTGAATAAATTTTTCAATATTTTTTTGCGCATCACGTTTAGGAAGCGTATAATTGTTACAGATAACCCGATGATTAGTAACCGCTAAATTTAGCTCAGTATATTGCACATAAATAAATTTAGAAGTTTTGTATAGTAATTTTACCGTTGACTGTGTCATATTAGGCTTTCACGAAGGAGAATTAAAAGTTCTTTTGGCCGAAAGAAATGAATATCCTTTTAAGGATTGGTGGGCATTGCCAGGTTTTTTCGTGGATAATGACGAAGAGATGGAAGATGCCGTAAAACGAATTTTGTATGAGAATACAGGTTTGAAAGATGTATTTATGGATCAGCTGCATTCCTTTGCCGGTTTAAAAAGGCATCCAAAGGGACGTATTCTGACGGTGGCTTATTACGCCCTCGTGCAGCTGGATAATACCAAATTGAAAACCAAACCTGTTACAAACTATATGAAGCAGGCAAAATGGTTCCCAGTTCGGAATGTACCTGAACTGGCCTTTGACCATAAGCAGATTTTGGACCTCTGTCTGGAAAGATTGCAACGCCGCCTTGCGTATAAGCCGATTGCTTTTGAGCTGTTACCTGAAAAATTTACCCTCACCCAGTTACAATTGGTATATGAGGGAATTTTGAATAAACCACTCGATAAACGCAATTTTAGAAAGAAAATGCAGAATTATGGCTTTCTAAAAGAGCTCGACGAAGTGCAGACTGGAGTAGCCTATCGTGCAGCAAGGCTCTATAAATTGGATAAACGAAAGTTTTTAAAACATTTTCAGAACACGGTCGCATTCTAATAGATCTGTTCGTATAATAAAAGGCAAACTTTCGAGTTTGCCTTTTTTTTTCTGAAAGTGTCTGATCTTATTGGCCAGAAAGAACCTTCAGTTTGCTTTCATTGCTGCTGGTGTCTGCGAAGTCATGAAGGTTTTGTTGTCAGGTTAATATCAAAATTATTACAATTTCAAAATTTATTTTGCCCAACATGTTACTTTTTATATTTTTGAACAATTTTTGATAAAAGTCAGAAAGTAGAAAGGAGTTTTTTGAAGAATGGAAGATAGAAAAGATCAAATCATTCATGCGGCGATAAGACGCTTTATGCATTACGGTTTCAGTAAGACGACAATGAATGAAATTGCGGAGGATATAAAAATTACCAAAGCGAATTTGTATTACTATTATTCGGAAAAGAATGCACTTATACGGGATGTGATTGTGCGTTTGACGGATGAATATAGGGAAGAGGAGGAGAAGATGGTGGCTGTGCACGTGGGCACCACCTACGAGCTGATCATTAAAATTCTGGAACTGCGCGATGCATTTGTCCGGAAATACTATATGTTGCACATGAACGAAAATCTCGAATGGATCAAGGGACTTTCCATGCAGGATTTTTTTCAATGTCTGCACGACCGCGATGTGAAAGCCTTGTTTGAGATCCTTCAGATCGGTGCCGAAAAAGGTGAAATCGATGGGGAGCATTTATATGAAACGGCCGAAATCTATGTGGAACTGATGAAGAGCTTATCCCTGATGTGCAATATCTCCGATATCATTTCGGGAATTCCGAATCAGGATCGTTTTGATGAAGTGCTGCAAAAGCAAAAGCTGGCTACCAAGCTCTTTTTTAATGGTATAAATAAAAAGTAGATATAAAATTAGGATAAATAAATTAGGAATGAAAACAATCAGAATACTAGCCAGCCTTTTATTAGGTACGATGGTTTTCCAAAGTCATGCACAGCAACAATTGAGCTTAAGTGATGCCATTAAATTTGCATTGCAGAACAAGAAGGAAGCTAAAAAGGCAAAGTTAGATCTCGAAAACTCGCAATACCAGATTGATGAGGTTAGGGGTAGCGCGTTGCCACAAATTACAGCAAATGGTTCCTTAAAATACAATGTGTTGATTCCAGAAATGGTATTGGAAGCCGGTGGTCAGACTCAAAAGATTAAAATGGGACAACCTTGGAATTCAACAGCGGCCATTTCCTTAAATCAGCAGCTTTTTAATCAATCGATCTTTACAGGCTTGAAAGCTGCTAAGACAACAAAAGAGTTTTACCAAATAAATGCGCAGTTAACTGATGAACAAGTAATCGAAAAAGTGGCAAATGCTTATTATGATATCTACCAGGAACATCTGAAACTTCAAACGATAGAAAATAACTTGCAAAGTACCACAAAAACGAAAGATGTGACGGAAGGACTTGTGAAAGCTGGGCTTGCAAAAAAAATAGATTTAGACCGCCTGGTGGTCAATGTGAATAACCTAGAGGCACAAAAACAACAAACCACCAACGCTGTACAGATCAAAGAAAATGCATTGAAATTCGCAATCGGGAAGCCGATCGAGGAAGATATCGAATTATCGGAAGAGACGTTTGATATCAATGCCGCGTTGGCCGTGGAATCGGATAATGTAGAAAATAGAACCGAAGTGCAGTTGATGAAGAAGCAAATTGAACTTTACGAACTGAACAAAAAATCGAAAGTCGCCGACCTATATCCTAAATTATCCTTAGGTGGAGATTTTGGTTTTAACGGATTTGGTAAAGGCTTTCCAATTGGTGGCGATTTTAGCTGGCCAAAGACCTCGAGCATAGGTTTAAATCTTTCGGTGCCAATCTTCACCGGAGGGACAACAAAAGCAAGAATCAACCAGGCCGATATTCAGATTAGACAAGCACAGGTTGATCTTGAGGATACCAAATTGGGCCTTAATCTGGCGAAAGAAAATGCCAAGTCACAGATTAAGATCAGCTTGTTGACGATCGACAATAATCGCCGGAATGTTAAATTGGCCAAGGGTGTGCTAGATGATACAAAAAACAATTTTAACAATGGTTTAGCAACTTTAACAGAATTACTTGATGCTGAAAAAGCACTAGCAGATGCAGAAAATAATCTAAATACGAGTCTGTTGAACTATAAAGTAGCCGAAGTTCAGATTATTAAGGCAAATGGCGAATTAAAATCACTAATTAAAGAATAATTGACTAATACAATATGAAACGCGGAATTATTACCTTACTTATTATTGCTGCTGGTCTAGCAGGAATATTTTTTGTGTTAAATAAAAATAAAAAGAAAAATGAGGCCGAAACGGCAGAGGTAGCAAAGAAAAATGTGGCTATTGCAGTGCGTATCGATACGGCAAAAGTATCTTCCATGGACTTACGCTATACGGTTAACGGAACATTTTCTCCGAAACAAGAAGTAACTGTTTCGGCTGAGACTGCAGGTAGAGTGGTGAAAGTATTGGTTGATGAAGGTTCTCATGTAAGCGCCGGTCAGACTTTGGCGATCATCGAGGGCGATAAACTGAATGTGAACGTAGCGAATGCGCAGGCTGCATTTACCAATGCGCAGGCCGATCTGCATCGCTTTGAAAGTGCCTTCTCTACTGGTGGTGTAACCAAACAACAGTTAGACCAGGTGAAATTGCAATTTGAGAATGCGAAAAATAACTTAAAAGCGTCCAAATTGAATGCTGGCGATGTGACCATCAAAACGTCGGTATCGGGTATCGTCAATGCACGTAAAATCGAACCGGGTACTTACCTAAATGTGGGCGCTGCAGCCTTCGATATTGTCAATGTCGCCACCTTGAAATTGCGTGTCAATGTAGACGAAAAGAATGTGGCTACCTTAAGGATCGGTCAATCTGTTGATGTGACAGCGAGTGTATATGCAGACCAACGCTTTACAGGTAAAGTAACTTTTATTGCTCCTAAATCGGATGGTAGCTTAAACTTCCCGGTGGAAATCGAGGTAAATAATGCATCGAACCAATTGCGTGCGGGTATGTACGGTACAGCCATCTTCGGTGAAGGTGTTGCCAGCAATACGTTGATCGTACCTCGTAATGCCTTTGTGGGTAGTGTGAGCGACAACAAGATCTTTGTGCTGAAAAACGGTAAAGCCATCGAAACAAACGTCAAATCGGGTAGAAACTTTGGTGATTACATCGAGATCTTAGGTGGTTTGCAAAATGGGGATCAGGTGATTGTTTCGGGTCAGATCAATCTATTTGACCAAAGCCCTGTAGAGATTATTAAATAGAGCATACTGTAATCGGTAGCAGATGGAACCTCGGTTGCATAGCTATTAAAAATAAATTATTCGAATGAAAATTACCGAAATATCGATAAAACGCCCCAGTATAATTATCGTATTATTTATAATACTGACATTAGGCGGGTTGTTTTCTTATACGCGATTGGGCTATGAATTGGTCCCTAAATTTGAAATTAACGTCATTACGGTACAAACGGTCTATCCGGGAGCTTCGCCCGCAGAGGTGGAGAGTTCGGTGACCAAAAAAATAGAGGATGCTATTTCATCCTTGGAAAGTATCAAAAAGGTGGAGTCGACTTCCCTGGAAGGGGTATCGATTGTCATGATTACCCTCAACAACGGTGCGGATGTCAACTTCCTGCTTACGGATGCTCAACGGAAAATAAATGCCGTGATCAACGATCTGCCGGATGATGTAAAGACACCTTCACTCTCCAAATTTTCCCTGGATGATGTGGCCATCATGAGTTTGGCCGTCACCTCCAACTTATCGGAGAAAGAACTCTACGATCTTTTGGACAATAAAATCCAGCCGGTCTTTGCGCGGATCAATGGTGTTGCCAAAGTGGACCTGATCGGAGGTGAGGAACGTGAAATCCAGATCTCTGTAGACCCGAAGAAAATTGAAGGTTATGGACTGACAATTTCGCAGGTACAGCAAATTGTAGCGGCATCCAATCTCGATTTCCCGACAGGTAACGTCAGTACTCGTGATAACCGTACAACCATCCGTCTTTCGGGTAAAGTGACTTCGATCGAGGAGCTGCGTAACCTCCCGATCACAACACCGGCAGGAGTGCAGATTTATCTGCGCGATATCGCCGATGTGCGGGATGGTATTAAAGAGATTGAAAAAGTAGCTCGCCTGGACCGTCAGAATACAATCTTATTGCAGGTCTTTAAACAGTCTGATGCAAATGCCGTAGCGGTGTCTGAAGCGGTCAAGAAAACCATTGCGGTACACGATAAAGACGGAAAAGTAATTTCGGGTGTAGAGAAGGATTATGCGGCACAGAATATTAAAATTCTGGTGGCCAATGACTCTTCAGAATTTACCTTGAATGCAGCCGATAACGTGATCCATGACTTAATGATTGCGATTGCATTGGTGGGCTTTATCATGTTGTTCTTCTTACAAAGTTTACGTAATGCGGCGATTACCATGGTGGCGATTCCTTTATCTTTGATTGCTACCTTCATTGGCTTGCTTTTGATGGGCTATACCTTAAACTTGATGTCTTTACTCGGTTTATCCCTGGTAGTCGGTATTCTTGTGGATGATGCGATCGTTGTTATCGAGAATATTCACCGCCACATGGAGATGGGTAAAAACAAGGTGCGTGCGGCCTATGATGGTGCCTCGGAAATCGGATTTACCGTAACGGCGATCACCTTGGTTATCGTGGTAGTGTTCCTGCCGATCGCGATGTCTACGGGTTTGGTGGCCAATATTTTGGCACAATTCTGTGTGACGGTAATCATCTCGACGTTATTATCCTTATTAGTGTCATTTACGGTGGTGCCTTGGTTATACTCGCGTTTCGGTAAATTGGAGCACTTGAGCAAAACTTCTTTCTTTGGTCGTATTATTCATGGTTTTGAAAGCGGTTTGAACAGCTTTACACATTGGGTTGCTGGATTGTTGACCTGGGCTTTAAAAAACGTCGGTACGAAATTGGCTACGTTGTTTTTGGCAATCGGTTTACTTGTTGCATCGTTTTTTTTGGTCGGTATGGGGTATATTGGTTCGGACTTCTTCCCGAGTATCGACCGTAAGGAGTTTTTCATCCAGTTGGAACTCGATAAAGATGCTTCCCTGGAGAAGACCAACTTGTTGACGCAAAAAGCGGAGGCTTATATTAAATCGAAACCTGATGTCAAAGAAATCATTACGACAGTGGGGCAGTCTTCGGACGGTATGGCTTCAACAACGGGTTCGCGTTATAAATCGGAGATCCACGTGATCCTCGACAAGGAAAATTTTGAGGGTAACTCACAAGTGTATTCAGCGACGCTGAAGCGTGAACTGGAAAATAAACTGATCGGTGCTAAAATCAAAACCGTCAATGTGGGTATCATGGGAGCGGAACAGGCACCATTGAAGCTGACCATTATCGGTGCTTCTGTCGAAGATGCGCAGGAATTTGCAGAGAAGGCGGCAGATCAATTACGTAAGATTCCTGGGGCTGCGGGTGTCAAATTGACTTCTGAAGCGGGTAACCCCGAGATCAATGTGAAGATCGACCGTGATAAAATGACTTCTTTGGGACTGAATGTCTCTACAGTGGGTATGACAATGCAGACGGCATTTTCAGGAAATACGGATAACAAATACAGAGCGGGTGATAACGAGTATGATATCAATATCCGCTATGCGGAAAATGGTCGTGCCAATATCGACAACGTACGTGATCTGAAATTTATCAATAATCAGGGTGCCTCTATTTCTCTGGATCAATTTGCCAATGTAACTTTTGGTTCGGGACCTACGTTGTTGGAACGTCGCGACAAGTCGCCGGCAGTATCCATTCAGGGACAGGCAATCGGTAGACCAATGGGTACCGTAGCACAAGAGTGGCAGGCACAGTTTGAAAAACTACCGCGTAAACCGGGAATCGTCTTTATCTGGGGTGGTAATATGGAAAACCAAACCGAAGGATTTGGTACTTTGGGTATTGCCTTATTGGCATCTATTATCCTAGTATACTTGGTAATGGTTGCTTTATACGATAGTTTTATCACACCATTTGTGGTCTTGTTCTCGATTCCATTGTCGTTTATCGGAGCCCTATTGTTCTTGGCGCTGGGAAATCAGACGCTGAATATCTTTACGATTTTGGGTATCATCATGTTGATTGGTCTGGTGGCCAAAAATGCGATCATGCTGGTTGACTTTGCCAACCATCGTAAGGAAGCTGGCGATAACACGCACGATGCGTTGGTGGCAGCCAATCACGCGCGTCTTCGTCCGATTTTGATGACGACAATCGCCATGGTATTTGGTATGATTCCTATTGCAATCGCTACTGGAGACGGTGCCGACATGAATAGAGGTCTGGCGATCGTTATCATTGGTGGTTTGTTATCTTCTTTATTTTTAACCTTGGTTGTTGTACCGGTGGTATACTCCATTTTTGACAGTCTTCAACGTCGTTTTGGAAAGAAAGAAAAGACAAATTATGAAGCCTTGATGAAGGAAGATTATGACCATGTCGACGTGGCAGAACATTAAAAAATAATACATTTTACAATAGAAAAAGGCGGCTAATAAAACATTAGCCGCCTTTTTTGTGTTAATTTTAGGTTAATCAATCGATTGCGTAAATATTTTTTATTACATTGCGGCGCATTAACAAAATATACACTTAAAATTGAGACATACATGTGTGGAATTGTAGGATACACAGGTTATCGTCAGGCGTATGGTATCGTCATTGACGGATTACAAAAGTTAGAATACCGTGGTTATGACAGTGCTGGAGTGGCATTGCATAAAGGTGAACAGATCGATGTTTACAAAAAAACAGGTAAAGTCGCAAACTTGGAAGAGTTTGTGTACGGAAAAGATCTACAGTCGACCACAGGGATAGGCCACACCCGTTGGGCTACCCATGGTGAACCTTCTGATCGGAATGCACATCCGCATTATTCCAATAGCGGACGCATCGCGATGATTCATAATGGCATCATCGAAAACTATGCTTCCTTAAAATCAGAATTAATCAATAAAGGTTATACGTTTAAAAGTGATACCGATACAGAGGTTCTGGTCAACTTTATCGAAGAAATTCAATTGCAGAATGAATGCTCGTTAGAAGAAGCGATCCGTATTGCTTTGAAACGGGTCGTAGGGGCCTATGTGATCCTCGTTTTGGAGGCCGGTCATCCGGATCGTATTATTGCAGCACGTAAAGGAAGTCCTTTGGTGATCGGTATCGGTAAAAATGAGCATTTTTTGGGTTCAGATGCTTCTCCGATGTTAGCGTATACCAAAGAAGTTGTTTACATCAATGACTATGAACTGGCCATTATCACACCGGAGGAGCTGATCCTTAAAAATCTGGGTAATGAGCGCATCACACCTTATGTCCAAAAATTGGATCTGGAACTGTCAGCTATTGAAAAAGGGGGCTTTGATCACTTTATGTTGAAAGAGATCTTTGAGCAACCGCAAACGATTTTTGACTCCATGCGTGGACGTCTGGATCTGCAATCTCATCAGATTACACTGAGCGGCATTGAAAAATTTGCCAATGAGATCAGCAACACCAATCGCATTGTGATTGTTGCCTGCGGTACCAGCTGGCATGCCGGGCTTATTGCAGAATATGTTATTGAGGAATTGTGCCGCATTAATGTGGAAGTTGAATATGCGTCGGAATTCCGCTACCGTAATCCGGTTATTCATCCGGGAGATGTGATCCTGGCGATTTCCCAGAGTGGAGAAACGGCTGATACATTGGTTGCGTTGGAAAATGCAAAAAAACAGGGTGCTATTATATTGGGTGTGGTCAATGTTGTTGGATCTTCTATCGCCCGACTTTCGGATGCAGGTGCCTATACCCATGCTGGACCAGAAATCGGCGTAGCAAGTACAAAAGCATTTACAGCACAGTTGACGGTATTGAATCTGATTGCCTTAAAGATTGCTTCTTTGAGAGGCTCGATCAGTGAAGAGCGTTATCAAAAACTCGCAAAGGAATTAAATGAAGTGCCTGAAAAGGTGGAGTGGATTTTGGATACGCAGGTTGATAAAATCAAAACCATTGCAAAAAAATACAAAGATGCCCGCGACTTTCTTTTCTTGGGTAGGGGATATAATTTCCCGGTTGCCCTGGAAGGTGCGCTTAAACTCAAGGAAATTTCCTATATCCATGCCGAAGGTTACCCTGCAGCAGAGATGAAACATGGACCGATCGCATTGGTTGATGAGAACTTGCCGGTTGTTTTTATTGCTACAAAGGATGCTTATCACGAGAAGATTGTTTCAAATATTCAGGAGATCAAAGCACGTAAGGGAAAGATTATATCGGTAGTTACCAAAGGGGATACCGTTTCTGAAAATCTATCGGATGATTTTATGGAAATTCCGGAGGCCGATGAGATCATAGCGCCATTGATTTCGGTTGTACCATTGCAACTGCTATCGTATTATATTGGTGTAGAACTCGGATTGGATGTGGACAAACCACGTAACCTGGCGAAGTCGGTAACTGTAGAGTAAGGGGGCCTATGAGTGTATTGAAGAAGAAACCTTTGGAACAGCTGGGGTATGGATTTATCCCAGATGAGTTTATTCCAGCAGGACAAGATGAATATACCCTGCGCTTTCAGCAAAACCCGCGTAATGACTACCGTGATCTGACGGAAACGGAGGTTCAACAATTGATTAACAACGGTAACTGGTCCAGCGACTGGACCAAGGTCAAAGTATCGGCAGTCTTTGATCCGAATCAGGTGCAGCACTGTAAGTTTTATGGTCTAGTCCGTATCGGCAATTTGAGTCCGAGTTACCTGGATTACCGCAATCTGCAGCTGCCTATTGGTCTATATCATTCGACGATCATCAGTTCGGACTTTGGCGACGATGTTGCAGTCCACCATGTGGGCTACTTATCCTACTTTATTGTCGGTAATGAGGTGCTGTTGAGCCAGATCAAGGAAATGGAGACCGGTAGTACAGCCAAATTCGGTAATGGTATTCTCCGTGATGGTGAAGAATCCGATAAACGGATCGAGCTGGAGCTCTGCAACGAAAATGGTGCCCGCTCGGTTTATCCCTTTGACGGCATGCAGGCAGCAGATGTATATCTTTGGACCCGCAATCGGCATGATCACGCCTTACAGCGGCGATTTGGAGAACTGACGGATCAGAAATTCGGAACTCAACGCGGCTATTACAGCCAGATTGGCGACCGCTGCGTCATCAAAAATACGTTGACGATCAAGAATGTCAAGATCGGGACTGATGCTTATATCAAAGGGGTCAGCAAGCTGAAAAATGTAACCGTCAATTCTTCGCAGGAATCGTATACACAGATCGGTGAGGGCTGTGAGCTCGTGAATGGAATTATTGGCTATGGCTGTCGTATATTTTACGGCGTTAAAGCCGTGCGCTTTATCTTGGCTTCCTATTCGCAATTGAAATATGGTGCGCGTTTGATCAACTCTTATTTGGGGGACAATTCGACAATTTCCTGTTGCGAAGTGTTAAATTCCTTGATTTTTCCAGCGCATGAACAGCACCACAACAACTCGTTTTTATGTGCGGCATTGGTGATGGGACAAAGTAATATGGCTGCAGGAGCAACCGTAGGATCCAATCACAACTCCAGAGCTGCGGATGGTGAAATTATCGCGGGACGTGGTTTTTGGCCCGGACTCTGCGTCAGCTTAAAACATAACTCCAGATTTGCATCGTATTGCCTGATTGTAAAAGGGGATTTTCTGCATGAACTGGATATCAAGCTGCCTTTTACCTTAGTAAGCAATGACGTACAACATGATCAACTGGTCTTGATTCCGGGGTATTGGTTTATGTACAATATGTATGCATTGGTACGGAATGCCAATAAGTATGCGGCGCGGGACAATAGACATTTCAAAAATCAATATTTTGAATACGATATGTTGGCGCCGGATACGGTGAATGAAATGTTTGCAGGGATGGATATGCTGGCTTTGGCCGTGGCGGATAGTCTCCACGCTGCAGCAGGACAGGAGGAGCACCAACGTATTGTTGCTGGCCGGGCACTGCTTGCCAACAACATGGATCTAAAAGATCAGACCATCGTGTTGCAAGGAGCCGAAAATTCACGCAGGCCGACTGTTATTCAGAAGGTTGGTGAGGCTTATCACTTATATCGTTCGTTTATAAAATACTATGGCGTACTGCATCTGATGGATGCCCTCGAGGAAGGTCTGTCACTGCAGGATATTATGGCCTCCTTGTCGGGTAGATCGCGTACAAACTGGGAGAATATAGGCGGGCAGCTGATTGAAAGCAATGCCCTGCACACTTTCCTGGATGATGTCAAATCAACAAAAATAGATTCATGGGACGAGATTCATGAGTTCTACCACGATAAGAGTAAATCCTATGCCTTGGATAAACGTGAACATGCACTCTTGTCTTTAATCGAAGTCTTAAATTTGGAAGGTATGGTTTTATCAACAGATAAAATTGTATCTTTGTTGGATCAGGCGCTTGGGCACCGGATCTGGATCGGTGAACAGATTTATAAATCCCGGGCCAAAGACTACAAAAATCAGTTCAAAAACATGGTTTATGCCAATGATGAAGAACGTGATATTGTGGTCGGAAAACTGGAGGAAAATTCTTTTATCAATCAACAGCAAAAAGAATTAGAGATATTCAAGATAAGGGTTGCTAATTTGAAAGGGCAATTTTAAAAGAAAGGCTTCCGCTCGGAAGCCTTTTCTTTTTTGTCTGTTTTCTAATCCTGGCAGCCGATGCTGTTATGTAGCTTGCTTTTTTTGTCGTTCCACGCCTTTACTCGTTGATTTTATCCAGAGGTTTGCGTTTATTGTCTTTGATCTGTTTAAAGTGACTAGGTGTCAATCCGGTTACTTTTTTGAATTGATTGCTTAAATAGGCAACACTGGAGTAATTGAGTTTATAGGCAATTTCACTTAGGGTAAGTTCGTCGTACACCAATAGCTCTTTGACATATTCAATTTTCTGGCCGATGAAGTATTTTTCGATGGTGATGCCTTCAACGTCCGAAAAAAGATTGGAGATGTAGTTGTAATCATGGTGCACTTTTGTGCTGATGATTTCGGAAAGATTAAGGCTGGTGTCGTTATGTTGATTACGGATGAGATCCAACACCACATGTTTTACCTGTTCGATGATGACGGTTCTTTTATCGTCAATCAGTTCAAATCCAAGTGCCGAAAAATTTGAAGCAAGTTGTTTACTCTCCGTTTTGGTCAGCTCTTCTTCAATCTCAACCTGGCCCAAAGAAATATGCTTCACATGGAGATTGAGCTTCGCCAATTCATTTTCAACAACCATTATGCATCTATTGCACACCATATTCTTTATTGCAAGTTTCATATCTAAATTATTACTGATTTGTGTCTGCATCCAATAGAATTTATGAATGCTTCGCTTATTTTTTTAAAGTCCATATGGACTATCCTGTTGCTGTTCTGCACGTGTATTTCATTCTTCAATTGCCTGTAGGCTACAAGGTGATCATTCGTATTTATGTTTCTCACATTGCGAAGTCCCATCGGAATTATTTTAAATACAAGTTACTCATGTAAACTCAAAAATCGGTAATTTATTAGACACGAGGTTGTAATATTTAAGGTTTATCTTGTAGTATTTTGAAACTGTGGGAAAAAAGGCGGAACAACTACATCCCTAGCGGATGATCGTAATGGGATGGCTGGCCAGCCCTTAATCCCTCAAGATGCTAGAGGTTTAGTTCAGTCAAGGATTTATTTTCATTAAGGCTTTATTTCAATAGCTGTGCCTATTGGAACAGCGTCAAAAAGCTCGTCAATTTCCGAGTTTGTGAGTGCCATACAACCGAAAGTCCAGTCCATGTGGCGTTGCAATTTACCGATAAAGCCTAGTCCGTTTCGGAGTCCGTGGATCTTGATGTCGCCACCGGCATCTTTTCCTAAACTTTTGGCATGGGCGATATCTTGTTCATTCGGGTAGGAGACACCTAGGTTTTTGTGATAGTCGCTATATGGATTTTTATCGTTGATCGTATAAAGACCCTCGGGTGTTTTTAAATCACCTTCAAATTCTTTGTCGCCCACAGGTTGACCGCCTAGTGAAATACGGTATGATTTGAGGAGCTTTCCCTTGCTATAGGCCAATAGCGTCCTTTTAGATTTATAGACAATCAGTTTGTCCACTTTCGCATGCCGATCCAACGTTGGTTCGGGATAAAGATTATAACCTATCAGGCCCAGGCAAAGTAAGACGAGGAGGCTGATGACTGTTTTTAAAACTATTCGACGTTTTCTAGGTCGTTTCATCTTGGCGATCGTTAGCTAATGGATAAAATGTTTAGCCCGAGCGCCCAACGTAGGCTTGGCGCTCAGGCTATGCATGTATTTTGATTTTGCGGCTTAGAATTCGCGGTCAACATCCTTGTCGCCACGTCCCGAAAGGTTCACAATAGCGACTTGGTTTTTGTCTTTGAGCAATTTAACCGCAAGGGCAACAGCATGAGACGATTCAATGGCCGGAATAATACCTTCCAGTCGGGAAAGCAACTTGTAGGCATCAATCGCCTCGGTGTCAGTCACGGGATGATAGTTTGCACGATTGCTATCTTTTAGCTGGGCATGTTGGGGCGATATCCCTGGGTAATCAAGGCCTGCAGATACCGAGGTTGAGGGGATCGGATTACCTTCATCATCGACCAGACAGTATGAAAATGTCCCCTGGAATACAGTTGGTTTACCAAAAGAAAGTGTCGCTGCTGTTTTTGGATAAGTCCCGGTGCCACCACCTTCACCACCATGAATTTCGACGGCATGATCATCGAGAAAACCCGAAAATAAGCCAATCGCATTTGACCCGCCACCTACACAGGCAAAGATGCTGTCGGGAAGGCGCCCTTCCTGATCAAGAATCTGCTGGCGTGCTTCTTTACCGATAACGCTTTGAAAATAACCGACCATTTTTGGGTAAGGATGTGGGCCAACATGCGATCCCAGCAGATAATAGGATGTGGGATTTTCGACGTAATACATCAAGGCCGCGTCTACGGCATCCTTTAACGTACGGCTACCTAAGTTGGTCGTTACAACTTCGGCGCCCAACAATTCCATGCGTTTGACGTTCAGGGCCTGCCGCGCAGCATCGATTTCGCCCATAAATACTTTACAGGGGATGTTTAACAATGCTGCTGCTGTTGCTGTTGCAACGCCATGTTGACCGGCGCCAGTTTCGGCAATGATTTCTGTAGCGCCCATTTGTTTAGCCAAAAGAATTTGACCGATACAGTTGTTTATCTTGTGGGAACCTGTATGGTTTAAATCTTCCCGCTTTAAATAGATTTTGGAACCTACGTATTCGCTTAAATTCTTCGCGTAATATAAAGGTGAGGGGCGACCGACATAATGTTTTAAGATCGCAATAAACTCTTTCTGGAATTCTTCTTTTTGGACATGACTATCGAAAAAAGCAGCCAGTTTATTCAATTGCTCTTCCAATACTGGTGGGATGTAAGATCCGCCAAATTCTCCATATTGACCATTGTATTGAAGCATCTTCTCATTTGCTTCGACAGATGCAGCTTGTGTTAGACTCATTTTAGGCTTAAGTTTCTTGTTGTAAAAAGATATATTGTTTATTGAAGCCTAATATAGTAATCTTTGCAGGTATAGAAAAAAAACAAGGCATCTTTTGTAGAAAAGATGCCTGTAAAATCTTGTATTTGCAAACAAAAACAATGTCTCCTGTTTTAAGCTTTGGTTTTCCGGAAGATAAAGTAGAAGCCTACCAGAATAAAAGGTATACTCAGTAATTGGCCCATATTTAAAGCCATACTTTGCTCGAAAGGTTCTTGGTCAATTTTAAAATGTTCCAAGACCATGCGTGCACCAAATAATAGGACCATGAATATGCCAAATAATTGGCCTTTTTGGCGATTGGGATTTGATTTGAATAGGGAGCCAATGATAATGAAGATCAAAATATAGGCGATTGCTTCATAAAGCTGCCCTGGGTGGCGCGGTACATTGTCTACACGTTCGAACACGATAGCCCAGGGTAGATCTGTAGGTGTACCAATAATTTCGGAATTGAAGAAATTTCCGATACGGATAAGTGCACCGGCAATAGGGACTACAACGACCAATCGGTCCGCTAGCCACAGAAAATCAGTTTTTGTTTTCCTGCAGAATAAATAGAGTGCGAGGATAATTCCAATGGCGCCACCGTGAGAAGCCAAACCTGCAAAACCAGTGATATGAAATCCTGTTTTATCCCATTTGAATGGAAGAAAGATTTCAAGTATATGATCTTTGTAATAGTCAAAATCGTAAAATAGGCAGTGTCCTAATCGTGCTCCGATCAAAGTGCCCAGAAAAATATAAATTGAAAGCTGATCCAACTGTTCTTGTGTGCGGCCTTCCTTTTTGAATATACGTAACATGATTACGTATGAAACAAAAAACGCTAACAACCAGCATAAGGCATAATAGCGAAGGGCAAAAGCGCCAAAGTTGAACATTTCGGGGTCAATATTCCAATGTATTGCACTTAATATTGAATTCATAAATTTTATAGCTTTTTAAATTACTTTGAAGTAAAGATAAGCTTTAATCTCATTTTTTTATTCCTACAATTTGTTTTTAAGCAGAATATCATTGGGCTGCGGATCTAATTCATTCATCGTGAACAAAATATTGTCTTTTGCGGATCCTTTTTACTAAAAGAGGAGCGTATGACCTAAAATAAATTGCGCAAACAATATTTCAAAAAACATTTTTACTTTTGCATTTCATTGAAATTTTCATATTTTGACGAAAGTAAATAGAAAAGGAAAAGATGGCAGAAAAAAACAAGAAAAAAGAGCCGAAGCACGACGCGGTTGTGACGAAAGATTCGCTTTCATTTTTTGAGAAATATATCAATAATGCTTCTCCTACAGGATTTGAGTGGGAAGGTCAGCGCCTGTGGTTGGATTATTTGAAGCCTTATGTTGATGATACATTCGTTGACAACTACGGTACAGCTGTAGGGGTAATCAATCCAAAAGCGGAGTATAAGGTCGTTATAGAGGCTCATGCGGATGAGATTTCTTGGTTTGTCAATTACATTACCAAAGATGGATTGATCTATGTGATTCGTAACGGTGGTTCGGATCACCAGATTGCGCCGTCTAAGCGCGTGAATATTCATACGGAAAAGGGCATTGTCAAAGCTGTATTCGGCTGGCCGGCAATTCATACGCGTTCGGGAGAGAAAGAAGAAAATCCTTCACTGAAAAATATCTTTTTGGACTGCGGCTGTAGTACCAAAGAAGAGGTTGAAGCCTTGGGAATACATGTCGGTTGTGTCATTACATACGAAGATACATTCTCTATCCTTAACGACCGTTATTATGTTGGGCGGGCTATGGACAATCGTGCCGGTGGTTTTATGATTGCTGAGGTTGCTCGTTTGCTAAAAGAGAATAAAAAGAAATTGCCATTTGGATTATATATCGTAAATTCGGTGCAAGAAGAGATTGGTTTACGTGGTGCCGAAATGATTGCAGATCGTATCAAACCGAATGTCGCCATCGTAACTGATGTGACACATGATACGCAAACACCGATGATCAATAAGATCACACAGGGCGATCTATTTTCAGGGAAAGGTCCGGTATTGTCCTATGCTCCAGCGGTTCAGATTAATCTGAATAAACTGTTGGTTAAGGTTGCTGAAAAGAATAATATTCCTTTCCAGCGTCAGGCTTCTTCTCGTTTTACAGGAACTGATACGGATGCATTTGCTTATAGCAATGGTGGTGTACCGTCTGCGTTGATTTCTTTACCACTCCGTTATATGCACACAACAGTGGAGATGGTGCACAAGGAAGATGTGGATAACGTGATCCGGTTGATTTACGAAACATTATTGAATATTGAGAACGGACAAGATTTTAGAAAATTTACAAAGTAGAATTTAAGAATATATTAACTTATCATTAGAATTATTATGGAAAATAACCAAAATCAAAACGAATTGAGCATCGAGTTGACAGAAGAAGTAGCAGAAGGAACCTACTCAAATCTTGCGATTATCACTCACTCTAATACTGAATTTGTGGTTGACTTTATCCGTGTGATGCCAGGAGTGCCAAAAGCAAAAGTGAAATCAAGAATCGTTTTGACTCCAGAGCATGCAAAACGCTTGTTAGGTGCATTGGTTGATAACGTGAACCGTTTCGAAGCATTAAATGGCCCAATTAAAATGGACTTAGGTGTTGCTGAACAACCTCAACAAGGTGGTGATCCTACAGTTGCATTTCCTTTTGGAACGCCACAAGGTCAAGCATAGTTGATTGCAGCTATCATTGAGATATCAAAAGCGCCAATTGAACATTGGCGCTTTTTTTATGTCCTTGATTTCAGCAAAGTCTTTCCGATGCTCCAATTCGGTTCATGTATGAAAAAGACGATTGCCCTAACTACCTGTTAAGGGATAAGATCATCAAGATCTAATTAAAATTGAAACATCTGCATATCAGGTAGTGCCTATTAATATTTCTTAATCAATGTTTAGACAGTAATAAGTCAGTCTATATTCAGTCTACACTGAGCAAGCACTGAACGA